>JAXMHJ010000001.1:0-4676 GCA_046346795.1 Kiritimatiellia bacterium
GGGCCTTTGAAATTCACGTCGATGACCTTGTCGAACAGGTCCTGGCTGGTGGCGTTGGAGGATGGGGTGAGCGGGCTCATGCCGGCGTTGTTGACCAGGATGTCGACCTTGCCGAAGGCCTGGTAGGCGGCGTCGGTAAGCCCTTCCAAGGCGTCCCAGTCCCCCACATGGCAGGCATAGGGGAGCGCCTTGCGGCCGAGGGCGCGCACCTCGGCGGCGACTTCCTCGCAGGCGTCCATCTTGCGGCTGGCGATGATGATGTCCGCGCCGCGTTCCGCAAAGGCCAGGGCCATTTCGCGGCCAAGGCCCCGGCTGCCGCCGGTGATCAGGGCCACCTTCCCGGTCAGGTCGAAGAGATCCGTAGTCATTAGCCGCCTCCAGCGCTTGGGGACGTCCAGTCTGGCGCCTTGCCGCGAGGTCTGCGCGAGCCTTTTCTCTAGTAGACCCCTTCGAGATCCGCCGGGCCCGTGGCCGGCTCTACGGCTTCGCGGCGTGGCGCGCGACGAGGACGAGACGGCACGGAGGCGCGGGCGGCGGGCGGCGCGGCCCGATTGATGGACAAAGCCGAGTGGTCCGCCATCGTCTCCTGCCGAGGCGAGACGACCACCCTGACGATCGGGGCCTCGAGCGGCTGGCCCGCCAGCTTCGTCTCGGCGTCGTACCAGAGGAGGGCCAGCAAAGCGCCTAGGAGCAGCAGGAGATAACGATGTTCGTGGTCGAACGGCGCGTGGAACATGTGTCACAGACGACCTTCTGCGCCTTCCGCCGGCGCTGAACTGAACCCCCGCCGGCGGTCGCGGCCTGCGGGGCGGGCGTGAAGAGACGCGCGTGGTCCGGGACGCCCAGCGGGTTCATCGCTCTCCCACAATCGGCGCAGCGGGTCTGATCGATCGCGACCATATTCTCTCACGTGTCCTGGGCGGACCTTGCACGTTTTGGGTTAGGAGCCGGTTTATGCTCAGAATATCTTTTCGCGCAGCCTGTCGGCGATGAGGGAACCCGCGCGTCCTGCGATCGGATATAGTTGTTTCCGTCAACGGAGCCGCGCCATGGATGCTAAGAGCGACACCCTGATCCCTGCCGCCGACCTGGCGCGGGACAATCCTGTCCGTATTCCGGGTGAGAGCAGCGCCTACCGCGCCGCCCGCACGGCCCTGCTGGCCGAGGAGCTGGAACTGCGCCGGCACATCGAGAAGGTCGCGGCCCTGCGCCGGGCCTTGCCCCCGGGCGCACCGGTGCAAGACCGATACCGCTTCGAAGGGGAGCACGGAGAGACAAGCCTCGCCGGCCTTTTCGCGGGCAAGCAGACCCTGGTGACTTATTCCTACATGTTCGGACCGCAGCGCGAGCGCCCCTGCCCGATGTGCACCAACCTGCTCGACGCGTGGGACGGTGTGGCGGACGACGCCGCGCAGAAGCTTTCCCTCGCCGTGATCGCCCTCTCGCCGATCGACAAGTTGCTCGCCTGGAAAAAGGAGCGCGGCTGGAGGAGTGTGCGCCTCTACACCGACATCGACGGCGCCTTCTCGAAGGACTGGTTCGGCATGCTTCCCTCCGGCGACGAGGTCCCGTCGATGAATGTCTTCACCACCCGCGACGGAAGCCTCCGCCATTTCTGGACGGGTGAGATGACCGGGCAGACAGCCGATCCCGGCCAGGACGCGCGGGGCGCGCCAGATCCCTCTCCACTCTGGAACATTCTCGACCTGACACCGGAAGGGCGTGGCGCGGACTGGTATCCCAAGCTGGACTATTAACCTTCGTTAACTTCCGCTTGACGGACCCCTGCGCACGCCCCTAACCGGTAACCGTGGGGTCACGGTAATGTCAGAGCACGATATCTATAAGGCGATCGCCGACGATACGCGGCGGGGCATCCTCGCCGTGCTGACCGAGCGCCCCTTACCCGTGCATGAAATCGCGGCCAAGTTCCCGGTATCGCGGCCCGCGATCTCCAAGCACCTGCGCATCCTCACTGAAGCCGGGCTGGTCAGCCCCCGTCGCTATGGACAGGAAAACCGCTATCAGTTGACGCCCGACGCCCTGACCGAGGTCGCCGCCTGGCTGGGCCGTCTAGTCGGGGCTCAGATGGCGGCGGCCAACGCGCCTGCGAAGAAGCGGGCCTAAGGCCAAATTGCCGCCTCATCCAAGGCTCAGCTTCCTCTGCTCGGAGGAGGAACCACCATGCGCCGCGCCTTGCTTCTCGCCGCCGCCTTAATTGTGTCTTGCCCCCTTGCTGCCACGGCCGAACCCAGCCGGGTGGACTATGCCGGCTTCGCCGCCCTGGCCCGCGATCTGGCCCCCGTGCGCGAGGCGCATCTGGTCACGCTGGACCGCTTCTGGGAAATGGCCGGGGACGGCGACACCCTGATCCTGGACGCCCGCTCGGCGGACGCATTCGCCCGCGGCCACATCGCCGGCGCGGTGAACCTGCCCCTCACCGACTTCACCGCCCAGAGCCTTGCCACCGTCATCGGCCGCCCCGACCGGCGGGTGCTGATCTACTGCAACAACAACTTCACCAATGACATCGACCCGGTGGTCACCAAAATGGTGCGGCTGGCCCTCAACGTTCAGACCTTCGTGAACCTCCACGGCTATGGGTACGAGAACGTCTGGGAGCTCTCCGAAGCGGTCGATTTCAACGAGGCGCGGGTGCGCTGGGTCAAGGGCGCGCCAATGCAGGCTCGGAACTCGACGCTGCCGCCCGCCTCCTAGGAACCGCCGCCTGGCCGATCAAAAGGCTGACCGAGGTGTTTGCGGATGTCCTCGAAATCCACCAGCCAGTTCGTCGGGGCGGCGCCCTCGGCCCTGGCGGGCGAGGCGTATCCCAGCAGCCGCTGCACGCGCGGCGGAAAGGTGCGGGCCAGATCCCAGGGCACGGAGATCGGATTGGCCTCCTCGGGGGTCAACCAGCCGAGGCAAAAGCTCATATGCAGTCCCCGGCGCCACTGATCGGCGGTGGTGTTCGCCCCGGCCGCATGCACGGTCTTGCCGAGATAGAGCACGGCGCTGCCGGCCGGCATGACCGCCGCGACGGTCTCCGCCTGGTCCGGCGTGCGGTGGAAGTCCTCCCATTTGTGGCTGCCCGGGATGACGCGCGTGGCGCCTACCTCCTCGGTGAAATCAGAGAGGGCCAGGAGGATGCTGACCATCGCCTGGGGCGCTGCGAGGCCGGCCTCCTCGATGAACGGCCAGATAGCGATATCACGGTGCAGAAATTGGGCGCCCTGACCCGGGCCGACGATCATCGCCTGGCCGGTGTTGAGCCAATACTCATTCTTGAGCTCCCGCCTGGCCCAGCGGTGCATGAAGTCGTGATCGAGAAGATCCACGAAGGCGGGCGCGATCGCGGCAAGCCTGGTGAAGCGCTTAGTCTGAGCGCCCCAGAACCAACCCATCATCGGCCCAACATCGGCCGATCCCGGAGTTTTGTCCCTGATCGGTCCGCCAAGTTCGGAGTTCAGACGGCCAAGCAATTCGGGAGAAATGAACCGCTCGACAATGGCGCTGCCGTCGGCGTCGATGGCGGCCATGATGTCATCGAAGGCATCGTCGATATCGAAGCGCTGAAGGCGGCGTTCGGCGAGATCATCAGACACGGGCGGCTCCAGGTTCACCCCAAGAAGGTGGCGACCTTCACTTTGCGTCGGTCAAGATGGGAACGTGCGTTGCGCGCGAAATTGGTGCCCCAGGCCGGACTCGAACCAGCACGCCTCTCGGCAATAGATTTTGAGTCTACCGCGTCTACCATTTCAGCTTTGATTTTACAGACTTTTTTGATCTTTCAAAAAACGCTGTGTTAACCAGTGCGCTAAAATTGATGAAAACGGCCCCTGCGCCGACCTTAGGGCTTTCCGACGCAGTAACGGGAGTCTGCCAAACCCACGCGCGGCGTACAATAGGGTTAATGCCACCCGCAGGAATGTCAGTTCCTGAGCATTATCAAGGCACAAGTTAGAACAGGCTTAACTGACGACTGCCGGAAACATAGTTGCGCCAGTCGGCTTTGCGGGATTCAAACGGGGTCACTTCTGATCTTCACCATAGCGCCCCTCTCTGGTTGAATAGGCCAGGGAGGACACAATCATGGATTTTGTGGCGCTCGATTTCGAGACGGCTAACGCCGACCTTGCGAGCATCTGCCAGGTCGGCATTGTCACATTCCGTGCGGGTGAGCCCGTGGACACCTTCTCGTCGCTAATCAACCCGAACGACTTTTTCGACGGCATGAATGTCTCGATCCACGGGATCGACGAAGAGCGCGTTCGGGATGCCCCATCCTTCAAGGACGTGTTTCCGGAACTGACCTCTCGAATGTCAGACGCAGTGGTGGTCTGTCATAGCCTCTTTGATCGCGCGGCAATGCAGAGAGCGAGTGAACGTCACCGCCTCCAAGACTTGTCCTGCCGATGGCTCGACACAACGCGGGTCGTGCGACGGGCTTGGTCGCAATATGCGCGATCCGGCTATGGTCTGGCCAATCTGACCCAAGAGTTTGGCCTGAAAATCAAACACCACGATGCCTCGGAGGATGCTCGCGCCACCGGCATGATCCTCATCAAAGCCATGCGTGAAACAGGCATGGGTCTCGATGAGTGGCTCATCCGTGCTTCGCAACCCCTGGCGGGAGCCGGAAGCGACAAGATCGTTCGCGACGGGAATCCAGACGGTGC
>JAXMHJ010000010.1:0-85691 GCA_046346795.1 Kiritimatiellia bacterium
GTTCGCGGACCGGCTGCGCGAGATGGGCGTGGGGCTGTGGCAGATGCTGCCGCTCGGGCCGACCGGCTATGGCGACTCGCCCTACCAGTCGCTCTCGACCTTCGCCGGCAACACGATGCTCATCTGCCTGGAGCAACTGGTGGCGGACGGGTACCTGCCGGCGAAGGACCTGGCGGACTTCCCGCGCTTTCCGGAAGACCATGTCGACTACGGGGCGGTCATCCCGGCGCGCACGCGCGTGCTGCAACTGGCGGCGGACAAGTTCACCCGCCGCGCCACCGCGTTCCAGAAGGCGGATTTCCAGCGCTTCTGCGCCGCCAACGCGGACTGGCTGGAGGACTTCGCGCTGTTCCAGGCGATCAAGGAGAGCGAGGGGTTGCGGCCCTGGACGCAGTGGCCGGCCGCGCTGGCCCGCCGCGAGCCGGCCGCGCTCAGGGAATTCGCCCGCGCCCACAGCCACCGCATCAAGACGGTGCGCATCCTGCAGTTCCTCTTCGACGCGCAGTGGCGGCGGCTCCGCGCCCACTGCCACGAGCAGGACGTGCAGCTCGTGGGCGACATTCCGATCTTTGTCGCGCACGACAGCGCGGACACCTGGGCCAATCCCGATCTCTTTTACCTCAACGCCGACGGATCGCCGACGGTGGTGGCGGGGGTGCCGCCGGATTATTTCAGCGCGACCGGCCAGCTCTGGGGCAATCCGCTCTACAAGTGGGACGTGCACAAGCAGTCCGACTACGCGTGGTGGATCCGCCGCATGAGGAAGATCCTCTCGCTGGTGGACATCGTGCGCATCGACCACTTCCGCGGCTTCGAGGCCTATTGGGAAATCCCCGGGGGCGAGCCCACGGCGATGAACGGGCGCTGGGTGCCGGGGCCGGGGGCGGACTTCTTCGAGTCGCTGCGCCGCCAGATGGGCGACCTGCCGGTGATCGCCGAGGACCTGGGGGTGATCACCCCGGGGGTCGAGGCCCTGCGCGACGGGTTCCACCTGCCCGGCATGCGCATCCTGCAGTTCGCCTTCGGCAGCGACGACCAGGCCGAGAACTACAAGCCGCATTCCTATCCGCCCAACTGCGTGGTGTACACCGGCACGCACGACAACGACACGACGGTGGGCTGGTTTCGCAGCGAGCCGGGGCAGGGGAGCACCAGGTCGCGCGAGGAGATCGACCGCGAGCGCCGCACCGTGCTCGACTACGTCCACACCGACGGGTCGCAGATCCACTGGGACCTCATCTCCCTGGCGTTCCGCTCCAAGGCCAGCACCGCGGTGGCGCCGCTGCAGGACGTCTTCGGCCTGGGCAGCGAGGCGCGCATGAACACCCCGGGCACGACCAGCGGCAACTGGGGCTGGCGGTTTGTCCGGGAGCAGCTTTCCCCCGACATCGTCCAGCGCATGCGCGGGCTGGTGGAATACTCCGGACGGCTCTGAGCGGTCAGGTGATGAGCGCGAGGATCGTCGCGGTGTAGGCGGCGAGGATCCCGATCATGGCGGGGTCGGTGAGCAGCACCCGTTCGGGGCGCCCGCCCTCCTCCCGCCGGTAGACCAGGTGGAAATACCGCCACAGGCCCATGGCCACGAAGGGGATGGTCCAGGCCAGTTTCCGGCTGCCGAACTTGGCCACCGTTTCCGGCGCGATGGTGTAGAGCGCGTAGGCGGTCAGGGTGGCCCCGGCCGCCAGCAGGATGACCGAGTCGAGCGTCTTCTCGTCCACCTGGCGCAGGCTGGGGCGGGCGTTGTCCTTCAGTCCGCCCAGCGTCACTTTTTCGTGGCGGCGCTTGCTGAAGCCGAGAAACAGGGCCAGCAGGAACGTGCAGATCAGCAGCCAGTGGGAGATGGACACGTCCGGCCCGAGGGCGAGGGCGCCGCCGAGGGCGCGCAGCACAAACCCCGTGGCGATCAGGATGACGTCCAGGTAGGCGATCCGCTTCAGGCCCATCGAGTAGCCCAGTTGCTTGACCAGATAGGCGGCCACCGGGAGGCAGGCCAGGGGCTGGATCCACCGGGACACGGCCAGGGCGGTGGCCGCCAGCGCGGCGGACATCAGCAGGGCGGTGGGAATGCGGACCTGGCCGGCCGCGATGGGGCGGAAGCGCTTGGTGGGGTGGAGGCGGTCGAGTTCGATGTCGCGGACGTCGTTGACCAGGTAGATCGCGCTGGAGGCCAGGCAGAAGCAGGCCGTGATGGCCAGGGTGATCCAGAGGGCGTTCGCGGGCAGGGTCTGGTGCCGGTCGCCCAGGGCGAAGACGTAGGCCGCCGCGACCACGGAATTCTTGGTCCACTGGTGCGGTCGCAGGGCGACGAGGTGCGATCGGATGCGCCGCATCATCCCGGTGCGCCCGTCCCCGCGGCGATGCTGGAAGGGTGGGGCCGGTCCGGCGGGCGACGCCGCAGGCCGCCCTTCAGCAGGAGTTTCCAGACGACCCAGATGGCCTCGCGGATGATGGCGCCGCTCATCTTGGACACGCCGTTGGTCCGGTCCATGAAGGTGATGGGCGTCTCGGCCAGGCGGAATCCGGCCCTCCAGGCGGAATGCTTCATCTCGATGAGGAAGGAGTAGCCGTTGGCCGCCACCTGGTCGAGCGGCAGGTTTTGCAGCACCTCGCGCCGGTAGGCGATGAAGCCCCCGGTGGGGTCGGAGACCGGCATGCCCGTGACCATGCGCGCGTAGAACGCGGCCGATTTGCTGAGCATGAGCCGGCCCAGCGGCCAGTTCATCACCCGGATGCCGTCGATGTAGCGGGAGCCGATCACGACATCGGCGCGGTCGAGGCCGGCCAGCAGGGCGGGCAGGGCGGAGGGTTGGTGCGAGAGGTCGGCGTCCATGGTCACGATGCGTTCGTAGTGGCGTTCCAGCGCCCAGGCGAACCCCGCCAGATAGGCCCGTCCGAGCCCCTGCTTCGCGGGGCGGTGCAGGACCAGGATGCGCGGATCGCGCGCGGCCATCTCGTCGATCACGGCGCCGGTGCCGTCCGGGGAATGGTCGTCCAGGAAGAGGAGGTTCGCCTCCGGACACGCGGCCAGCACCCCGTCGGCCAGCGTGCGGACGTTTTCGCGTTCGTTGTAGGTGGGGGAGAGGATGAGGGTCGCGGCCATGGAGGTGAACCCGGGACCGTAACGTCAGAACGGCGGGGTGGCAAGTTCGGCGCTCATGCAATCAGACCAGGCGCGGGAGGCGGCGGGCGGACAGGGCCCGCCAGTCGGCCTGGTCGCGGTAGTGGTCAAAGCGGCGGGCGGCCTCGCGGAGGATGGAGGTCGGAAGCAGGCGGCGTCCGGCGGCCAGGGTTTCGTTGAGGCTGTCGGGCGGGCGGATGGAGACCACCTGCGCGAAGGCGCGCCGCATGGCGGCGCGGGCGGCGGACTGCACCGTCCGGTGCCCCCGTCCGGTGATCAGGTTGATGGCGGCGACGCCGTCCGGCCTGAGCACGCGGCGCAGCAACCGGATCATGCGGTCGTCCATGCGGGCGGGGCGGACCGCGTCCCCGGCGCCGCCGAGGTAGATGTCGTCGATGACGACGTCGAACCGCCGCCGGGTTTCGCGCAGGAACCGGAAGGCGTCGGCCTCCAGGATCTCCAGACCGAGGTCGTCGAGCCGCATGTGGCGGCGGCCGAGCGCGATCATGCCGCCGTCGATTTCCACCGCGGTGATGCGGGCCCGGGGCAGAAGGGCCCGCAGGATGCGGGCGCCGGTGCCGCCGCCCAGGCCGAGCATGAGGAGGTCCGGCGCGTCGGTCGCGGGGTGGAGCAGGGCGGCGGCGGCCAGGGCGTCCCACGCCTGCCGGGTGACGCGGCGGCGGGGATGCCACTCGGCGTGGGCGGCCCCGGCGATCTCGAAGGAGACAAGGTCGCCGGATACGCGCACCTCCACCTGGTTGAAACGGGTGCGGACACGTTCGAGGATGCGGGGGGGATCAGCGTCCACTTCGTCGTCCTCCGGGGCGGCGGGGCTCCGGCGGGGTGGCCGGGCGCGGGGTGGGGCGGCGGATCGAACATTCCTCTTTATACCGGTGCTGCCGCCGCCATGCAAGCGCGGCCGGACGTCGAAAAAAACTTTCCGCATCCGCTTGACGAAGCGCCTTTCGTCCCTATTATCGCCACCCTTTCCCAACAAGGCGAAAGCCAGGATATCGATCATGGAATCATACGCAGTCATTCAAACCGGCGGCAAGCAGTACCGGGTGGCCAAGGGCGACGTCCTCGAGGCGCCGAACGCCCCGAGGGTGACGTCGGAACCACGCTTCCGCTGACCGTCCTCGCGCTGCACAACGGCGCCTCCCTCTCGTTCGGCACGCCCGAGCTGCAGGGCGCCTCGGTGAAGGCCGAGGTTGTCGAACACCTTCGCGGTGACAAGCTGGTGGCCTTCAAGAAGAAGCGCCGCAAGGGCTACTCCCGCCGCATCGGTCACCGTCAGGAACTCACCAAAATCCGCGTGGTGGAGCTGGGCTGAGCCCCTCCCCAAGGAGAACACCTCATGGCACATAAAAAAGGTCAGGCAACGTCACGCAACGGTCGCGACTCCAATCCCAAGATGCGCGGGATGAAGAGCTTCGGCGGCCAGGTCATCACGGCCGGCAGCATCATCGTGCGCCAGGTCGGAACCCGCTTCCACCCCGGCAAGAACGTCGGCATCGGCCGCGATTTCACCCTGTTCGCCCTCAAGAACGGCAAGGTGTACTTCGATTCCGACGGCCGCCGCGCCAACGTCGAGGAACTGCCGGTCGGTTGAACCGCCGCGTTTCCATCGCGCCTCAGGCGGGTCCCCGGACCCGCCTGTTTTGTTTTCCCCGCCGTCCTCGCCCCGCGCCCGCCCCGCGCGGATTGCACCTGGAGCTTCCCCCGCCCGCCAAGCAGGCGACGCGTGGTCCATCGCGCAAGCCAGCTTCGTTACCGGCCCGGAAATTGACGGCCTGAGAACCGTCGCCATCCTGCCCGTCATCCCGTTCCATCTGAACCCGGTCGGCTGCCGGGGGGCTTCATCGGGGTCGACGTTCCTCTTCGTGATCTCCGGCTTTCTGATCACCCGCTCCTCCTGAAGGACCTGGAGCAGGGCGCTTCACGCTGACCGTTCTGGCTCCGGCGCATCCGCCGGCTGCTGCCTGCGCTGACCACGATGATCCTGGGCGGTCCTGATCGCCGGCCGCTCGTGCTGTGGCCGTCCGGCTGGAAATCCCTCGGCACCCAGGGCGCCTCGGCCCTCCTCTCCGCGGCCAACTTCACCTTCTGCGCCTCCGCCGGCGACTACTGGGGGCCGGTCGGGACCAACCTGCCCCTGCTGCACACCTGGTCGCTGTCGGTCGAGGAGCAGTTCTACCTTGTTCTATCCGCTCGTCCTCGCCTTCCTGCACCGGCGCGCCTCGCCCTGGCTCATGCCCGCGTTGGCGGCGGCGACGGGCGCGAGCCTGCTGCCCTGCCTGGCCGGGCTTCCCGCTTTCCGACCGCATCGTTTTACCTGCTGCCGATGCGGGGCTGGGAACTCGGTGGGGCTGCTGGCCCTGCGGCGCCGCGAAGCGGTGGACGCCGCGGCCCCGCCCGCCCCCCCGCCGGGTCCTCCCGGTCCTCGGGCTGCTCGGCATCGTCCCGTCCGCGCGGCTGGTCTCCGAGAAACCCGGGGTTCCCGGGCTACCAGGCCCCTCCTCCCGGTCCCGTGCACGGTGCTGGTCCTCGCGCATTGCACGGCGGGGACGGTCGGGCCGGCCGCCTCCTGTCCAGCCGCCCGTTCGTCTATCTCGGGAAGGCCTCCTATCTGCTCTACCTGTGGCACTGGCCCGTGCTGGTCTTCGCCCGGGCCTGCGAGCAGGTGTACGCGGTGCGGATCCCGCCTGGCAGACGGTTGCCGTGGATCGCCTGCGGCGGATTGTCCCGCCACCTGGTGGAATACATCGGCCGGGACGCGCTCCGCCTGGCGGGTGGTCATTCCCGTGCCTTCACCGCCGGCCTCGGCCTTCGGCCTGGCTCCATCAGGCCCGTCCCCGTCACGACTACCCGGATTCGCCCCGGTCGAATGGCGCGGACGGTTGTACGACGTCACGCCGGTCCGCGCCTCCGATTCCAAAATCTGGGCGGAGCGCATGGACGGCATCTCCGCCCCCGTGCGGACGGATCCGCGCCCCGACGTCCTTGCGGCGGACGGGGTCCGGAGCGACCCGGGTGGCGGCGTCCCCGCGGTGATGGTCCTGGGCGACTCCCACGCGCTGATGTGGTCCGGGCTGACCGGCGACATCTGCCGCGCGTCGGGCGTTCCGGCCGGGTTTTTCGCCGCCGACGGGGTGAATCCGTTCTTCGGCGCCCAACCCCGGCGCGTCGCCCAGCCGTTCCTTTCCGCCGACGGGCAGTACGACCTGGACACGGCCCGATCCGGGCGCTTCACGATTGGAAACCCCGGGCCATCATCCTGGTCGCACGCTGGGACCAGTACGTCGCGTGAGGAACCGCCGCGCCGCTTTTCGTGCGTTCCTCGCCGGCGGCGGCGCGGTCGTGCCGATGATCGAGCAGCCGCCCGTGCTCCATTTTGGAGACCGCAACGCGCTGCAGGCCGCCGTCCACCTGCGCCGGTCATGGGGAGGGGACGGCACCCTCCCGGTCTCGCCCCGCTCCGCATGGGCCGTCGGCAACGCCATGATCCGCCGCGTCGCCGCGGCCCATGGGGAGGGGACGGCACCCTCCGGTCTCGCCCCGCTCCGCAGGCTGCCGGCAACGCCATGATCCGCCGCGTCGCCGCGGCCCTGCCGCGCTGCCGGGTCGTCCCCGTGGCCGACCTGCGCTCGGCCCCGGGCGGGCGGGCGAGGTTCATGGACAAGGCGCGGCTGCTCTACATCGACGACGACCATCTTCGGATTCGGCGCCCGCCCGCCGGGGGGCGGATCCGGCGAAGCGCGGCCCTCGGGGCGCTCGGGGAATCCCCCGCCGGCCGGCGAAGCGCGAAGGGTGGGGGAATAGCGAATTATCGGCGTTTCGACCGCTTTTCGATTGGCCATGACGCCGATTCTTAGGCATGCTGCCGGGCCGATCCCCCATGAAACCCCCCGTATTCAAAGACAAGGTCCGCATTCGCTGCACCGCCGGCAACGGGGCGACGGCGCCGCGCTCTTCCGCCGCGAGAACGACCCTCTGGCGGTCCCAGCGGCGGCGACAGCGGCAACGGCGGCAGCGTCATCCTGGTGGGCGAGAAGAACGAGAACTCCCTGCTCGACCTCTACTACCGGCCCCTCCTGCGCGCCGCGCACGGGGACAAGGGCGGCAACAGCCAGTGCACCGGCCGGCGCGGCGAGGACCTGCGCGTCAAGGTCCCCTGCGGAACCGTCGTCACCCTCGAGGAAACCGGCGAGGTGCTGGGCGAGGTGCTGGAGCACGGGCAGGAGCTGGTCGTCGCCAAGGGCGGCAAGGGCGGGCTGGGCAACATCCACTTCCAGAGTTCGAGCAACCAGGCCCCGACCGAATTCACCGAGGGCACCGAGGGCGAGGACCTCGCGCTCATCCTGGAGCTCAAGATCATCTCCGAGGTCGGCCTCGTCGGCTACCCCAACGCGGGCAAGTCCACCATCATCGGCCAGCTCACCGACGCCCATCCCAAGACCGCCGCCTATCCCTTCACGACCATCCATCCGCACATCGGCGTGGCCGTGTTCGAGGACCTCACCCGCATCCGCATCGCCGACATTCCGGGGCTCATCGAGGGGGCCCACGAGGGCCACGGCCTCGGCCATGATTTCCTGCGCCACATCGAGCGGACGATGTTCCTCATCTACGTGATCGACATGGGCGGCCTCGACGGGCGCGACCCCGTCGACGACTACCGCAAGCTGCGCCGGGAGCTGAAACTCTACAACGCGGCGCTGCTCAAACGCCCGTCGGTCGTCGTCGCCAACAAGATGGACCTGCCGGACTCCGCCGCGAACCTCAAGCGCTTCCGCGCCGCCACCCGCACCAAGCCCCTTCCCCTGGTGGCCGAACTGGGCGAGGGGCTGGACGAACTGCGCGCGGTGCTCCGCGACCACTTCTTCCCGCCACCGTCCCGGGCCCCGCGCGCATGAACATCGCCGGTGATCTGACGAAGGCCCCGATTCCGGGCCTGATCCGCCGGATTGCCGTCCCCGCGAGCCTCGGCTTCCTGTTCAACACGCTCTACAACGTCATCGACACCTACTGGGCCGGCCGCGCCGTCTCGCAGGACGCCCTCACCGCGCTGGGCCTCTCCTTCCCCCTGTTCTTCATCATCATCGCCTTCAGCCACGGCGCCAACACCGGGCCCACCGCGCTCATCTCCCAGGCCGTCGGCCGCGGGGACCGCCGCGAGGCCAACCGCCTCACCGCGCAGGCGCTGGTGTTCGCCCTGATCGTGTCGGTCGTGGTCATGGGCCTCGGGCTCGGCTTCGCCCCGTACCTCTTCCACATGCTCAAGGCCTTGGGCCGGGTCTACGACTACGCGATGGACTACTCCTTCGTCATCTTCCTCGGCGCGCCGTTCTTCGTGCTCTCGACCGTGCTCAACGCCCCGCTCGCCGCCCGGGGCGACATGGTCGGTTTCCTCATCGTCCTGGTCTGCGGCTGCCTGTTGAACTTCGTCCTCGCCCCGATGTTCGTGGACGGCTGGTTCGGCTGCCCCCGCATGGGCTTCCGCGGGCTCGCCCTGTCCACCGTGACCATCCAGATCGCCGGCTCCGCCTACATGCTGTTCCGCGCCGCCTCCAAGGGCTACGTCACCCGCCGGACCTTCGTCCTCATGCGCCCCAACGGCCGCCTGCTCGGCCAGATCGCCATGCAGAGCCTGCCCGCCACCTTCAACATGCTCACGGTGGCGATCGGCATCTTCGTGACGACCCGGTTCGTCGCCGACTACGGCACGACCGCCCTCGCCGGCTACAACGTCGCCACCCGCATCGAACAGATCGCCCTGCTGCCGTCCATCGGCCTCAACATCGCCGCCCTTGCCATCTGCGGACAGAATTTCGGCGCGCGGAAGTTCGACCGCGTCCGCGCCACCGTCCGGCTGGCCATGATCTACGGCATCTGCCTGATGCTGCTCTCGGCGCTGCCGCTGATCCTGTTCTCGGAGCCGATGCTGCACCGCTTCGGGGGAGGGCACGTGGCCCGCGACCTGCTCGAGGTCGGGCGCGGCTACCTCAAGGTCATGGCCTTCCTGCTGCCCGCCTACGTCATCCTCTACATCAACACCGCCGCCCTCCAGGCCCTCAAGAAGCCGGTGTACGCCATCTGGATCGGGCTGGTCCGCCAGATCCTCCTGCCCCTGCTCCTGTGCCATCTCTTCGCCGACATTCTCGACCGCGGCCTCGCCGGCGTCTGGTGGGGCCAGTTCGCCTCCAACTGGTCCGCCGCCGTCTTTACCCTCTTCTTCGCCCGCCGCGTGATCCTGCGCATCGAGCGCGAGGTGCTGGCCGCGGAGGCCGCGGCCGCGACGGCCCCGGCCGGAGTTCCGGTCACCGGAACCCCCGCCGCGGAATAATTCCGGTCACCGGAACGGCGCGGGTCACGCCAGGATCTCGCGGACCACCTTTCCCGGTTCCACGCCGAACGGCTTCAGATCCACCCCCAGCACCCGCTTGGAGAGCCGGTTGGCGTCGATGCCCAGCAGGTGGCAGAGGGTCGAGGTGAGGTCGCGCACGTGGACCGGGTTTTCGACGGTGGAGAAGGCGAACTCGTCGGTCCGGCCATAAGCGGTTCCGCCCTTGACGCCCGCCCCGGCGAGCCAGACCGTGAAGCAGCGGGCGTGGTGGTCGCGGCCGTCGCCACCCTGGGAATAGATGGTGCGGCCGAACTCCCCGCCCCACACCACCAGGGTTTCGTCCAGCAGGCCGCGCTGCTTCAGGTCGGTGAGCAGGGCGTAGGCGGGGCGGTCGGTGGCCCCCGCCAGCAGGGGCAGGTGCGGGGCCAGCCCGCCGTGCACGTCCCAGCCGCGCTGGTAGATCTGGGTGTAACGGACGCCGCGCTCGGCGAGCCGCCGGGCCATCAGGCAGTTGTAGGCAAACGACCCCGGGGTCCGGGCCGCGGGGCCGTAGAGGTCCCAGGTGGACGCGGGCTCGTCGGAGAAATCGGACAGCTCCGGCACGCTCATCTGCATGCGGAAGGCCAGTTCATACTGCTGGATGCGGGCGTTGGTCTCGGGATCGCCCACCTCGTTGAAGGTTTCCCGGTTCAACTCGGAGACGCCCTTCACGAGGGCCTGCCGCATGTCGCGGGTCATGCCCTCGGGGTCCCGCAGGTAGAGGACCGCGTCCTTGCCGGAGCGCAGGGGCACGCCCGCGTGCTCGGTGGGCAGAAAGGAACTGGTCCAGAGTTTGGGCGTCACCGTCTGGGAGTTGGTCCCGGGAATGACGTTCGAGTTGAGGACCACGAAGGACGGCAGGTTGGCGTTGCCGCTGCCCAGGCCGTACGAGATCCACGCGCCCAGGGCCGGGCGGCCCGGAAACATGGCGCAGGTGTTCATCAGGAGGATGGCCGGCTCGTGGTTGATGGCGTCGGTGTGCATCGAGTGGATCATGGCGATGTCGTCCACGCACCGGGCGGTCCACGGCAGCAGATCGCTGACCCACGCGCCGCACGCCCCGTATTGCTTCGCGCCCCAGGGAGAGGCGGTGACGACGTAGCGCGACTGCCCGGAGGTCATGCCCGAGGGGCGGAAATCCGGCGGAAAGGCCGACTGCGGCATGTCCTTTCCGTTCCACTCCTTCAACCCCGGCTTGGGGTCGAACAGGTCCATGTGGGGCGGGCCGCCGGCCATGAAGAGCTGGATCACGCGCCGGCCCCGGGCGGCATGATGCGGAGCGCCCAGCGCGCCGTGTCCGCCGACCCCCGGGGCGGCGGAGGCCAGGCGGCCCAGCAGGCTGCCCAGCCCCAGCGCGCCCAGGGTCTGGCCGGAGCGCGTGAGGAAGTGGCGGCGGGTGGCCGCGGTTTTCCATTCCTCCTTGAGCGGGCGGGGGATGGGCAGGTCCCAGGGCGTCGCGCCTTCGCCATGGTGGTCGGGACAGGAGGATGGGCTCATGGGGTGTTCCAGGGGTTGAAATCGGCGTCGCGCGTCATTTGCACAACGCCGCGTCGGTGTTCATCAACAGGCTCGCCAGCCCCATCCACACCGCGTGCTGGACGGGATCGATCGCGGGGTCGCGCTTCATTTCCCCGGCCGCCAGCAGTTTGCCGGCGCGTTCCGGGGTCACCTCGCGGACGATGGTTTCCCGGGCGCGGGTGAAGGCGGCGATCTCCGGGGCGGCCAGGTCCCGGCCCAGGACGCGCGCGGCCATGAACTGGAGGCGCAGGGTGTCGTCCGTCCCGCCCTCGCGCAGGGTCTTCTCGGCCAGCGCCCGGGCGGCCTCGAGGAAGGTGACGTCGTTCATCAGCGCGAGGGCGGCCAGCGGGGTGTTGGTGCGGCCGCGCCGCGGACAGGAGGCCAGGCGGTCCACGCCGTCGAACACCTCCAGGTCGGGCTGCGCCACGGTGCGCTTGTTGAGGATATACATGCTGCGCCGGTACAGGACCGGCCCGTGGTGGTTTTCATACCCGGTGCAATTGGTGTCCACCACCGAGCTGAAAATCCCCTCGGGCACGTAGCTCTTGAAGCTGGGGCCGCCGACCTTCTCCGTGTTGAGCAGACCGGCCGCCTGCAGGGCGCAGTCGCGGATCTCCTCGGCGTCCATGCGGTAGCGCGGCCCCCGGGTGATCAGCAGGTTGCGGGGATCCTTCTCCAGCTTTTCGCGGCTGACCGCCGCCGACTGCCGGTACGCGGCGGACAGGACCAGTTGCTTGTACAGGCGGCGGGCGTCCCATCCGCTTTCGCGGAAGTCCACCGCCAGCCAGTCCAGCAGTTCCGGGTGCGAGGGGCGCAGTCCGACCACGCCGAAATCCTCCGCGGATTCCACCAGGCCGGTGCCGAAGATCTCCTGCCAAATCCGGTTGACCGCCACCCGGGCGGTGAGGGGGTTGTCCGGCGAAACCACCCACGCGGCCAGCCCCAGCCGGTTGGGCGGGGCGCCGGGTTTTTGCGGCGGCAGGAAGGCGGGCGTGTCCGGGTACACCCTCGCCAGGAAGCGCGTGTATTCGCCCCGGGAAAGAATGTGGGCGTACGCGGGGGTCTCGTTTTCCCGGCAGACCAGGGTCAGCGCGCCATGCTTCCCCTCGTAGGAGTTGAGCAGGGTCTGGTAGAGGCCGTTCTTGTCCCCGCCGCCGAAACCCGGGACCTTGACCTTCCCGGTCAGCGCGTCCATCGCCCCCTGCGCCTCCGCGATTTCCTTGCGCAAGGCCGCGGGGGCTTCGGGATGGGCCGCAAAATAGGCCTGCGCCGCGACGCGCTTCTCAAAGGGGGTCCACGCCGCCGCATAGGGATCGGCGCCGTTCTTGACCGCAGCCCTGACGTCCACCGGGGCCAGCAGGTCGGGCTTGCGGGCGGCGATGACGGCCAGCGGATCCTCGTAGGCCAGCCGGGCGACCTCTTCCGCGGTCAGCACCCGGCGGTACAGCCGCACATCCTCGAACCCGGTCTGGCGCGCGGGGAACGCCGCCGTGTCGGTGCCGGCGCGGCGGGAAAACATGAAGGGCGCCGCCGTGCGGATGGAGCCGGTGAGCGTGTCGATTTCCGCCTTGAGAGAGGACGGACGCCCGTCCAGGAACGCCTTCACGCCCGCGGCCTTGCCGGAACCGTCGTAGGTGACGGCCAGATGCACCCACCCCGGGCGCGGCAGGGCGTCGCCCAGCAGGTTGATCGCATTGCCCGGCCACTGGCTGATCAGTTGGATGTTGAGCCGGTTGGCGGCCACGGCGATGTTCCAGCCGCGCAGTTCCGTGCCGTCCATCCGGGAGACGAGCGCGCCCGAACTGACGCCGAACATCTGCGGGGAGACGACTTCGTAGAGCCGGACCCAGCCGGAGAAGGAAAACGCCTGGTCCTTTTCAAAGTCCCCGACGTCCGGGCAGGCCAGCCGGGTGTTGTCGGCCGTGCGGAACGAGCCGGTGAGGTTGGGATAGTCGTCCCACACGGGCGGCGAGCCTTCCGCCGGGTATTTCTTCCCGCTGATCCGGTCGGCAATCTCCGCCCCCGCGCCCTCGTCCAGGGGAAACCAGGCCGCCAGACCCTCGCGGACCGGCCGCGGCCCCGTCCTGACCCACGCGGCCATGGCCGGTGCTTCCTTTTCGGCCAGCCCGCGCAGGTCGGCCTCGGCCCGGGCGCGACGGCCCAGCGCCGCGTCAAAGGCGGGGCGGTCCTCCGGATTGCAGATGACCTGGTAGGGCTCCCAGTAGTGGTTGTCGCCCGTCCAGGGCTTCTCCTTGAGGTTGCCGAAATAGGCCGCGAGGGAATACATGTCGCGCTGGGTCATCGGATCGTACTTGTGGTCGTGACAGACGGCGCAGCCGGTGGTCATGCCCAGAAACACGGCGCCAAACGCCTCGGTCCGCTCGCGGATCAGGTTGTTCCAGTTCTCCTCGACGATCGTGCCGCCCTCGCCCGTGGATATCCCCGCGCGCACGAAACCCGAGGCGGCGAGCGAGTCCATATTCCCGTCCGGCAACAGGTCCCCGGCGAGCTGCTCGGTGATGAAGCGGTCGAAGGGCTTGTTGGCGTTGAAGGCGTTGATCACGTAGTCGCGATACCCCCAGATCGACCGGTAGCCGTCGTAGTGGATGCCGTGGCTGTCCCCGTAGCGGGCGTAATCGAGCCAGTGCCGGGCGCGGTGCTCGCCGTAGCGGGGCGACGCCTGCAGCCGGTCCACCACCTTTTCGTAGGCCGCGTCCGTGGGCGCCGGGTCCGCGACGAAGGCCTCGACCTCCTCCGGGGCGGGCAGCAATCCCGTCATGTCCAGCGTCACCCGGCGGATGAGCGCCCGACGGTCCGCCTCGGGATTGGGCGTCAGCCCGGCGGCGTCCAGGCGGGCGAGCACGAAGAGGTCCACCGGCCCCTTGCACCACGCTTCTTGCGAGACGGCGGGAAGCCCAGCCTTCACCGGCGTTTCAAAGGACCAGTGGTTGCGGAATTCGGCGCCCTGGCGGATCCACTCCACCAGCAGCCGGATCTGGTCGGGATTGAGCAGTTTTTCCCCGTCCTTCGGCATCCGCTCGTCGGGGTCGTGCGACCGGATGCGGCTCACCAGCTCGCTCTCCCCCGGCTTGCCCGGGACGATGACCCGCCGCCCCTCGGAATTCACGAAGGACAGGGCGTGCCCGGGGAGGTCGAGCCGCAGCGTCTGCCCGGTCTGGCTCACCGCCTTCTTGGCCCGGCTCGCCGTGTCCGGCCCGTGGCAGTGGTAGCAGTAGTTGGACAGGATCGGCTGGACATCCCGGTTGTAGTCGATCTTCGCCAGCGCCGGGGCCGCGGCCGCCGACGCGGGTTCGCCCTGCCTTGCGCACCCCGCCAGGAGGGAGCAGAGCAAGGCGGCGATCGGCAGGGGATTGGATGTCGAGGCGGGCTGGGTCACGTGAACTCGCTTCTCCAGGTTGTGGTGTTCGGCCGGAGGCCGGAAGAGCGTCTACGACGTTTAGGAAGCCTGTTTAATTCAAAGTCCGCCCGGAGAAGCCCGCTTGACTTTGCCGGCCCCCTCCCGTACTTCTCCTTCATGTTCCGCGTTCCCACGCTTGCCGGCCTGCTTCGACTTCCGCTCCTTCCCGGGGCGGTGGGCGGGCCGTGCATGCAGTGATCCTGCGGAACACAAGCCACGAAAACCCACCGCCTGCCCGGTGGGTTTTTTGTTGGCGATCGTCGCCAGCGGCCCGCCGCAACGGCACCAACCGGAGAACGAGACATGAACCGAAACGAACAAGACCGCGTCCTGATTTTCGACACCACCCTGCGCGACGGCGAGCAATGCCCCGGCGCCAGCATGGGCCTGGATGAGAAACTCCGCGTCGCCCGCCAGCTGGCGCGCCTGCAGGTCGACGTCATCGAGGCCGGCTTCCCCATCGCCTCGCCCGGCGACTTCGAGGCCGTCATGGCCATCGCCACCGAGGTCAAGGGCCCGCAGATCTGCGCCCTGGCCCGCACCAAGGACATCGACATCGCCCGCGCCGGCGAGGCCGTCAAGCCCTGCGGGCGCAAGCTGGGCCGCATCCATACCTTCAGCTCCGGCTCCGACGTCCACCTGAAGCACATGATGAAGATCACCCGCGAGGAGAACCTCAAGCGGTCCGTCGAGGCCGTCAAGCTGGCCCGCGTCCACACCGACAACATCGAGTTCTCCGCCCAGGACGTCGCCCGCAGCGACCGCGACTACCTGGTCGACCTCTACACCGCCGTGGCCGAGGCCGGGGCCAATACGCTGAACATCCCCGACACCGTCGGCTACTCCACGCCCGAGGAATTCGGCGGGATCGTCCAGTACCTGGTCGACCGCGTGAAGGTCCCCGGCGTGATCTTCTCCGTGCACTGCCACAACGACCTGGGCCTGGCCGTCGCCAACTCCCTGGCCGCGGTGCGCGCGGGCGCGCGGCAGATCGAATGCACCGTCAACGGCATCGGCGAGCGCGCCGGCAACACCTCCCTGGAGGAGGTGGTCATGGCCCTGCGCACCCGCGCAGACTACTTCGGCCTGTGGACCGGCGTCGAGTCGCGCGAGATCTTCAAGGCCAGCAAGCTGGTCAGCCAGCTCACCGGCCTGCACGTCCAGCGCAACAAGGCGGTCGTCGGCGCCAACGCCTTCGCCCACGAGAGCGGCATCCACCAGGACGGCATCCTGAAGGAGCGCACCACCTACGAGATCATGAAGCCCGAGGACGTCGGCGTGCTCTCCACCGAGCTGGTGCTGGGCAAGCATTCCGGCCGCCACGCCTTCAAGGCCCACATGACCAAGATGGGCTTCGAGCTGGACGGCGAGGCCCTGCAAAAGGCCTACGACGCCTTCATCGCCCTGGCCGACAAGAAGAAGCACATCTACGACGAGGACCTGATCGCCATCATCCAGGACCAGGCCCAGTCCGCGCTGCAGGTGTACACGCTGGAGTTCTGCCAGGTCTCCACCGGCCGCGTCCCCACCGCCACCGTCTGCCTGAAGAAGGACGGCGTCACGCACCAGGACGCCGCCTGCGGCGACGGCCCCATCGACGCCGCCATCCAGTGCATCGAGCGCATCACCGGCATCCAGGGCCGCGTGCTCGACTTCTCCCTGCAGGCCGTCACCCGCGGCCAGGACGCCCTGGGCGAGGTCAGCGTCACCGTCGAGTTCCCCCAGCGCACCATCACCGGCAAGGGCTCCAGCACCGACATCGTCGAAGCCGGCGCCAAGGCCTTCCTCAACTGCATCAACCGCCTGCTGGTGCAGAAGGCCGGCCCCCCGCGGACCGCGCAAGTGGTCACCCGGGACGTTTGAGCGTTTACACGCTCCCTCGTTTGCCCGTACTCTGCGAGAAAGGAGTCAGCATGACCCGCAAATTCACCGCCATCGTCGAACAGGATGAGGAAGGGTTCTACGCCTTCTGTCCCGAACTCAAGGGATGTCATACCGACGGCACCTCGGTAGAGGATGCCCTCCGCAATCTGCAGGAGGCCGTCGAGCTGTATCTGGAGACCCTGAGCCCGGAGGAATTGACGGAACTGGGCGGCGCCAAGCTCATTCTGTCGACTTCGCTGGACGTCGCCTGTGCCTAGGCTTCCCCGTCTGGATGCCGCCGGGGCGGAGAAACTGCTTCTCCGCTCCGGCTTTGTGTGGATGCGCGGCAAGGGAAGTCATCGCATCTACTTTCGGGCCGGAATCCGTGTGGTCCTCCCTTTCCATGCCGGTCGCGAACTTCACCCCAAGATCGTCCGCCAGGTCTTGGATGCGATCGGTGAGGAGCCTGACCAAAAACCCTGAGATTGTTCCCGCGCATTCCGCCCGGCCACGGAGGCTGCGGCTGCGGCCAAACTGGGACCGCCGGCTTCCAGCCGGCCTCTGGTGCGGTGGCAAGCGCAGCGCGGCCCCGCACGACCTCGGCCGGCTTTGGCCGTACCTTGGCCTGCGGAAATCAATTCCTCTCGCAGAGCCTGCAAAGATCGCGGAGGAAGTCATGGCTATTCGACTTCGGGTCTTGGAAACCCCTCCCGCAGGAGCCTTGCACCGGCAGGGAAAACCGGCATGATGTTCTCTAGGCAAACCGAACTACGGGAAAGCCATGCCCTGCGTAGACGTCAGCCGCGAATATAATCTCCCATGAATGAAGCCGCAAAAACAGGCGCCGGGATCTTTCTGCGTTCCGTTGCCACCATCCTGCTGGCCCTGGTCCTCCTGTACATTGGCATCCATGTCTTCCGGGACCCCATTGCTCGAAGGTTCACACATTACGCCCCCGGCTTCTCGGACGCTGGATTTTCTTCCATTCGGACTGGCGACACTCGGGAGCGCGTATTTCGCGTTCTCGGGCAGCCCATCGCTCGCTACTACCTGCTTGAGTGGGCAGACCATTCCTATCGCACGCATCCCGTGGTTCCGCCCGACCAGTTTCCTCCCGGCATGTCGCTGTATCGGGAGGTGCTTCAGTATTCGAGCCGCGCCCAATCGCATCTGCCATTCCGTCGAGTCGAGGTGATGCTCACCCCCGACGCAAATGTTGCGGACATCACCACACTTATCTCCGATTGAATTTCATGGCCGCAATTTCTGACATGTTCCGAAGTGATCGGCGAAGGCGGTCTCGGCCCGTGCTTCCTAACGTTCGGGACCGCATAGGGCTCAAGGTTTAGTGCTTTCCTGGTTGCCGTAAAGCCCAAGCGGCGGCGTTCCGGTCCTCGGAAAGCGTTCATCCCCCGGATTCCGGTCGCCGGAATTTCGGCGCAGCCGCAAGCTCCGTGGCGGTGGGGTGAACCTCAACCCGGTGAGGCCATGCGTGCCACCGAAGCGGTGGCGGTCCGTATGAATGCCGCCCCCCGACGGCGGCGCTATGATTTTGATTCCCGCCTCGCTGAGCTTCGCAACGCTTCGGCGGCTCACCCGGTGGGTTTCCTCCGGAGGCGGACAGGCCGCCCAACCCGGGGGAATTGGCGGGGCAGGGCGCCTTCTCGATTTATGGATTGAAGCTCCCGGCGGCATGAGGCAACGGAGGCGCATGGAACCCAGCCCCCACGCCATCACCCCGCACACGCGCGTCTTCGCGGTGCTGGGGCATCCCGTCCGCCACTCGCTCTCGCCCGCGATGCACAACACCGCGTTCCGGGCGCTGGGCATGGACGCGGTGTACGTCGCGCTGGACATCCCGGCGGAGAAGGTGCTGGCGGCGCTGGATTCACTCGCGGCGCTCGGGTTCGGCGGGGTGAACCTCACCATTCCGCACAAGCAGGTCGCCTTTCAGGGGATCGCGCGGCACGACGAATCGGCGCGGCTGGTTGGCGGGGTGAACACCGTGCAGTTCACCCCGGAGGGCATGGTCGGCCACAGCACGGACGGCTACGGTCTGCGCATGGCGGTGCAGGAGGCCTTCGACACCGGTCTGCGCGGCGCTGACGTCGCGGTCCTCGGCTGCGGCGGGGCGGGGCGGTCGGCCGCCCTCACCGCGGCGGCGACGGGGTGCCGTTCGCTCTGGCTCTGGAACCGGACCCGCTCGCGCGCCGAAGCCGTGGCCGACGAGGCCGCGCGCATCGCGCCGGAGGCGAAGGTGCGGGTGATGGCCGATCCGTCCGAAGCGCCCGACGGCGCGCTGGTGGTGCAGGCGAGCGCGTCGGGCATGCAGGGCGACGATGGCTTCTGGCAGCCCGCGCACTTCAAGCCGGGGCAGCGGTTGTTCGACATGATCTACACGGCCGCGGAAACCCCGGCCATGCGCGCGGCCCGCGCCGCCGGCGCGCAGGCCGTGAACGGTCTGGGCATGCTGCTGCACCAGGGCGCGCGGTCGTTCGAGATCTGGACGGGGTCAAGCCCCCGGTCGCCGCGATGCGCGAGGCGCTGGTGCGGGCCGCGCGGGGATAGTCCGCGACCTCCAAACCGTCAGGCCCAAGCCCCTGGAGGGCGGCGCTTCGTCGCCGCCGTGGCGGCCCGGAAGTCCGCCCTCCAGACGGTCCGGCCCGCGGTCCGGCACCCGCGCACTGACTCCCCGCGGGGTTTCGGGGACATGTCCGCGCATGAATGCAACGCACGAGAGGCTTGAACACGGGTGAACGATTACTTCCAGATCCTCTCCGAGGTCGCGCCTGAATTCTGGTCCTCGCCGCTCATGCTCGCCATGGTCTTCGTCTTCGGGTCGATCTGGGGCAGCTTCCTCAATGTCTGCGTCTACCGCATCCCGCGCGAGATCTCGGTGATCACCCCCGGCTCGCACTGCGGCTCCTGCGCCAGCCCGGTGGCCTGGTACGACAACCTGCCGATCCTGAGCTGGTTCATCCTGCGCGGCCGCTGCCGCAAGTGCCAGGCCGCGTTTTCCTTCCGCTACCCGCTGATCGAGGCGCTGACCGGCGTGGTGTTTTTGCTGACCTGGTTTTACTTCGGGCCGTCGTGGGTGACGCTGGTGTACTGGCTCTTCCTGTTCGGACTGCTGCTCGGCACCTTCGTCGACTTCGAGTTCTACATCCTGCCCGACCGCGTGACCCTCGGCGGCATGGTCATCGGACTGGCGGCCAGCGTGCTGGTTCCCGCGCTGCAAGAGGTGGCGGGCACCGCCTTCGACGCGCGCCTGCTGGCGCTGACCCGTTCGGCCATCGGGCTGGGGCTGGGGTGGGGGATCCTCTACCTCGTGCGGGTGATGGGCGAGCTGGCCTTCCGCAAGGAGGCGATGGGGCTGGGCGACGTGAAGCTGCTGGGTGCGATCGGCGCGTTCGTCGGCTGGCAGGGCGTGCTGTTCACGCTGGTGGCCTCCTCGGTGCTGGGGACGATTTTCGGTTTGCTCACCATCCTGTTCCGCGGGCGCGAGAACGGGTCCAAGATCCCCTTCGGCCCCTACATCAGCCTGGCCGCGGCCATCTGGATCTTCTGGGGCAAGGGGTGGTGGGCGTGGTACCTGCGCTGGGTGTTCCCGGAGGATGTTTTTTGAGCGCGTCCCCGAACATTGTGCTGGTGGGGTTCATGGGGTCGGGCAAATCCACCGCCGGCAAGAATGTCGCCCGTTTGCTGGGGCGTCGTTTCATTGATGTGGACGAGCAGATCGAGATGCGCGAGGGCTGTTCCATCCCCGAGATTTTCGCGCGCAAGGGTGAGGAGTCGTTCCGCGAACTCGAGCGGGAGATCATCCGCTTCTTTGCCGCCCAGGGCGGCCTGGTCATCGCCTGCGGCGGCGGGGCGGTGAAGGATCCGGTGAATGTCGAACGGCTCAAGGCCCGCGGCGTCGTGTACTGCCTCACCGCCTCCCCGGCAACGGTGCTCGAACGCGTCGGGCGCTGCAACCATCGTCCGCTGCTGGCCGGGCCGGACCGCGAGGCCCGTCTGACCGCCCTGCTGGCCGAGCGCAAGCCGCTGTACGACCAGTTTGAGAACCAGGTCTCCACCGACGGTCGGGAACCCGAGGCGGTGGCCGAGGAAATATGCCGGCATTTCACCTCCCGGGCCGCCCCATAAACCGTTTTGTTTTGGGGTTGTATCTCTGCACAGGGACCGGATATACATGCGGAACGGCTTGATTGCCGCCTCAGGAGAACGCTTGCGATGGCCAACGAGAACGACAAGCAGAAGCAGAAAATATCCGTAAACCCGGGTGCGAAGGGCCAGCCGGTCCCCAGCCGGAAGCTTCCCAAGATCACCCTGCAAAAGGGCGCGGTCACCCCGAAACCGGACACCGAAAAGCTCAAGGCCGTGCCGCCGCCAAGCCTCAAGAGCACCACCACCCGGATCAAGCTCCCCCCGGATCTGCAGACCAAGTCCCCGTTGCGTCCGATGCGGGCGAGCGAGTCGGAACGCATTCCCCCCGCGCCCCAGGCGGACGCCGTCCGTGACGCCGCCATGAACGCGACCGCGCGCATCCTGATCGACCAGGAAGTGGTCCGGACCCCGGGCGCCGTGGTCATCCCGCCCGCTTCGGACGTTTCCGGGAAGACCATCAAGCTCGACCCCTCGCAACTCCAGATCGGCCCCGACTCCGGCGACACCACCACGGTCATTCCCGCCGCGTCCGCGACGTCGGGCACGACCTTGAATCTCGATCCTGCCGCGATGGAGCCGGTCGGGCAGACCATGCGGATCGATCCCGCCACCGTGGTCAGCGCCCGGTCCACCGAGAAGATCATGCTCCCCCCCGTCAAGGACAAGGGCGCCTCCCAGACCATGCGGCTCGACCTGTCCTCCATCGGCGGGTCCACCACCAAGATTTCCTCCGGTCCGGTTCCCGTGCCGATGGACACCTCGCGGATCAAGCTGCCCCCCTCCGGGACCCAGCGCATCCAGCTTCCCAACATCAAGTCCGCCAGCCCGATCGCCAAGGCGATGGACACCGCGCGCATCACCCAGGCCATGCCGCCCGTGGCCAAGGTGCCGCTGCCTCCCGTGGCGAAGGTCCCGGACGCCCCGGCTCCCGCCGCGACACCCGCGATCCCCGTGGCGAAGGTTCCGGAAACCCCGGCTCCCGCCGCGACGCCTGTGATTCCCGTGGCGAAGGTTCCGGACGCCCCGAAGCCCGCGCTCCCGCCGATCCCGACCGCCAAGGTTCCCGAGGCTTCCAAGCCCGCCGCGCCGGCACCGGTCGTTCCTGCGCCCGCGCCGGTTGCTCCGGTGGTGGCGAAGGCGCCCGAAGCGCCGAAGCCGGTTGTTCCCCCGCCCGCGCCGGTTGCTCCGGTGGTGGCGAAGGCGCCCGAAGCGCCGAAGCCGGTTGTTCCCCGCCCGCGCCGGTTGCTCCGGTGGTGGCGAAGGCGCCCAAGCGCCGAAGCCGGTTGTTCCCCGCCCGCGCCAGTTGCTCGGTGGTGGGCGCCGAAGCCGAAGCGTTCCCCCGCCCGCGCCGGTTGCTCGGTGGTGGCGAAGGCGCGAAGCGCCGAAGCCGGTTGTTCCCCCGCCCGCGCCGGTTGCTCCGGTGGTGGCGAAGGCACCCAAGCGCCGAAGCCGGTTGTTCCTCCGCCCGCGCCGGTTGCTCCGGTGGGTGGCGAAGGCACCCGAAGCGCCGAAGCCGGTTGTTCCCCCGCCCGCGCCGGTTGCTCCGGTGGTGGCGAAGGCACCCGAAGCGCCGAAGCCGGTTGTTCCCCCGCCCGCGCCCGTCGCGCCGGTGGTGGCGAAAGCGCCCGAAGCGCCGCGAAGCCGGTTGTTCCCCCGCCCGCGCCCGTCGCGCCGGTGGTGGCGAAAGCACCCGAAGCGCCCCATGCGCCAGATTCGTCGCAGGGCCAGCCTCCCCGCAAGCCCATCCAGATGGTGGTCAAACCGGTTTGGGGTGGTCCCAAGACGGAAACCCCCGCGGCCAAGATTCCCCGAGGCACCTGCACCGGCGGTGGCCGCCCCCGCTCCGGTCAAGCCGGTCGAGGCGGTGAAGCCTCCCGAAGCGCCCAAGCCCGTGGTGGCCGCGCCCGCGCCCGCACCTGCGCCGGTCAAGCCGGTCGAGGCGGTGAAGCTTCCCGAAGCGCCCAAGCCTGTCGTGGCCGCGCCCGCCCCTGCTCCCGCGCCTGCGCCGGTCAAGCCGGTCGAGGGGAAGCCAATGCTCCCGAGCCTGCGCCGGTCAAGCCGGTCGAGGCGGTGAAGCCTCCCGAAGCGCCCAAGCCCGTGGTGGCCGCGCCCGCGCCCGCGCCCCGCACCCGCGCCTGTCAAGCCGGTCGAGGCGGTGAAGCCTCCCGAAGCGCCCAAGCCCGTGGTGGTCGCGTCTGCGCCCGCACCTGCTCCCTCGGTCAAGCCGGTCGAGGCGCTGAAGCCCCCGAAGCGCCCAAGCCACGTGGCCGCGCCCGCCCGCTCCGGTCGAGGCGGTGAAGCCCCCCGAAGCACCCAAGCCCGTGGTGGCCGCGTCTGCGCCCGCACCTGCTCCCGCTCCGGTCAAGCCGGTCGAGGCGGTGAAGCCCCCTGAAGCGCCGAAGCCGGCGGCACCCGCCCCGGCCCGTCCGGTTGAAGTGGCCAAGGCCCCGGAAGCGCCGCGTCCGAGAACGATCCAGATCAAGCGCCCGACGTCCGCGGGCGGTCCGACCGTTCGTCCGCTGACGCCTCCGCCCGCGCCCGCAGCGCCCGCTCCGGTCCCCGTGTCCGCCGCCGCGGTGGTCACTCCGCTGGTCCCGGTCCCCGCGCCCGCGGTTCCCGCCGCTCCGCCCGCCCCGGTTGACCAGGCCGCATCCACCGCCGCCATCAACCTTGAAAGCCCGGTTTCCGATCCGGAAGGCGACATCTTCATGAAGGCCACCATGGCCCTCGACGCCGACAAGATCGCCGAGAAGGCCGCGGAAATCACCTCCGAAGACGGCGCGGCGCCCCGGCCCAAGACGATCATGATCAAGCGGCCGTCCGGAACCACCAGCGCCACCGCCAAGACGGTCAAGACACTCCGTCCTCCCGTGCCGGGCGACGCCGCCCCCACCGCCGGCGGGGTCAAGACCATCAAGCTCAGCCGTCCCGGCGCCACCGCGCCCGAAGGCATCCCGGCCGAGAAGAAGACGTCGACCTCCAAGGTGGAGCTGCCCGAGGAAATGATGGCGCCCGAGGAGAGCGGCAGCCGCAAGCGCACCGTCAAGATCAAGCGTCCCGGCGGGGTCACGATCGCGCCGTCCGTTTCGACCGATTCTTCCGCCTCCCCCGACGGCAAGATCCACGCGGCCGGACGCACCTTCGAGTTCCAGCCCACCGGCACCGACGGAAACATCCACGTCACCTGGACCGTGCTCTCGGTCCTGTCCTTCCTGGTCAGCGCCGCGGCCCTCTACATCATCCTCGCCACCATGATGCCCAACCTCACCGTGCCGGGGATCGAACGCCTGGTCTCGTGGTAGGGTGAACCGCGTCAATCCGCGGAGTCGATGAAATCCGCGGGGCGTCCCAGGCAGTATCGCACGATGCCCGGGATGTCCCCGATTTTCACCCCGCGCCAGAAGACCTGCCAGCAGCCCTCGTGGTGCCGGCCGTCGGCCTGCTTCTCGTACCAGTGGTTGATCGGATTGTCCGCGCGCGAACGCCAGAAGACGGCGGGGACGGGCCGGATGGCGGCCTCCCACAATTCCTGCGCGAGCCCCTCGCCCCGGGCCTGGGTGCCCACGGCGAACTTGGACAGGTACAGACCCCCGGCGTGCGTCTCCAGCAGGGCGGCGCCGCGGTAGGCCTCCTCGATGTGGAAATGCGTGACCTGGTTGAGCACCGCGGGGTCGCGGAGTTTTTTCCCGAAGCTCCATGCAGCAGCGCGATCAGCCGGTCCGGCTGGATGATCTCCCGGATGGACTGGTAGGAGAAGATGCGGCTGCCCCGGCGGATGACGCTGCCCGCGCCCTTCACCGTGAACATCTCCTTCAGGAGGGTCAGCGGCAGGTGACCGAGATGTGCGTGCCCGCGTCCCGGGCCAGCAGCTTCACCGCGGTGCGGACGACCTCCATGTCCTCCTCGCGCAGGGCGGGCAGGGGATGGCGCTTGGTGTAATAGTACCAGACCGGGGTCCCGTCCGGCGCCTGCAACCCGCCGGCGGTGCGGACGAAGTGGACCCGCTCGACCTTGGCGGGGACCAGTTCCAGCAGCGCGTCCTCGACGTCCAGGCCCGGGCGCAGGAGCACCGCGAAACCGTCCGGCACCCGCTCCGCCGGGAGCTGGTCCGGGGCGTCGAACACCTTCAGGGCGTAGCCGTACTCGTCCAGCAGGTCGCGCATGCGGGGCGCGTCGGGGCCGCACAGCAGCAGCAGCGGGCACAGGCCGAGCTTCTGCAGGAAGTCGAGGTCGAACACCATCAGCTCCCCGCTCTCCTCGATGGTCTGCAGGTCCGGCACCAGCACGGCAAAGAAGGGGGAGTGGACCGCCTGAAACTTGTTCAGGTAGAACTCGTACTCTTCGCGACGCCCGATGCTGTCGAGAAACAACCGGATGGCCTTGTTCAGGAGCATGCCGTTCTCATAGCGCGGGCGGGACGGAGAGGCGAACGGAAATTTCAGGTGGCGGCATGAGCGCGCCGGATGCGCCTGAAGTCCCGCCGGGGCGGGGCGGTCGGTGAATCTCCGATGCGCCGGCGGCCGGACGGGGAGCGAGGAATCTTGACACGGTCCCCCGGTGTTCATAGCGGAGAAGACATGCCACCCCCCTTGCGCACCAAATCCGCCCCCCCCGTCCCGGAGGCCGCCCGGCCGCTGGTCAGCCTCCAGGCTGTCCCGACCCTGTTGAACGGGCTGGCCGTCGCCGTGTTTTTCGTGTCCTGCATGCTGCTGCCACTGGTCGGCCGCGCCGCCGCCCTCACCGCCTGGTATCGCTCCAACGTCCTGGTCTATGCGGGGATTCTCTCCAGCGGACTGGTCGTGTCGCTGGCCGCCCTGCTCGCCGCGAAAAAGGCGGGCCGGGCGCCCGGCCGGATTCCGTTCCTGATGGCGGGCCTTTTCGTGGTGATGCTGGCCCTGCTGGCCCTGGGCCGCTTCAAAGCCTGAAAACTGTTGCCAAGCCGTCTTTTCCTGCTACCTTCCCCCCCATCTTTAACCACCCGAACCCCGCTTGGAGTCCCTGATGAATCCTCGGATGACCTGGATGACCCCGATCTTCGCGATCGCGATCGCCGCCTCCGTCGGCGCGCGCGCCGAGGACAACCTCTTCGAAACCGCTCCGTTCAACTACAGCCTGAGCCTCGGGCAGACCAACTACGAAGGCGACGAGACGGTGAAGGACGGCATGTTCATCGGCCTCCGCCTCGGCTACAACCTCAACCCCTACTGGGAAGTGGAAGGCAACCTGGAATACAGCCCGAAGCTGGACGCCCGCGTGGGCAAGAACCCGCTGCGCCAGCGGCTTGGCGGTGGCAACAACACCGAGGGCTTCCTGGCCAAGGACACCTGGGCCGCCCGCCCCTCCGTCGAGTTGCTCCTGCACCTGCGCAACGTGGATGATCTTCACTTCGATCCCTTCCTGGCGGTCGGCGCCGGGGTGATCTTCTACGGCGAGGAAACCGACAGCGGCAAGACCGACCCGGTGGTCACCGCCGGCGGCGGTATTTTCTACCACTTCAACGACGCCTGGGCCGTTCGCGGCGACCTGAACTTCATCATCGCGGGCATGGACACCGACTTCAACGCCATCTACGGAATCGGCGCCAACTACCGCCCCGGCACCGGTGTTCCCTCCGACCTCCGCCTCACCGGCGAGGGCCCCCAGGACAGCGACGGGGACGGCCTGACCGACGACTATGAAAAGCAGATCGGCACCGATCCCCACAATCCGACACCAACGGCGACGGGCTGAAGGACGGCGAGGAAGTCCTCACCTACAAGACCAACCCCCTCAACCCCGACACCGACGGCGACGGGCTGAAGGACGGCGAGGAGGTCCACAAGTACGGCACCGATCCCCTCAACCCCGACACGGACGGCGACGGACTGAAGGACGGCGAGGAAGTCCACCAGTACAAGACCGATCCCCGCAATCCCGACACCGACGGCGACCAGCTCAAGGACGGCGAGGAAGTCTTCACCTACAAGACCGACCCCCTCAACCCCGACACCGACGGCGACGAGCTGAAGGACGGGCCGGAAGTCCTCACCCACAAGACCGACCCCTTCAACAAGGATTCGGACTACGACCTCCTGTTCGACGGACCGGAAGTCCTGAAGTACAAGACCAACCCGCTCGATCCCGACACCGACGACGGCGGCGTGACCGACGGCCACGAGGTCATCGACGACAAGACCGATCCGCTCGATCCCAAGGACGACCTGGTCCGCTACGAGATCAACGTCGAGTTCGACGTCGACAGCGCCAAGATCCGCTCCATCGACCAGCGCGAGATCGACATCATCGTCAAGACCATGCAGCGCGATCCCGGCGCCACCGCCGTGCTCGAAGGACACGCCGACAAGCGCAAGACCTCCAAGCGCGACTACAACCTCAGCCTGTCCGAGCGCCGTGCCAACTCGGTGAAGGACTACATCGTCAAGCGCGGCAACATCTCGGCCACCCGCATCGCGACCAAGGGCTACGGCTTCGACCGCCCCCTCGCCCCGAACGACACCGAGGTCAACATGCAGAAGAACCGCCGCACCGAGATCTACATCCGCAAGGGCAAGTAATCCCGGTCCGCTCCGCGGATGCGAACATGCCACGGCCTCACCGCCGTGGCATTTTTTTGGGCGTTGAAACGGGGCTCCGGGCCGGTACGGTGGGCGTTCCACCACCACCCCCGGGAATCTCCCATGCGCCCTCTGCTCCTGTCCGCCCTCTTCCTCTCCCTGACCGCCTCCGCCTCCGGCCCGCCGGGCACCGTCGACGACGGCCAGGCCCTCACTCTCCGGAACGGGGACGCCGACGTGCTCTCCTTCCGCTACGCACCGCTGCCCCCGCCCGAGGGGCAGTCGCCGCTCTACGCGCGGGGCGGCTTCATCCACCCGCTGCGCACGCCCTCCGGCCAGATCCTCACCGCCATCCACCCGGCCGACCACATCCACCACCTCGGCGTCTGGAACCCGTGGACCTCGACGACGTATGACGGACGCCACGTCGATTACTGGAACCTGAAGGATGGCCAGGGGACGGTTCGCTTCGTGAAGTTCGAGGACGTGAAGAAAGGGCCGGAGGAGGCGGGTTTCACGGCGCTGCTCGACTTCGTCGACCTGAAGGCCCCCGGCGGGGAACTCGTAACCCTCCACGAACGCCAGACCGTGCTCACCGCCCCGACCCCGGCGGACCTGCCCGCGGGCTTTCTCGTCCGCTTCACCAGCGAACAATGGTGCGCGACGGACAAGCCGTTCCACATCGTGCAGTACCGCTACGGCGGCTTCGGGTTCCGCGCCCGCATGGACTGGAACAAGACCAACAGCGACTACCTGACCGACTCCGGCAAGACCCGCGCCAACGGCAATTCCACCCCCGCCCGCTGGTGCCGCATCCAGGGCACGGTAGACGGCAGGACCTGCGGCGCGCTCTTCCTCGGCCATCCGTCCAACTTCAACGCACCCGAACCCATCCGCATCTGGCCCGCCACCGACCACAACGGCATGGTCTTCTTCAACTTCGCCCCCGCGCAAAACCGCGACTGGGTTCTCGAGCCCGGCAAACAATATGTGCGCCGCTACGGCATCTTCACCTACGACGGGGAGATCACCGCGGAACAGGCCGAGGCCGTTTGGAAGCAGTTCAGCCGCTGAGGCGGGAAAACTCGAGGGGTGCGGACATGTTGACGTCATGTTTGGCGGGAACGATGCGGGTCATGGTGCGGGGCGTCGTCGTGGGCGGTCTTTTCCTCCCTGGCCGCGCCGGGGAGTTGCCGGACGAGCCGGGGACGACGGTGGACGCCGCGCAGGTGGCCCGCCTGATCCGCCAACTGGGCGACGACGCCTTTGTGAACCGCGAGGCGGCGGGCCGGGAACTGTCCGCCATCGGCGATCCCGCCCTGGCCGCTCTGAAGGCGGCCGCAACCGGAAGCGACGATCCCGAAATCCGCATCCGGGCGGAGGGACTGGTCAGGGCGATCCAGGTTGAACTCCCGAAGAAAGCCCTGGCCATGATCGAAGGAACGTGGATCCGCCAGACCGCCGAGGCGAACGGAAAGGCCGCGCCGAAGGACAACCCGCCCAACCGCTACACCTTCAAGGGCAACTCCGTATCGGTCAGGTCTGGCGACCAGGTCGTGCAGCAGGCCACCTGGACGATCGCAGGGGTGTCGGACGGCGCGATCCTGGTGGACTACGCCATCACCGCGGGGGTCAACCAGGGCGTCCGGGTGCGCGGGATTTACACGCTCGACAACGATGAGCTGCGTTGGTGCTACCGGTTCGAGCCGCAGGATCGCCCGGCCGCGTTCGAAACCAAGCCGGGTGACAACACCTCGCTGGTCACGATGAAACGGGAGCTCGATCCGCAAGTGGATTCCAAAGCCGGTCGAAGCCAAACGCGGTGAAATGGCGGAGTTCATCCGGGATGATTCCCATTCGTATGGTCCTTGGTGGTCGCCGTTTTTTTTCGCAGCGCAAGCGACGCAAAATGACGGAAAATAGGTGAATTAACAGTTGAATGCATCGCCGGGGGCGACACTCTGTGTGGTGTGCCACCCACAGCCTCCCGATTCCTTATGAAACATCTTTCGACCCCGTTTGCCGCCCTGCTGATTTTCGCCGCAGCCGCAGCCTCCCCGGCCGCGGAACTGGATCTGGGGGCGAGGGTGCGCCCGCTGCCGGAAGCCAACCGGTTCAAGGTGGACGGATTCTTCGTGTGGTGCGGGGCGCCGGTGAAGGGCCCTGACGGGAGGTTCCACCTGTTCTACTCGCGCTGGCCGGTTTCGGTCGGGTTCGCGCCGGGCTGGGCGATCCATTCGGAGATCGCGTACGCGGTGGCGGACAAACCGGAGGGGCCGTACGCGCATGTGAACGTGGCGCTGCCGCCGCGCGGGGTGAATCCGGCGACCGGCCGGAAGTACTGGGACGCCGATGTCACGCACAACGCGAACGCGTTCTTCCACAACGGGCGGTACTACCTCTATTACACGGGCAATTACGGCGACGGGAAAAATTATCCGATGCACCGGAATCATCAGCGGATCGGCGTGGCCTGGGCGGAGAAGCCGGAGGGGCCGTGGACGCGGCTCGACCAGCCCATCGTGGACGTCAACCCGGACAAGACGGCGTTTGACTCGCTGTGCGTGGCGAATCCCGCTGCCTGCCTGCGTCCGGACGGGGGCGTGGTGCTGGTGTACAAGGCGGTGCAGTTCATCGCGGGCAAGGAGATGGGCGGCAACGTGCGCTATGGCGTGGCGCTCGCGGACAAGCCGGAGGGGCCGTATGTGAAAACGCCCGGGCATGTGTTCGAGGCGGAGCAGCCCGGCCAGCACTGGATGGTCGCGGAGGATCCGTTCATCTGGTTCAGCGAAAAATACGGCCGGTGTTATTATGCGGTGGCGCGCGACGTGGTGGGGACGTTCACCGGGGCGTCCGGCGGGATCTGCCTGTTCGAGTCGCCCGACGGGCTGCGGTGGAAGGCGGCGCATCCGCGCGTCCTCGGTGCCGAGTTCGCCCTCGCGGCGGGCGGCACGAAGGCGGGACGAAAGATCAGGCGGCAACGCTGCTGATCGTCGACGACGAGCCGCTCTTCCTGTTCGGCGGCGCGACCGACGGCTACAAGTTCAAGGGGCGTGTCAGCTCGAACGTCCAGATCCCGCTGCTGGCCCCCGCAGCCCTGACGTCGTAAAGCCACGATGATCCCGAGCCCCATCCCCGCCATCCGGAGCCTCGCGCTCGCCGCCCCGCTTCTCCTCGCGGCCGTGAGCGGTCATGCCGGTTCGATCCGTTACGAACTCTCCCTCGGCGGCACCATCCCGGTTCTGGTGGACGCGCCGTCGGCCTGACCGTCAGCAATCTGGAGATCGGCGCGGGCCTGGGCAACCTGTTCGACAACGGCGGCGGGGCGGACTCCCTGCGTATTTCCGGCAACGATGCGGGCGGCTCGTCCGTCACCGCGATGTCGACCGGCGCCTACCTCTCCTTCAGCGTAACCATCCCGGCGGGCGTGACGGTCAATCTCACCTCGCTCGCGCTGGACTACCAGACCGTGAACACCGTGAGCTACTCCAACGCCCGCGTGTTCAGCACCATCGACGGCTTCGACAACGTGACCCGCGGACACCATCGGCGTGCTCGGGCGGTCGACGGCGAGCGACGCGGCGGTGGTGCATGGCGTCATCAGCCTGACCGCCCCGGGAATCGAGGCCACCGGCAGCGCCGCGTCACCAATGGGGGTTCGACGGTCTCACCGACACGACCATCACCTTCTACCTGCCGTGGATCGACGGCGCGACCGCCACGACGTCCTACGCCGACATCGACAACCTCGAGCTGACCTTTGCCGTCACCGGAACCGGGGCGCCGCCCTTCTCCGAGATCGTGCCCCTGCGCCGGCCGGACGGGTCCATGCGCCTGGAATACTCGGGGGCGAACGGCCAGTACTATTCGCTGCTGGCCTCGGACGACCTCTCCCTTCCGCTCACCTCCTGGCCGGCCCTGACCAACGACGTGCTCGGCGTTTCCGCCGTGGTCTTCAACGACCCCGCCGCCGCGCATGTGCCGCGCCGCTATTACGTCCTGGCCACGCCGCTCACCCGCATCATGTGCGTGGGCGACTCCATCACCGAGGGGAGCGGATCGTTCCCCGCCTACCGGCTGGGCCTGTGGCGCAGGCTCACCGCGGCCGGGCATTCCGTGCAGTTTGTCGGATCGCGCGTCACGCCCAACGCCGGGAACACCCTGGAACACGAGGGGTATGGCGGGAAGACGGCCGAGTACGTGGCCTCGGTGCTGCCCGCGACCTTCACCGCGCACCCCGCCGATGTGGTCCTCATCCACGCCGGGCACAACCACTTCGACACCGACAACCCGCCCGACGGCCCGGTGCCGCTGATCATCGCCGCGACGGAGTCGATGATCGACACCTGCCGGGCCGTGAATCCGCGCGTGACCGTCCTGGTCGCCCAGGTCATCACCAGCACCAAGCTGCCCAAGTATTCCTACATCCCGGACCTCAACCTCGCCCTCGCGGCCCTCGCCGCGCGCAAGCACACCGCCGCGCAGCCGGTCTACGTGGTCGACCAGGCGTCCGGCTTCAATCCCGCCACCGACACCATCAGCGACCTCGTCCACCCCAACGCCGCCGGAAGCGCGAAGATGGTGACGAAGTGGTTCGAGGCGCTCGACGCCATCCTGCCATGAGAATCCGCACCCGTCCGATACCGAGCCAAAGGCCCCTGTCATGAACGCTGCTCTCCGACTTCTGGCCGCGATCACCGCTCTGTTCGCCCTCCGCGCTCCCGCGGCGGACGATGCCGGCGCCCAGGCCTCCGCGCTCGGCCAGGCCGTGCAAAAGCCGGTCTCCAGCAACACGCACCCCGACGCGCAATGGTTTCCGGACGCCGGGCTGGGGCTCTTCATCCACTGGGGCATCGCCTCGGTGGGCGCCAGTGGCGACCTCTCGTGGGGCATGCTCGCCAACAAGCCGTGGAAGGACCAGACCGTGACCCCGAACGCCTACTACGGCTGGATCAAGGGCTGGAAGCCGGACCGGCTCGATTACGACGACCTGCTGGCGCGCGCGAAGGCGGCGGGCTTCACCTACGCGGTGCTGGTCACCAAGCACCACGACGGCTTCACCATGTGGCCCTCGGCCTTTGGCGATCTCGGCGCGAAGACCGCCTTTCCGGGGCGCGACCTGGTGCGGGAATTCACCGACGCCTGCCGCAGGCACGGGCTCAAGGTCGGCCTGTACTACTCGCCGCCGGACTGGTGGTTCGATCGCTCGTACAAGAGCTTTTCCATGAAGGGCCCGGCGCTGGACATGGACCACCAGCCGGTGAAGCTGCCGCCGCGCCCGAAGGATCATGACGCGAAGCGCGCCGAGCTGGTGCGCGGGCAGGTGACCGAGCTGCTGTCGAACTACGGGAAGATCGACCTCATCTGGTTCGACGGCGGCAAGGGCGAGATCCCCAACACCGAGGTCCGGCGGCTGCAGCCGGGCATCGTGATCAACCGCCGCAACGGGGGAGGGGGGGACTACGGCGACTCGGAGGGGAAGCTGCCGGCCACCCGGTTCAAGGGCTGGTTCGAGACCTGCGAGACCTGCTGGCCCGCGGGCAAGTGGTCGTACACCGAGGAGTGGGGCTGGGACACCGCCGCGGAAACGCTGGAGAAGCTGGTGCGACTGCGCGCGTGGGGCGGCAACCTGCTGGCCAACCTGGGGCCGAAGGGCGACGGCGGCATTCCGCAGCCCGCGCTGGACGCCTGGGCCGAGATGGCGGCCTGGATGAAACACAGCCGCGAGTCGGTCATCGGCGCCGGCCCGGGGCCGTTCCCCGAGCGGGTCAACGCACCGGTCACCACACGGGGCGGGGCGGCCTACGTGCATTTTTTGCCGGGGTTCAAGGACCCGGTGGTGTGGAAGGGCGCCCCGCAATTCCGCCGGGCCGTTTTGCTGCGCACCGGCGAGCCCGTGGCGTTCTCGATCGAAGGGGGCGACCTCAAACTCAAGCCCGCCGACGCACTGCGCACGCCGCTGGTCGACGTGGTGAAGCTCGAACCCTGACTCCGCGGCCCCGGAGGCTGCGACCGCACCAAACCGTCCCGACGTCCAACGAAGGAAACCCCATGAACCCGCTCCATCGCATCCTGCCCCCGATCTTCGCCCTCTCACTGGGCGCCGCCGCGACGACGTCCCCGACCACCTCGCTCTGGTATGCCGAGCCCGCGCCGGGGTGGACCGCCGCCCTGCCCGTGGGCAACGGGCGCATGGGCGGGATGGCGTTCGGCGGCGTGGAATCGGACCGGCTCCAGTTCAACGAGCAGACGTTGTGGCTCGGCGGCAGCGGGACGAAGGAGATGGGCGGTTACCAGCCCTTTGGCGACCTGTTCCTCGACTTCGCCCCCGTGGCCGCGCCGACCGGATACCAGCGGGAGCTGGACCTCGACCAGGCCGTGCACTCCGTCCGGTTTTCCGCCGGGGGGGTGGACTACCTGCGCGAAACGTTCGCCAGCTTTCCCGACAACGTCATCGCCGTGCGCCTCACCGCCAGCAAACCGGGATCGCTCTCGTTCACGCTCCGCATGACCGACGCCCGGAAGACCGCGATCACCGCGTCCGGCGACACCCTCGGCTTTTCGGGTAAACTCACGAACGGCCTGGCCTACGCGGCGTCCGCGCGCGTCATCCCCGAGGGCGGAAAACTGGCCGCGGCCGTGGACTCCCTGGCCGTCCAGGGGGCGGACGCCGTCACCGTGCTGCTTGCGGCCGCGACCGATTTCGACCCCGAGCCCGCCGCGAAGTTCCGCGGTTCCGCCCCCGGGCCCAAGGTGTCCGAACGCCTGGAAAAGGCGGCGGCCAAACCATTCGACGCGCTTCGCCGCGATCATGTCGCCGACCATCAGTCGCTCTTCCGCCGCGTGACACTGGACCTCGGCGCCGGCCCCTCCTCCGCGCTGCCCAGCGACCGGCGGCTGCAGGCGTTGAAGGACGGAGGAAAGGACAACGCCCTGCCGGCGCTCGTCTTCAACTACGGGCGCTATCTGCTCATCGCCAGCTCCCGCCCCGGCGGGCTGCCCGCCAACCTGCAGGGGCTCTGGAACAACGACCTGAAGCCCGCCTGGTTCTGCGGCTACACCACCAACATCAACATCGAGATGAACTACTGGCTGGCCGAGCCGGCCAACCTCGCCGAATGCACGGGACCCCTGCTGGATTGGATCCAGCGTCTGGCTCGGGTGCAGAGGATGTCGTCCGATCCCCGGTTGAAGGTGCCCGCGGGCTGGATCATCTACAGCACCAACAACCCCTTCGGGGCAACACCGGCTGGGCCATCCACATGCCCGGCAGCGCCTGGCTGGCGCAGCACCTGTGGAGCGCTACGCGTTTGGCGGCGACGCGGAACTGCTGCGGACGCGCATTCACCCGATGCTGAAGGACCTGGCGCTGATGTGGGCCGGCCGGCTGGTCGAGGGTCCCGGCGGCAAACTCATCACCCCGGACGGCTGGTCGCCCGAGCACGGGCCGGTCAAGGGGAAGGACGGGAAGATCCATCTGGAAGAAGGCAATCGCGATCCGCAGCCCGGGGCCTCGTACGACCAGCAGATCGTATACGACCTCTTCACCAACTATCTCGAGTCCTCCATCGCGCTGGGCGAGGACCCCGCGGCCCGCCGGCAGATCGAGTCCACCCGCGCGCGTCTGCTGGGCCCGACCGTCGGCCAGTGGGGCCAGCTCCAGGAGTGGATGGAGGACATCGATCAGAAGACCGACCAGCACCGCCATGTTTCGCACCTGTTCGCCCTGCACCCGGGCCGGCAGATCAATCCGGTCACCACCCCGGAGTGGGCGGCGGCGGCGAAGGTCTCTCTCAACGCGCGGGGGGATGCCGGCACCGGCTGGAGCCGCGCGTGGAAGGTCAACTTCTGGGCGCGCCTGCATGACGGCGACCACGCCGAGTCGGTGCTGCGCGGGCTGCTCTCGCCGCAGAAGGGCAACGCCGGCGGCTCCTATCCCAATCTGTTCGGTGCGCATCCGCCGTTCCAGATCGATTCCAATTTCGGCGCGGCCGCCGGCATCACCGAGATGCTGCTGCAGAGTCATGTGCAGGTGGCGGAGAAATCCGGGATGTCAAAATTGAAATATCTGGTGCACCTCCTGCCCGCCCTGCCCGCCGCCTGGCCCGACGGCCGGGTGACGGGCCTGCGCGCCCGCGGCGGTTTCGAAGTCGACATGGAATGGAAGGGGGGGAAGCTCGTGTCCGCCACGATCCGGTCCCTTCTCGGCAACCCTTGCCGGGTCCAGGCCGGGCAAACGGTGCGCGACGTCGCCCTGGAAAAGGGCGGGGAGCTGACCTGGTAGGGCGCGCCGCCTCCGGGGATTACTTTCCCGCGGAGGGCAGAAACATGCGCATGACCAGTCCGTGCGGCTCGGCGGCTTCCGCGCGGATCGTTCCGCCGCAGGACTCCAGGCAGCGGCGGGCGATGGCCAGGCCGAGCCCTGCGCCTCCGGTGCTGCGGCGGCGCGCGGATTCGGGCCGGAAAAAGGGCTCGAAGATCTTTTGCAGCATGTCCGCGGGCACGCCCGGGCCGCTGTCGCGGACGGTGATCTCCAGTCCGCCGGCGACGGGGCGCGCCAGGATCCGGATCGGACCGCCATCGCCGGCGTAGCTCACCGCGTTGCGCAGGACGTTGGCGACGGCCCGTTCCACGGCTTCCCGGATCGCGGTCACGCGCAGATCCGCGGGAATGTCCGCCGTCACTCCGGCCTCCCCGGCCTCGCGGGCGACGACCTCCTCCACCAGCTCGGCGAGGCTGAACTCGGTCGCTTGAATCCGGGAGTCGATGCTCTCCTCGCGTGAGAGGGACAGCACCTCCTCCACCAGCCGGGCCATGTGCTGCAGCTCGCCGTCGAGTTTCGCCAGATAGGGTTCCTGGCCGGGCGCGCCCCGCTGTTCCACCACGCCCAGCGCCCGTTGCATGCGCGCGATGGGCGAGCAGAGTTCGTGGGCGACGTCCGAGGTGAGGTGCCGCTGGCGTTCGACGTACCGGCCGAGTTGTTCCGCCATGGAGTTGACCGAGCCGCCGAGTTCTCCCAGTTCGTCGCGCCGCCGGTCCGGGACGCGCACGTCGAAGCGGCCGCGGGCGATTTCGCGGGCGGCCGCGTTCACCCTCCGGATCGACCGGGAGATGCTGCCGGCAAAGGGCATCCACACCAGCGCGGAAAGGAGGAGCGACACCGCGCCGAAGAGGATCCATGGTTGCGGGTCGAAGAACAGGCCGCCCCCGGTGATGTTGTCGCAGGCGATCAGGAGGACCAGGGGGCCCGTTTCCCCCGGCCGTCCGAAATTGGGGGAGACCCGGACGCCCGCCCAGTAGCGGGTCGGGTCGGTGGTGCGGCACATGAAGAGCCATGCGGCGGGGTCGGGCCTCCCCGCGATTCCCGGTGGCGGCGGCGGGTCGCCGGGTTCCCCCTCGAAAGGATCCCAGGGCGGGTCCTCTCCAAACGGACCCGGGCCTCCGGGCCTGGAGGGAGGCCGGTGCGGCCGGGCGGGCATGCGCGGGCGGTCCGGCGGGCCGGAGGACGCCCCGAGTTTTTCCACCAGCGGGGGCGGAAGTTTCCGGGGCGCCCCCGCAACCTGCGTACCGTCGCCGCGGAAGAGGCCGAACGTGCAGTGATGGGCGGCGTCGTATCGCGCGAGGCGGCCGGACCATCCGTCCGCGGGCTCGTCGCGCAATTCCTGCGAGATGACCTCTCCCATGGCCACGAGGCGCTGCCGGGCGGGCCCCGCGGCCAGCCAGTCGAGCGCCGGCTGGAAGTTCCGGCTGGCGAACCACGCGGCCAGGGCGAGCATCAGCAGCAGGTTCACCATGAACCAGAGCAGAAGCCGGCCGTAGAGGGGCACGCGCACGTTCATGTCCCGGGGTCCGGCGGGGAGAGCATGTAGCCGACTCCCCGGATGGTCTTGATGAAGCGCGGGGACTTGGGGTCGTCGCCCAGCTTTTTGCGGAGCACCGAGACGTGCATGTCGATGGCGCGGTCGAAGGCCTCCCATTCCCCGCCGCGGAGATCCTCGTACAACTGGTCGCGGGACCGGACCCGGCCCTTGCCGCGCGCGAGGGCCAGGAGCAGGTCGAACTCGGTGGGCGTCAGGGCGAGGGGATGGTCGCCCAGCGCCGCCGAGCGGGTGTCCGGGTGGATGCGCAGCGGGCCGGCGACCACCTCGCGGAGAGGTTCCGCCGCCCGCTCCTCCGCGGTCCATCCCGCCCGGCGCAGCAGGGCGCGGAGGCGCGCCAGCAGTTCGCGGGAGGAGAAGGTCTTGGGCAGGTAGTCGTCCGCTCCCAGCTCGAGTCCACCACCCGGTCGACTTCCTCGCCCCGCCCCGTGAGCATCAACACCGGCACCTTGCTCGCCCGGCGGATGCGCCGCAGGACCTCGAAGCCGTCGATGTCCGGCAGCATGACATCCAGGATGACGGCATGCCAGGGCTCGGCCGCCGCCCGGGCCGCCCCGGTTTCGCCGGACTGCTCGGACTGCACGTCAAATCCGAGCGGCTCGAGATAGTCGGCGGTCAACTGGCACAGGTCCTCGTCGTCATCGATAACGAGAATGCGGAACCCGGCCCGCGCTCTGACCGGCCCGGATGGGGGTGGCGGTTTCATTTCCATGCGGTCGCTACCATATCGGGGCCGGGGTTGCATGACCCGAACTTTTACCATTTCCTGACAATTTTCCCCCCGGATTCAGGCGCATTCCTGACAAGGCAGGCGTATTCTTTGCCCATCCGCGTTCCCGGCGGGGTTTTCAAGCGAAGGATTTTCCATGAAAATCAAGGACTCCATCCGTTGCCTGCTCCGGCCCTGCTGACGGCGGGGCTTGCCGGCGCGCGGGCGCAAGTGGTGATTTCCGAGATCCACTACCATCCGGTCGAAGAGCCGGCCTTTGACGGCACCACCACCTACAACCCGGTGCTCGACCTTTCCGAGGACGTGCATGAGTTCATCGAGATCCAGAACGCCGGCGCCTCGCGGTCGATCTGGCCGGCTGGACGCTGTCCGGCGGGGCGGACTTCACCTTTCCGGCCGGCACGACCTTGGCGGCGGGCGGATACAAGGTGGTCGCGAAAAACCGGCCCGGCTGCAGGCGGTTTACTCCATAACCGGGGTGCTGGGCCCCTACGCGGGCAAGCTGGCCAACAGCGGCGACAGCATCCGCCTGCGGGATGCCGGGGGCGTCACGGTGGACTCGGTGACGTATTCCTCGGAATTCCCCTGGGCCATGTCGGCCAACGCCCTCGGCGCCCAGGACCGCTTCACCGGACTCGACTCCGCCGCCAGCCAGTACAAGGGGCGCTCGCTGCAGCGCGTGAGCGTGTCGGCGGGTTCCAGCGATCCCGCCAACTGGCTGGCCTCGCCCCTGTCGCCCGGACCCACCCCGGGGGCCGCGCAGGCGGTGACCCGCGCCGTCCCGAAGCCGGTGGTCGTTTCCAAGTCCCACGCCCAGACCGGCGACGGCGCGACCCTGGTGCTCGCTTCCGCCGCGGTCACGGTGCGCTGCACCTTCTCCGCCACCACCAGCCTTTCCGGCGTGCAGCTCGAGTGGTTCGTCGACGACGTGAACTCCACGACGGAGACGCACACGACCACGGCGATGACCGATCTGGGCGGCGGCGGTTACTCCGCGTCCATCCCCGGCCAGGCGGCCCGCAGCATCGTCCGCTACCGTTTTCTCGCCAACCGGGGGGACGGGTCGGAGGTGGTTTCGCCGCGCGCCGACGACCCCGCCATCGCCGCGGTGGGCGCGTCCAACGCGGTCCAGGCCTGGCATGGCTACTTCGTCTATCCGTCCTCGGGGCGGACCTCGACCAATCCCGTCTACGATGCGCTGATCTCCACCGCGAACCTCGCCACCATCACCACCAACGCCACCCAGACCCCGGCGCGCGTCACCGCCGCCAGCGCGAGCGGGCTGCCCCGGTCGGTGCCGTGGGTGGCGGCGTCGGCGCCCCAATGGGACGGCACGGTGCCGGCCGTGTTCTCCTGCAACGGCGTGCTCTACGATGTGCGGATGCGCTTCCACGGCAGCCGTTACCACCGGTCCGGATACGCCACCTCCGTGGCGCAGAATTCCTTCAAGATCCATTTTCCGGAGACGCAACCGTTCCGGGGAAAAACCTCCTGGTTCATCACCCCGCATGCCGCCGAGTTCGACGAGGCGACCCGGCTCAACCGCCTGATCGGCCTGCCCGCCTCGCAGACCCGCTTCGTGTCCTGGTACCTCAACAGCAACGCCGTCGCCACCAAGCTGGAGCAGGGCGAGTACAACGAGGAGATGCTGGATGACTACCACCGGCTGCAACACCAGCTCGACCCCGCGGGCCTCGTCGAAACCACCGGCGAGCTTTACAAGAACGTCGGCAACCGCGACGCCTCCCAGTCCAGCCTGGAGGGACCCTACACCTGCGGCGACCTCGCCCCCTTGATCGCCAATGCGAACTGGACGCAGCTCCAGCGCTATGAGTGGACGTTTTCACTCCAGAACAACGCGTGGAAGGGCCCCCGCCCCATGCGCGAGATGCACGAGGGCATGTGGACCGCCCGCGGCGACACGCCGGCGACGCACAATTTCTCAAGTGACTCCACCAAACTGGCCAGCGCCAAGGCGTGGTTCAACACCAACTACGACATGGACGCCACGCTCACCTCCATGGCCCTGCTGGAGTGGATGAGCATCTGGGACGACGGGAAGCAGAACCACTTCTTCTGGCGTCGCGCCAGTGGCAAGTGGTCACGCCTCGGCTGGGACTACGACGGCGTCATGTCCTCGTCCGGCGGCGGCGGCCCCGGGGGCGGGGGCAGCTACACCCAGACCATCTACGGCGGCGAATACGGCGCCACCACCGTGTTCGACGGCGTGAACTGGTGGAAGGACACCTTCTACAAATGCTTCCGCACCGAGTACAAGCAGCGCCTCTGGGAAATCAACAACTCCTTCTGCGATCCCGCCAATCTGCTCGCCATGGGGTTCGCCACCACCTCGAAACCCTACACCTTCGCGCTGGTCCGGCAGGCCCAGGTCAACACCCAGCTCGCCCTCGGCACCTACACCAAGCCGGCGCGGCCCTCCAACAGCTCCCCCTCCGCCGGCGGCACCATCCTCGCCGGAGCTTCCCTGACCACCTCCGCCTACTCCCATCCCTCCGCCAAAACCCACCTGTCCACCCGTTGGGAAATCCGCTCCTCCGACGGCAACTACGAGGAGCCGGTCTACCGTTCCACCTCGACCACCGCGCTCACCAGCCTGCCCGTGCCGTACGATTTCCTCACCTACGGCAAAACTTACTACTGGCACGCCTCCCACCTCGACGCCGACGGCCACGCCTCCATCCTCTCCGCCGAAACCGCCTTCACCTGGGGGGCCGCCTCGACCTCCGCCGGGACCCTCGTGCTCAACGAGATCCTCGCCGACAACGGGAGCACCGTCGAAAATGCCGGCGACTGGCCCGACTACATCGAAATCCGCAACAACGGCGCCACCGCCTACGACCTCACCGGCGTGACCCTCACCGACGACGTCGCCGTCCCCGCCAAATTCACCTTCCCGGCCGGCAACGCGCTGGCCGCCGGCGCGCATCTCCTGGTCTGGTGCGACAAGGACGCCGCCGCCCCCGGACTCCACACCGGCTTCAGCCTCGGCGCCGGCGGACAGACGGTCCTCATGATGAGCGGCGCAACCCTGCTCGACAGCGTCACCTTCGGCCCGCAGGCCCGCGACGTTTCCATCGGCCGCATCGTCAACGGTACCGGCTCCTGGGCCGCCAACATCCCGTCGCCCGGGCTGGCCAACGCCGCTCGCGCCCTCGGTACCAGCGCCACCCTGCGCATCAACGAGTGGATGGCCGCCCCCGCCTACGGCGACGACTGGTTCGAGTTGTACAACTCCGGCGCCGACCCCGTCGCGCTCGCCGGACTCTACCTGTCCGACACTCCGGCCACGCCCGCGATCACCCGCATTCCCGACCTCTCGTTCATCGGCGCGGGCGTGTTCACGAAGTTCGACGCCAACGGCTCCGGCGCCGGCGGCAACGACTGCAACTTCAAGCTCTCGGCCTCCGGCGACAATCTCGTGCTCACCGCCGCCAACGGGACCACGACCCTCGACCAGGTCAATTTCAGCACCCAGACTGCCGATGTGTCGCAGGGCCGTCTGCCCGACGGCGGCGTCACCATCGCGGCCTTCGCGACCACGGCCTCGCCGGAAAAACCCAACTGGCTGCCCGCCCCGGTGGTCGTGCAGGAAGCGCTGGCCCGGCCCGATGATGGCGGCCCGGACTGGATCGAACTCGCGAATCCCGGCGCCGCCCCGGTCGACGTCGGCGGGTGGTGGCTGAGCGACGACGTGGTCGCGCCGCAAAAATACCAGATCCCCGCCGGCACGGTGGTGCCCGCCGGAGGAACCGTGCTCTTCACCTATGCGGAATTCGGCGCGGGAACGGTCCCCTTCAGCCTCAGCTCCGGCGGCGACGAGGTTTGTCTCGCGGCCGTGGACGGTTCGGCCCGGCTCACCGGATACCGCTCGCAGGTGTCGTTCGGCGCGTCCGCGGGCGGAGTCAGTTTCGGCCGCGTCGCCGCCACGGGCCTGCCCAACGGCAAGGGCGGCGCCGAGTTCTGGCCGCAGACCTCCGCCACCCCCTCCGCCGCCAACGCCAGCCCCGTCACCACGCCGGTCATCCTCAACGAGATCATGTACCACCCCGTTGACGGCGCGGGGGCGGTGGACGTCACCGGCACCGAATTCATCGAGCTGCACAACCCGTCCAACGCCGCCGTGGACCTCGGCGGCTGGCGCTTGAAGGGCGATGTCGACTTCACCTTCGCCAGCGGCACGGTGCTGCCCGCGTTCGGCTATCTGGTGGTGGTCCATTTCGATCCCGTCGCCGACCCCGCCTCCCGGACCTCGTTCCTCGCCGCCTACGGCCTGTCCGCCGGGACCCCGCTCGCCGGCCCCTTCACCCCCAACCTGGCCAACAGCACGATGCGCATCGAGCTGTCCCGGCCGGACGCCACCGGGCCGGCGCATGTCCAGGTCAATGTCGACAAGGCCGAGTACCGCGACCTCGCCCCGTGGCCGGTCGCGGCCGACGGCACCGGGGCCTCGCTCCAGCGCGTCAGCCGTTCGCTCATCGGCAACACCGCTGACAATTGGAATTCCGCCGCGCCCACCCCGGGCGCGCTGAACTCCGGCCTGTACACCGCGCTGGCGGTCTGGAGCCGGTCACCCCTGCCGGACGGCGTCGTCGGCGCGGCGTATTCGTTCGACTGGGTCGGCGTCGGCGGCGCGCCGGCCTATGCCTGGGAGCTGGAGAGCGGCGACCTGCCCGGCGGCGTCACCCTCGCCGGCGGCCGGCTGGACGGCACGCCGGAGGAATCCGGGACCTTCCACTTCACCGTGCGCCTGACCGACTCGCTCGCGGCCACCACCAGCGCCGCCTTCACCCTCACGGTGCCCGCGGACAGCGACGGGGACGGCATGGACGACGCCTGGGAGCGGCTGCACGCCCTGATCATCGGCGTCAACGACTCCGCCGGCGACGAGGACGGCGACCTGCAATCCAACGCCGACGAGTTCATCGCCGGGACCGATCCCCGGTCCGATTCCTCCGTGTTTGCCATCCTCTCGACCGAACCCTCCGCGTCCGGCGGCGTCACCCTGACCTGGCCCGGTGTCGCCGGCCGCACCTACCGGATCTGGTCCAGCCCCGACCTGACCACCTGGACGCCTCTCGACCCCGAGCTTCCCTGCCTGACCGACGGGGTCCAGTCCACCCTGGTGCCCTCCGCCATCCCCGGACCGGTGTACTTGAAGGCGGCGGTCACGCATTGAGCGGGGAAGGGCGGCGGGAGCGCAGGCATCAGGAACTCGGGCGACAGGAGACAGGGGGGTAGGGTCCCAGCACCCTCCGACCCCGCCTGACCTCCTCATCCCGCAGGGATGCCAGCCTGTAGCCGGGGGTTGAGCGAAAGCGACACCCCCGGATCCGCGTCTCAAACGCCCCGACCCCGGCGGGGTCGCAGCCCTGTGCCGCAGGGGCTGAGGCGTCCATTACGACCGCGGCCAACCCGTCGCGAATACCGGTGGACAGCGAACACATCCGCGCCGTAGGATGCCGGTATGACCGCCCAAACTTCACCCGCCCTCTTGGACCTGCCTACCCAGTCCCGGAGTGGTATGTATGCGGGTGCAATCAGTGGTGGGTGTGCGTCCGAATGAGATTTCATGGAAATGACTCGCGAACAAAGTCAGGCAATTATTGAGAGATTCCACCAGCGTCTCAACGCCGACGGGGTCGTGCCTTTTCGCGCATACAGACGAAACGATCCTCAATACGCGCTGGTGTGCTTGGTCAACAACATCGTGGCCCTGTTCATCGGTGGAAACCTGAAGGTCATTCCCGTATTTGTATCTCGAATTGCCTCGCAGATGGAGAAGTCGCCGGGCGACGTGCCATGCGATGAGTACAATTCCCTTGTCAAACGTTACGTCACGCACATGACCTGGCATTTGCAGACATTCCACGCCATGAGCAGTGCGTCAGCCCTTCAGATTCCTAAGGATATACTGCACGGCGGCGTTCAGGCTCCTCCTGACATGTTGTGATTGTTGAAAATGCGTACAACAAAGTACTCGAGCAAACTCCCACGGCTAGACGGGCGGTCGACCAGCTCGGGGCTGTCGTTCTTTTCCCTAGATCCACACGAGGGATGAATCCTGTCCATCCTGTTTGATCCTGTCCATCCTGTCCAAAATCCCCTGCGGCGATACGCCGGCATTCCGGTCGCCGGAACGGTTTTCGCAGGCGGGTTCCGGTCACCGCAAATCAGGCGATTGGGCGCACGTTTTGGCCGCAGCCGCAAGCTCCGTGGCCGGAGCTCGGGTTGCCTGGGTTCGCCGGGCACCAGCCCGGCATCTGGTGGCTTCCGGGCTCGAAGGAAGATTGGTTCATACATACGATGCGCCCAAGACTCTGAAGCCATGTTTCGGGCGGAGGCATTGGCGCGGTCAACAACTTCTCCGTGCCTCCGTGCCTTAGTGAGAGAAAACCGAATTCAATCTCCGGCTCCCCTGCACCGCCCCAGGCCGCCCCCTGAATAAACCCCGGCCGCGCCGGTCCAATGGGAAACCCATGCCGGAGCCCTCCATGACCCGTCCGACCACCCCGATGTCCCGCCGATCCGCCCTCACGCTGCTCGCGGGCGCCGCGCCGCTGATCGTGTCCCCGCGCGTCCTGGGCGCGGACGGGACGGTCGCGCCGTCGCGGCGCGTCACGATGGGCTTCATCGGCCTGGGCGTCCACGGGCTGGGCTACAACCTCGCCAATTTCCTGCAACACGACGACGCGCAGATCGTGGCGGTCTGCGACGTGTTCGCCAGCCGGCGGCGGAAGGCGCGGGAGACGGTGGACGCGAAGTACGGCGGCAAGGGGTGCCGGGAATACGCCGACTTCCGCGAGCTGCTGGCCGACCCGGGGATCGACGCGGTGTGCATCTCGACCCCGGACCACTGGCACGTGCCCATCGCCATGATGGCCCTCGACGCGGGCAAGGACGTGATGTGCGAGAAGCCCACGCTGACCATCGCGGAGGGTCGCGCGCTGGTGGAGAAGGTCGCGGCGAAAAAGGCCGTCTACCAGGTCGGCCTGGAGGACCGCTCCACTTCGCACTACCACAAGCTCGCGCAACTGGTGCGCAACGGCGCGGTCGGCGACCTGCGGCGCATCACCGCGGGCGTGCCGTCCGGCAAGCCCTTCCCGAAGGAGGAGCCCGCGCCGGCGCCCGACGATCTCGACTACAAGATGTGGCTGGGGCCCGCGCCCTTCCACCCCTTCACGCCGAACCGGACGCATCACGAGTACTGGCGGCAGATCCGCGACTACTCCGGCGGCATGCTGACCGACTGGGGCGCGCACCTGCTGGACACCGCGCAGGTGGCCAACTTCGCCGAGGCGTCGGGGCCGGTGGCGGTGGAAGGGAAGGGGACCTACGCGCAAAACTCGCTCGCGACGATGCCGGTCGAGTTCGAGGTGACCTACCGCTACGCCAACGGGGTCGAGCTGCTCGCAAAGTCGGGCGGGGTCATGCTCCGCTTCGAGGGCGACAAGGGCTGGATCGGCAACGATGGCTGGCTGGGCGGCCTGAAGGCGAGCGACCCCGGGTTGCTGCGCATCGCCATTCCGCCCGAGCAGGACAAGATCTGGCCGCGTCCCGCCGGCGAGCACCGCAACTTCCTCGACTGCGTCGCCTCGCGCGCCCCCACCACCTACACGGCGGAGGCGGGGCAGCGGCTGAGCACCCTCCTGCACCTCGGCAACATCTCCATCGAACTCGGGCGCAAGCTCGCCTGGGACCCCGCGACCGAATCCTTCACAGGCGACGACGCCGCCAACGCCCTGCGCAGCCGCGTTGCCCGGGAGGATTGGAAGGCCTGAAGTTGAATGGTTGGCGGAATCCGTACGTCAAGGAGCTCAAGAAACAGAAAGATGATTCGCCGGGAGGGGCGAGGGGGGAGCCATGAGTGAAAACGACGGGAACGAAACGGGCGCTGCGCGCGCACCGGAATCCGTTTTGTACGCCGCCTGTGACTTCCAGCGCGAGCGCTGTCCGGTCGCCCGCGACGAAGCGCACGGCTGGACCCTCGCGCGGCATGCCGATGTTGAGCGCGCCCTGCTGGATCACCAGACGTTCAGCAACCGCGTGTCGAACCACGTCTCGATCCCGAACAGCATGGATCCCCCCGGGCACACGCCCTACCGCCGGATCATTGAACGCTACTTCACCGGGGATCTGGTCTCCGCCTTCGAACCGGCGTGTCGCGGGATCGCCGCCGCGCTGATCCGGAGCGCAACGGCGGGAGATGCGCGGGTGGATCTCATGGCGACGGTTGCGGAACCGTATGCGGCGCGGGTGCAATGCGCGTTTCTCGGCTGGCCCCCGCACATGGAGGACGCCCTGCTCGCCTGGGCGGCCAGCAATCAGAAGGCGATCCGCGATTCGGATCGGGATGCGCTGGCCCGGAACGCCTCCGCCTTTCAGGAGATGATCGCCCGACTGCTCCAAACCCGGCGGGCGGAGCAGCGCGGCCCGTCCCATGACCTGACCACACGCCTCCTGTTCGAGGAGGTGGACGGCCGGCGGCTCCACGACGGGGAAATCGTCAGCATCCTGCGCAACTGGACCGCGGGGGAGATCGGCACGATCTCCGCGGCCGTCGGCATTCTCGCGCACTATTTCGCCGAACATCCGGATCTGCAGGGCGTCCTGCGGCGCGATCCCGCGCGCCTGCCCTACGCGATCGACGAGATCCTCCGCATCCGCGGCCCGCTGCTCACCAACCGGCGCATCACCACCCGTGCGGTAACGATGGGCGGCCGGGAGATCGGTCCGGGCGAGCGGGTCATGATCGCCTGGGTGCCCGCAAACCGGGACGGCCGGGCCTTTGCGGATCCGCTGTGCTTTCGGTGGGATCGCGACCCGGGCCGGAACCTGCTCTATGGCGCCGGGGTCCACGTCTGCCCCGGAGCGCCGCTTGCCCGCCTGGAATTGCGGGTGCTGGCGGAGGAATTGCTGGCGCACACCGCCGGCATCGAGATGATCCCCGGACAACCGCCGGAGCCGGCGTCTTTCCCGGCCGGGGGATTCGCCCGCATCCCGGTCAGGATGGTTCGCGCGGTTTCATGATTTGAATCCGCCCCCCGCCCGCCAGGCGCGCGGGGTCACGCCCTCGTGCCGGAGGAAGACCCGCGTCAGGGTCCGGGGGGAGCCGAATCCGCACAGGCCGGCGGTTTCGGCGATCCGCCGGGCGGGATCGGACAGCAGGTCGCGCGCCCGCGCCAGCCGTGCTTGCAGGACGAATTCCGCGGGGGTGCGGCGCAGTTCGCGGCGGAACAGGTGATAGAGGGTCCGGCGCGAGACACCCGCGGCGGTGGCGGCCTCCTCCAGGCTGAACGGGCGGTGCAGGCCCGCGTGGATGAAGTCCACCGCACGGCGGAGGGTGGGGGCGGTCAGGGCAAGCCAGTCGGAGCTGCGGCGGACCACCCCGCCGCGCGGCGGGATCACGATGGCGGCTTTCGGCGGCTTGCGACCCGACATCAGGCGGTCGAGCAGCGCGCAGGCGCGGCGGCCGATCTCCTCCTCGTCGAGTTCCACGCTGGAGATCGGCACCAGCGAGCATTCGCAGGCGATCTCGATGTTGCCGGTGCCCATGACGGCGAGGTCTTCGGGAACCCGCCATCCGAGCCCGAGGGCGGTCTCGATGACATCCGCGGCGAGCTGGTCGTCGAGCACGTAGCAGGCCGTCGGGCGTGTCAGCCGCCGCAGCTCCGTGGCGAGCCAGTCCGCGAGACTTCCGCGGCCGTTCGGGTACGCCAGATTGGCGCAGGCGAACCCGGCCGCCCCGACTGTCTGCATGAAGCCGCGCGCGCGGTCGGTGGACACCGGGCCGCCATACGCGGTGATCCAGGCGAAGCGCCGGTGCCCCCGTTCGATGAAATGCAGCGCCGCCAGGCGTCCGGCGGCGAGATTGTCCTCGGTCACCTGCGCCGCCCGGATGCCGGGCTGGTTGCCGCCGATCAGCACCGTGGGCTGCCGGGGCGTCTGCCGCCGGATGAAGGCCAGCAGGTCGGCGCGCTGGGGATTGGAGACGATCATGCCGTCGCCCCGCCACCGCGCGGGCACCGTCTCGGTGAAGAACTGGCGGGTTTCCAGATGCCAGCCGGAGGCGCGGGCGTGCTGGCCGATGGCGAGGAGCACGCGGGGCGCGTTCCAGCCCAGCGCGACGAGGACCCGGCGTTTCATGGAGGGGGGTTGCACGTTTTGTCGCATAACCTGCACAGTTGAACCCTTGTGTGCAAGACGTTCCCGGGGGATTATGCCGGTCCATGACGCCCGCCGCGGGCGTCCGCGCACCGAAACGGGGACACCATGCAACTTCATTTCTGGGACATCGTCGTGCTGCTGGCCTACTTCCTGGTCACGATCACGGCCGGATTCTGGTTCACGCGGGAGTCGGCCGGGGGGCTGCGTTCCTATTTCCTGGGCGAGAACCGGGAAAAGTGGTGGATGCTGGCCTGCTCCGGGTCGGCCACGAACTATTCGGTCGACGGCACCGTCTGGAACATTTCGATGCTCATGGTGCTGGGCATGACCTCCTGGTACTCGACCCTGGTCTGGTGGATGCCGAACCCGGTGGTGCTCATGGCCTTCTCGGCGATCTGGATCCGCCGCACCGGCGCGATGACCGCGGCCGACCTGAACACCGTCCGCTTCGGCACCGACACCGGCGCGAAGGCGGCCCGCGTGGGGTTCGCGATCCTGATCGCCATGTTCAGCGTGATGTCGCTCTGCATGTCGTACGTGGTGCTGCACAAGTTCGCGGTGGTCTTCGGGTTTCCCGGCCACCTCTCGGCGATGCTGCTGCTGGGCTCGACCGGCCTGTACGTGCTCTTCGGGGGATTCCGCGGGGTGGTGCTGACCGACTTCATCCAGAATCTGCTGCTGGTGGTGGTGTCGTTCGTCATCGGGTTCATCTGCGTGCGCAACTATACGGGCCCCGAACTGGAGGCGGCGATACCCAGCCGGTCGCTCACGATCGTCCAGAAACTCGAGGCCCTGGACACGCTGGCGGCCCGGACGACGTCACCCGCGGAACTCCAGATCATCGCGGAGGAGAAGAACACCCTCACGAAGCACCTCGCGGAGAAGCCCGGACTGAGCGCGGAACCTCCGCAGGCGGTGACCCTGGCCGGGTGGAAATCCCTGTCCTACCGGCCCAAGCCCTCGCTGGGGCGATTCATCGACTCGACGTACCGGGACTGGAATGATTTTGCCGGCGCGGCGCTGGCCTGGTCGGTGGTGGGCATCATCGGCTGCTTCGGCGGCGCCGGCGGCCGTTACGGCGAACAGCGGTACCTGGCCGCGAAGAACGCGAAGCAGGCCGCGTGGCAGGCCGCGCTGTGGCAGGCCATCGCCATCCCCCGCTGGGTGGTCACCGCGGGCCTCGCCTTTCTGGCGTTCACCCTGTTCCGGGAGCAGACGGTGGAGGTGGTCAAGGTGATGGGCGGCGGTGTGGTGTACAGCGATCCCGACGCGGTGTTCCCGCTCTTCACCGCCTCGGGCCTGCTCGGTCCCGGGATGCGCGGGCTGGTGGTGGCGACGCTCGCGGCCGCGTACATGTCCACCTTCAGCTCGGAGGTGAACGCCTCCGCGTCGATCGTGGTGCACGACATCTGGCAGCCGCTGTTCAATGGCGACCGCGAAGACGCGCCGGGGAGCATGGCCGCGAGTTACGCTGCGACCCTCTCGATCGTCGCCGCGGCCATGGGTTGCGGATACGTCTTCACCGAGTACAGCTCGCTCAACGGCGTGTGGTCGTGGATGCTGGGCGGGCTGATCACCTGCATCGTCGTCCCGCTGGCGCTGCGCTGGTATTGGGGCCGCATGAACGGCTGGGGCTACGCGGCGGGCAGCGTCGTGGGGTTCCTCCCCGCGCTGGTCATGCTCAGCAAGCAGTTCGCGGCCAAGGACGCCTGGGTCCAGAACATCCCCGACGCCTGGTTCACCTACGCCATCCTGGCGCTCTCCCTCGCCACCTCCGTCGTCGTGTCCCTGCTCACCGCCCCCGTGGATCCCGCCCATATCGACCGCTTCTACCGCCGCGTACGCCCGTTCGGATTCTGGGGTGGTGTGCGCGAACGGGCGATGAATTCCAGCGAGCCGGCCAACGTGCCGTTGAAGCTCCGGTACATCCCGATCAACATCATCCTGGGCATGATCGCCTCCTATTCGCTCTACATGACCCCCGTCTATGCGATCGGCCGCTGGTTCGCCGACGCGGCGATCGCGTTCGCGACCTTCACGGTCTGCGCGGTGGCGCTCTACTTCACCTGGTTCAAGCAGCTTCCGGAGGAATGACATGCCGGCCATTCGGGAAATCCTCGTCCTTCACCACAGCCACCTCGACATCGGCTACACGCATTCTCAGCCGGTGGCGATGGAGATGCACCGGGAGTACATCGATCTCGCCCTGGATCTCCTCGACGGCACGACGGACTGGCCCGACGACGGCTCGCGCCCCAAATGGACCTGCGAGGTCACCGCGCCCGTTTTGAAATGGCTGGAAAGCGCATCCGGCGCGCAGGTGGAGCGCTTCCGCGGCCACGCGGTATCCGGGCGGATCGCCATCGGCGCCATGCGCTGCAACATCACGCCCCTGAACAGCCGCGACCAGCTCGCACGCCAGCTCGCCCCGGCCCTCGCGCTGCGCGGAAAGCTCGGCACCCCCGTTCGCGCCGCGTTCCAGCACGACATCAACGGCGTGCCCTGGCCCCTGGCGGACCTGCTGCTCGACCACGGCGTCGATCTCTTCGTCATGGCGGTCAACCGGCACCTCGGCGGCACCGTGCCCCTGCCGGCCCACGGCGTCTTCCGCTGGCGCGCGCCCTCCGGTCGCGAACTGCGGGTGATGAACGGCAACCACTACACCATGTTCGACCAGATCCTGCTGACCTGGGAGCGCTCGCTGGACGCGATGCGCCGCGGACTGGACGAATACCTGCGGCACCCGGAATCGTCCGGGCTATCCGCACGACTTCCTCTACCTCACCACCACGGCCTCGCCCGAAATGTGGGACAACTCGCCGCCGAACCTGCCGGTCGCCCGGCTGATCCGCCAGTGGAACGAGACTGGTCTCCAGCCCCGCATCCGGTATGTCACCCCGGAGGAGTTGAGCGACCGCATCCACCGGATTCCGGCGGACCACCTGCCGCTGCTGTCGGGGGACTGGACCGATTACTGGAACTTCGGCTGCGCGAGCACGGCCGCCTCCGTCGCCCGCTCCCGCTCCGCCAAGCGGGCGTTGAACGCCGCCCGGACGCTGGCCGCGGCGGAGCGCCCGGTCGCCGTCCACCGCGCCGAGGAGCGGGCGCTGGATCTTCTCGACCTGTTCGACGAGCACACCTGGAGCTACTGGGACACCGCGCCCGGCGTGGAGGCCGCGCTGGTGCAGGACACGCTGAAGGCCGCCACCGCGGTCGAGGCCGGCGAACTCGCGTCGTATGTGCTCGTCGATGCCCTGGAGGCCCGCCGCCAATCCGGCGCAGTCGGACGGCCCGCCCGACCACGTCCTGCTGGTCAACCCCGCGCCCTCACCGCGGCGGGTGTTGGTGGACATCCCGGACGCCTGGTACCGGCCGGGGCCGCGGCTGCGCTGCGAACGCTTCCTGCCTCCCCGCGACCAGGGCTGCCGGACCTTCGGGCCGGTGGACCTGCCGGCCGGGGGCGTGCTGCGGCTGCCCCTTGCGGACCTGCCGCAGGCACCCGGCGATCCGCGCCTGCTGCACGAGGACCGCGCACCCCGGTGCAGGTCCGTGCCTTCAACAACGTGCGCCTGGAAACCGCCCGCAAGGGCGACGCCCGGATCGTCTCGCCCCGGCACGAACTCACCTACGACCCGGCGACCGGGCGCATCCTGCAACTGGTCGATCTGGAGCTGGGCTGGCCGGTGCTGCCGGAAGGGACGGAATTCAGCCTGTTCGATTTTGTCCGGGAGCGTCCCGACGCCCTGTATGACGCGCGCCGCGAGGCCTATTACGAGCGCGACCTGGAGCGCGAGAAATTCGACCTCTCCTGCTGGAAGCCGTGGCGGGCGGTCCGCGAGCGCGCCACCCGCGTCACCGAATGCACCGTCACCCGCACCGTCGGCTCCATCACGCTCGACCGGTGTTTCGAGGCCCCTGGCTGCGCCTCCTGCGCGTGCGCGTCACCCTGCGCTCCGACACGCCGGTGATCGGCGTGGTCGTCGACCTCGACAAGCAGGCCTGCACCGCGCCCGAGGGAATTTACTTCGCGACGCCGCTCAACCTGCCTGCGGGATGGCGCTGCCACTTCGACACCGCCGGCCTGCCGGTGGAGCTGGACGCGGAACAGTTGCCTGGCGCCAGCCGCGGCTGGTTCACCGCCGAGTCGTTCGTTTCCCTGCACGGCGGCGGCGGCGGGCGACGCTCCTCTGCCCCGACGCCCCCATGGCGATGGCCGGCGGATTCCATTTCGGTCCCCCGCCCGACGCCGTCCCGCGCGATGAGCACCCGCTGCTGCTGGCCTGGCCGCTCAACAACTACTGGAACACCAATTTCCCGCTCGCGCAGCCGGGGCCCGTCCGCCTGCGCTACGGGCTGCTGACCCACGCGGAGTTCGACCCCGCCCGGATGCTGCGAGAAGCCGCCCTCCACGCCAACCCCGTCCTGGTCCATCCCGCGTTCGGCGCCGGTCCGGACACCGATCCAACCAACAGGAAGACCCCATGAACACCTCCGCGCTTCGCCTCCTGCCCCTGGCCGCCGTCCTGCTCGCCCCCGCCACCCCCGCGCGGGAGCACACCTTCGTCTTCACCGCGCCGCCGCGCAACGTGCCCACGCGCGGCATGCCGGACGGTCCGCTGCTGGGCAACGGCGACGTCGGCGTGGTCCTTGCCGGACCGCCGGAGGCGCAGCGCTTCCACATCGGCAAGAACGATTTTTGGACGAACACACCCGGCCAGGCAAAAATCATCACCGTCGGGCGGATCGAGCTGGAAATCCCCGGGCTGCGCGGCGCGTCGTACCGCCAGGAACAGGATTTGGCGAAGGCCGAGGTGCGCGGCACCTTCACCAAGGACGCGCTCACCGTGCAGACCCGCTCGTGGGTCGACGCCACCGAGAATCTGCTCTTTGTCGAGATCACCTCCACCGGCGGACCCGCCACGCTGTCCGCGACGCTGGCGCGCGGCGAATCGCCCTCCGCGCCCTCGCAGCCGCAGCCCGGAGCGCCCTTGCAGGTCGGGCGCGAACAGCACGGGGGAGGGCGCTGGTACTTCGACGGCGGGATGGCGGACCTCGTCGTCACCAACACCGTGCTCGCCGCGAAGCCGGTCGGAGAACGTGGCCGGGAGGAGATGTTCGACGGCAGATCCACCTGGCGCGTCCTGCCCGAGCCGAAGATCACCGACACGGTCAGCGTCGGCGCCTGGATCAGGATCAACGCCACCAGCCCCGAGGCGAACTACATCGTCAGCAAGGGCGAGTGGAACCGCTCCTACAGCCTCGGCCTCTCCAACGGCTGCCTGCGCTGGACCGTCAACGGCGTGATGCTGCAGAGTGCGGCACCGCTGCCCAAGGGGCGCTGGATCTACGTGCTGGGAACCCTGGCGGACGGTCGCATGGCCGCGTACGTGGACGGCGAATGCGTGGGTGCGATCGGCAAAGGTTCGGACTCCGGCTCGTTCTTCGTCCGCAAGGCCGACGCCCCCGGAGTCAAGGGCCGGGAGGTGGCCGTGGCGGCGTGGCTGGCCGGACACCCGGAGCTCCGCGCGACGCTCCAGCCGGGCGTCCCGGTGGTTCTGACCGCGGCGATCTTCTCCGATCTCGATCACCCCGATTTCGCCGCGGCCGCCCGGGCGCGCGTGGCGGAACTCGACGCGGCCGGTGTCGCCGCGCGGACGATCCGCCACCGCCGGTGGTGGGCGGACTTCTGGAGCCGCTCCTTCATCGAGATCCCCGACCAGGAGATCGAGAAGCGCTGGTATGCCGCGCTCTACGTCATGGCCTCGTGCAGCCGCCCTGGCGAGGTGGCCCCGGGGTTGTGGGGCAACTGGGTGACGACCGACCACCCCAACTGGCAGGGCGACTTCCACCTCAACTACAACTTCCAGGCCCCGTTCTATCTGGTCTATGGCTGCAACCAGACTGACCTGGCGCGGCCGTTCTTCCCGCCCGTGATGGACTGGATGCCACAGGCGCGCGACTTCGCCCGGGAGCGCGGATGGAAAGGTGTGCATTATCCCGTATCCATCGGGCCGTGGGCGTCGTGCTCCTACAGCCCGCGCCTCGACCTGGGCCAGCGCTCGGACGCGGCCTACGCTTCCCTGAACTTCATCTGGTACTGGCAGTATACCCAGGATCGGGATTGGCTGAAGGCGACGGGCTACCCATTCCTGCGCGAGGTGGCGGAGTTCTGGGAGGATTACCTCAAGCTGGAGGGGGGCCGCTACGTGATCCACAACGATTCCATCCACGAGGGCTCCGGCAACGACACCAATCCGATCCTGACCCTCGGCCTGCTGCGCAACCTGTTCAAGAACATGATCCCGATGAGCGAGGAGCTGGGCCTGGATGCCGACCGCCGCGCCACGTGGCAGGACATCCTCGTCCGGCTCAGCCCATTCCCGCTGCAGGAGCGCGGCGGCAAGACGGTGTTCCGCTACTCCGAGAAGGGCACCGCGTGGTGGAACGACAACACCCTCGGCATCCAGCACATCTTTCCGTCCGGGGCCATCGGGCTCGACAGCGACCCCAGGCTGCTCGAGATCAGCCACAACATGATCAACGCCATGAACCGCTGGGCCGACTACAACGGCTTCTCCTCATGGTACACCGCCTGCGCGCGCGTCGGGTACGACCCCAAGGTGATCCTCGCCCGGCTCCGCGCCGAATGCGACAAGCACTCCTTCCCCAACGGCCTGCTCTATTATGGCGGCGGCGGCATCGAGAGCTGCGGAGGGTTCCTCGCCATCAACGAGATGCTGATGCAATCGCACGAGGGCGTCCTGCGCCTCTTCCCCTGCTGGCCGCTCGACCAGAACGCCCGCTTCGGCGATCTCCTGGCCGTCGGCGCCTTCCGCGTCTCCGCCACCTTGAACGATGGCGTCGTCTCCGGCGTGCGGATCGTCAGCGAAAAGGGCCGCCCGTGCCTCATCCAGAATCCCTGGCCCGGCCGCGCGGTGAACGTGGTCCGCAACGGAGTGCAAGGCGTCCCGGTTGCGGCTGCGGCCCGATTCACCCTCGAAACCGCCCCCGGCGAAGTGCTGGAACTGTCGCCGAAATGACCCCTTGATCCGGCGGCCGAGAGGAGCGAATGCATTGCGAAACACGCGAAAGTGCGAAAATGGAGTTTTATCAGGAACTCATGAACTCAGGAAAAGAGGCCTGGTTTGCACGCAGCCGCAACCTCCGCGGCCGAGGGATCGGGCTGTTTTCCGCTGACCTCTGCGACACCGGAGGTCGGCTTGCAGACAACGGACTGGATTTCGGAACGGCGGATGGAGTTTCAGAACGAACATTCACCCACATCCCGCCCGGCGCGACCCACATCCATGTTGCGTCTCGGGCGGGTTTTCATGTATAGGGCGTGCCCCGGGCGTTCCATGGTGGTTCGCCCGATGCCGCCAGGTGCCCTCGATGGACTTCAAAGATATCAAGCGACTTGTTGAACTGATGAGTCAGAACGACCTCACCGAACTCGAAGTCGAGCGCGAGGACATGCGGATCAGCCTCAAGCGCGGCCCGCAGGGCGGTCACCCGGTCGTCGCACCGCACGCCTACGCCCCCGCCCCCGCCGCCCCGGCGCCGGCCCCCGCCGCCGCCCCCGCCAGCCCCGCCGCCGCTTCCAAGCCCGCCGCGGACCACCTCGATTCCATCAAGTCCCCCATGGTCGGGACGTTCTACCGCTCCTCCTCGCCCGAGGCGCAGGCCTTCGTGAAGGTGGGCGACAAGGTCAGCCCCGACACCACGGTCTGCATCATCGAGGCCATGAAGGTCATGAACGAGATCAAGGCCGAGAAGGCCGGCGTCATCCGCGAGATCTGCGTCGAAAACACCGACACCGTCGAGTTCGGCCAGGTGCTGTTCAAGATCGAGAAGGCCTGACCGCGATGTTCAAGCGTGTTCTGATCGCCAACCGGGGCGAAATCGCCCTCCGGATCATCCGTGCCTGCAAAGAGCTGGGCATTCAAACGGTCGCCGTGTTCTCCCAGGCCGACAAGGAGTCCATGCACGTCCAGCTCGCCGACGACGCGGTGTGCATCGGCCCGGCCCCCTCCAAGGAAAGCTACCTCAAGATCTCCAACATCATCAGCGCCGCCGAGATCACCGACGTCGACGCCATCCACCCGGGCTACGGCTTCCTGGCCGAGAACGCGCACTTCGCCGAGGTCTGCGCCAACTGCAACATCAAGTTCATCGGCCCCCGGCCCTCCAGCATCATCGGCATGGGCGACAAGAACACCGCCCGCGAAACCATGCGCAAGGCCGGCGTGCCCATCACCCCCGGCAGCGACGGGCTGGTCACCTCCGAACAGGACGCCGTCACCATCGCCAAGCAGATCGGCTACCCCGTCATCATCAAGGCCACCGCCGGCGGCGGCGGCAAGGGCATGCGCGTCGCCCACAACGACGTCAGCGTGGTCAAGGCCTTCCTCACCGCCCGCTCCGAGGCCGAGCGCGCCTTCGGCGACGCCGGCGTGTACATCGAGCGCTACGTCGAGAGCGCCCGCCACATCGAGATGCAGATCATCGCCGACGAGCACGGCAACGTCGCCCACCTGGGCGAGCGCGACTGCTCCATCCAGCGCCGCCACCAGAAGCTGCTGGAGGAAAGCCCCTCGCCCGCGCTCGACGACGAGATCCGCCAGCGCCTGGGCGACGCCGCCATCAAGGCCGCCAGGGCCGTGAACTACTGCAACGCCGGCACCGTGGAGTTCCTCTTCGACGAGAACGCCCGCGAGTTCTACTTCATGGAGATGAACACCCGCATCCAGGTCGAGCACCCCGTGACCGAGGAGGTCACCGGCATCGACCTCATCAAGGAACAGCTCCTCGTCGCGGCCGGCCACAAGCTCTCCTTCGATCCGGCGGCCGTGAAATCCCGCGGCCACGCCATCGAGTTCCGCGTCAACGCCGAGGACCCCGCCCGCAACTTCGCCCCCTGCCCGGGCCGCATCAACTGGATCAACTTCCCCGGCGGCCGCGGCGTCCGCGTCGATTCGGCCGTGTACGCCGGCTACAGCATCCCGCCCAACTACGACAGCATGGTGGCCAAGCTCATCGTCCACGGCCGCGACCGCACCGAGGCCATCGCCCGCCTGCACCGCGCCCTGGGCGAATTCATCATCGACGGCCCCGCCACCACCATCCCGCTCGGCCTGGCCCTCTGCAACGACCCCGTCTTCCAGGCCGGGCGCTACAACACCGCGTATCTCGAGCGTTTCATGAGCGAGCGCTGGAAGCCCTCGGTCTGACCGCCCCATGGACGCCGCCAAAATCCTCGCGGAACACCGCGCCGTCATCGATGAAGTGGGCGGCCGCCTGCTCGCGCCCTGCCTGAAGGCCGTCGACCTCATCGCCGGCAGCCTCCGGGCCGGCGGCAAGCTGCTGATCTGCGGCAACGGCGGCAGCGCCGCCGACGCCCAGCACATCGCCGCCGAACTCGTGAACCGCTTCCTGCTCAACCGCCGGCCCTACGCCGCGATCGCCCTCACCACCGACGCCTCCATCCTCACCTCGGTCGGCAACGACTGCGACTACGACCAGATCTTCGAGAAGCAGGTCCAGGCGCTGGGCCGCCCGGGCGACGTGCTGCTCGGCATCTCGACCAGCGGCAACTCCCGCAACGTGGTCCGGGCCGTGGACGCCGCCAACGCGCTCGGCCTGCATACTATCGGCCTGCTCGGCGGCACCGGCGGCGTCCTGCAAGGCAAGGTCGCCCTGCCGCTCACCGTCACCTGCACCGGGCACACCCCTCGGGTGCAGGAGGGGCACCTACTGATGTACCACCTCATCTGCGAACGCTTGGAAGAAATCCTGGAGAACAAGGCATGAAGAAGAAAACCGTCCCCCAGCTCGTCATCGTCGGCTCCATCGGGCTGGACACCATCGAAACCGTCCGCGACAAGCGCGAGGACGTCCTCGGCGGCTCCGCCTCCTACGCCACCGCCGCCGCCGCCTACTTCGCCAAGACCGGCCTGGTCGGCATCGTCGGCACCGACTTCCCCGAGCACAACCACAAGCTCTTCAACCGCCTCAAGATCGACGTCGACGGACTCCAGGTCGTCGAGGGCCGCACCTTCCGCTGGCACGGCGTCTACGAGGAGAACATGGACAACCGGCGGACCATCTCCACCGAGCTGAACGTGTTCGAGCACTTCAACCCCCGCCTGCCCGTCCACTACAGCCACGCCCCCAATCTCTTCCTTGGCAACATCGCCCCCGCGCTCCAGCTCAGCGTGCTCGACCAGGTGCACAAGCCCCGCTTCGTCATGGTCGACACCATGGACCTCTGGATCAACATCGCCCGCGAGGACCTCCTGCGCGTCATCCGCCGCGTCAACCTGCTGACCCTCAACGAGTCCGAGGCCCGCCTGCTGACCGACGTCAACAACCTCATGGAAGCCGCCGAGCAGCTCCTCAAGCTCGGCCCGCAGTACGTCCTCATCAAGAAGGGCGCCTCCGGCAACATGCTCTTCAGCCGCAAGGGCAGGAAGACCCTCGTGCCCGCCTATCCCGTGCGCGACGTCGTCGACACCACCGGCGCGGGCGACACCTTCGCCGGCGGCTTCATCGGCTATCTCTCCTCCCTCAAGCGCATCACCGACGCCGAGATCCACCGCGCCCAGATGTTCGGCAGCGTCATGGCCTCGTTCAACGTCGAGAAATTCAGCCTCGACGAATTCCGCACCCTGACCAAGGCCCGCATCCACAAGCGCGCCGCCGAATTCCGCAAGATGATGACCGTCCCCTGATCCCCGGATCGCCCGGCCATGGAGGTTGCGGCTGCGGCGAAAACTGGGACCGCCGGCTTCCAGCCGGCCTTCTGCGAGCGCTCTTCTGGAGTGCGGTGGCAAGCGAAGCGCGACACCGCTTTTTCGCGAGGGGACAAGCGTAGCGCGGCCCCGCCCGACCCGGCTCCACCGGCTTGACGCCTCGAATTTTACCGCCGAGACCCAAAGATCGCTGTCTTCAATCTTGGGGTCTTCTTGCCTGCGGTTGAAATATGGCTCACGCGAAGCCGCGAAGGCGCGAAGAAGGAGGAGCCCGGCCGTGGAGCTTGCGGCTGCGGGCAAAAACGCATCCCCAGCCATACCGTTTCCGGTCACCGGAATTCTCTCGGGAAACACCTTCCGGCGACCGAAGGTCAGGCAAAAATCGATGGCATCAGGGCCATAGAATGTTGGAACGTCGAGGCCTCCTACGCCTGACCAGGGGCGAGGGTGGAACACGGGGTTGAGGCTGGAGCGGTCATGGAGGCTGGAACTGGAGGCGGATCAGGCGTTAGGGCTGACGTCTTAGCCTGCGTCAATGAGTGCGCGAAGCGTCGCATCTGTGACCTTATGGTTTGGGATCGTCGTGGCGGTGAAACCCGCCGCAACAATCTCGTGGTATATGTCGTGCCCAGCGACAACGAAATGGTGTCGGTCAGACATACTGATCGGAGACTCCGGGGTGCGAAGATTCCGGAAGGTCACGTACTGGCGGACAAAATCGGAATCAGGAATCTCAAGAATGTAGGAGTGATGATGGTGGTTCGGAATCCGATATGGCGGATGCTCACGCCATGCACTACGAACATCTGATGCATGCACGAATGCTAGGTGACCGATGAAGTCGGCTGGCTCGCCAGCGGCGCTCCAACAGCCGAAGTAAACAGAGCACTGCCGCTCCGAATAAATGAGAATGCAGTCATTTACCGGGTCCTGCCAAAACTCTAGGGGAATGACAATAGCCTCTTGCATGAGCGTGGTGCGGTTAACGTCGAGGTGTGGCACCGGCTACCGGGGGCGCCACTCCGCAACAGGGTTAAGGGTTGTAGTCACGAGGGTCATTTCGACTCGGGGCGGGTAGCCGGTTGTCCACCACCGCCTTGTTGGCTGTTGTATGCGTTGCTCCAAGTGTGCCGCTCTTCAAGAAGCTCGTCGATCTCCGAATCATCGAGATTCGTGATTAGCGTTCCAAGTTTCTGGCTTCCTCTGGCGAGAGCGAGGGTACTGACAATAGCTTGGATAAGGACTGGATCCGTCGCGGTTCTGACATCAGCAATCGCCAGATCAAATAGTTCATGCCACGCCTGTTCATATTCGTCTCGCAACCAATCAGGGATGCTTGGATTGGTCTTGCGATGCCGTTCGATTTCAATGGTGCAGGCTAATGCGTAAGGATTCCAATCACGCAAGGAGAGTGTCTTGCAGACACGTACGATCTGAGGCACCGCAGCATAGGACGCCAAGCCCAGATCGCCTTGATGATGCAGGTTGTCCCACAATTCATGCCAGGCCTCTGCGTCATGACCAAGGTTCAATAACGCCGGCACGGGATTATAAGGAATGTTGTATCCGCCTTTCAGTTCTCTCCATCGTGGATCATCTAGATTCATGATTCATTCTCCAGCCAACAGGTTTATTGAACGACCGTCGGCTTCAATATTTTGAACCGACCGTCGCTTTTGCAGGTGTTGAACGATCCAGTTGTGAGTTGCTCCGCCACTGCCCTTTATTGCTGGAAAGGTAACCCCGGCGGCAGATGCCACACAAGTCCAATCTGGCCGCCGCGACGGCCGGACGGCGGGACGGCGGGCATCCCTCATCTGCGGTGGCAAGCGAAGCGCGACACCGCTTTCCCGCAAGGGGACAAGCGCAGCGCGGCCCCGTCCGGCCCGGCTCCACAGGACACAGAGATGCACAGAGGGAATCACGACTCTGTGAACTCAGACGAGGCAAAACAGGTCTCAGGCCAAGACCCAAAGACCCTAAGGCTGAAGACAACCCGGAAGGGTAGAGGGAATCAGCCGCCGTGAACCGGTGTCACCGTGCAAGTTCACCCCTTCGTTACGGAGAGATCAGTGTGACACCCGGGAAGTAGGTCCTCAGCCTTTTCGTATCCCGGGTCAGCAGAGGCATTCCGGCGGCGTCTGCATGACCGCCGATAAAGAAATCGGGGAGAACGCACGCAATCTTCACGCCTTGTCTCCTTCGGTATTCGCTGAAAGCCTTAGCCGCCCGGAAAAGGCCCTGCCGGGGGATTTCCTGGTAGGTCAGCGCAAAGCGCCTGACCACATCGTCGACAAACTCAACGGAGGGGCTGCCGAAACACAGTTCACCATATACCACGGGATTGATCATCAAACCGGCGCTGGCGTTGGCCTCCAGTTGTGCAATCGACCAGTCGGCCCATTTCGGGTCGTCGGTGAGAACATCAAGGAGGACATTGGTGTCGACCAGTACCGGCATCAGGTCCCCCGCGTGGCTTGCATCCACTCGTGCGTGGTACTCGTTCCCTTCAGGACGCCGCGTAATGCGGCAAACTTTCCTCCGGGCGGTTTTGTGTCCGCTTGCTTGACCAGAACGACGCATCCAGCACTGATCCGGAAGTCGACATTGGCATGCGGCGCGATGTCCAGATACTCCCGTATTCGCGCGGGAATGGTCACTTGACCTTTGGTCGTAACTTTCATGGTATTACCTTCGCATGTAATACTCCGCGCGTCAAGTCCCCAACGCGCCATCTTTGGGTCTCGGGGTCTAGGTACCAGCCATCACAGTTGCCGCTGCGGGAAAACGGGTCTCACGCCAAGACCCAACGACCCCAAGGATGAAGACAACCCTCTTGGGTCCTGGGGTCTGGCGTGAGAGCAACTTGGACCGTCGGCCGCCTCGCTGCGCTCGTTGTCCTCCGCAAGAAGAGCGGTGTCGCGCTTCGCCTGCCCCCTCACCAGAGGCCGCCCCGTCGGCCCTGGTTTTTGGGGCTCTTCCGGGAACTTCGTGTCAGGGATGCCATGTCGTGTATATTGCGCGGAGGCGCAGAGGCGCGGAAAAGTGGATGCAAGGTTCATCCCCCATTCCCATATCCAAGCAGATAAGCATGGGGATGTTGTGCGGATCTTCCTCTTCTTCTCCGCGCCTCTGCGCCTCCGCGCGAAAAACGTGAGGAATTGCGGCCGTTTGACATGAACTATCCTGAAGAACCGTTTTTTGCCGCAGCCGCAACTTCCATGGCCAGGGAATTTGGCCGGCTATCCCCGATCCGCCCCAATCCTCACGGCTCGGCGGCGATGCGGTAATACCGGCGCGCGGGGCCGGGGGTGACGGGGCGGGTGTTCTCGGGCGGGGTGGCGGCGTTGCCCGATTCGAGCGGGGTCCAGGATTTGCAGTCGGTGGAGGTCTCGATCGCGTAGGTGCGGCCCTCCACGCTCGGCCAGCGCAGGTCGAGGGTGTCGACCGGCCCGGAGACGGCCATGCGGGCGTCGAATTTGGAGGCGGCGTCGTTGGGGTCGCATCCGGTCACGTACTCGGCATAGTTGCTCTGCCCGTCGCCATCCGCGTCGGGGGCGGCCTCGGCGGCGATCTCGGACAGGAAGTGCCAGCGCTCCCACCAGTCGGGCAGGCGGTCGCCGTCGCGGTCCGGATCGGCCCCGGGCAGGGCGAACATCACGGCGTCGGCGATGACATGGCCCGTGGTCCCGGTGTTGGAGAGGGTGACGGCGGCGGTGGCGGGGTCGAAGTCATAGGTCCCGAGGCTGTTCCACTGCGCGCCGTTGACCTGCTGGTTGACGGTTTTGGCGACCGGGGCGACGCCCGCCCGGGTGGCGATGCTGACGGGCGCGGCGGCGGTGCGGTTCGGTGCGGCGGTCCAGCGCATGAGCACCTCATAGCGGCCCGCGGCGGGCAGGGCGGGGCGGAACACGACGGACTTGGTCCCCTTGCCGGCGTCGCCGTCGTGCATGTAGTTGGTCCCGTAGTAGCCGGTGTCGTAGGTGGAGAGGGTCCAGGTCCCGGTCTTGACGAGGCCGGTGGTGTCGGCGTTGTCGACCACGATGCCGGTCGCGGTGGCGGGCCGCGCCGGCCACACCCCGCCGATGCGCGCCTGCAGCTCGATGGTGCGGTCGGGGTTGCGGTAGATGTCGCGCGGCTCGATGCCGTACTGCTTGCACAGCGCGGCGGCGTAGCCGACGGCCACGCCCATCTGCCCGGTGGTGTTCTGCACGCGCACACTGCCCATGCCCACGTGAGTGCTGCTCATCGCCCGGCCGGCCATCAGCAGGTTGGGCACGTTGCGGGAATACAGGCTCCGGAAGGGGAAGTAGCAGGGCGAGGCGATGGCGCTCTTGGTGTAGTTGGAGATGTAGCTGACCGACGTTTCCCAGTGCAGGTCGATCCCCCAGTCGGTGGTGCCGACCGCGTCCTCGAAGAAGACCCCCGCATCGTGGTCCTGCTGGGTCAGGACGTGGTCGCCCACGAGCCGCCGCGATTCACGCTTGCCGGAGACGTAGGGGACCCAGTCGAGCTGGAGGTTGGCGTTGGCCGCGAGTTTTTTCGCGTTGGAGAAGTTGCCGTAGATGGCCCGCAGCAGGTGGTCGCGGATGCCCTCGGCGTCCTCGATGGTGTTGAGGCTCATGCCGTATTCCCAGTCCCAGTCGCCCCCGGTGGCCGCGCGCGTGCCCGCCACGTCCATGGCCCACGGCACCGCCGGGAAGGTGCTCGCCGCCGCGCCGGTCTTCGTCTTCCACATCAGCGAGTTGCCCATGGTCTTGGTGTTCGCCGCGGCGGGGGCGCGCGACTCGCCGAACTCGGCCTGCGCCTCCGTGCCCATGCGGTAGTCCGCCCCGGCCCAGTAGCCGATCCAGCCGTCGCCGGTGCAGTCGATGAAGATGGGCGCCTGCAGCCGCACCCGCTGGCCGTTCTGGACGTGCCGCGCGTCGACATGGGTGATGCGTCCGGTCGCGTTGGTGCCCGCGTCCTCGGCCCGCCAGGGCATGAACAGGGTGATGTTCGCCTCGGCCTGGATCCGGGCCAGGCGGCCGGCGTCGCTGGTGACGGTGGCGTCGTCGCGGTTGCCCAGGGGCAGGGTGTCGATCTCGTCCACGATGGAATTCCGGATCGCCCCGCGCGTCCCCACCCGCACCTCCTGGCTGGCGTTCCCGCCGAGCACGGGCCGGTCGTGGACCAGGGCGACGGTGATGCCCGACCTGGCCGCCGCCAGCGCGGCGCAGCAGCCCGCCATGCCGCCGCCGGTGATGACGCAGTCGAAGGAGCGCACGTCCGCGGGCGCCTCCGCCTCGTTCTTCACGGTGCGCCGCCAGAGCTTCAACTCGTCGCCGCCCGCGGGCGGGGGAGCGTCGCTGCCGGAGATGAACGCCACGGCGTCGCAGCGCCCGTCAAACCCGGTCAGGTCCTTCAACGCGACCACCGCGGAGGTTCCCGTCACCGTCACCGTCCCGCCGTCCTGCCACTGCCAGGCGCCCGTGCCCTCGCCGAAGACCTTCGCCAGGGTGGTTCCCGCCACCGACAGTTGGAAGCGGCCCGGGGCGGTCCAGGTCCCCGGCACCCAGTTGCGGGTGCGCACCCAGACGCGGTAGGACCCCGCGGCGGGGAAGGGGACGGTCGTCGAGGCGTCCGCCACCGACACGCCCATGCCGTGGGCGATCGCGTACACCGATCCCATCTGCTCCACCGCCTGCGTGTCGATCTTCCAGCCGCCCGTGCTGGTGAAGCTTTCGGCCTCGACCAGCACCGTCGCCCCCCGGGCGGCCAGGGCGGACGTCAGGAGGAGCGCCGCGGCAAAGCGCCGCAGTCGGGTCATGGTTTCAGGTTGCACGAGATCGGTTGTCCGGCGGGCGGGGCGGGCCCGTCATTCATTTCTTTAACACTCCTCCTGCTTCTTCAGTGTGACAAGCAAAAAAGTGTGCAATCATAGAAAACCAATCATCGCCGTGGAGGCTGCGGCCGCGGGCAAATCGGGGTGTATCGGGTAGGGCAGCCTGTCCGCCTCTGGAGGAAACCCACCGGGTGAGCCTCGAATCCCTGCGTCGGCTCGGCGGGGTCGCCTCGCCCTACCAGCCCCAGGGTAGGGCGAAGCCACCGGCTGAGCCTCGAAACCCCGCGGTCATGTCAAGCTTGTCACCGCGTCCTCTACGGCGGTAGTCTCCATCCAGCGCCCCTCATTCGTGCCCTTCCATGCATCCGCCATCCCAACTTTCCATGAATCCGAGTCCGCCGCACGCTTCAGGCCCGTCCCCGGTTCAGTTCAAAGGGGGTGCAATGCAGATGCTGAAGTGTATTTTCACGGCGTTGATCGCGAGTGTCGGGGTGCATGCGCCGGCCCGGGGCGGGGAACTCATGGCGGAACTCCCCGCAGATGGTGAGCCGCCCCAGACGGAAATCGTCTGGCCCCTCGACAAGAGTATGATCAGTGTCAGTTGGACGGCCGAGGTCAAGGCGGCGGGCAAGGTCGTCCAGGTGGGAGGAGGATGGGATGAATCCGGGAACATCGGGGGGGAGATGGTGCTTGAGGTGGACGGGACGGTGCGGGGGATTTCAGCCACGGTCGAGGTCGCCACGGTTTGGACGGAGAACGAGGCGCTTACGAGGATTCTGCGCAACCCGGAAACCGGCTTTTTCGCCGTGGACAAACACCCAAGGGCGACCTTTGTCAGCACGGAGATTGCCGGGTTGCCAAAAGGGCGGGAAACCAAAGCTACGCATGTCGTCAAAGGCATATTGCAGTTCAATGGCGTCAAAAAAGAAATCCGCATGCCCGCAATCCTGGAGTTTCAACCCGGAGGGCCAGGCATGGTGGCGACGTTCACGCTCAACCGGGCAGACTTCCATAGCGGCTTGATCCATCCCCCTCCCCGGGTGTTTGCAAACGACGGCGATATCTCAAATGACTTGATCATCACGGCGAGAATCAAGCCAATCCCCCTTGCGCCAATCATCAAAGAGGAGGGTGCCCCGGTCCGAACCCATGGACTTCGAAAAACTGCCGAAGTGCTTCAGCCAGACGGTGGAGGTGTTTCAGGTGAGTTTTGACATGGTGCTGGTGCCTGGTGACGAGGCCAGGGGCATCAAACCGCTCTATTTCGGCCGGAAGGAAGTCACCTGGGATGAATTCCTGCCTTGGGTCTACGGCAAGGATGTGCTCCCCGACACCGAGGAGGCGGTCCGGCTGCGTGTGCAGCGGCTGCGTCCCAGCTTGCCTTACGGGGACATCACCCGCGGGTATGGCGAGAAGGGGTATTCGGCGCTGAGCATGTCGCGACGTTCGGCCGAGCTCTACTGCGAGTGGATGTCAAAGCAGACGGGGCGAAAATACCGCCTTCCTTCTGAAAAGGAATGGGAGCACCTCTGCCGCCTGGGCCGAAGAGGCAAGGATGGCGAGCCGGATGAGGAAGAGGCCAAATCAACCGCTGTATACAAGGATACCGCTTGGAGCCAGGATGCCGGTGAGTTACGACCCAAGCCGGGCGGGTCGAAAAAGCCAGATGCCCTTGGGTTGTATGATGTCATGGGAAACCTGGCCGAATGGGTGACCGCCACCGGTGGGGACCACGTGGTTCGCGGCGGGCATTTCAAGAGCCCCCGGGCCGAGTTGGGCCAGGCGGGCCGCCTGTTGGAAGAGGATGGCTCTTGGGACGTAGAGTACGCCGGCGCGATCAAGAGCCTCTGGTGGTTTGTTGACGCAAATTGGGTCGGATTTCGCCTTGTTTGCGAGCCGTAGGATTGCCCTCATTGCTGTCCGGGCGATGAATCGTGCCAGGGTGGTCAGCCTGAACAATTGGAAACCAAACCGCGGTGCGGAATTTCCCGGGAACAGGTGGAGGAACACCGCCGAGCCGCAGTGATTTGAGGCTCACCCGGTGGGTTTCCTCCAGAGGCGGACAGGCTGCCCTACCCGCGGGTTGGTTGGGAGAGGAGATCCTTCCATTCACTGCCGGCAAGAATTTTTCCGAAGAACCCGATTTTCGGCGCGGCCGCAACCTCCGGGGCCGCGTTATTCCGGCCAGTCGTCGGTGCGGAAGGGGGAGGCGGGGAGGCCGGCGCCGTTGAAGAGGTTGGGAACGGAGTCGTCCTTCCAGCCGAAGCGCACCGCCACAGGCGCGGCGATCTCGGGGTTGTAGACGCGGAGGGAGTCGCCGTCGATGGAGGCCTCGGCTGGCTTGAAGACGCGGTCGCGCCCGGCGATCTGGAAGTCGGTCAGGGGGCCGCCGCGGGCGGCGAGGCCGCCGTCGGTGTGCTTGAACCGGATGCGGATGGCGCCGCCCTCCACTCGCATCGAGTCATAGAGCGGACCGGAGACGGTGAGGCCGGTCTTGCCGTACTGGTCGCGCAGGGCCCAGCGGGCCAGGCGCTCGCCTACGTCCCGCTTGTTGGTGGGGTGGATGTCCCGGGGGTTGCCGATGTCGGTCGTCACCGCCATGCCGGTGTTGGGCACGGCGAGGGCCTGGCGCTGGACGTCGCGCAAGAACTGCGACTTGTTGCCGCCGTTGTAGTGGTAGGGGGCGATCTGGACGAAGTAGAAGGGCAGGTCGGTGTTGTTCCAGACGTTGCGCCACGACTGGATGAGGTCGGGGAAGCGCCGCGCGTATTCCGCCCAGTTGCCCACGTTGCTCTCGCCCTGGTACCAGAGGAAACCGCGCAGCGGGAAGCCGGCGGCCGGATGGATCATGCCCATGTAGAGGGCGGCGGGGGTCTCGCGGGTCACGCCGGGAACTTCCACCGGCAGTCCGGGCATGCCGGAAAGCGCGACGCCGGTGCGGGCGAGCCAGTCGCCGGTCAGCGGAAATTTACGACCGGCGCAGTCCAGGCGGGGCTCGACGCCCTGCCAGCTTATGCCGCCCGCGCCGCTGGTGTCGAGGATGAGGACGGTGACGACGTTGGTGCCGGCCTTGAGCACGCCGCCGGGCACGGGGTACTGGCGCGACTGGTTGAACTTGCCGTCCACCAGCGTCGCGCCGACCTCGACGCCGTTGATCCACGTGATGTCGCGGTCGTCGATCGCCCCCAGGACGAGCCTTCCGCCCTTGCCCTGGAGATCCTCCGGGAGCACCAGGGTTTTGCGGCACCAGACCACGCCGTCGAAAGTCCCCGCGCCGATCTTCTCGAACGCCACCGGTCCGGGGGTGGTCTGCCAGCCCGCAGGGTCGACTTCCGGGGCGTTCCAGCGGGCGCTGAACCCGGGGTCGGCGGCGGCCAGGAGTTCCTGCATGTGCTGGCGGTGCTCGGCGGCGAGCTGGTCGGCGGTCTTGCCATTGGAGGACGCGCGGGCCTGGTTCAACGAGTCCAGCAACGGCGCGTATTCGGCCCGTTTGAGCAGCGTGCCCTCGTCGATCCACGGTTCCACGCGGGTGCCGCCCCAGTAGGAGCCGATGAGTCCGACGGGCAGGCCCGTTTCGGCCTGGATTTTTTGGGCGAAGAAGAACGCGACGGCGCTGAAGCCGCCGGCGGTCTCGGGCGAGCAGACCTTCCAGGAGGCGTCGGCCGACTCCAGGGGCGTGCCGGAGGGCCTCTGCGGAATGTGGAACAGGCGGATCTTCGGCAGGTTTGCGGCCGCGACCTCCTCCGCCCCGCCGTCGGAACCGCGCAGGCCGAATTGCATGTTCGACTGGCCGCCGCACAACCAGACCTCGCCGGTGAGGAGGTCGGTGGACACGACCTTCTGGCCGGCCGATTCCACGGTGAGCTCGAACGGCCCGCCCGCGTCGGGGGTCTTCAGCGTCGCCGTCCATCGTCCCGCGGCGTCGGCCGTCGCGGAGGCGCTGTCGGCTCCCCACGACGCCTTCACCGTGACGGTCGCGCCGGGGTCGGCCCAGCCGCGGACGGGCGCGTCCGACTTGCTTTGCAGCAGGGCGTGGTCGCCGAAGAGCGGGTGCAGGCGGAGTTCCGCCCGGGCGGCCGGGGTGGCCGCCGGAAGGAGGAGCAGGAGGGGCAGGGGGGTGATTTTCATGGGATTGAGATTGGACGACGGGCGGACGGGAATCAGTCACAAACTTGCGCGGCCCTTGTCCCGCCCGGCTGCGGACGGGAAATGAACGTCTCCGGCCTCCGGGCCGCCCCGTCACCCACGCGCCCGTCACCCTCTCCAGGCCCGGCCTTGTCTCCATGGCTTCTGACGTACAATGACCGGGCGGCCCCGATAACTGGTTTTCACCACGAAGGACACGTGGACCAAGGCATCCACGCCTCCGCGCTCTTTGCGTGCTCTGCGAGAGGAAACGGGAGGTCCGGTTGCCGGTGGTTGAATGTCAGCGAACTCCATACGCGGCCATGGAGGTTGCGGCTGCGCCAACGTTTGGGGCGGCCGCGGCCCGGCCGCTGACCCCGACCGTGGAAAGCGGCAGCCTGCTGCCGCTGTTCTTTCCAGCAGCCTGCTGCGGGCGATGCCTTCGTCCCGTGAGGCCGCGGGCTGCACCGCGAAGGAGCTTGCGGCTTCGCCAAATTTCCGTCGACCGGATTCCGGACTGAGAATGCTCTCCGGTCTCCGGAACGGCTCCGGCCCGAGCCTCCAAGTGGACACGAAGGCACTTAAATACTAAATACAGGGCAGACCCCAATCCTCGCGCCAAGAGCGCGGAGAGGGGGAGGGGAATGACTTCGGTTGGAGTCGTCGCGGCCCCGTCTGGCTGGATCCAAGGCGAAATCCGGAAAGGGCGTGGACCAAGGCATCCTCGCCTCCGCGCTCTTGGCGGGCTCTGCGAGAGGAAAATAAATTTGCCATTGCGGGCGATGGGATTTCAGCGAACTCCATACGCGGCCATGGCGCTTGCGGCTGCGCCAAACCTTTGGGGCGGCGGCGGCCCGCCCCGCATCAACGACATCCTTCTGGAGCGCCGCGGCGCTCATAACACCGCCCTGCGCTTGGCTTATTTTGGAGGATGCGCGTTCGTGGCTGAACCTGCAAACCGCCTATGACCTCAGGGTCGAGGAAGCGTCCGATACCTTGGGCGCATTGAACCGTGAGGGTAGCTCCGGTCGGATGACATCGCCGGTCCTGGATTGAATTGGCGTGCATGAGAATGGCTGCCACGGTGTTTGCGGCTGCGGCCATTCCGCCCGCCCCCCAGCCTCGCTTCCGACTACCGGAACCCGCCAGGAGCAACGCATTTCGAATCTGCAACTATGCCCGGCCCCCCTTTTTCCGATCAGCTCGAAGTGAAACTTTTTAAGATTCTCTCGCAGAGCCGCCGAAGCCGCGGAGGGAGGCCGATTGGAGTCGTCGCGGCCCCGTCTGGCTGGATCCAAGGCGAAATCCGGAAAGGGCGTGGACCAAGGCATCCTCGCCTCCGCGCTCTTGGCGGGCTCTGCGAGAGGAAAACTCGGTGCCATTGCGGGCGATGGGATTTCAGCCCGAACTCCATACGCGGCCATGGCGCTTGCGGCTGCGCCAAACCTTTGGGGCGGCGGCAGCCTGATCCGATGACCCCGACCTCCGTCGCAATCGATCGAGAGGTTCCGGGTTTGCCGGTCGGCGGGTCACGTTCCCGGAGGCCGCCCTGCCCGGGGAAATAGCCGAGGTTGAGCGAAACGACTCCCACCCTGACACCGCCCCCGCCCGTGGACTGCGGCAGCCTGCTGCCGCTGTTCTTCCCCGCAGCCTGCTGCAGGCGAAGAACCTTCGTCCCGTGGGGCCGCGGCCACACCCATGGCGCTTGCGGCTGCGCCAAAATTCGGCGACCGGATTCCGGTTTGAGAATGCGCTCCGGTGCCCGGAACAGAACCCTGCCTACCGGATTCTGCGTGATCTTGATGGCGTTAAACTCTAAACTCAGGGCTTCTCGGACTGACCCCGTTCCCCGTCTTAATGTTCATATGTACGGACTGACCCCGTTTCTCGTTCCCCGTCTTAATGTTCATATGTACGGACTGACCGTTCTCCTAAAGCTCCTAAACTCAGACTTCTCGAATGACGCCCCGTTCCCCGTCTTAATGTTCATATGTACGGACTGACCCCGTTTCTCCCCCGTTTCTCCTTGCGATTCAGAATCAGAGCCGTGACATGCATCAGATGGAACAACAGCACCAGACGCTATGACGACCAGATCCTAGAACCGGCCAGTTGACGCTCACCTACTACGCTTCCACCACACTCCACTTCTTATAAACTCGACACTGGCAATACTTCCTCTTCAATCCACAGCGCGAACAATTCTGCCATGAATACCGACCGTAACAGCGCACATTGTGGTAATCAAGTATCACGCTCAAACTTCCCGCCTCCACAGAAACACGTGCCCGCATGGGTCTCTGCAATGGCTAACTCTGCGCCCATCTCCGTCCGGGATTGATGCATACACAGACTTTAGAGCCGCTTTCACCATGTGCGGAGCGCAAGCCCTGTGGTATAGAGTACCGCATTGAAGACACCTATAGCCCTCGCGCACATCATAACCATTTTGAAACATCGCTAAAGACAAATTCGGCATCGGGGAGATTGCTCAATGACTGATTACAGGATATGCAACAGAGCCGACTGCAGAGCGGGGCACGGGTTCTCACCTTGCTTTCGGTCACAGATTCACGAATCGAGGAGGAAGTAGAGCTGATACAATCATGCCCAGAGCTAGTCCGCAACATGTCGCCCCAGCCATGCTGACAGCCCAACGTGCCTGCCTTGAATCCGCCTCATGCCTTAGGACGATCGCTTGACTCTTCCCAGCAATCCGTCGGCTCTCTGAATACGTCGCTGGCGCAATGCCTCGGGCGAACTGGTATTGGGGTCGTTTAGTAGTATGTATGCGAAGAGCAGTGTAACCAAAGCGCAGACCATTTTCACAGCGAACGCGATGGTGCGACGAGAATCGGGTGATGGCGGTACCTGCGCATTAATGTGTTCGCGCAGAAGGTGACGCATATGCACGGGATCAATTGTGGGTGATTCGCGGATTGCTCCTGCAAGCGATATGCCAAGGCCTGAAGGCCGCGTCGACCGGAACATGATACCTGGCTCGCAGCCCGCAGCTAATAATGCAGGCGCGCTGCCATCTTCGTTGGTGATCAGAAGCGTTCGCGTTAAAAGGCCGTCCTTTATGACATGTTGCAATTCGTGGCTAACGCCTTCAGAAGCGATACGTGCATCAATTACTATAAGTGGTGTGACTAAGCAGAGTCTATGCACAACGCCCTTCCACAGAGCGTCATCTAACACTCGCAAATTGCCCATATCGAATGTCACGTTAAATGGATCTGCGCCGGTATTGATGCCGAGGTATTTAGAAGATGGAGCCGTTCGCAGGCCTGCCTCATCTGTCGCCTCGCGAATGTTGTTGAGCAGTTCTCCAGAACATCTGGACGAGGAGGCTAAGAATAGGACGCTCGGGGAAGGCAGCCCGCTGACATTGTAACCAGTGAGATGACACAGAAATAGACCAAGAGTTCGATCGGCGCCGATGTAGACCTCGGATCATTACATTGATCCCAGCCAATGTGACGACAATCCAATGATGCATGCGTAGATCATATAGCGCTTTCTGGTCAGAAGCCAACCAACGCGCTGTCTCATTGCGGCCCACATAGTACCGGGGTGAACAAGGTACATCTTTGTGCCATTGGTACAACTGCATGATGAGCATTGATACGAGGAATAGACAAAACCAGTGTTTCAGATTCATATGATAAGACTCAAGCTATGCATTGGAGTCGAACAAGTGATTCTACCTATCCGGTTATCCACCGGGAAGGGGGATAACACCAAGATGACCACGATGGCCGACAGGGCAGGGAGAGGCCTGAGCTTACTGTCTCGTTGTTTTTGATCGGAGGCAACAGCGATTTTTGCAAATTATTGGCTGAACCAGCTCCCCTATTCAGGTGCTCGGGGTCGGACACAAGTTTCTCAGGGCACCAACGGTTTACGACGACAAAAAGGCGGTTTTTCCGGCCCTTCAAGACATTTTTTGAGCGGAAATGGGGCTGTAAGGGGCTTGGATCCTCCTTCACGGTCGAACCCGTCGGTGCCGGTCGAAAAGCCATGAGAGCATCCCGCCCGCGATCTGCGAACCGACTTCCCGGACAAACGCTTCGCGGCCAACGGCAACGCTTTCCGTCCATCGCGCATCACGCGAAAGTTCCCTTGCCTTGATTCGTTCTCCAACGTACCCAAGCACCAAGATGCGAAAGCGAGCGGCCCGATCCCTCAGCATGGCACGGTACGCATCCCGATCCCGGAGAAGCGCAAGCAAAAGCTGCGGTCGTGGCAACGGTGAGTCACATGGTAGATCTGTTCAGGGGAAGAATCTATCGATTTGCTCGCGCTATGGATTCAGCCTAAACCTTAGAGGCGAAAAAAGGCCGCCCAAAAATGCCTCTAAGACCCACTTTTCCGCGTTTCCCGTGTCGTAAGTCGTTGCAGCCCTAGAGAAACCTGTGGTCCGACCCCGATCAACCTTCCAGAAAAAGCCATTTCCGGTGCATCAAACGGTGATAGGTCAGGCTGGTGGAATATAGCGAATCCTCCACTTCCGGAACACCCGGCCAGGAGCCATCCACCGCAAACCGAAGACCCTCACGGCTCGAAATCCGACTGAGCAACTGGAAGGACTGGCCGGGGGTCACCCCGGTATCCTTTTCCGCCCAGTTCAGGCGGCTGATCGAACGGAACTGCACTTTCCTCCGTCAGCGGCTCCAGCGCATCTCCGATGTTTCTTCCACTGGTCCAGGGTAAACCACGAGAGTGACTGGCTGAGGCGCAGCTCCCACGGACCCGCCGGCACGGTGAATCGGCCGCGGAGCCTCGTAAATGCCTGCGAAGGACTTGCCAGTCGCGCCGACATCCATTCCCAGGAGGTCTTCTGCTCCTTTTCCAGATACACGCGCACGCCGACGTCGGCGTGGTTATCAGGCCTTGGCAACAAGGTCGCCTTGATCCGCATCGTCAACGTCAACCGCGTCGTCGTAAGACTTGATCACAAACGATTCTTTGTCCGGGGCAGCGAAATGCGAAACCGGGTTTTTTCTCCATGGACAGCCCGCCTTCATCGTCCGGTTCGCAAGCCCAATTTTGCATGGAACCGGGCATGATCGTTCCATCTCGTCATACAAAAAATGTCGTCCGCGAAGAAGAGGTCCAGGGTCTCGAAGGGCGTGGTGACCGCATGGGATATTCTCTCGTACCAACGATCCCATCCGTCCGCCCGTTCCGGGTCATGGATTGGCTTTCGCCCGCGGTCCCCCGCTCCAGAAGGACGAGGCTGTTCGGGCGCATCGGAAACCGCCATCCCTCGCGCTGTCTGCATCAGGAGCAAGATTCCGACCAATCCCATCGCGAAAAAAGCGCATATTGTCCTGCATCCGCAAGCAGACCTCCTCTCTTCTGCCCGCATCTTACATCATCCATAGTCCTGCTGCCTCTGAGGTGAAACCCTCACTCAGGGGATTTCGTTGTTCTTCCTCGCAGATTGCTGCGATGGATCCCTTCGTCCAGTCAGGTCGCGTTTGCGTCACCGTGGTGGTTGCCGGTTCGCCGTTCCCTCACGCCAACAGTTCCAATCTTATCAAAGCCAAATCCTTCATTCTCTCGCAGAGCCCGCCAAAGCGCGGAGAGGGGAGGGGAATGACTTCGGTTGGAGTCGTCGCGGCCCCGTCTGGCTGGATCCAAGGCGAAATCCGAAAGGGCGTGGTCAGGCATCCTCGCCTCCGCGCTCTTTGCGTGCTCTGCGAAGGAAACGAGATGTTCCGTTGCCGGTGGTTGGATGTCCGCGAACTCCATAGGCGACCATGGCGCTTGCGGCTGCGCCAAAGGTTTGGGGCGGCGGCCCGGTCGCTGACCCCCGACCTCCGTCACAATCGATCGAGAGGTTCCGTGTTTGCCGATCCAGCAGGTCACGTTCCCAGGGGCAACCCAGCCTGGCAGGGATTAGGCGAATCGACACCACCTGACCCCGCTCCCGCCCGTGGACTGCGACGGCCTGCTGCCGCTGTTCTTCCCCCGCAGCCCGCTGCAGGCGACCACCTTCGTCCCGTGATGCCGCGGCCACACCGCCATGGCGCTTGCGGCTGCGCCAAAATTCCGGCGACCGGATTCGGTTTGAGAATGCTCTCCGGCGCCCGGAACGGCTTTGGCCCAAGCCTCAAGTAAAGTCAATAAGGCTCTTAAGTACTAAATACAGGGCTGACCCCGATCTTCCCGGAACAGCTTTGGCTAGCCTCCAAGTAGTCAATAAGGCTCTTAAGTACTAAATACAGGGCTGACCCCGATCTTCCCGGCATGGTAGGTCTTCATGTGCGGAGTCTCCATGGATCGACGGGCCGTCATTGGCCGCGTCGGTTGACGAGGACTATTGTACCTCGTCGGGAAACCGGAGGTTTCCGCTTTTCATGGTAACTGACCCCGATCTTCTAGCTCCTTATCGGCCTCGCCACAACTGTGGAGGCGGAGATTCCCGAAGATATTCAACAAATTTGAGCATTGCCTTCGTGGACTGAGAAAGCTCGCGCATCTTGTATTTGAGTCCAAAATCAGGATGCTCAACAATCTCAGCATAGGTCTTTCGATCGCCTCTCCTATTGTGCCGTCCGGTATGAACCTTGTCAGTAAAAACTCCGCATGCCTCGCGGAGAATCAGAAATTTTCCCTTTGGTTTCACCGACAAAAGTTTTGATGCTCATGCCGTCACAGTAGGCAACGACTGCTTTTTGCAACCTTGCGGGGCAGTTAGCGGAGTGTGTTTCCTCAATAAACCTATCACCAAGAGTCACCCATGGGCTTCGTGAGGCCGCCTGGATAGGACTTGCGGCTAAATCTGGAAAGATGAGACCAGCATGTTCGACGATGCAAGGCACTCTGATCTCACTGTGAGCCTTGGCAACCTCTGCTTGAACCATTACGACAAGATCAACTTCAAGCATTTCTTTGATATTAACCTGTCGAATCGGCAACTCTAACACCGATGACATGAGGTCTCCGTCTGACAAGTGAGACCTCCTCAAGGAAGACCTTATTCTCCTCCGCTTTATAAGAGCTGGAGGTCACGTAAACGATGTTTGTGTTTCTCTGGTGTCGGCATTGTTATCTCCTTAGATCGGCCAAAAAAGCTGCAAGTATCTCTGGTCATAGATGCGCCGCTTATTGGCGACACTCAATGTTACGTTTACTGAAGAGAAGAATCTCGAAATCTGATGGATCAGGAACGAGGATGTAGAAAGCGCGCCTCCCGGTAAGAGATTCGGGGAGTTGTCCAAATAGCTCGTTCACTATCCTAAAGATACGCGACATTTGGATCGCGAAAACTATAACCAATGAACAGCAGTGCATCAAGATGTCACTGCGTAGTCGGCATAATGAGAAAAGGGAATGACGGTTGAAAAGGAAAGACGTTTTTCATACTGGGATTCAGAAAGCACCATCATTGAGGAGTGATCAAGATCACCATGGGGCCAGTGATTTCGGATTGACCAGAGCGTCTGCCAAGATGGGCTTCTGTAACAACAACATCACATGTTTTGTCGTGTAAAAGAAAAGCCCTTTCGAGAAATGAGTCATAGTTTGTAGTGTAATATTTACGGCACTTTTCGAGCAGGGCAAGTTCTTGGTGTATAGGGGAGGACCGGGAGGGCCTCGTCTGGCGGGTTCATGGGGGCAGACCAACCAGTTTGTGAGGCGAGCAGATTCTCCATGGTTGCATGCGAGAAAATACTCAATATCTGGAGATCAGTTCCGCGGACACGTAAAAGATCAGGCTCGAAGTTGAGCTTAACTTTGCCGCCTGCTCGACAAGCTCTCTCCAAGAGGGGCCTCGTACGGTCATGCCTCCAGCATCCCATACAACTGACATCGAAACACCGGCGCCGATAAATGGAATTACTCGTCCGTTGCGATAGAGACTTTTTAGCTGTGGGGGTACTGTCATTAGAAGGCACCCTTTCTTGCGAGTATTCTTGTCATAGAATGTGTGTGTACTATATTGTTGTTAGGATGGGCTTCTGTGAGATCGGTGTCCGATGAATGACTCAGCTCAAAGCCAGAGTACATGGAAATATACCGGGAATGAGGTAGAAGGCAAGGTCTTAATGTCGGATGCGCGCGGAGATCTTGTTTCCTTTCGTTGAATGCCGCAATGATGTTATAGCCTCCAGGTTTGTAGCGGGTCAGGGCATGATATGACGCGTTCGACAATATGAGAGGTTGCTAGGCAGTGCAACAGTCCGTAGGCAATCACTACATCATATTTGGCTAGCCGAAAGCCATTCGATCCCCCAGCGTCCGCACAGACCCATGAAAATTCCAGACGTTTCTTTCCAAGCATCTTGGCCGCGCGCAATAGCAAGCGGGGAAATATCGAATGCGTCGACTGATGATACATCCTATGCTCGCTAGGTAGCCAGCGTTTTCCCGTCTCCGCATCCTGCGTCAAGGACCCGCAAGCCCACAGGATTACTTATTTGGCTGGCAAAATTGATCACAAGGCTTCCGGGGCTACGACCCCAAAAAAGCAAGCGCATTCTCTGTATCCATCGTCATATCCTCCGTTCATGATATTCCTTTTCTGGCCTAATGCCTGCGTCTCGCATAAATTGGCGAACCATTTTTTCTGATAGGTTGGTCGGTCTTCCCAGTTGTAGAGAACATCAGCTCCACTGATAAGGCTTGTAACCTCTCGCTCGACCGGAGCTTCGCGTAACTCATAAAACTCTTGAATTCCAATATTACCTCCCATGCGTTCGCTGTAAAAGCAGCGATAGGCTAAATCAGCAGCTGTCTGGACATACACTACAGCAACACGGCATTGATTGCTCTGTTTTCTGAGAACACGTAAAGTGTTCCTATGTCGAATGCCATCGATAAGAACCACGAACCTGCCCGATAAAGTCACCGACTTCCATAAAGCAGCAGCTAGTTTGCGGGCTCCATGCTTTGTAGAAATGAAAGCCTGCGCGAACTTGAAACTCTCTGCGGGGAGTCGATGGAACTGGTTGGACTCCCAATAGGCTCGCTAGTACTTGTCCACTGTTAATCTTAAAGTATCAGTCTCGTCTTCTAGAACTGAACATGTCTCCGTTTTACCGCTGCCAATAGGTCTACGACACATAAAACGTGCGGAGTAACCAAAGGTGCTTTTCGCCAGATAGCAAAATGAGTTCTGCGCGTACTGTGCACGCTAAAGAACTTCCGCATACAGAGCTGGGACCAATACTCCAGTTTGGCGAGCGGAAATGGTGTAGATTTAGTGTCAAGCCACTTGAGTTGGGTAACAGACTCTTCCCCGCAGGCAAGGCATCCCACCGCACTTGTCAGATGAAACAGTATATTGGAATACAAAGGCAAAATGGCGACGTCCCACATCAGAAGAGTCATCGTTTAAGGGCCCGATGAGATCGAGCCCCGCTTCTCCATTAAACAGTCTGCGTTTGTCTGCCTCCGGCAACACAAGTTCTTCGCTTAGCTCTCGAAGAATATTTGCTCGAACCCCTAGGTCGGCCATGTTAAAAAGGTCGCAGTCTTCTTCCGTCACATGGCCGCCAGAATCAATACACAAAGATCCTTTTAAATACTCTTCCGTCCAATTGTATGTACCACGCCTGAAGGATAGCACTTCAGTGCCACGACGAACAATGCCGTATGTGAGAACCTGCTTATAAAAATTGTTATTTTCTATCTCCAGTCTTGATTTGTAACAACACTTGTTGAGGCTAAAGATTTTTGATGAGATTTTCTTCCACGCAGTAGTAATTCCTTGGAAGTAGGCTATTTGATCCAAGAGCTTAGATGGGAAGCAGAGGATTATCTCGGAAGGAGGCGGTGGTCTAAAAGGAGGTGCGTTGTAAATGTTTGTTCCGGAACAACAGCCGTCTGAGATAAAAGCGACCAGGCGCGGTCCGGACGAAGATCCGAATCCGCGCCCTTACGTTACACATGACAAGACAGCTTTGATTTCATAGTCTGATATGGAGTCTTCCGGAAATTTTTGTCGGTAAACATACCCTGACGTTTGCCCTCTTGCCAAATTTGAGCGGCAGTCATGCCGCTTTGGTCAGTTGTCGCTGCCAAGATTATTTCCGCTATATTTAAGAATTCGCTGTTCACAGGTTTTCCCGTCTAATTGCCTGAATTTTATTGCTTATAACATCTATGGCCATCTTAATGCGGTTCTCGTGCGGGGGAAGAACTTGCTGAAAGTCGAGGATAGGCCAGTTTTTATAAGAGGAAAGATATAGCCGCTCTATTTCCTGTCGCCCTTCAGGAAACGGAAGCCGTCTTGCTCCGCGGGACACTCTGTTGTACAGAATATTATCAAATCATACACAGGATTTGGCGTGTTGGGCTATATTTGCACATGAAAAGTGCTGCCTGTATGCTTGGACCATGTACCAGAGAGAGTCGACTAGGATATCGGCTTTTAAACGTGCTTCACCCAGCGAGCCATTCTTCCTCCTTGTCGAAAAAAGTGGCGAGCCTTTTCGGATCTGCTAGCAGCTTATTCCAATCTGCTGGCCCATAGACGCCCATCTGGGCTGCAACTACGCGACTCATCCGGCACGAAGACAAAAGCTTCCCTAAAGACGTTTCGTAAATTGTTATGCAGGGTGGTCTTTCCGGTTGACTATGCACATCGATTGCCACCCGAAATTGGCCGCTTAGCATTGACCGCTGAACTTGGTGTGATTAACGATGTGCACTAACCACTCCTTGGTATGGAGGTAATAAAAGCAGGTATTCGCTAACTGATTTACGCTGACTAGAGTTAGGACTTAAAGTGCTGGGACGCGTTAACTTCTTGGGTGACGTCGGTATATGGGGATCGTATAGAGCGGTGAAATGCGTTAGTTACAATGACAAGCGCACCACGATACTGGGCGTCTCGCTGCAATGGCCAATCTTTCTTGGTCTCTCAGAAAAATTGACTCATTTGTATCTTTGGAACCCATTGTTGCCGTGCATAACTGTGTAAGCCGGATCGCAGTAAACCACGTCTCCATACCCTGCGTGTGATCGTTTGTGCAAAATCACAGGCAAGTATTTGCTTCCCTTTCAGTGCGGCAGAAGCTCGGTGAATTAGATTCTTTTCCTGGCACGGCTGGAGTTCGTTGCCCACCGCCATAGGGTACATTGAATTTTCAGCTCGATTCACTCGATAAAGGCCGGAAAATGATGCGATTGAGGTACAGGAAGCGGACCGCACGATCAATGGACGAGTGAGGTTCTTGTGCACGAATTGAATAATAGTTCTCTGCGGATACCTGCAAATCCTTCAATCTTTTGATTAAGTCTTCGTTGAATCCCGCACCTGTCTATAAATGTTGGCAACGCCTCAGGATTGATGTCCGAAAGCGTGGCCTTCTGGCTGGTGCCAATCCGAAAAACACTGATCCGCCCCCAAGAAACGGCTCGTAATAACGCCCAGCAAAGCGGCGCAAATCGGCATGAGTATAGGTGTGAGCCACCTCTTTCCCCCAGGCCGGCGCAGAAACAGGAGCGTGTTTACCACGCCTTGTAATGAGCTTTCAGTTTTGCTTTTACTTCTTGCCATTTTGGATTAGTTAAAAGAAAAACAACCGGAATCGCAACAGATATCGGCATAAGCTGCGGTAGCGTCGTCAATACTGTATCCCAGAGAAGCTGAAAACGCACAGAATGTCAGGGTTGTGGAAAAGCAAGGTTGAAACTCGTTGTCAGTATTCGGTGTTGAGTAGAGGACCGGGATGGTCCGTGTATATCCCTATCCTTCTGTCTTCGAAACCTCTCGGCTGGAGAGTTTCGGTCAGCGGAATTGGGGGTGGGATGGGGGGAGTATGGCGTCATATGGCGTCATGGGCGAGTCATTGTTTCAATATGGGAAGTGGTGGGTTTGTCAAGATGGGGGACAGTTGGATTGTGCAACCGAGGTTCCACCTCAGATTTCATTACGTTGGCGTCCACGCAAAGGTGCGTAACGTAATGCTTACAGGGCACGTCAATGAGTCTGTCTAGGTGTGTCGCGTCGGTATTGGTTTGGCTGCAACGACATATGAGGCGCAGTGGTTGGCGGATGGGAGCTTAAATATGCGGACTGGGTCGGACACAGATTTTTCTGGGGCTGCAAGGACTTGCGACTTGAAAACGGGCGAAAACTGGGTCTTAGGGCGTTTTGTGGGGCCGGAAATCGGCTGTAAGCGCGGGGGAAGAGGGATTCGGGAGCCGGGCGCGGGGGCGGGGAAGAAGGAGGTCAGAGGAGCCCAGGAATCAGCTTGGAGCAGGGAGCATGGAGCGGCGAGGAAGAAGGGAAGCCGAGGAGGCAGAAGTCAACGGTGGGTAAGTACGGGCTGCGTTTCTCACCACCAGAGGAGGGAATCGGGGCGTCGGAAGTCTTTGGGACCGGACCTTCGGTGGCCGGAAGAATGGGGGGCGGGAGGTAGGAGTATGAATCGCCCTTTCAGGGCTCGACGGCGTTGGGTGGGGTGACCCAGGGCGGCGCGCGCTGTCGGCTCGCTGCCCTGGGCTGGTATGATTCAGCCCTTCAGGCTGATGGGGAGGGGACGTAGCTTGAGCCTATGGCGCAGGCGGCTACGCCAACCGTTGGTTGGCATTGCCATAGACTATGCAAACCAAAGGTTTGCGGATCCAGACCGGCCAAAGGCCGATCCGAGGAGCCGGTCCTACGTTGCGTGCCGCATCAGACCAAGGGAGGGCAAGGCTACAGGCGTTTCCCGAGCGTTCGGGGATGCCGCTTTTCATGCACCAAGGCGAGGAAACGCAGATGCTGATCGTCCTGCTGGTAAAAAGTCACCGATCTGCTCCAGATCGCGTTTGAAGCGCGAACTGAAGACGACGTTCACGCAGGCTTCCCGAAGACCTGTTCGAGACTCAGGCCCTTGTCCTCGCCACTCGTCAGGGCTTCCAGCCGCGTGCAGGTCGGCGCAGATTTCGTCTCGGATCGGGGATCGCCTTCCAGGCTTTTGACCAACAGTCGGGCCAGCCCCGCCCGCTCACGGGTGGAAAGGGCGAGGATTTCCTCAACGAGGAATGGATAGGGAATATGGGGGACATTATGGCTCCGCATTTGGGTGTATGCAAATGAGAAACGTGTGGAGGTCGGCGACAGGGGCAGATTTTCTCAGCGATCCTGGCGTGCTCCGCGAGCCGATCCTACGTGAAATTTGACCGCAGCCGCAGCCTCCGTGGCGACGGGTTGGCCGTTCTCATGGAGGCATTGGCGGGGGCGATCTGGAGTGCGGTTTCTCGAAACCGCTTTGGGGGAGGGTTCTCGAACCCGACCGGGGTGCAGCGGGAGGGGCAGGTTGACGGTGGAAATTCCGCCCGGTTCGAGAACCGGGCGGGGAAAGCGGGATCAAGATCCCGCACTCCAGATGAGCTCAGGCCAGAAGAGCCGCCAAAACCTTCTGGGCGCAGACGGGGATGACGGAGCCGGGGCCGAAGACTTCGACGGCACCCGCGGCGCGGAGACCGGGGACGTCGCCGGGAGGAATGACCCCGCCGACAAAGACCTTGATGTCGTCGCGGCCGATGGCCTTGAGTTCGGCGATGAGTTCGGGGACGAGGGAGTTGTGTCCGCCGGCCAGGGAGCTGACACCCACGACGTGGACGTCATTCTCGGCGGCCATGCGGGCGACTTCCCTGGGGGTGGCGAAGAGGGGGCCGACGTCGACGTCGAACCCGAGGTCGGCCATCGCGGTGGCGACGACCTTGGCGCCGCGGTCGTGGCCGTCCTGGCCGACCTTGGCGACCAGGAGACGGGGACGGCGGCCCTCGGCCTTGGCAAAGGTCTCGGACATCTCGCGCGCCTTGACGAACTCGGGATCGGCCTGGCTTTCGCTGGAGTACACGCCGCTGATGGTACGATTGACGGCCTGGTAACGTCCAAACTTTTCCTCCAGGGCGCTGGAGATTTCGCCAAGGGTGGCGCGGAGACGGGCGGCGCTGACGGCCAGCTCGAGCAGATTGCCGGTGCCGTCGGCGGCGGCCTGGGTGAGGGCGGCGAGGGCGGCCTTGACCGCCGCGTTGTCACGCTTCGCCTTGATGGCGGCGAGCTGCTTCACCTGGGCCTCGCGGACGGCTCGGTTGTCGACCACGAGCACGTCGAGCGGCTTGTCGTGCTCGGGCTGGTAGCGGTTGACGCCGACGAGGACTTCCTTGCCGGAGTCGATGTGGGCCTGGCGGCGGGCGGCGGCCTCCTCGATGCGCATCTTGGGCAGGCCGGCCTCGATGGCCTTGGTCATGCCGCCCATTTCCTCGACTTCCTGGATGAGGGACCAGGCCTTGTTGACGAGTTCCTGGGTGAGGCTCTCGACATAGTAGCTGCCGGCCCAGGGATCGACCACCTTGCAGATGCCGGTCTCTTCCTGAAGGTAGATCTGGGTGTTGCGGGCGATGCGGGCGGAGAAGTCGGTCGGGAGGGCGATGGCCTCGTCGAGCGCGTTGGTGTGGAGCGACTGGGTGTGGCCGAACGCGGAGGCGAGGGCTTCCAGGGCGGTGCGGGCGACGTTGTTGAAGACGTCCTGCGCGGTGAGGGACCAGCCGGAGGTCTGCGAGTGGGTGCGCAGGGCCATGGACTTGGGGTTCTTGGGATTGAAGGCCTTGACGATCTTGGCCCACAGGATGCGCCCGGCGCGCATCTTGGCGATCTCCATGAAGGGGTTCATGCCGATGGCCCAGAAGAAGGACAGGCGGGTGGCGAACTCGTCCACGGCGAGGCCGGCCTCGACGCCCTTGCGGAGGTATTCGAGACCGTCGGCGAGGGTGTAGGCCAGCTCGATGTCGGCGGTGGCCCCGGCCTCCTGCATGTGGTAGCCGGAGATGGAGATGCAGTTGAACTTCGGCATGTTGGCCGAGCAGTAGCGGAAGATGTCGCCGATGATCCGCATGGAGGGGGTGGGCGGATAGATGTAGGTGTTCCGCACCATGAATTCCTTGAGGATGTCGTTCTGGATGGTGCCGGCCAGCTTCTTGGCGGGCACGCCCTGTTCCTCGGCGGCGACGATGTAGAAGGCCATGACGGGCAGGACGGCGCCGTTCATGGTCATGGAGACGGACATCTGGTCGAGCGGGATCTGGTCGAAGAGGACCTTCATGTCCTCGACGCTGTCGATGGCCACGCCGGCCTTGCCGACGTCGCCTGAGACGCGTTCGTGGTCGGAGTCGTACCCGCGGTGGGTGGCGAGGTCGAAGGCGACGGAGAGGCCCTTCTGGCCGGCCGCGAGGTTGCGGCGGTAGAAGGCGTTGGACTCGGTGGCGGTGGAGAAGCCGGCGTACTGGCGCACGGTCCAGGGGCGCAGGACGTACATGGTGGAGTAGGGGCCGCGCAGGTAGGGGGGGAGGCCGGCGGCGTACTCGAGGTGTTCCATGCCGGCGAGGTCGGCGGCGGTGTAGACGCCCTTGGCGGGGATCTGCTCGTTGGTCATCCAGCCGGGGGCGGCGGGAATGGCGGCGGCGGCCTTGGGCTGGTATTCGGTCTGGCTGAAGTCGGGGCGCATCTCAGGTCTCCTCCAACGCGGGAAGGCCGAGCTTGTCCTGCCACTGGGCCAGGGTCTCGACGAGATTGGACATCACATGAATGAATCCGGCGACGCCGGCGGCCGTGAGGGCCTCGATCTGCTCCTTGGGGTTCCCGGCGACGATGACCGGGGCGCCGGCCTTGGGGCAGACGTCCTTGGCGAGGTCGACGTATTCGGGGTCGGAGCTGCAGAGCACGACGAGGTCGGCCGGCTGGAGCTGGTCGGATTCGACGATGTCGAATCCGGCGCACCCGAGGAAGTTCCGGATGAAGGTGGCGCGGGCGACGCGCATGGCGACGTCGCCGCGGGTGAGCATGAGCACCCTGGGGGCGGCGCCCTTGCGCCTGGCGTGCTGCATGGTGCGCAGGCGGATGCGTTCGAGCGGGAGGGCGAGTCGCCAGCCGAGCGAACCGAGGCACTTGGAGGTCAGGCCATCGGGAGCGGATGCGCCGGGGTAGTTGTTGACGCCGACGAGGGTCTGGCGGCGGGTGGCGACGGCTTTGTCGCGCGCCGAGCGGGCGGCGGCGATGGCGGCCTCCATGGCGGGTGCGGCCTTGGCATATCCGCCCGCGGCCTCGACTTCCTTGATGATCGCCCAGGCGGCCTTGGCGATGGAGTCGGTGATGGCTTCGAGCGTGTAGGAGCCGCCCGCGGGGTCGGCCACCTTGTCGGCCTGCGCCTCTTCCTTGAGGATGAGCTGGATGTTCTTCGCCAGGCGGGCGTCGACGCCGACGGCCGGGATGAAGAGCGTGTCGCAGCCGCCGACGACGGCCGAGAAGGCCTCGGTGGTGCAGCGGAGCAGGTTGGTGTCGGGGTCGAGCAGGCTCTTGTTGGCGGTGGAGGTCACCGCGTGGATGCGCATGATACGCTTGGCGGCGGGGATCTGGAAGGTGTCGAGCACCTGGTCCCACACCGCGCGGGCGGCGCGGAACTTGGCGATCTCGATGAGGAAGAGGGAGCCGGCGGCGAAGGTGAATTCGATGCCGGTGGGGGCGGTGCCGGCCGCGAGGCGGTCGATGCCCTCGGCGATGGCGTAGCCGACTTCCTGCACGGCGGTGGCGCCGGCGTTGTGCAGCTTCGCGCCGTTGATGGCGTGGACGGGAGGCGGCTCGGTGCGGATTTCCCAGGGGGTGGCGGGCCAGTGGCGGGGCAGGGCGGGGGGCAGGTCCTCCTTGCGGTGGTAGGGGCGGATGTCGAGCCCCTCGGCCTTCCAGATCAGCTTCTTGGCGTAGTCGGCGCCCTTGAGGTCCTCGACGATGGTCTTTTCCCAGTCGGCGGTGGCGACGGGCGGGAATTCCGCGGCGAGGTCGAGGGTCTTGGGCAGTTTCACGAGGTCAGGCATGGGGGGCGGCTCCTTCCTGCACGACTTCGATGAGGAAGCTGAAGTCCTTGGGGTGGACGAAGAAGATCATGGTGCCGCGCGAGCCGGCGCCGGGTTCCTGCGTGAGGTTGAAGCCGCGTTCCTTCATCAGCTTGTAGGCGGCGTGGATGTCCTTGACGCGGAAGGCGAGGTGGGCGAAGCCGCCGCGGCCGCCGTTGCGTTCGAGCTGCTTGGCGACGGGGGACTCGGGCGAGAGGGGCTCGAGGAGCTGGATCAGGTTCGGGCCCTTGCCGATTTGCAGGAGGACTTCGCGCACCTGGTGGCGGCCGAGGACTTCCTCGCGGTGGAGTTCGGTGAAGCCGAGGTTCTTGTACT
>JAXMHJ010000100.1:0-10409 GCA_046346795.1 Kiritimatiellia bacterium
CCAGGAACGGCTTGAGCCGGGTGACGACATGGACGTCGGGCAGCCAGGTGTCGCACGCCTGCTGGAGGCCTTCGCGGAGCAGGGGCAGGTAGGTTTCCGGCTCCAGCACGTGCGAGGAGAAGTAGGGCTTCTCGACCTTCCCGGCGTTGACCATCCAGATGCGGTGAAGGCCCAGGGCGGACAATTGGGACCAGAGCCGGCGCATGACCTTGGGCCGGGGCACGGCGAGGATGAGGTCCAGCGACGGCCGCGGGCGGGGTTCGCCCCAGGCGCAGCGGACGACCAGGTGCGCGGGGGACGACTCGACCACCGTGCCCTCGCCCGGCGGGCCGTTGAGCAGGCCGATGCGCAGGGAATCGCCGGGGTGGAGGCGCAGGACGTCATGGACATGCCGGGCCCGCTCGCCCCCCAGCGTGGCCAGGTCGCCGCGGCATTCGTCGGGTTCGATGAGGATAAGGTTCACGCACAATGGAGTTGTCAGGCGGATTCGTCCCGGCAAGATGAAATTTCAACGATCCCGGAGAATTCAGCGCATGCCCCTGTACGTCATTGGCCACAAGAACCCCGACACCGACGCCGTCTGCTCGGCCATCGGCTACGCCGACCTGCTGCGACGGACCCAGCATCCCGAGGCCGAGGCGGCGACCTGCGGGCCGATCAACGCGCGCACCACCCATGTGCTCAAGCGGGCGGGCCTGGACGTGCCCAAGCTGCTTCTGGACATCCGGCCCACCGCCGGGCAGGTCTGCCGCCGCAACGTGCTCTCGGCGCACCTGCACGAGCCCTTCCTCGACGTCTACCGCCGCATGATGAAGCACAAGCTGCGGGCCATCCCCGTGCTGAAGGAGGACGGCCAGCTCGCGGGCATCCTGCCGCTGATGCGTCTGATGCAGCTCATCCTGCCCGACCAGCAGGACCTGGCCGACCAGCGCAACGTGGACTCGAGCCTCTCCCAGATCCGCAGCGTGCTGGAGGGCACGTTCCAGCACGTGGTCGATCCCGACCGCGAGGGGGTGGTCACGCTGATGATCGCCGCCATGAGCGTGGACACCAGCACGGAGCGCCTGAGCCAGTTTTCGCCGGAACGGCTGCTGCTGCTGCTCGGCAACCGCCCCACCATCATCAAGAGCGCGATCGAATACGGCGCGCGGCTGATCGCCCTGACCGGCGGCTACCAGATGCCGCCGGATATGCTGGAGCAGGCGAAGGCCAAGGGCATCTCGGTGCTGACCACTCCGCACGACACCGCCATGTCGGCCCTGCTCATCAAGGGCGCGCGCAGCATCGCCCCGGCGGTGGAGACGACGTTCGTCAGCTTCCCCGAGTCGGCCAAGCTGGCCGACGTGCGCGAACAGGTCGACGACCTCCGCCAGGACCTGTTCCCGGTGATGGACGACGAGGGACGGATGATCGGCATCTTCACCAAGTCCGACCTGGTCAGCCCCAAGCCGGTCGAGCTGGTCCTCGTCGACCACAACGAATTCGACCAGGCCGTGAAGGGCGCGGACGAGGCGCGCATCCTGGAGGTGATCGACCACCACCGCATCGGCGGCGGCCTCATCACCCGCGAGCCCATCCGTTTCATCAACGACACGGTCGGGTCCACCTCGACCATGATCGCGCGCATGTTCCGCCAGCAGGCCATCGCGCCCTCGCAGGGCATCGCGCTGTGCCTCGCCGCGGGCATCATCTCCGACACGCTCAACCTCAAGTCGCCCACCTCGACCGACGTCGACCGCGAGATGCTCGCCTGGCTGGCCAACTACGCCCGCTGCAACATCGCCGACTTCGCCAAGGAGCTGTTCAGCATGGGGTCGACCCTGGCCGGCGCGACCGCGGGCAAGGTGATCGAATCGGACTGCAAGGAGTACGCCGAGAACGGCTGGAAAATCAGCGTGTCGCAGGTGGAGGACCTCGACCTCGACCGCTTCTGGGAACGCAAGACGGAGCTGTCGGACGCGCTGGCGGTCCATGTGAAGGCCCGCGGCCTCGACTTCGCCTGCCTGCTCGTCACCGACATCACCCGCCAGAACAGCCTGCTGCTGACGGCCGGCAACGAGCAGCTCAACGACGCCATCAGCTACCCCCAGGTCGAACGCCACCTGTACGAGCTGGCCGGGGTGGTCAGCCGCAAGAAACAGTTGCTGCCGGTGCTGATGCAGGTGCTGGGGAAGACGAAACGGCGGGGGGATTGATTCCGACCACCACCTTCACCCGCCAGACCACATGAACCCGAACCCCGCCGGTCCGCCCGCCCCGCCCCATCAGGCCGGCGACCGCATCGAACTGCTCCTCTCCGACCTCGGCGAGGACGACACCTGTTTCGGCCGGCTGGACTCGGGCATCGGCGTCTTCGTCAAGGGTCTGGCCGCCCCGGGCGACCGCGTGGCCGCGCGGGTCAAGGCGGTGCAGAAGCGCCTGCTGCACGCCGACCTGCTCGACATCCTGCAGCCCGGCGAACCGCGCATCGCCCCGCCCTGCCCCCACTTCGGCGACTGCGGCGGCTGCAAGTGGCAGCAGATCCCGTACGAGGAGGAGCTGCGCCTCAAGACCCGCCGCGTGCGAGACGCCCTCGCGCACATCGCCCGCATTCCCGATCCGCCGCTCCAGCCGATCCTCCACGGCGACGAGCCTTACGCATCGCGCAACAAGCTCCAGTTCGATTTCACGCGCGCCGCGGACGGCACCTTGCGGCCGGGCTTCCACCGGCACGGGTCCTTCACGGAGATCGTGCCGCTGACCACCTGTCTGCACGCCTCCGAGCGGCTGCGCCGGTTGTTCGATTCCTGCCGGCGCTTCTTCGCCACGCGGAGCGAACCCGTGTACGACGCCGCGGCGGAGACGGGGCTGCTGCGCCGGCTCACCCTGCGCGAGAGCGCCCATGAGCAACGCTGCCTGGTCGATCTGGCGACGTCGGCCCCGGAAAATCAACTGGCCGCCGCCCTGGCGCAACACGTGAAGGCCGGCTGCCCCGGAATCCCCGTCGCCGTGTCGCAGACGATCCGCCCTCCCAACGACCCGTCGAAGACCGTGCCGTTCTCCGGCGATCCGGTTCTGGTGGAATCCGTCGCTGGCTTCGACTTCGCCGTGCCGCCCGACGGGTTCTTCCAGGTCAACACGCCCATGGCCGGGAAACTGGTCGCGCAGGCGCTGGCGTACGCCAGCCCCGGTCCGGCCGACCTGGTGCTCGACCTGTACTGCGGGGTCGGCCTCTTCAGCCTGCCGCTCGCCCGCCAGGTCCGCAAACTCGCGGGATTCGAATCCCACGTCGGCGCCATTCAGAGCGCCACCGAAAACGCGCGCCGCAACCGGGTGGCCAACACCGTGTTCTTCACTTCCGACCTCTCCCGTCCCGACGCCGTGCACGCCATGACGAGGATGGCGGGCTTCACCCCCACCCTGGTTCTGCTCGATCCGCCCCGCAGCGGCCTCTCCAAGCCCCTGCTCGAATGGCTCTGCCAGACGCGCCCCGCTCGCCTTGTCTATGTGAGCTGCAACCCCGGCTCGCTCGCGCGCGACCTCGGCCGGTTGATCACCCGTGGCGGATACGCCCTGACGTCCTGCACCCCGGCCGACCTCTTCCCGCGGACCAACCACGTGGAGTCGGTGAGCCTATTGGTGAAGCAAACATAGGGCCGGCCCTGGCGCCCCTGAATCTCCCGATTACCCCCGGCGTCTGATGGCCTTCACCCCCGGAGCCCGCCCATGCGTCGTCCCCCGCCCTTTGCCGCGCTGATCCTCCTTGCCCTGGCCGCCGCAGCACGGCCGCAACCGGATGAAGGCGTCATCGTCCTGCTGGGCAACGGCCGCGCCGCCGCCGATCCAGCAACGCCCGCCAGCGCGGGCTGGGCCGCGCCCTTCTCCGCCCTGTTCCGTCCGGGCGTCACCATTACCAACGCCACCGCCTGCGGGGAAACGCTCGCCGGATTCCTGGCCTCGCCGCACCTGCAACAGGTGCTCGCGGCCAGGCCCCGCTTCGTGATCGCGGGCTTCGGCCAGCGCGAGGCCGACACCGCGGTCGCCCCCGACGCCTTCGCCACCGATCTCCGGAAGCTGCTCGACGCGCTCAAGGCGGCGGATATCCTTCCCGTGCTCGTCACTCCGCCCGTCCTCCGCACCTTGGATCCCGTGACGGGCAAACCCGCGCCGGGAGTCGCCCCGCCCGCGGACGCGAAGGCCCACGCCGAGGCGATCGCCGGAGCCGCCCGCGCGTCCGGCGCGCTGCTGCTCGACCTCCGCGCCGCGATGGCGGAAAATTACCGGGAGACCGGCGACCGCTCCAACTGGTTCCTGCATCCCCCGCTCGATCCGTCCAAGGAGCCCGCCTCCAATGTCCGCGAACACAAGAAGTGGCGGGCCCCGACACAACGCAATCCCTCGTACTTCTCCGACAACGGCGCGGGCTCCCTCGCCCACTGGCTTGCCGTCCTGCTGCGCGCCTCCGACTCCCCGCTGCGCAATCTGCTGAAGCCGTTGGACGGTCCGCCTTCCGCCGACTACAAGCTGGTCTGGCAGGATGAGTTCGAGGGAACCGAGATCGATCCCACGAGCTGGGCCTGCCGCCACCCGGGGCCGCGCAAGGACGGTGTCAACGATCCCGATTGTCTGCGTCTGGATGGCAAGGGCAACCTGGTGATCGACATCAAGCAGGTCGGCGACAAGTTCCACGCCGGCATGATTGCCACGGCCGACCGGAAGGAATGGACCCATGGCTATTTCGAGTGCCGCATGACGCTCGCGCGCCAGCCCGGCTATTGGAACGCCTTCTGGTTGATGTCCGACAAGGTGGGCGCACCGCAAAAGAGCCCGGCCCTGGCCGACAAGACCCGCGAAAACGGCACCGAGATCGACATCATCGAGTATCTCCAGACCCAGGGCGACGTGGTGCACATGAATCTGCATTGGAATGGTTACGGCGAGCTCCACAAAAGCAGTCCCGGCGACGCCTTCATCCCCGGCCTGCGCGCGCAGGAGTATCATGTCTTCGGCACCGAATGGACCACCGGGGGGTGCCGCTTCTTCGTCGACGGCCGCGAGGTCTGGTCCTCCACCGACGCCCCGTCCGACACCCCCGAGCACATCATTCTCAGCGTCGAGATCGGCAAATGGGCCGGAGACATCCGCCAGGCCAAACTCCCGGAGACGGTCAAGGTCGACTGGGTGCGCGTCTGGCAGAAGCCGGCGCGATAGCGGTCGGCCTCAGGGCGTGAATAGCCGGCCTCGTTTGAGAGTCAGAACGGCATGGCCTCACGGATGTTCATCGCCGTTCTGCTCCTGGCCGCGGCCGTTCCGCCCGGTCTGCGCGCCGAACATGTCGCCGAAGCCGTGGCCAGGGAGCTGGCGCAATCCCCCGAAACCGATCCCGGCGTCATCACCCTCGATTTCGCGGAACGCGAGGCCGCCCATGTGCGCCTCGTCATCCGCCGCACCGCGCAAGGCGCCGCCGCGGTGGACGAACTGGAGGTCTACGGTCCGGCCTCCACCAACAACCTGGCGCTGGCTTCCGGCGGCGCGACGGCCGGCGCCTCCTCGGTCATCTCCGGTTACACCATCCACGCCATCGCGCATCTGAACGACGGCCGGTATGGCAACGACCACAGTTGGATCGCCGCGTCCGGCGGGGAGGAATGGGCCGGGGTCCGGCTGGCCGCGCCGGCGAGGATCAACCGCGTGGTCTTTGCGCGCGACCGCACCGGCCGCGTCACCGACCGGCAGGTGCTCGACGCCAGCGTGCTGGTGTCGGTGGACGGCGGCGCCTGGCAGCCGGTCGCAACGCTGAAGCGCAGCGCCGCGCCCGCGGCCTCCCTGACCTTCCCGGCCGGCGAACTGCGCGAGCGGTCCTGGGCGGGCGTGCTCGAATATGCGTTCCTGCAGGAGGCGCGACACCTGGAGCCGGATGGACGCAAGGACGACCTCTCCCCCTGCTCAACGACCGGCCGGCCGTACCCGGCGGAGCGCCCTACTGGGGCCGGCTGGCCCGCCTGACCGCCGTGGAGCGCACGCTGCTGCAGTTTGAGGAGATGATCGACCGGCTGGCCGGCTGCGGCCTCGATACGTCCGTGGAGCGGCGGGAGTGCGGCGAACTCCGGCGGAGGGTGTCGGAATCCCGGGCCGGCGACCCATCGGACGCCCTCTATCTCGCCGCCCGCCAGGCCAGGCGCCGGTTGTTTTTTCGTGATCCGCGCCTGGCCCCGCTCGAACACATCCTCTTTGCCAAGCGTCATCCGTTCAAGCCCTCCCACAATTACAGCGAGCATTTCGACTCGCTCTTCGCCTCTGGCGGCGGGCTCTTCATTCTGGACATCCCCCGCGATGGCGACGGCCGCCTTGATCCCGCCCGGGGCCGGGAACGGTGTATCTTCGACGGCCGAAACGGCATCGTGCGCGACCCCGTGGCCGGGTTCGACGGGCGAACCATCACCTTCGCCTACCGGCCGGACGAACCCGAGGTCGACGGCTGGCAGTCCTACTGGCACCTCTGGTCGGTCGATGCCAATGGCGGAGGACTGCGCCGGCTGACGGATGGGCCTTTTCATGACTTCGATCCGGTTCCCCTGCCCGACGGCGGCCTCGGCTTCACCTCCACGCGCTGCAAGGTTCGTTTTCTCTGCTGGCGGCCCCAGGCCTACGTGCTGCACCGCATGGAGGCCGACGGATCCAACATCCGACCGCTCTCGTACGCCAACGTGAGCGAGTGGGATCCGGCCCTCATGCGCGACGGCCGGATTCTTTGGACCCGTTCCGAGTATCAGGACAAGGGCGCGGACTTCGGGCACACGCTCTGGGCCATTCATCCCGACGGGACGCATCCCGAACTCATCTTTGGCAACGACACCCCCTACGGTTACGGTCACGGCCGCGAGATGCCCGGCAGCGGGGAAATCGTGTGCACCCTCATCTCCCATGGCGACCTGCAGGGGCCGATCGCGCTGATCGATCCCGCCCGCGGCCTCTACAACACCGCCGCCATCACCAGCATCACCCCCGACACGCGGCCGCAGTATCAGATGGACCGTTCCCATCACGAGACGTTCCGGGACCCCGAGCCGGTTTCGCCGGACCACATCCTGGTCAGCCACAATCCCGGGACGCGGGATCATTGGGCGCTCTACGTCATCGACCGTTATGGCAACCGCGAACTGCTGTATCTCGATCCGTCGATCAGCAGCAAGAGTCCCACTCCCCTGCGCGCCCGGCCGTCTCCGCCGCTCCTGCCTTCGAATCCGGACCCGCGGCTCGCCGCGGCGGGGCTCGGACAGTTCACCGTGCAGGACGTCTACGAGGGACTCGGCCCGACGGTTCCCCGGGGTCGCGTCAAGTACCTCCAGGTGTCGCAGGAGGTGCCGCCCCGCCTGGAAGCCCTGCCCTGCGGCGAATTTCGCAGCGACCATCCCCCGTTTCAGAATTTCTATGCCACGCCCGTGCACCGGGTGCATGGGCCCGCGCACACCGTCTCCACCCGCAGCGACAACGCGCTGCGGCCGCATGCATTCCGCGCGGGCGGCGCGGTCGCGGCGGAGGACGGCCTCGTGCAGGTCACCGAGCGGGGCGGCTGGCCGAGCTACGTGGCCAAGGCGGTGCTGGGCACGGTTCCGGTGGCGGACGACGGCTCCGCCAGTTTCACCGCGCCCGCCGGGAGGGTGTTGTACTTCCATTTGCTGGACGGCGACTTCAACGAACTCCAGCGCATGCGCAGCGTCGTGCAGCTTCAACCGGGCGAGCGCCGCGGTTGCGTGGGATGCCATGACGACCGCCTGGCCTCCCCTCCCCGCCGCATCGCCCGGGCGCTCACCGAACCCGCGAGGGCCGCTCGATCCCCCGGCGTGGGGCGCGGAGCCCTTCGATTTCGCCCGTGTCGTGCAGCCGGTACTGGACGCTCGTTGTGTGGGCTGCCACGACGGCCGCAAGGACGCGGGGATCGACCTGCGCGGCCGGCCCGACGACAGCCTCGTCCCCGCGTCCTACCGCGCGCTTGTCGAAGGCGGCTGGGTGGACCATTTCGATTGGATTTACGGCGCCCGGCATTTCAAAGCCGAGCCTCTCACCTTCGGAGCCCTGAGGAGCCGTCTGTTTGCGGTGCTGGCCGACCCCGCCCACCGCACCGTGAACCCGACGCCCGCCGAACTGCGTGCGATCAAGGCCTGGATCGACCTGAACTGCCCCCTCTGGCCCGACTATCTTTACCGCAACGACCGGATCTCCAGGTAAGCCAACCACCGTTTCGCAACATTCGGGCGACAAGATCACCCGCAAGCTTGGGCGGAAGTCGCAAGGTCTTCTCTGCAGCCCGTATGCCCGCAGAGATGCGTCGAAACCCGAAGCCAGTGGGGACAGCTCGTGGGAAAAAGCCGTTTGGGGACAAGTCCTGCTTCATTGCCGCGTTCAATCCGCAGGCCGGCTCGGACGGCGCCCATCTTCAAAACCTCCTACTGGAAGCGATGCGACAAATCGCTGCCGAAGGGCAAATGCATGAAATCATAAAGTTCCCCGAGGAGCCCCTCCTCTCCCCGAACTGTGTGGTGGTTCAACGACTGATATTGGGCGAGGGCGCGGCAAAGAGAATGTCGAGATCGGCTCCCAGCGCCTGCTCAAATGTGTAAATGGCGTCGGCCTGCTGTTGTTCCACCTCCAATTCGCCCTTCCGCAGTTCCAGCAGCGTCTGCTCCAGTTCCATCCCGGCGGTGTGACTGTCGGCATCGGTGACCTCGATTTCCTTACGGGCCCGGATCAGCCGTTCCCCCTCGGCCGCAACCTCGCGGCGGTATTCCGCCAGAGATGCATTGACCGCGGCCAGCCGCCGGAGCTGACTTTCGATCTGACCGGAGAACTGGTCCTGCAGGCGTTGAATCCTGCGCTTGAGACCGTCGGCGGCGGCCCTTTCCTCCGCGCCCAAACCCTCGTCCATCCAGGAGAAGACGGGCAGGCTCACACCGGCAAACACGCCGTAGTCGTCGCTCACCTTGTCGCCATACTGCTCCTCGTACCCCGCCTCCACCGCCAGAACGGTGAACCACGGAATCCGCGCGGCCCGGGCGGCCGCGAGCCCCAGTTTTCGCGACTTCAGCTCCAGTCTGGATTTCACCAGCTCCGGATGGATTCCCGCCGCGGCCTCGATGACCGCGTTGGTGTTCACCCCGGCGAAATCAATCAGCGGCACGGGAGCGGCAACCACGAGGATCCGCGCGGGGTCCGACAGCCCCGCCCGCAGCGCCAGCCCGGAACGGAGCGACTCCGCCCGCCCCTGCAACTCGCGCAGCCGGACATTCTCGCGGGCCAGGGCGGCTCGCTTCTCCGACACCCGCCGCAGCACCGGCGCGCCGCTTTTCTCCAGGGCGGTGAAGTAGTCCAGATCCCGCTGGCAAAGGTCCCGGCGCTCCCGCGCTACCTCCAGTTCGCGCGTCGCACCGGCCACCGCCCGATACTCCCTCCGGACCTCCGCCGCCACCCCCGCCTGCGCGGTCTGCAACTCGAACTCGGCGACGGAAGTCTCCGCCCGGGCCTGCCGCAGCAGGCGCGAAACCTCCCACGGATTCCGGGGCTGCAGCCGCAACTGCATGGAATAGCGCTCCGATCCCTCGTACGGGCTCTGCGCAAAGAACCGGTCCGTCTCCTCCACCCGCGTCACCCGCCCGGAGGTCCGGGTGGTCTGGCTTTCCCGGGTGGACTCCGAGCCCCGCACCGCCACGGGCCCGGGTTCGTCGGTCCGGCGCTCCACAGAGGACGAGCGCGCGCTCCCGCTCGCGGTGCGGATGGCGGTCTCGCCCGACTGCACCCGCGTCGTGTCGCGGATCGTGACCCCGTCGCGGCGGGGAATGTACTCCCGCGTGGTGACCTCGCTTTCGCGCGAGGAGATGGAGTCCCTTCGCGTCTCGGACGTGGTCTCCGTCCTCCGCTCGCCGCGGACCTCGGTTCCATCCTTGCCGCCGGTCCGGGTCTCGCTGCTGTTCCGCACCGAGGTGCCCGAAGAACTCCGGGTTTCACTCCCGGATTCGGTGCGGGTCTGGGTGATCGTCTCCGAGTAGGGGTCGGGCACGCGCTGGTCGCCCTTCTCGGTATAGTAGAAGCGGACTTCCGGATCGTCCCAGTAACGGATCGCCTTCGCGCGCCCCTCGGAGACGCCGAGTTCGATCCGCAGCTCCTCGAGACCCGGATCGTTCGCCAGGACCAGCCGGACCAGCTCGTCCATGCCGAGGGGCCCCTGGTCCAGGGGCGGCGGCTCGGCGGCGTACGGACGGGTGGCGACAAGGGCGGCTACGGCGATGCGCGTCAGGTGGTGCATTCCGGGCGCGTAGCACAAAATCCGCGGCCGCACAATCAGCGTGAGAACACCATTCCGCACCATTCCCCGTCCCCGTCCCGGCGGATTTCCCGAAGCCCCTGGGCCATCAACGCCGCGCACACCGCGTCGC
>JAXMHJ010000101.1:0-10309 GCA_046346795.1 Kiritimatiellia bacterium
ACTCCCACACCTCGCCCCCCGCCGACCCGATGGTCGAACGGGCCCCCGCCCCGGCGGCGATCTCGGAGGCGAAGCGCTCCCGGTGCTGGCGGTGCACGAAGGACATCTGTTCGTATCCGAGGAAGGTGTCCGTCGCGAGCGCCGGGGGATTGTCGCGCGGGTCTCCGCCGGCATGGTTGAGGGCGTTCAGCGGAATCCCCCCGTCGAGCTTCAGCATGAGATTCTCGGTGGAGCCGTCGGTCTGGACCGTGAACGACAGGTTGGTGGCTCCGGTGATTCTCGGCACCTCCATCCGGTAGGTGTAGTCGGTGGGGTCGGCGTCCGGCAGTCCGAGCGGATTATAGGCGGGATCCCCGTCGGGGCCGTCATGGCGCGCGATCCTGACGGTGTTGGTGACCGTCACCCCGTCCCGGGCGAAGCGGATGGGCTTTCCGCCGGCGTTCTTCCAGGCGTCGGCCTCCTCGGGGCTGCGATAGCTGTAGATGAAATAGCCGCCCGGGGGGACGATCTGCGCGCCGAGGTTGGAGGCGTAGGTGTAGAAGCCGCCCCCCGAGACCGAATAGTTGTAGAGATACGCGTCATTGGCGGTGCCCCCCTGGGCGGGGAAACTGGTGCTGACGGGCCTGCTGGCACCGGCGGAGTAGTTGTCGTTCATCATGAATATCATGACGACCTTCTGGGCGTTCGCGGCGTGGCCTTCCCGATAGTCGAGGCGTTCGTAGGCGATGAAGTCGCCGTCGCCGTAGGCGGAGCGCTGGTCGCCGCGGGCGAAATGGTTGTGGACGTAGAGGATGTTGGGCACGCGGTTGTCGCCGAACTGGCCGAGGAACGCGGTGTTGGCGTGGCGGGGAAAGGCGCCGCCCGACTCGCCGAGGGTCTCCGCGTGGTAGTTGCCGTCGGTGTAGATCAGCGGCAGCCCGGCCCGCGTGAAGTAGGTCGCATGCTGCAGTTCGCGGCGGGAGGCGTAGTCGTTGTCGTGGCTCTGCGCGTGCATGACCGCGACGGAAGGCGCCAGCCCGCCCCCGCCGGGCTGATCCAAACCGGCGATGCCGTTCCAGGGGCTGCCCAGGCGGTCGTTGAGCCAGCTCCGCAGGTCGTTGTCGACCAGCCGCATGCCGGCGTCGATGTAGCCTCCGTAGCCCGGCGGCTGTCCGAGATGCTCGCCGAACACCATCGCGTCGTCGCGCGGTCGTTCGGTGTCGAAGACCGAGTCCCGGTGGTTGTCCCAGTCGGAGAATCCGCGCGTCAGGTTGAACTGCTCCTGCACCGCGCCGAGGTAGCCGGCGTTGCTTCCGTTCTTGTCGCCGTACTGCTGGCCGAAGAAGTAGTCCGGCACGTGCTTGACCGCGTCCAGCCGCAGCCCGTCGGCCTTGGTGCGGTCCATCAGCCAGCGGGCGGAGCGGATCAGCATCGCGTTGACATCCTCGCTGTAGAAGGCGGGATTGGTCATGGACCACCTGCCAGGTGATGAGCGGGCTGTTGAAGCCGACGTAGCCGAGGGTCGGATGGTAGCACACTGGATGGTCGGGATGGCGGACGCCCGAAAACTTGGGGAAGGTGGCGCCCTCATAGGACCCGTGGTTGCCGTTCGCGCCGGACTCGTGGGCGATGTCGATGAGATCCCGAAAGGCCCAGGTACTGCCAGCCACTGGTCGTTCCAGGTTCCGCGTGTTGTCCCACTTGCGGTAAACCCCTCCTCGGTGCGCCGCAAATGAAGTCCTCGGCGGCGATGAACCCCGGATACAGATCCACGGGGTGAACTCGTTGTAGCCCGGCACATCGAATCCGTCGTGATTCATGATGTTGTCGAGATAGATCCGGATTCCGAAACGGTGCGCGGTCTCGATGAGCTTGAGCAGTTCCGCCTCGGTGCCGTAGCGCGTGCGCACACTGCCCCGCTGGTCCTTGCCGCCCAGGTCGAACCGGTCGAAAAGGTCATAGCCCACGGAGAGCCCCCCGCTGCCCTTGGTCGGAGGAGGAAGCCAGATGGAGTTGTAACCGGCCTCCGCCAGCTCCGGCATCTTGGCGGTCAACTCCACGTAGCTGGTGTTGAAGTACTGAATCATCGCCTCGGGGCGGGCGGCTCCACCGCTCCCAATCAACAGACACAAGGCAAAACCCAGACGGAGAGATCGTTTCATTCGGTACTTCCCTTGGAGGATGAGGCAGGACATCCGGACATCCAAACCTACTCCGCTTTTGATCGATTGTAGATGAAATTCAGAAACTTGGGACTCGTGGCCGCGGCTGCGACACCAATCCGGACACGATGGTTTCCGGTGCCCGGAATCGAAGGCTGGAAGTGTTTCCGGAGACCGGAACCCCGCGGTTGTCCCCTCCCGGCGTTTTTTCCGTCCGCGATCCGGCAGGACGCTCAGCGCCCGAGATAGATCAGATTGCGGGTCTCGCCCCCGCGCTCGACCTCGATCACCACGGCGTTCAGGTTTTCCCGGGCGAACTCCCCGATGAAGAATTCCGCCCGCCGCTGGCTGGTCATCTGCATGGAATTGACCGCCCGGACGACGTCGCCGTCCTGGAAGCCAACCGCCTTGAAGAAGTCGGCCTCGCCTTCGGTCTTGAACTGAAAGCCCGCCACCTCGCCATCCTTCCGGTCGGGGCGGAAGGACTTGTAGAGCATGACCAGCCGCTCCGGGTTGGCCATCATCTCCTCGTAGTAGCCCATCAGCGCCTTGCGCTCCAGAATCCAGCGATCCGCGGCCACCCGTTTCCCGAAGCGGTTGGTTTCCAGCGCCGGGGCGTCGTAGAAGCTGCCGTCCGGGCTCTTCCGCGCCCGGCCCGGGTTCCTGGGCGACCACCTTGGGCGCGGCGCCCGCGCTCACCCGGCGCCAGGGTTCGACCCGCCCGCGCGGTCCTTCCAGCACGGCGCGATTCTCGTCGACCATGACGACCTTGTGTCCCTCCACCATGCGTCCCTCGTAGACCAGCACCTGCTTCTTTTCCTGGAGGTCGTCCAGCACGGCGATGCGGGTGGCCGGTGCGCCATCCCCCGAACCGGAGTAGGACAGGAAAGTCCCCGCAAGTTCAAAGCGCTCGGCCAGGACGGAGGTGACCGTCGACCCGTCTTCCATGGGGTGCAGGGCGTGCCAGTAGCGGGCCTCGACGGGTTCCGTCTCCGGGAAAACGGGGGCGCCCGCCGGCGGAGCCGCAGCCACCCCGCCCGCGGCGCGCGGCAACGAGGCGGCCAGGTTCCGCTGCAGCATCAAGCCGACCATTCCCCCCAGCAGGACCAGGGCGGCCAGCGACCAGCGGCGGCGATGAACGTCCATTTCGAAGCTCATACGTGTCCTCACCATAACAGGTCCCGACGCAGGTTGTAAGCCGGATTCTGTCCAGCGCTTTCGCGCCTGACCGACCATGTGTCTATGCGATCAACCCGGAGGATTCGGCCTGTTGCCAGACCGGCGGGACGGACAGCCCCTACCCTCCCTATTTGACCTTGCTCCGGACGGGGTTTGCCTTGCGACGGCCGTCTCCGGCACGCCCGGTGGTCTCTTACACCGCCGTTTCACCCTTACCCCGCTTGCGCGAGGCGGTTTGTTTTCTGTGGCACTTTCCGTCCCCCCCGGTGTGGCGAGGGGTCGCCGGCTTTGACAACCGGCCATCCTGTCCTTTGGAGTCCGGACTTTCCTCCACCCTTGCGGGCGGCGGTCGGTCACCTGCGTCAGGACGACTTCTGTCCGTATGCATAATACAGCATACGTCCACAATAATTGCAGAATACCATGTTCGGGGTGTTGCGGATGTCGAACACCTGCTGGGGGGTCAGCTTCATGAAGCACCCGCCGCAGACGCCCGAACCCTCGACCCGCGCCAGCGCGGTGTCGCCCTTGTTCTTCAGGATCACCTCGTAGCGGGCCAGCGATTCGGCATCGACCAGGGCGGCCTGCGCCGCGCGCTCCGCCTCGCGCTCGTCCAACTCCTGCTGGATTCGCGCCAGCCGCTTGTCCAGTTCGGCGATTTCGGAGGAGACGACCTCCTTTTCACGGGCGAGGATGGCTTCCTTCTCCCCCACCGTCGTCTTCAGCGTCTCCATCTTTTCCATGAGCACGAGTTCCCGTTCCTCATGCTGGTTGATGGAACGGTTGACGTCCCGGATCTCGTCCTCCAGCGCCCAGTAGGCCTCGTTGCTACGGATTTCAAACTGCTGCGACTTGTACTTGCGAACCTGCGCCTTGAGGGTCTCGACGGCCACCTCGATCTCCCGGATTTCCAGGGTGGCCTTGGTGCTTTCCCCCCTGGCGGCCTCCACGGCGGCCACGGCCCCGGCCAGCTTGGCCTCCACCGATTTCTTTTTCTCCGGGAGATTTCGAGCCTCCCGTCTGAGTTGAAGGAGTTTGCGGTCTTTTTCTTGCAGGGCGATCAGTTGGTCGAGATTCGATGCCACGAGGACTCCGTAGGGGTTTACCACTTGCCATTTCCTTTACGCATGCGCAGAAGGGGCTGTCAACCCCCCGACTACGCAAAGTGCACCCCGGAGAAATGTGAACCTGGATACCTCCCTGCAAGCCGCCCTGGCCGCCGTTTCCAAGGCCGCCGCCCTGTGCGAGATCGCGCGGGCCAGCCTGGTGACCGCGGAATCCGCCGAGAAATCGGACCGCTCCCCCGTCACCATCGCCGATCTGGCCTGCCAGATCTCCGTCGTGAGCGCCCTGCAGGCGGCCACGCCGGGCGTCCCGGTGGTGGGCGAGGAAGACTCCAGCCTCCTGCAAACCCCCGGGGAACTCACCGCCCGGCTGCAATCCCTCCTGTTGCGCTGCGGCCTCCCCGCGGATCTGCCCACCCTGAGATCGACGCTCGACCGGGCCGGCCACGCCGGCGGAAACCGGGGCGCGTTCTGGACCCTGGATCCCATCGACGGCACCAAGGGCTTCCTGCGTGGAGAACAGTACGCCGTGGCCCTCGCCCTCATCGTGGACGGCCGGGTCGAACTCGGCGTCCTCGGCTGCCCCCGCATGCCCGCCCGCGGGATGGCCGCTGGCGGAAGCCTCTTCCGGGCGGTGCGCGGGAAGGGATGCCTCGAAATACCCCTCGGCGGCGGCGAGGCAAAACCGGCGCTTGTCCAGATGACCGCCGACACCCGCCAGGCCAACCTGTGCGAATCGGTGGAGAGCGGCCACACCTCGCACGGCATGGCCGCGCGCATCACCGAACAGCTCGGCATCCGGGCCGCCCCTTTCCGGATGGACAGCCAGTGCAAGTACGCCGCGGTGGCGCGGGGCGACGCCACCCTGTACCTCCGCCTCCCCAGCAAACCCGGCTACCGGGAGAAGATCTGGGACCATGCGGCGGGCAGCATCCTGGTGGAGGAGGCCGGCGGCAAGGTCACCGATACCCGCGGCCAGCCTCTGGACTTCGGACGGGGGCGGGAACTCTCCGACAACCTCGGCGTCGTGGTCTCCAATGGAAAGATTCACGCCATGGTGGTCGATGCCGTGCGCGCCGTGACGGGCGTCTGAATCGCCCCCCTCCCCCGGTCCGGCGATGTCCGTCCGGCAAGCGGGAATTAGGCGAAAGTAGTTAATGAACTTCATGAACGGAATGTTGTATACTGGGGGGAACGTTAGGGTGGTTCACCACCCGGAAAGGCACAATGAGCAGCTCCACCAAGGGATTGAATCCCGCACTTTCGGCTGTGATTTGGGTCCTTGTCGCTCTGCTGGGAATCATCGGGTTTTATTTTTTCAACAAGATCGGGACCGCCAATCAAAAAGCCTTCCAGGCTGGCCAAAAGGCAGCCATGACCAAGCCGGCGCCGGCCCCCGCTCCCGCGACACCCTGAACCGGGTAGACCTTTCCGCGGCGCCCGTGCGGGCGAACCGGGACTGAAGAAACCTCAGCCCCCCGCGGATAGCTCGCGCAAATCCGCCCAGGTGAGCGCGGCCACCCCGCCGGGCAGCCGCCCCTTCAGCATCCGCAGCGCGATTTTCCCCAGCACGTCCGACTCCAGATTGACCGGCATCCCCGCCGCCAGCGCACCCCAGGTCGTGTGCTCCCGCGTCAGCGGAATGATGTGCACCGCAAACCCGTCCCCCAAGACCTCCGCCACGGTCAGGCTGATCCCGTCGCACGCCACCGACCCCTTGTACACCAGGGTGCGCATGAAGTCCTCCGGGGCCGCGATTTCCACCCGGAAGTCGCGCCCCACCGGATCGATCCTCCGCACCTGTCCGACACAATCCACGTGCCCGCTCACCAGGTGCCCCCCGAGGGCGTCCCCGTAGCGCAACGCCCGCTCCAGATTCACGCGCCCCCCCGCCGCCAGCCGCCCCAGCGACGTGCGCGCAAAGGTCTCCGCCAGCACGTCGAAGCGCATCACGTCCTCCCGCAGATCGGCGAGCGACAGGTAGGCCTGTAGGTGCCCTGCTCGCCGGTGACCGCATCGGTCAGAAATCCCGCCGGCCGGCGGGTGAAATCCGCCCCCTCCTCAGCGGAGTGTTCCACCGCCTCGACGATTCCGGTGCCTTGAATGATGCCGGTGAACATGCGTCAGTCCTTCGGTTCTTCGGCGATGAAGCCAGGTGTTTGATTTTCTTGAAAGCCTGTCCGTCGCGGACCAGAAACATCGCCTCCAGGCCGGGCGCGCGCGCGGCCAGGATCAGAACCTCACTCCGGCCCCAGCACGAACATCGCCGTGCTCCGCGTCGGCCTCCGCGCACGTGGGCGCGATCACCGACACCGCTCGCCCATTCCGCCGCCACCGGCCGGCGCGCAGGGATCGAAGATGTGCGAGAGAATCCGCCCCCCGGCGTCGCGCCGGTAATGCCGAGTAGTCGCCGACGTCGCCAGCGCCCGGTCGCGCAGTTCGACGATCACCTCCGGCCGCCGCCCACCTCGGCCTCCAGCTCCGGCCGCTGAATGCCGATGCGCCAGGGCTGCCTTGCCGCCGGTTCCGGTCGCCAGCGTCTCCGCCCACCTCGATGAGCACGTTGGTCATCCCCGTTCCGCCAGCCATTCGCGCAGCAGGTCCGCCGCCAGTCCCGGCGCGACGGCGTTCACGTTGATCTCCATCCCCGCCCCGGTCCCGGCGCAGGCCCGTCCGTCCACGTGCGGGAACGCATGGCCGGATCGCGCGGCGGCCCGGCTGCTCCGCCGCATCCGGCGGCCAGGCGCCGCCCTCGTCGACTTCCAGCAGCGCAGCACCGGCCCGCAGGTGATGTCGAACGCCCCGTCGGACGCCGCGGACACCGCCTGCGACAGCGTCAGCAAACGCGCCAGCGGCGGACTGACCGCCACGTTGGTCGACGCCGCGGCGTTGATGCGCGCGAGTTCGCTGTCCCGCCCGTAGGTGGAGAACGTTTCGTCCACCCGCCGGATCACCCCTCGAGAAATCCGCCGGCGATGCGCTCGCGGTCGGCGACAGGCGGCGCGGGCCAGACCTTCACCGTGTAGGTGGATCAAACGCCTCTCCGGAACAGCCCCACACCTCCCCGTCCTGTCCGCGGTGCTCCCGCATCCCCGCCCGCACCATGAGCGCCAGCACCACCGCGACCACGCGCGCGGTGCGGCCGGGATGAAAGACTCGGGGCTGGATCAGCTTGGGCATCGCGGCACCTTGTCACACCGCCGGAAAATTCAACCCGGAACTCGGGAAATCGGGGAGCCGGGAGTTGCTGGCTTTGCGCGTCAAAACCGGATCACCGGGCCGGCTCGTTCCGGCCGAACCAGCTCCCGCCCAGCACCTTCATGCGGCGCGGTCATGCCGGCGACCGGATCATGATTCCCGGGATCTCGCCGTGCTCCAGACTCCGCCTTGTCCCACTCGCGATAGGCGTGGTACGACCAGTCCCACCCGTACTCCTCGAACAGGCTGATGCAGTCCTCCAGATACCGTTCCCGCTCCCGGCGCCCAGCGGATCGCGCTGAATTCCCCGGCGTAGATGTGGACGTTGTACGCCCGTTGGAAATCGCGGACGGGCTGCAGCACCTTCCGCAACGCCTCCCGGTCCCAGGCGCGCCCCTCGATCGTTCCGGGATAGGCGATGCCGGTGCAGTCGTTGTTGACGCCCTGTTCGTGAAGCCGTGGGGAACGTACATGTGAACCTGGTAGACCACGTTGGAAATGTCCACGGGTTCGAGCCGCGTGAACGCCCCGGCGAGTCCCATTGGTCCGCCGCGATGAGGATGGGGGTGGCGGGGTCGATCCGGCGGATCGCGCGGGCCGCGCGCACCTGCGTGGCAAGGCTGTCCAGAGCCCGGCTCCGCCGGCCAGCGCAGACCGGCTCGTTGACCAGGTCGTAGCCCCACAACGCCGGTTGCCCCTTGTAGCGGCGGGCGATCCTCTCCCAGACCGCCACGAAGTGATCCTGGTATTTCCGGTCGTAGAACGTCGTCATGTCCATGCTCTCGTCGCGTCCTCCCGGCGGCGTGTGCGGGTCGATCACCACCTTGATCCCATATTTGGCGCAGGCGGGCATCACCTGATCCAGCTCCTCCAGCTTCGCGTCGATCCAGCGGTCGTACTCCGCCAGATCCAGCTCGGTGCCGGCCCGGCCCCAGTTGCGCGTGATCTGCCAGCGGATCAGGTTCGCCTTCCACTCCGTACCCAACACCCGCGGGTCCTCGTCGCGGAACGGGTGGGCGACATCACCCCGCGCAGCCGCGGCGGGTTGTGGCCCTTGTAGGCCGGAGGCGCCGCGGGGTTGGGGGCCGGACGTGCCGGCGGGGCGGGCAACCGCACCCGCACGGTAGACGTCGCGGAAGGCGGCCCGGCCCGTCGAAGATCCTGCAAGCGGGCACAGTTCCCCATCCCCGCGTCGTCCGGGATTTCCAGGTCGAGCCGATCTTCCTCCAGTCGAACGTGCCGTGCAGATGGTCCTGATTCCGCCACAGCTCTCCACCAGGCGACTTGACGTGCAGCATGAACTTCACGCCGTTGTACGGCTGGGCCGGCGGGGAGACGTCCTCCGCCCGGGCCTCGCATTCGAACCGCAGCACCATGCCCCGCCATGGCGCAAGGTCCACCGGCCGGCTGACCATGTTGGCACCCGCCCGGTCGCCGGCCGCATCGACGGAAAGCCTCCAGGCGCCGGGCGGCTCCTCGTTCCATTTTGCCGCCGGATTCCGCGACCACGCCTCGCGTTCCGCAGGCGCGTTGAAATCCAGCCGCAGCAGAGTTTCGCCCCGTTCCGGGCCGGCCTGCGCGGTGATCCCCAGCATGGAAAAGAGGATCCTCAAGGCTGGCAGGGATCGCAGCCGCGGGCGGCATGAGGGATCAGGCGGGCTGTGCTTCATCGGAAATCTCCTTTTGCAAAGCGCATCCGCCCCGTGGCAATACCAGGGCGTCGCATGACGCGGACGTCCGGGCCCCGTTGATATTCAAGGGCCTCATCTGGTGCGGTGGCAAGCGCAGCGCGGCCCCGCCTTGCCCGGATTCCCCCGCAATACCTCAACTTTCATCCTTGCTCCTGTGCTTGCGGCTGCGACGAAAGACCGGACCTTATCCCGCCCGGTAACCGCGCCTCCGTCTCGCGATGAAATCCATGAACTCGAAACACGCGAAAAGCGCGAAAGGGCGTCTATGGCCGAGCTGTTGGGTAGCGCGTATGGTGTCTCGCTTGTCTGCTCTATGCTCTAAGGGTGACACTACCCACCGGGCAGGGCAAACGTTATGAAATCGAATGGATGTCTGAAATCGCGGGCCAAGTTTCCTTTGATTACCATTAATCAGTGCTCCGACTATTTCTCGAGGCGTCGATTGGTTTATCGCAAATTGTTCGAAGTTCTCCTCCAATAGATTTTTGGCTTTCAAAATATGGTGGCAGGATTGGCATGTCGTAACCAAACGCCTCTTTAAAAGCAGAAGCATGGGAAGTGCTTTCCCAAGCGGTATGCTTTTCGTCTATTTTGCCCTTGCCGAGCCTTGTAGCAAGCAGCGCAAGTCCTGTATTGAATAATGAAACAAGAATAAAAGCGACCGAAATACATTCCAGCTTGTATTTAAGCATAGCACTACATCTGCTTCTCAGGCAGAGAGGAAACCATCCCAGCATTAAACCAAAACACAGAGGCAAACACGCACCCAAGACCGGGAATAATCTATACAAAAAAGAATTCGCCGCAGTTCGGCCTTCTCGCCAAATCACGAAAGCTATTTGACACCCGTAGAATATGCACGCGCACGTGGACAGTAGAAGCACGAAAAATGCAGCCCATCCAGTGCAATAACACAACTTATGCAATCTGCCCGAGGAGAGTTCTTGGGTGGAAATGACTGATCCATTGTCGGCTGCGGAAACGGATTCATTGGAGGTCGGGAGATGGGGAGGCATGTGGGGCTCGAATGCGGGAC
>JAXMHJ010000102.1:0-9467 GCA_046346795.1 Kiritimatiellia bacterium
GCCGCGCTGTCCGGCGCCGCGGACATCGCCCCCCGGCCGGTGGCCGAAGAACTCCGGGAAATCGTGCGGCGGCTGGACCTCGGCATGCCGATCCAGCGCGCCCTGCTGCGTCTGCGCACGGGCTACGATTGCGAGGGGGTCCGCCTTTTCACCAGCACCCTGGCCGCCAAATGGACGGCGGGTGGCGATCTCGCCCCGACCCTGGTGTCCGTGAACCGCGTCATCCGGGAGCGCCTGCGCCACCGCCTGCGCGTGCGCAGCCAGATGGCGGGCGCCCGCACCGCGTCCTGGATGGTCGCGGTTTGCCCCTACCTGGCGCTGGCGGCCATCTGGTGGCTCCACCCGGAATGGCTGGTGCGGCTCTTCTCCCACTTCTACGGACCGCTTCTGTTCTGGGTGGCGGTGGGGCTGCAGATCGTCGGATTCCTCTGGCTGAAACGTATGATGAGGGCGGAGTCGTGATGAGCGGCAACATCCAATGGGAGGCCTGGGGCTGGGTGGCGGCCATCTACCTGTGGCTGCTCCTCGCCTGGATCTGGGTCCGCAACGCCCGCGCCGCGCTCGAATCCGGGCGGTCTCATGCCGCCTCCGCGGGCATCGGAGGACTGCCCCTTCGCCTGCGCCGCGCGGGCATCCCCGCCGTGCCCGCCGCCCTCATCCAGTATTGGGCGGCGAAGGTCTTCTGCGCCTGCCTGGCCGCCATCCTCGTGCTCGCCATCTTCGCCATCCGCTCCCTTCCCCCGTCCCTGTCCGGACTGCTCGCCCCCCTGGCCGCGGGCTTCTTCCTGCCGGACCTCATGCTCCTGGTCGCCACCCGCCGACGCCAGGCCGAGATCCGCCGGAGCACCTCCTTCCTGCTGGATCTCATGGTTGCCCTGCTTCGTGCCGGACTCCCGCTCGACCGCGCCCTCTTCCGCGCCGCCCGCGACGGCTTTCCGGACGGGAACCCGCTCGCGGACGAGATCCTGCAGATCGAGTCCGAGGTCGCCGCCGGCAAGGATCGTGGCTCCGCGTTCTATTCGCTGGCGGACCGCACCGGGTTGGACGAGTTGCGCTCCCTCGCCGCGGCCATCCACATCGGCCTGCGCAGCGGCGCCCCCATCGAGGACATGCTGGAAGCGCAGGCCGACATGCTCCGCGACCGCCGCCGCGAGGAGTCGGTCCGGCGCCTCAACGCCTCCTCCGCCTTTTCCGTCCTGCCGGTGATCCTCTGCGGACTGCCCGTGTTCGCCGTGGTGGTCACTTTCCCGCCTTCCTCGAATTCTCGAAACCCTCAAGACCCTCCGCCTCGTCAAGGAGCTGCCCATGAAACACGTCCTGATCCTGACCGCCGCCCTGCTTTTCCCCGCCGCCGCCCCGGCGAAGGAGCCCGCCGCGGTCTCCATGCCCCCCGACTGGCTGAACTTCTACTTCCAGCCCGAGTTTCATTCTCGGAGGCGGCCGACGACAATGCAGAGATGGCGGGGTCGAAATCGGCGCAGCGCTGAACGAGCGCTGGGACTTCGGCGTGAACTGGCGCGCCCTGATCAATGACATCAATCTGGGCCAGCCGGGTACCGGACTTGCCGGCCCCGGCGACCTCATGACCCTCGCCGCCACCGCCGGTACCATTCGCCCCGTGCAACCTGCTGGATGCCACTCTGAAGCTGGATCTTGGCGGAGGCATTCTGGAGGCGGGGACGGCGCGTCCGAAACCGACTTCATGCTGATCGAGCCATCCGTCGATCTCGGACTCAACCTCACCGACACCCTGGTCCTGGGCGTCTCACTGGGTTACCGCTGGCTCGACGGCTCCGACTCTGACCTGTTGCGGGACGAGGATCTCGAAGAGCCTGACCGGCGCGGTTTTCCTGCGCTTCGACGAATTCTGATCGAGTCACCGGTATACAACTTTTATTAAGGGAAAAACCATGAGCAACGGACGCAAGCTGAACCGCGGGCAGGTGAACGTGGTGGTGCAGATGGTGGTGTTCATTCTGGCGATCGGGCTGCTGGCCTTGCTGGCGGCGCGGCAGATCGACCGGATCATGAACCCGCGGCGGCGCAGGGGCGGTGCTGACGGAGTCGCTGAAGGCGGGGAGCACGGTGAAGGCGGAGCAGGTGGCGCTGGGGAGCTTCAAGTCGGGGAGGTGGCCGCGACGCTGCTGGACGACCCGGGGGAAGTGACGGGGCGGACGCTGGTGAGGGCGAAGAAGGCGGGGGAGCCGTTATCCGGGGGATTTTTCGCAGGCGGTGGGGACGGGGGTCCGATGCTCTCGTCGCTGGTGCCGGAAGGGCGGGTGGTGACGACGCTGACGCTGACGAACCTGACGGTGCCGTACAAGGAACTGAGGTCGGGGGACCGGGTGGACATTCTGGTGGGGTCGGCGGGGGCGGACCGGGAAGAGGACGTCGGTGGTGATGGTGCGTGACGCGCAGGTGCTGGGGTACCTGGCGCCGCCGGCGCTCGTCGGGAGAACGGAAAAGGTTTGCTGGGGATGCTGTCGGGCAGCGGCGGAGAAGGGAAGGCAAAGGTGCCGCCCGGCTGGTCTGCTGGCGGTGAAGCCGACGGACGTGCCTGCGTTGGCGGAGATCCAGGGAGCGGGGCGCCGCTGACGCTGGCGCTGCACGCGCGCAAGGCGGTGGAGGAGGGAAAGCAGTTGGTGGTGGACGGAACCCGGAGGCGCGGACGGTGGAGGTGATCACCGGGAGCGAAGCGGGAGACGGTGAAGGTGATGCCATGAAAGGTCGAAGCATGAAAGCGACGGGAGTGAGTGTGCTGTTGTGGTGCGTGACGGGGCTGCTGGCCCGGGGTCAGCAGGCGCCGCAGGTGATCGAGACGCGGGTGGGTGGGGGCGTGGTGGTGGAGGTGCCCGCGGGGGCGTCGCGGGTGGCGCTGGCGGACGAGGGGCTGGCGGAGGTGACGGTGCTGAACAGCCGGGAGGTGCTGCTGCACGGTCGTTCGAACGGGCGCTCGACGCTGTTCGTGTGGACGGAGAAGGGGGAGCGGCTGGAGTACGTGGTGCGGGTGAGGGCGGACTGGACGGCGGTGGAGGAGGGGGTGAAGGAGGTGGACGCCGGGGCGGAGGTGACGGAGTCGGCGGACAGCCGGACGCTGCTGCTGAAGGGCCGGGTGGCGGACGCGGCGCAGTCGGCGAAGGTGGAGGCGCGGGCGAAGGAGCTGGTGGCGACGATGGCGGAGCCGCGGCCCGGGGTGGTGAACCTGCTGCAGTACGCGGACCGGGACCCGGCGGGGGAGATGGACCGGTCGCTCTTCGACGCGCTGCAGGCGATCGACGGACGGATCATGCTGCGGCGGATCCACGCGCCGCGGCAACTGGTGAAGGATCCGGTGAAGCCGGAGACGCTGATCGAGCAGGGGGGCGACTCCTACGTGCTCGAAGGACGGGTGAGGACCATCCGCGACCTGGCCAGGGCGGTCTACCTGGCCGACCGGCAGTTGGGCGGCACGGGGGGGAAGATCCAGGCGGCGGACGAGTCGAAGATCCGCTCGCAGCGGCAGCAGAACTTCGGCGGGGACATCGGGGGCGGGCAGGGGCGCGGCGGCGGCCGGAACCTGGAGAACGAGCTGATTCCGAACGGGCTGGCGGCGCAGGTGGCCCGCGGGCTGGTGCTCTCCAGCGAGTCGGGGCGGGTGATCTCGTTCCTGGAGGTGGATCATCTGCACCAGATCCTGGTGGGGATCCGTGTGTACGAGGTGGACCGGCAGAAGGCGAGGAGCCTGGGGGTGAACTACAACATCGCCGGGGACAAGTTCGCGGCGGCGGTGCGGCACGTGCCGAACACGCTGGTCGGCGGCACGAGCGCGCTGGCGCCGGATCTGAAGGCGGAGGCGGGAACGCTCAAGGGGGGTGACGCGGGCGGGGGGAACGTGGTGGGGGCGTTCGTGAGCGACAGCCTGTCGGTGCTGGCGGCGGTGGACGTGCTGCAGGAGAAGGCGGTGGCGCGGTCGGTGGCGGAGCCGAACGTGCTGACGCTGACGGGGGAGGAGGCGACGGTGGTGGTGGGGGGCGAGGTGCCGATCCCGACGACGGCGGTGGGGCAGGTGGCGGCGGTGCGGGGGTTCTCGTTCCAGACGTTCGGGGTGAGGCTGGCGATCCGGCCGACGCTGACGGAGGACGGGGTGGTGACGATGGAGGTGGCGCCGAGCATCGTGCGGCCGGTGCCGGGGCTGGGGACGGAGGACGTGCCGGGGTTCGAGGTGCAGACGGTGCAGACGACGGCGCGGGTGAAGGCGGGGGAGAGCCTGCTGATCGGGGGACTGCTGACGTTCGAGGAGGGGGTGGAGGAGCGGGGCATCCCGCTGCTGAGCCGGATCCCGGTGCTGGGCTGGCTGTTCAAGTGGGAGAAGAAGGTGAGGGTGGAGAAGGAGCTGGTGTTCGTGATGACGCCGCGGCTGATCGACGAGGCGGGGTTGCAGCGGGTGGTGGTGCTGCCGCCGCTGGAATCGCGGAACCATCCGCTGAACAAGCAGCTCACGCCGCAGGAGCTGAAGGCGGACGGGATGCCGGAGACCTGGGCGGAACCCGAACCGGCCTATCCGCCGGATCCCTGCCCCGACTGCCCGCCGGAGGACAAGAAAGACGGTGGCGAAGAACCCGCCGGAGGGCGACACGACCCGCCTCCCGGTCTGGATAATCCGGAATCGGGATCTGATCCAACCGCGTCTCAGAAGAAAAGTCCGGGAACGCGGAAACCCCGGCCACGCCGGAACCGCCGAAGGAACCGGAAGTTGTACCCGCCCCGGCCGAGCCGGTCACCCCCGTCGTACCGGAAGTGGTCGAAACTCCTGCCACGCCGGAACCGCCGAAGGAGCCGGACGTCGAGCCCGTTTGTCGCCCCCACGTCGTACCGGAAGTGGTCAAAACTCCTGCCGCGCCGGAACCGCCGAAGGAGGCGGAAGTTGCGCCTGAACCCGTCGTCCCCATCGTGCCGGAAGTGGTCGAAACCCCTGTCGCGCCCGAACCGCCGCCGGAGCCAAAGGTCGTGCCCGTTCCGCCCAGCCCGTCGTCCCCGTCGTACCGGAAGTGGTCGAAACTCCGGCCGCGGAACCGCCGAAGGAGCCGGATGTCGTGCCCGTTCCGCCCGAACCCGTCGTCCCCCGTCCTACCGGAAGTGGTCGAAACTCCTGCCGCGCCGGAACCGCCGAGAAGGAGCCGGACGTCGTGCCCGTTCCGCCCGAACCCGTCGTCCCTGCCGTACCGGAAGTGGTCGAAACTCCGGCCGCGCCAGGAACCGCCGAAGGAGCCGGACAACGTGCCCGTTCCGGTCGAACCCGTCGTCTCCATCGTGCCGGAAGTGGTCGAAACCCCTGTCGCGCCGGAACCGTCGCCGGAGCAAAGGTCGTGCCCGTTCCGCCCGAACCCCGTCGTCCCCATCGTGCCGGAAGTGGTCGAAACCCTGCCGCGCCGGAACCGCCCGAAGAAGCCGGATGTCGTACCCGCCCCGGCCGAGCCGGTCGTCCCCGTTGCGCCGGAAGTGGTCGAAACTCCTGCCGCGCCGGAACCGCCGAAGAGGCCGGACGACCGAGCCCGTTCCCGTCGTCCCCGTCGTACCGGAAGTGGTCGAAACCCCTGTCGCGCCGGAACCGCCGCCGGAGCCAAAGGTCGTGCCCGTTCCGCCCGAACCCGTCGTCCCCATCGTGCCGGAAGTGGTCGAAACCCCTGCCGCGCCGGGAGCCTCTGCCGGCAGCGAAGTCCTTCCGGCCCGGTTGAATCCATTTCTCACGCGGATCAAGATCCCATGCCCACCGCTGCTCCCTTCCGTCGAAGACAAAGCGGCTACCAAATTTGCTCAAATGAAGAAGGATCCCCGTTACGATCCCAAGGTCAACGCCCTGACTTCCAAGAACCTCGACAGTCTGCCCCCCGCTCCGGCGCCGCCGCAAAAACCCGCGGGCGATTATGATCCCGCCGTCGGCACGTACTTTAAAAACCTCAAGATGAAGTAGGGGTCAGGCGTCCCAGAAAATCAGGACGTCCACCGCCACCCGCGCATTGAGGCTGCGGTGCCGGAGCAGGCCTGCACCAGGGCCTCCAGCCGGGGGCGGGTCTCCAGGGCGAGCACGGGCGGGCAGGTGGATGTCCAGCAGGATGCGGGCGATGCGCCGCGGAGGGTGGAGGACATCTCCTTGGACACCTTCGCGCGGGCGCCGTCGAGGGCGATCCCGAGCTGCTGCGCCTTGATGCCCATGGTGGTGAGAATGCACGTGGCCAGGGATGTGCAGGTCAGGTCGGTGGGCGAAAAAGGCCTCGCCGCGCCCTGGTTGTCCACCGGGGCGTCGGTGATGATCGAGGTGCCGGACGGGCCGTGCACCGCCTCGCAAGCGCAGTTGGCCCAGATAGGTGATGTTCATCTCAACCATGTGTTTCTCCTTGGATATGTTGATCCTGTAGCCCGCCCCGGTAGCCTGCTCAAATGAATTCCACGCCCGGATCACCATTCTCGACGCCCTGCCGCTGATCCAAGCGACCTGTCGTGGGACGGGCTCGCGCGCCTGGGCCGCCTGACCGTGCACGAGCGCACGCGTCCCACGGAGGTGGCGGAACACGCCGGGCCGGCGGAGATCCTGCTGACCAACAAGGTGGTGCTGGGCGCGGACGTGATCGCGCAACTGCCCGCGCTCCGCCACATCGCGGTCATGGCGACCGGGACCAGCGTGGTGGATCTGGCCGCCGCCGGCGCTGCAGGGGATTTCCGTCAGCAGCGTCCCCGCCTACAGCACGGAATCGGTCGCCCAGCTCGTCTTCGCCTTCCTGCTCGACCACGCCAGCCGCGTCGCGGAGCACAGCCCGGGCGTTCACGCCGGGGAATGGTCGCGCCGCGACTGGTACTTCGCCCGCTGCCGGGAACTGGACGGGCTCACCATGGGCCTCGTCGGCTTCGGCGCCATCGGACGGTCGGTGGCGCAAGGCCGCCGCCTTCGGCATGCGGGTGCTCGTCCACACCCGGACGATCCCCGCCGATCCCACGCCCGGGGTGGCGTTCGGCACGCTGGAGGAGGTCTTCCGCGGGAGCGACGCCCTCAGCCTGCACCTGCCGCTGACGGACGCCACACGCGCCACCCTGGTCAACGCGGAACGACTCGGGTGGATGAAGCCCTCGGCCTTCCTGATCAACACGGGGCGCGGCCCGCTGGTGGACGGGCTTCCCGCGCTGGCGGAGGCGCTGCGGGCCGGCCGCATCGCCGGGGCGGGACTGGATGTGCTCTCCGCCGAGCCGCCGCCGCCGGATCACCCGCTGCTGGGCGCGCCGAACTGCCGGATCACCCACCGGCTGGGCCACGCCCGCCGCGCGCGCCCGCCTGATCGCCGAACTCGCCCTGAACGTCGGGGCCTTCCTGTCCGGCCGCCCCCGCAACATCGTGAATGGAGCCCGAACCACCTGGGCCTCTGGGACGGATTGCGCGGCAAGGTCGGCGAACTGCTGGAGGACGACGTCTCCCCGCGGGATGTACAGCACCGACGCCAGCATGTTCCAGATCGTCCCGGTCGCGGTGCTGACGCCGAAGGATGTGAACGACGTGGTCGGGGCCGTGAACTTCTGCCGCGCGAACAAGATCCCCGTGCTGCCGCGCGGCGGGGCACCTCGCTCGCCGGCCAGGCGGTCGGGGACGCGCTCATCCTGGATTGCAGCCGGCACATGAACGCTATCCTCGCGGTGGACCCCGCCCGTCGCGTCGCGCGGGTGCAGCCGGGCGTGCTGCGCGACCAGCTCAACACCGCCCTGAAACCGCACGGGCTGCATTTCGCGCCCGATCCGGCCACGGCCGACCGGGCCACCGTCGGCGGCATGATCGCCAACAACTCCGCCGGCATGCGCTCGGTGCGCTACGGCATGACCATCGACCACCTGGAGACGGTCACGCTGGTGCTCTCCAGCGGAGAGACGGTGAAGCTGGGGACGGGCCTGCCCGCCGCCGGGCACCCGCTGGCCGACCGGTTTCGCAGCCTGGTCTCCCCGCTCCAGGACGAGATCGTGAAGCACTTCCCGCGGGTGGCGCGGCGGTCGGGGGGATATTCGCTAGACGCCTTCGCCGCCCCGGGCGCGTGGAATTTCGCGAAGATCATCGCGGGGAGCGAAGGCACCCTCGGCGTGATCGTCGAGGCGGAGGTGCGGCTGGAACCCCTGCCGAGGCACAGCCGCGTGCTGCTGGCCATGTACGGCGACCTTGACGGCTGCCTGCGCTCCATCGAGGGGCTGGTCGCCCTGCATCCGAGCGCCGTGGAGCTGATGGACCGCAACGTGATCCGGCAGGCGCGGCTCAACCGCCTGACCGCCGGAACCTGCGCGGTGGTGCCCGGCGACCCCGAGGCGGTCCTCGTGATCGAGGTCACCGGGGACGACGCCGCGGAGGTCGAGGGCCGCGCCGCGGAGATGCACCGCCGCGTGCTGGAGTCGCCGGCCGCCGGCGAATGCCTGCTCTGCCAGGACGCCGCCCAGGTCGGGTCCGTGTGGGCGATGCGCAACGCCGCGCTGGGCCTGCTCTCCAACATCCAGGGCGCGCGCAAACCGGTGCCGTACATCGAGGACGCGGCGGTCCCGCTGCCCTGCCTGGCCTCGTACATCGCGGAGGTGCTCGCCATCTGCCGCCGCCACGACCAGCCGGTGGCCCTTTTCGCGCACGCGGGCGTGGGCCTGCTGCACGTGCGCCCGATGCACGACCTGCACGCGCCGGAGGAACTGGTCAAGATGCGCCGGATCCAGCGCGAGGTGTTCGAGGTGGTGAGGCGGCACGGCGGGAGCTGGAGCGGCGAGCACGGCGACGGCCTCCTCCGCGGCATGTACAACCGGGAGTTCTTCGGCGAACGCCTCTACGAGGCCTTCCGGCAGGTCAAGCGCCTCTTCGACCCCGCCGGCCTGATGAACCCCGGCAAGATCGTCGACACCCCGGAGGAGTGGACCGCCACCCGCTACGGCGCCCACTACCAGCCGGAGCGGGTCGACACCCTGTTCCGCTACCGCGAGCACGGCGGGCTGCTGGGCGAGGTCGAGGCCTGCAACGGCGTCGGCTCCTGCCGCAAGCTGGGCGGCGGCACCATGTGCCCGTCCTACATGGCGACGCGCGACGAACGCCACTCCACCCGCGGCCGCGCCAACGCGCTGCGCCTGGCCATCACCAACCAGATCGGCGAGGAGGGATGGTTCCGCGAGGAGGTGCATGACGCGCTCGACCTCTGCCTCGGCTGCAAGGCCTGCAAGAAGGAGTGCCCCAACGCGGTCGATGTCGCGCGCCTCAAGTCCGAGGTCTGGAACTCCGCCGGGTACGGTTCGCGGGTGTTCGGGCGCATCGACGAATTGGCCCCGCTGGCCAGCCGGTTCGCCGGCCTGGTCAACGCCCTCGGCCGCCTGCGCATCACCCGGTTCCTCCTGCGCAAGCTCGCGGGGCTCGACCCGCGTCGCCCGCTGCCGGCGTTCGCCCGGCAACGCTTTTCGACATGGGCCGCGCGGCAAAAACCGGCGGGGCG
>JAXMHJ010000103.1:0-9160 GCA_046346795.1 Kiritimatiellia bacterium
ACCACCTCGCCCGAGATGCCGTCGCTGGCCATGCTTTCCCCCCGGCAGTTCTGCACGGTTATGCCGGCGACACCGACGCCCGCATCGGCCTTGCCCGAACTGTTGAACACCGACTCCGCGCCCGAAATCGCGCCGCCCCAGGAGGCGGTGCAGACGGAGACCGCCTGGCAGTCGGAAACGATCTTCGCGCTGATGGCCGCGCCGTTGATGTTCAGCGACGAGCAGCGCGAGACCGTCGCGGCGAAAATCCCCATTTCGCCGCACTCCCGCACCTGGCAGTCGCGGACCGCCCCCAGATTGGCGAAGAGGCCGCGTCCGGAGATCCCCTCCACGCACAGGTCGTGAAGAATCACCCCGGGGATGTCCCCGGCGCTCACGCCGTAGATGAAGCCCCCGCTGGTGAAGACCAGGGTCGCCTCATTGTAGGAGGAGGAGCCGCGGATGTGGCCGTTGAAGACCTGGATGTTTTTCTGCCCGGCCGCGACGGAAACGCCGACGCCGTCACCCGTGGCGTGCGTGCTGACAATGGAAAAGCCGTTGAGGTCGATGCTGACCCGGCTGGCGTTGACCGAGATGCCGTTGCCGGCGGCCACCTGGATGGGACCGGACAGCACGTAGGACCCCGGTGAACTGATGACATACGCCCCGCCACCCGGAATGACCGTGCGCGGCTCGATCTGGTCGAGCGACTTCATCGTCTGCCCGGGTGCGCCGGGCGGATTCAGCGGTCCCTGGGCGGAAGCGGCGGCGGCGCAGGCGAGCAGGGCCAGCGGGATAAGGTACGTTTTCATGGAGGGATGTTTTCTGGCGCGGCGGTTGAATCCCTCCCCCTTGAACGGCGATTCTACGCCTCGCGCCCGCGGCAACCAAGGCCATTCCGGTATCATGGCGTGCCGAGCAGTTTGTTGGGCGAGACGACCGCACCGGAACCCACTGTGCAGCCGATGGCGGAGCGCGTGGCGTTGATGGCGGTTCCAGTCGTGCTGCTACCGTAAGAATAGCTGGCGACCTGAGTGGTTATGCCGGATCCGGAAGACGAGACGCCATGGCTGGCACTCACGATATCGGCGGAAATCCCGGCCCCGCTTGCGCTGACGCCCGTACTGTTTTGCACCTGCTTTGTGGCCTTGATCCCCGCACCCGTGTCGGCGGACCCAGAACTATCCGTCACGATCCAACCCGAAATGCCGTCACTGCCCGGGAGATGACCGATCGTTGCTCCATGACAGCCTGAAATAATGGATCCGCCAATGCCCGAGCCGCCGACCAAATCCACCCGGCAATCTGAAACCCGCCTCCCCGTGATACCATCACCAGCACATATGTTCACCGAGCAGTCGTGGATCGAAGCATTCAACACATAAATTCCGGCCGCCTGCGTTCCGCTCACCGTGACATAATCGATCTCCACATTGGTCTGGCTGCCCTCCGCACCGATACCGCATTCAAACCCGCTCGCGACGAACGTCTGGGTCGCCGCCGTGTAGGTCGTGCGTCCAACGATGTGTCCATTGGTGATCCGGATATTGGAAATATCGGGTGCCAGGGTGATGCCACAGCCAGAGGCAGAAGGGGGCGTACTCGAGATGGTGAACCCGTCGAGATCAAGGGTCACATTGTTCGCGCTGATGGTGATGGCGTGGCCGGTGTTAATCGAGAGGTTGCCCCCCAGTACATACGACCTAGGAGTGGAGATTACAAAAGCGGCCGTCCCCCCCGGAATGACCGTTCGCGGTTCAATCTGGGCGAGCGACTTCATCGTCTGCCCCGGCGCGCCCGGAGGGGTCAACGATCCCTGGGCGAACGACGACGACGCTCCGACAACCAGCGCGAGAACGATAACATGTGACTTCATGGAGGAACCTTTCTGCAACTCTCGTGGGTCCCTCCCCCCCCCGTTACCAAACGCACTTAATTTCAGAGGAGAGCATCTCCAAGAAGATAAATAACCATTTTCAAGCCCGCTGAACCTTCGTATTGCCTCCGGCGCGCGACATGCTATGGAACCGCCATGCCCGATCCCTTCACCACCGACACCATCACCAAGGTCGACGTCGAATTCGAGCGCGCGATCCGCCCGCTCACCTTCGACGACTATCTCGGCCAGGACAAGGTCAAGGAGCGGCTGCGCCTCTTCGTCGACGCCGCCAAGGGCCGCGGGGAACCGCTGGGCCATGTGCTGCTCTCCGGCCCGCCCGGCCTCGGCAAGACCACCCTCGCCTACATCCTCGGCCACGCCATGGGCGGCAACGTCAAGACCACCTCCGGCCCCGTCATCGGCAAACCGGGCGACCTCGCCGGCCTGCTCACCAGCCTGGAGAAGGGCGACATCCTCTTCATCGACGAGGTCCACCGCATCCCCCGCGCCGTGGAGGAATACCTCTACTCCGCCATGGAGGACTTCGTCATCGACATCCTCATCGACCAGGGCCCCAACGCCCGCTCGGTGCGGCTCAACCTGCCGCAGTTCACGCTCGTCGGCGCGACCACCCGCATGGGCCTGCTCACCGCGCCCTTCCGCTCGCGCTTCGCCATGGCCAACCGGCTCGATTACTACAGCGCGGAGCTGCTGGCCGAGATCGTCGCGCGCTCCGCCCGGATCCTCGGCGTGGAGACCGAGCCCGACGGCGGCATGGAGATCGCCAAGCGCTCGCGCGGCACCCCGCGCATCGCCAACAACCTCCTGCGCTGGGTGCGCGACGACGCCCAGGTGCGCGCCGGCAACCGCATCACGCGCGAGGTGGCCGACCAGGCCCTCGCCATGCTCGACATCGACGCCCACGGCCTCGACGAGATGGACAAGCGCATCCTCGAGACCATCGTGCACAAGTTCGGCGGCGGCCCTGTCGGCATCGGCTCGCTCGCCGTGTCCGTGGGCGAGGAGGTCGGTACCATCGAGGACGTCCATGAACCCTTCCTGATCCAGGAGGGCGACTTCAAGCGCACCCTGCAGGGGCGCGTCGCCACCACCGCCGGCCACGAGCGCATCGGCGCCAAACCCGGCCTGATCCTCGCCAGCCGGAACTGCTGTAATTTGCGTCGCGGCCGCAACCTCCTGCCCGGCGTCTCAGAACTGCTCGTCCGGTCCGAGATGCCGCCAGCGGCCCTCGGGCAGGTGGCCGAGGACGATGCTGCCGATGCGGACGCGCTTGAGGCCGGTCACGCGCAGGCCGACCAGCTCGCACATGCGGCGGATCTGGCGCTTTTTTGCCCTCGGTGAGGACGAAGCGGAGCTGGTCGTTGTTGAGCCATTCGACATGGGCGGGCTTGAGCGGCTGGTCGTCGAGCGAGAGGCCGCGGTGCAGCAGGGCGAGGCCGTGGTCGTCGAGGCTGCCCTGCACGCGGACCAGGTATTCCTTTCGACCGGCGAGGTCTTGTCGATGATGCGGCGGGCGATGCGGCCGTCCTGGGTGAGGGGATGAGCAGGCCCTGGGAGCCGATGTCGAGCCCCGCCGGGGCCATGCCGACGTACATGTGGCGGTTCCAGGGGCGGCGGTCGGGGTCGCGCTCCCACTGATTCTGCGCGGTGAACAGCTCCACCGCGGCGCGGTGTCCGTCCTCCGGCTGCGCGGAGACGAAGCCGATGGGCTTGTTGAGCAGGATGGTGACCTGGCGCCTTGGTGCTCGACCGCGCCGGGCAGCAGCTCGATGCGGGACTCGGGGTCGATGCGGGTGCCCAGCTCGCTGATGACCCGCCCGTCGACGCGGACCAGGCCGCGGGCGATGTATTCGTCACCCCGCGGCGCGAGCAGAGGCCGCGCTGGGCCATGACCTTGGAGAGACGGACGGGTTCCATGCCGTCCTAGCTGCTTGCCGAGGACGAAGTCAACCGGGAAGGCGGGCGATCTCCCGGCCGGGGCGGTCAGGCGGCGGCGGAGCGCGAGCAGGAGGCCGAGCGCCGCCAGAACGCCGGTGGAGGACTGGGCACGGCGACGCCGGGGTTGGCGGCCAGGAAGGTGATGTCCGACGGGGCCAGCGCACTGTCGTAAGATCTGAACGTCGTCGACCTGCGCGCTCACGTTGCGGACGGCGTCTCGGAAGAGACCTCCGACGGAGAGGAGGCCGAGGTTGGCGCCCACCGTCCAAGGCGCGCTGCCGCGTTCGATCCCGCCCACGTAGAGCCTTGCCGTTCCGCCGGTCGCGGTGAGGGCGATGTGGTTGAAGCTCCTCGCCGCCAGGGCCGACCCGTACAACAGGGAGCCGGCCCGGGAAGCCGGCCACCGGGGTGCCGCCGTCGGCGTTGTACACCGCCACGCCGTTCGCGCCGGTGCTCTGCAAATGGATGCCCACCCTCTGCGCCTCCAGCCCTGGCGTTCATTTCCACCCAACTGTCCCACGACGTGGAAGAGCCGGTCGCCCAGAAGGAAAGCGTGAAGTCCGACAGGTTGACCGGTATCCCGGCTCCCGCGCCATACACCATCTTGCCCGCGCCGGCGACGGACATGCCGTCGCCGCTGACGCCGGGTGCAAACGACACCGTTCCCACGCCGGAGCCGTCGTAGGCGTTGGCGGAGACGTCCTCGTAGCGCGCGGCGGAGCTGTCGAACGTGTAGCGCGCAATCAGGGTGGCGTGAGCCATGGCCGGGGCCAGAGCCGCCAGGAAGATGAGAGACCTGATCATGGCCGCGGATGATCGTCGCCCCGGCCCGAGTTGTCAATATCGGGGAAACCCCTATCCAGGAGGCTGGCTTTCAAGTAGTGTATAGCATGCGCACGTTCCTTTCCTCCGTCATCTCGGTCGCGTTGCTCCGGCCCGCCTCCGCCACCCCGCCGCCCGTCCGCCTGGAACCTTGTGGACAAGCAACCCAGTCGCCCACCACCATCACCCACGCGGGGGACGGCTCCCGGGCGGCTGTTTATCACCGAGCAACGCGGGTGCATCCGGGTGGTCAAGGACGGCGGTCCTGCAGCCGCGGGTCTTCCCGGGATCTTTCGGCGCTGCTGGTCCCCGAGCGGGCGGGCTACGACGAACGGGGCCTGCTCGGACTCGCGTTCCATCCCGACTATGAAAACGCCGCCCGGCCTGGTTTCCGCCGCTTTTACGTGTTTTACAGCACCGTGTCGCCCAATGCGCCGGGCTCCGCGGCCGCGCCGGTGAACTGCCGGTCGGTGGTGGCGGAATACCAGGTGTCCGCGGGCAACCCGGCGGTGGCCGATCCGCTGAGCGCGCGCATCCTGCTCGCCTTCGACAAGCCGCAGTTCAACCACAACGGCGGTCAGCTTGCCTTTGGACCTGACGGGCTCCTGTACATCGGCACGGGGGACGGCGGCAGCAGCAACGACAACGACGCGGGCCACACCGGCGGATCCGCCGCCCGCCCCGCCAACGCCCTCGGCAACGCCCAGGACCTCACGCGGCTGCTCGGGAAGATCCTGCGCATCGATCCGCTTGGCACCAACGGCCCCGGCGGCGCGTACGGCATTCCCGCCGGCAATCCCTATGCCGCATCGCCCAACGGCGAGCGCCCGGAGATTTTCGCCTTCGGCCTGCGCAACCCGTGGCGGTTTTCGTTCGACGACGGGACGGGCGGCACCGGACGGCTGTTCGCCGCGGATGTCGGCCAGGGGAGCGTGGAGGAGGTCGACCTCGTCACCGCCGGCGGCAACTACGGCTGGCGGAATTTCGAGGGGACCTTCGCCCCGTCGTTTTCCGCGGGCGCCCCGGTTCCGACCGTGACGCCCACGCCGCCCATCGCCCAGTATGCGCATCCCGGGGTCACCCTCGGATCGCCCGCGCTCCCGCAGATCGGCGTCTCCATCACCGGCGGCTTTGTGTACCGCGGCGCGGCCATTCCCGGCCTGCAGGGCGTGTATGTCTTCGCCGACTGGAGCCAGAACGGGGTCAATCCGCTCGGGGTCCTGATGGGTCTGGAGGAGGGGGTGGGTTCGTGGAGCCTCTCCACGCTCAACGTCGAGGGCGGAAATCCCGTTCCCTGGTTCATCCAGGCCCTGGGCGTCGATGAGGCCGGCGAAATCTACGTCGCCGGCAAGCTCACGCGGTCGGTGTCCGAGCTTTCCGGCGGCCTGCCCGCCGGGGCGCTGCTCAAGCTCATGCACGCGCCGCCGCCGCAAACCGTCGCGCTGCCCCCCGCGCAGGACAACACGATGTACTATGAAAGCGACAACTCGAACGCGGTCGGCCCGCACCTGTTTGCCGGCGTGAACGCCAACTTCCATCCGCGGCGGGCGCTGCTCCGGTTCGACCTGTCGGCGCTCCCCGCCAGCATCACCGTGCAGGCCGCGTCGCTCCGGCTGGTCATGAATCAGGGCCCCACCGCGGCCCATGATTTCCGCCTCCACCGGGTGCTGGAGTCGTGGGGGGAGGGCACCTCCGACGCGGGAACCCCCGGCGGCACCGGCGCGGCGCCCACTTCCGGCGACGCCACCTGGCATCACCGGTTCTACAGCGCGACGACCTGGTCCGCGGCCGGCGGCAGTTTCGCCGCGACCGCGTCCGCCACCACGCAGGTCACCAACGCGACCGGTGCGTACACCTGGTCCGCCACGCCGATGGTGAACGATGTGCGCGCGTGGCTGGACAACCCCTCGACCAACTTCGGCTGGATCCTGCGCGGCGCGGACGAGGCCCAGTCCTTCACCGCCAAGCGCTTCTCCAGCCGGGAGAACGCCACCGCGGCCGACCGGCCCGCGCTCTCCGTCACCTATCAGGTCGTGCCGCCCCCGCCGACCCGCCGCCAGGCGTGGGAGCGCGCGTATTTTTACCGCGGACAGTATGTGGACGATCTGGCGGACCTCGAGGGCGACCGCGCCCCCAATCTGCTGGAGTACGCGTTTGACCAGAGCCCCAACGCCGCGAACGCCCCCGGCGAGACGCTCTGGGTGGCGGGGGACGTCGTGCATTTCCTGCGCGATCCGCGGGCTGTCGACCTCACTTATCGCCTCCAGGCCGGGACCGCGCCCGACAACCTGGGCACCACGCTCGTCACCAGCGCGGCCGGGGCCGCGGCCGCCGGAACCGGGTTGCTCGGAGAGACGGTCAGCGCCACCCACCCGCCGCTGGTCGAGGTCACCGTAAGGATGACCGTCCCCGCCCTGGTCTACGCCCGGTTGTCCGTGCAGCGAAACTGACGCTCCGGGGCGGCGGCCATAAAAGTCCGCCCTCCAACCCGTCCGGCCTGAGCGCCTGGAGGGCGGCGCTTTGTCGCCGCCGCGGCCAATTCGCTCGTCCCACGCCACAAGCGGCGGCCATAAAAGTCCGCCTCCTTCAACCCGTTCGGCCAGAGTGCTCCGAGGGCGGCGCTTTGTCGCCGCCGCAGCCAATCCGTCCGGCCCGGGCCAAAGGCGGTGGCCCTGAAAGTCCGCCCTCCAACCCGTCCGGCCTGCGCCCCTGAGGGCGGCGCTTGTCGCCGCCGCAGCGTGTGCCCGGCATGGGCATGAACACATCAAGGAAGCAAAGTGATCGGAAGGAGTGACAACAACCGTAGCGAAAGACAAGGCGGCTCCGCAAGGAGACCGAATCGAAAGAAGTCTGTAGCAAAGGCACGACCCCTAGGAACACGAACCGGCAGCGAGGCTGCCGATGCGGGCGATAAGCGTGCGCAAGAACGCGAAATCCAACTGTCACCGAAAGACGCATCGGGTAGAGCCGGAGGGCGTGGGCCGAATGTTCATGCACCTGGCTTCCGGGGAGGCCCGTGGCCCGAGGAGGGACACGGAGCCAGCAGAGGCCATTGTAGCGTAGAGAGCCCCGGAAACGGGGAAGGAGCGAAGGGCCGAAGAACCAAGAGAGGGCAGTCAGCCCCCGAACTCCCGAAAGGTGGGCGGGAAGGGCTTCGAAACGGACCGGGCGCAGCAACTGCGGCAGCCACCCGGACCGGCGGACGGCGAACGGCGGGGTGGACTCCCCGAACGGGGCCGTGCGGGAAGTCCGAGTCCACCCCGGGGCGCAAGGAGGCGGCGGAAGATGCCCAATGAGACAACCACGAGGGAGGCCACGCTGGAAACCGTGCTGGCCTCCGACAACCTGCGGGCGGCCTGGCGTGCGGTGAAAGCCAACGACGGGGCCGCCGGGGTGGATGGGATGAGCATCCAACAGACCGAAGTCCACCTGCGCGAGCACTGGGAGACGATCCGGGGCAAACTGCTGAACGGGGCCTACGCCCCGGCGGCGGTGAGAGCCGTGGACATCCCCAAGGCGAACGGAGGGGTGCGCACGCTCGGCATCCCGACGACACTGGACCGGCTGCTGCAACAGGCGATTCATCAACAGATGAGCCCGTTGTGGGAGCCGGAGTTCAGCGACCACAGCCACGGCTTCCGCCCCAACCGCAGCGCGCACGACGCGGTGCGGGAGGCGAGGGGATACATCCTCGCCGGGAAGACGTGGGTGGTGGACGTGGACCTGAAGAGCTTCTTCGACGAGGTCCATCACGACATCCTGATGCACCGGGTGGGGCTCAAGGTGAGGGACAAACGGCTGCTGCGGCTGATCGGAGACTATCTCCGGGCGCCGATGCAAAAGCCGGATGGAAGCCGGGAGAAACGGCGGAAGGGGACGCCGCAAGGCGGTCCGCTCTCGCCGCTGCTGGCCAACATCTACCTCGACCCGCTGGACAAGGAGCTGGAGAAACGCGGGCTGTCGTTCGTGCGCTACGCCGACGACATCGCGATCTTCGTTTCGAGCGAGCGGTCATCCCGCCGGGTGCTGGAAAGCGTGACGGAGTGGATCGAGAAGCATCTGAAGGTCCCCGTGAACCGGGACAAGAGCGGAACCCGGCGGACGGACGAGAGTTCGCTGCTGGGGTTCCGGTTGTACGCCGACGGCCGGGTGGGCGTGGCCCCGAAGGCGGTCGAGCGGATGAAGGACCGGGTGCGCGAACTCTGGGACGCACAGCGGAGCATGTCCCTGGAAGGCCTGCGTGTGGCATGGGGTCGGTACATCCAAGGATGGTGGAACTACTTCCGGCTGGCCGACTGGCGGCGGGAGGTGGAAAACCTCAGCGGATGGATCCGCCGCCACATGCGCAAGTGGTTCTGGCTGCGCTGGAAGACCCCCCGCGGGAGGTTCAACGCCCTCCAGGAGCACGGGGTGCAAGGGCGCAGTCTGGGGAATGCGCGCAGCAGCATGGGCGCATGGCCCATGGCCTGCCACCGGGCCATGAATCAAGCGCTCAAGAACAAGGTGCTGCTGGAGCAATAC
>JAXMHJ010000104.1:0-8807 GCA_046346795.1 Kiritimatiellia bacterium
CCGGACATTCCGCACGGCCTCGGCATCGTAGCTGCGCGTCTTGTCCTTCACGGTGGAGACGGTCATCCAAATGACGGTGTCCGACCCCTTGAGGTGGCGGATGGCCTCCTTGAACGCGGGATCGACGGTCTGGGGGCGGTCCGCATAGGTGTGCACATACAGCCCGTAAATCTTCAGCCCGTGCTCCCGGAAGGTCTTGACCCACAGCGCCAGGTCGGCCGGATTGGTGTAGTTGTAGCTGATGCCGTCGTAGCCGAGTTCCTTGAGGGTTTTCGCCTGCTGCTCCGGGGTCCAGGAGCCGCGGCCGACGCCGTTGTCGAAGGCGAAGAATTCGGGCGGCGCGGCTGTCGCGGTGGTGGCCAGGACGCACCAGAGGACGACAAGGTGGAGGGCGTGGATTTTCATGCCTGCAATCCGGACAGGTTCACCTCGAGGCGCTTGTTCTCGCGCAGGAGTTCCTCCAGGGTCAGGCGACCGTTCCGCAGGGCGGCTTCCCGCCCGAGAATGCAGGCCAGGCAACTGTCGACGGCACGCAGGGCGGACTCGTTGCCGAACCGGCCCCCAGTGATGCAGTCGTGGAATTCCGCGATGTTGCGGGTCGCGCCCGCCGCGTAAAGATTCTCAACCGGGCCGCCGCCGAAATGCTTGTTTCCGCCGCGCACGAGAGCCCTGCCCCAATAGGTGATCGTCGCATTGGCCGCCGGGCCGTGAAAGACCGCGGACAGCACTCCGTCGTTGTTGTTTTTGAGCGCCTGGCCGATGTGGTTGTGCAGCAGACCGTCGGCATACTCAAAGACGACGGAGGTGACATCATGCGCGTCCCCGTGCGGCGTCGACCGGCAGATCCGCGAGGCGCCCATCGCGGCGACCGGGCGCTGCCCGATCACCCAGATGGCGGCGTCAATGGCGTGAATGTCGTAGTTGCCGATGTTGCCGCACCCCAGGGCGGTGTCATTGACCCAGACGAGGCTCTGCAGGCGGCTTTCGACCGTGGCGGTCAGTGGCGGATCGTTGAAGCCGCCGCCCATGCCGGTGGTCTGCACCTGCGCGAGTTTGCCAAGCCCGCCCTCGCGGATGCGTTTTGCCACCTCGAGATTCACCGGATCCGTCGGGATCTGGTAGTCCACCAGGAAAACGCGCTGCTTCGCAGTGGATTTCCGGGCCACGTCCTCGATGGCGAGGCAGCCGGGCGCATCCACCGCCACCGGCTTGGCCATGTAGATGTGCAGTCCGGCTTCCAGCGCCGCCCGGGCCTGCTCGGGATAGAAGTACGGCACGTCCTCGATGACCAGCGCCTCGATGCCGCTTTCGATCACGCGCTGGTAGCCGGAAAGACCCGAGAACCGGCGCGCCGCGTCCACCCCGAGGGCGTCGCCAAGTTTGCCGGCGACGGGCTTGAAATAGTCCGCCACCGCCACCGCTTCGTATCCCCCGTGCTGCTGGAAGAGTCCGGCGATCCACGCCCCGCGCCCGCCGCCGCCGATGAAGCCGGTCTTGATTTTCCGCTTCGGCGCCGGCGCGGGGACGGCCGGAGCCTCTCCCGCGGCGGTTGCGGCAAGGACACCGGACAGGTGGGTGGTCGCGGAGAGGGCGAGCGTATTGCCCAGAAAGTGACGGCGGTTCATGGATTCACCTTGTGTAATGGGTTGTGCTTCGAAAGCTGGTCATGCGAGCCGTGGAATCGCGGGCGGCGGCTCATGACAGGCTCCACGGGCCGCGCATCGGCGGGCGCACCGCGAGCTTGTTGGCGGCGTCGTTGCCGGGAAAGACCTCCTTGTCCGGATCCCAGGCGAGTTTCACGCCGCCGAGCTGGATGGAGATGTGGGCGAGATGGCAGAGGGAGGTGGTGCGATGGCCGACCTCGGCGTCCTCCAGGGTCTGGCCGCGGGTTTTCACGGCTTCGATGAAATCGACCTTCTCGGAGCGCAGCGGGAACTGCAGCTCGCCGGGGCCGGGCTTCTTGCGAAGGATCGCGGGGTCGCTGGCGGTGATTTTGCCGGGGTAATCGACCTGGATCCAGCCGCTCTCGCCCTCGAAGCGCACATGCGGCTCGCCCATCTGGTAGAAGAGTTCGAGGCCGTTGGCGAACTTGTACCAGGCGTCGAAGGACTCGAGCACGTTCCAGTCGGGGTCTTCGTGAAATTTGCCCGAGGCCTTGACCTCCACGGGCCCGGTGCGTTCGGTGCCGGCGCCCCACTGGGCGATGTCGTTGAGGTGAGTGCCCCAGTTGGTGATCATGCCGTCGCAGTAGTCGAGGCAGCGCATCCAGCCGGGGCGACCCTTGTTGTCGCGCGGCGGGTGGACGCGTTTCTGCATGTATTCGACCTCGCGGGCGGGGCCGAGCCAGAGGTCGTAATCGAGGTCGGGCGGAGGCTTGCCCGCCACGCCGGCCTCCTTGGGGAACGCCTCGGTGGGCGAGCCGGTGCGGATGAGCGAGCAGCCTGCCGATGCGGCCGTTGCGGACGAGCGAGGCGGCGAGGTGGAAGTGGGCGATGGAGCGGAATTCGCTGTCGACGCGGAAGACGCGCCGGTGCTTCGCGGCCAGGTCGGCGAGCAGGCGGCCCTCGTTGATGTAGCGGGTGGCGGGTTTTCCGAGGGCGACGTCCTTGCCGGCCTTGATGGCGGCGATGGCCATGGGGACGTGCCAGTGGTCGGGGGTGGAGATCATGACCGCGTCGATGTCCGGACGGGCGAGCAGTTCGCGGAAGTCTCGGTGGGCCTTGCACGCGTCGTTTTTGTCGCGGGCCTTCACCGCGGCGAGGGCCTGGTCCAGCCGCCAGGCGTCGACATCGCACACCGCCACGACGCGGCAGTCGGGGGATTGCAGGAAGGGGGCCAGGTTGGACCACATGGCCTGGCGGCCCATGCCGATCATGCCGATGTTGATCTTGCGTCCGGGTTCGACCGGTTTCGCGGGTTCGGATTCCGATGCGGCGCGGAGACCCTCGAGCGGCGCGGCGGCGGCGAACAGGCTTCCGCCAAGGAAGGAACGACGGGTGAGAGGGGTCATGGGGCTCCTGCGGGGTGGTCGGTTGGACGAACCGCCGCGGGAGGGGATTCAAGGGATCGTCTTCGCCCAAGCCTCCTTTCAGGGAATCGCCGGTGCGTGTCCCGTCTTCTTCTACAATGCTAACCAAAGGTTGTCGGGGCCGCTCGAGCCGCCCCGTCATCCGACCGGGTCGCAGAAAGGCTCAAGCTACCCCCACCCCGAGCATAGTCGCGCCCTCCCGCACGGATAGAAACATCGGCATTGCTCCGCCCCCCACCTTGAGGTAATTTTCGCTCAGGAAGAAGAGGACGATGCACATTACCATCCCATTGGACAAGATGACCGCCGCCGACAAACTGCAGGCGATGGAGGAGATCTGGGCGAACCTCTCGCTGGTTGCCGATGATGTTCCTTCGCCGACCTGGCACGCGGATGTCCTGCGCGCACGCGAACAACGCATTTCCGACGGACGCTCACGCTTTCTGGACATCACCGAAGCAAAGGCGGTCGTTCGCGAGCTGATCCGGTGAAGGTTCAAACGGACACCACCGGCTGCTCTCCAGACGATTCCCTTACGCCGTTTACTATCGCGTCGAGGACGAGGTGGCCCGCGTGCGCGCTGTGTTGGATTGCCGCAGGGACCCGGCCTGGATCGCCGAAAAGCTTAAATGACCGGCGAAGCCAACCGAATGGGGCCGGCGGTTCGACTATGACAGGGAGCCTCAGGGGGGGCCCTTGGCAACTCTTGCCAGGCCAACCCAAGGCTGGCGTGGCCAGTCGAGCCAAGGGCTCAAGCTACCTTTGTGCGTCCTGGCGTGAGCCCATTCACCCTCGCCGCCGCAGTCCCCGGGCCTCGAACTGCGCGCGCCGTCTTTGCTAGCTTTGCTTCCTTCCGTAAAAAAGTTGCCGAGGAATCCAGGGCCTGCGCAACCGCCGGGAGGGCGCGGGTTGCGCAGGCCGCCGGACCGGGGGCTCAGCCGATGGCCTCGGTCCCGGTTTCGCCGGTGCGGATGCGGATGCATTCATCCAGGGTGGAGATGAAGATCTTGCCGTCGCCGATCTTGCCGGTGCGGGCCCCCTTGATGATGGCGTCGATGGTGGGTTTGACGAAGTTCTCGTTGACGGCCACCTCGATTCGAACCTTCTTGAGCAGGTTCACCTCGATGTCGCTGCCGCGGTAGTTTTCGTGATACCCCTTCTGCTGGCCGCAACCGAGGGCGTTGGTGACCGACATCTTGTAGATCTCGGACTCGTAGAGCGCCTGTTTGACGGCGTTGAGGCGTTCGGGCTGGATATAGGCGACGATCAGTTTCATGTGGATGCTCCTTGTGGTTGGTGGATGCGCGGGGAGGGCGGCTTACTGGTTGCTGAAGATCCCAGAGCCGGCGTACGCCTCGTTGCCGTGCTCGTCGATGTCGATCCGCCAGCTCCTCTCCTCGGTGACCCGCAGTCCGATGGTGTACTTGATGCCGAAGAAGATCACCAGGCCGCGGCCGAGGCCCAGCCGAAGGCGGTGGCCATGCCGATGAAGCTGGGTGACGGTCTGGCCGAAGCCGCCGCCATAGAGCAGGCCGGTGCTGGTCTTCGCCGCGTCGATCACCCTCGGCGTTGAAGAAGCCGCACATGAGCGTCCCGAAGGCGCCGCAGACGCCGTGCACGCTGATCGCCCCGACGAAGTCGTCGATCCTGGCCACGCGGTCGAAGAACAGCACCGCCAGCACGACGAGGACGCCCGCCATGAACCCGATCGCGGCGGCGCCGGCGGGGGTGACCGTGGCGCGGCCAGCCGTCACCGCGACCAGGCCGGCCAGACGGCCGTTGAGGTCATGGTCATCTCCGGCTTCTTGAGCAGGAGCCACAAGGCGATGAGGGCGCCGAGCACGTTCCGGTCGCGGCGGCGAAGTTGGTGGTCACGGCGATGCGGCCGATCGACTTCGTCCGCCACGTTGGTGCTGCCCGGGTTGAAGCCGAACCAGCCGAGCCAGAGGATGAACACGCCGAGGGCATGGGCAGGTTGTGGCCGAGGATCGCGCGGGGCTTTCCATCGAGTCCACCGTACTTGCCCAGGCAGGGAGCCCAGGACCAGGGCGCCGGCGAGGGCGAGGCCAGCCGCCGATGGAGTGCACCACCGTCGAGCCCGCGAAGTCGGTGAACCCGCTGACCAGCCAGACGCCGTTGTCGATGTCCCCGTCCAGCAGGTTGCCCCAGGCCCGGTGGCCGAGCAGGGTACACCACCAGGCTCACGATGCCGCTGTAGACCAGATAGGCGGAGAACTTGGTGCGTTCCGCCATGGCGCCCGAGACGATGGTCGCGGTGGTGCCGGCGAACACGAGCTGGAAGAGGTAGAAGGTGAAGCCCCAGTCATTCCCCGACGCCGTTCAGGCAAGAGCAGCGTGCTGCCGCAGAACCCGTTCGAGTTCCCGAACATCGGCGAGCCCAGCACGAAGAACGCCACCGAGGCCATGGCGAAGTCGAGCAGGTTCTTCATGATGATGTTGCACGCGTTCTTGGCGCGGGTGAGTCCCGTCTCCACCAAGGCGAATCCCGCCTGCATCCAGAAAACCAGAAGGCGTGAACAATGGTCCAGACCAGGTCGATGCCGGACTTCTCGGCCTTGACCAGACTGACCACCTCCGCGGCGGCCGACGCCACGGTGTTGGTGGCGGCCGCGGCGTCCTGCGCATGGGCCGCCACCCGCCGCCATGGCCATCAGGGCCAAGGCCAGCGCCGCCGACCATCCGGGTTTCATTCTACGAGTGCTCGTCATGGTGTTTCTCCTGGGTTTGGAATGGATGCTAGAATCGGCATCGGTTTGGCACATTCGAGATGCCATGAGAAACGTTATGGACACAAAATGAGTCATATCATATTGACAAACAAACACTTGCAAAATATTTCAAATAATACAATAATGTTTTCATAGTTGATGTACATTACATTTATGTGTTATTGTAATGTTATTAGTTCACTTATGTAGCTTGTTTGGCTGAAATTCCGATTTTGTAGACTTTCCGGCTAAAAACGACAATCAGGTTCGCTCGCCAGCGCATATGCGAGGGCAGAATATTCAATTCTTCGCGATACTTTGCGATGGTCCGGCGGGCGACCGCGCGGTTCTTGAGTTCGTCGACCATGGTCTGGTCCGGGGGCGGATCGCGCGGTCTCGGCGTCGACGAGCTGCTGGATGACGTCCTTGATGCTCTTGTTGGAGACTTCCTGGCCGTCGGCGGTCTTGGCGAAGCCGGGGGTGAAGAAATACTTGAGTTCGAAGAGCCCTGCGGGGTGTCGATGAACTTGTTGGAGATGGCGGCTGACGGTGGTCTCGTGCACGCCGATCTTTCCGGCCACCTCGGCCATGGTGAGCGGGCGCAGCACGCCCTCCAGCATGAACTCGCGCTGCACGGCGAGGATTTCCGCGGCGATGCGCTGGATGGTGCTCTGGCGCTGGCTGATGCTCTTGATGAGGGTTTCGCCCGCCTTGACCTTTTCCAGGATGTAGCGCCGGACCTCCGGAGAGGTCTTCTCGTCCATCATCAGGTTGCGGTAGAGGTTGCTGATGCGCAGGCGCGGCAGGTGCTCGTCGCGACCCCGCACCTGGTTCGCCGTCGATGCGTTCGATGGCGACCTCGGGAAGTGACGAAGGCGGGCGCGGCGGTTTCGAATTCCCGGCCGGGCATGGGTTCCAGCGCACGGCGATTTCCTCGGCGGCCTCGGCGACATCCTCGAGGTCGACCTTGAGCGCCTTGGCGATGAGTCCGTGCCGGCGCGCCCCCAGATCGGCCAGGTGCCCGGACACGATCTCGGCGGCGAGACTCTCCCCCCGCCCCTGGCGTCGCAACTGGATCAGCAGGCATTCCTTCAGGTCACGGGCGGCGACCCCGGCGGGATCGAAGGACTGCACCCGGGCGAGGATCCGCTCCAGCGTGCGGAGATCCACCCCGGTGTTGGCGGAGATCTCCTCCAGGGAGCCGCCCAGATAGCCCTTTTCGTTGACGGAGCCGACGATCAGCTCGGCCAGTTGCCGCTCCGCCGGGGTCAGCTCGATGTAGCCAAGCTGGTCCATGAGGTGGTCCTGCAGGGACCTCGACTGCGTCAGCGAGTCCATCAGGAACTGGTGGCGGGTCTCGGCCTCCTCGGGATCGCCCTGCCGGGCGGAAGGCGCCCGCTCGGCGTCGTTCCAGTCCTCGTCGAGTTTGGCCAGGGCGGCGAAGTCCTCCTTGCTGAAGTCCAGCGGGGCGCGCTCGTCGCGGACCGGCTCGGCCTCGGAGGCCATCGCCCCCGGCTCCACCTCCAGCCGCTCGGTCTCCTTGGGCACCTCCTCCAGCACGGGATTGGCCTGGATCTCCTGCTCGATGATCCCCTGCAACTCCAGCATGGTCGCCTGCAAAACCTCCAGCCCCTGGCGCAACTGGGGGGCCAGAACCATGGTCTGGCTCTGGGTCTGCGATTGATGGAGTCCGTGTTCTGGCATGGCGGCGGGGGCCGCCGGCGCGGGTGCGCAGCAGGTCCCTTGCCAACTTTATAAACGATCGGGGGGCATTTGCCAAGGAAGGAGAATCACCTTGCGGGCGACTGCGGGCGCCGGAGCCGCGGCCGGTGGTAATTTTCTGGACACCCAACCCTGCCGGCCTGTAGTCGGGAACCATGTCTTCCCGCCGACTGGCCTACCGGATCGCCAAAACCCCCGTCCTGGGCCGCATCGTGCTGGCGGTTTTCCGCCTGGGATATGGGTTCCGGTATGTGTGCCCGCCGGTGGCCGCCCTGTTCAAGTGGGTCTTCACCTCGCGGGAAATCTTCAATTACACCTACGACCTGACCCCGATGAACCGGCGCTATCTGGCGTCGTTCCTCGCCGCGGCCACGGGGGCGGCGCCGGAGACCTTCGAGACCTACTTCCGGGAACTGGAGGAGGACGCGGGGCTCCGGGATCACGTGGCCGGCCTGGCCCGGTCCTCGGAGGAACGGTTCCAGGCCGACCCCTGCGCCCGCTACGGGCGGCGGATCGCCTGGTACGCCCTGGTCCGGTGGCTGAAACCGCGGGTGGTCCTGGAAACGGGGGTGGACAAGGGCCTCGGCGCCTGTGTGATCGCCGCCGCCCTGCTGCGGAACCGGCGGGAGGGCCGCCCCGGACGCTACCTCGGAACCGACATCAACCCCAAGGCGGGCTATCTGCTCACGGCCCCGTATGACTCCACCGGGGAAATCCGGTACGGGGATTCGATCGACTCCATCGGGCGGCTGGACCTGCAGGTCGACCTGTACATCAACGACAGCGATCACTCCGCGGCGTACGAGGCGCGCGAATACGCGGCCATGATGCCGCGCCTGGCCCCCTCGTCGTTCATCATCGGCGACAACGCCCATGTGACCGAGGAACTCTCGCGGTTCTGCCGCGCCACCGGGAGAAACTTCCTGTATTTTCAGGAGAAGCCCCTCGGACATTGGTATCCCGGCGGGGGCATCGGGCTCGGTTATGCCCCCACCGCGGCGACGCTCGCGGCGAAGGATGACGTTTTCTAATCTCCCGGGTCATGGTATGGCGGATCCATGAGCACCCGACACCCGATCGCGATTTCCGCCCTGGCCGCCCTGATCCTGGGCGCCTCCCCCGCCCTGCACGCCGGCAACCTCGGCACGCCGCCCGCCCATCCCTTCACCACCGGCACCGTCGAGGTCTACCGCGAACGTTTCCGGACCGACATCGAACAGGAATTCCGGCAGAGCGGCGGGCAGACCTTCCTGGGCGAACAGAAGGAGGACCGCTGGGTGGGGCGCTCCACCTTCCGGCTGGGCGACCGCTGGCTGGCGCACGCGCTG
>JAXMHJ010000105.1:0-8531 GCA_046346795.1 Kiritimatiellia bacterium
ACCGTCCCTACGCCGCGGGCAACAGCCTCCTGATAAAACTGCCGGGCAAGGGCGGTTCGGACATTCAGGAACTCCAGACCTTCGCCGGCCATCAGGATGCGCGCGCCAGCCAGGCCTACAGCGTCTGGATAGCGACGGCGGACGCCCCGGAGTTCTTCGTCAAGGTCGCCGACGCCCGCGCGGTCAGCGCCGGCGGATCCACCCGCCTGCGCGTCCCCCTCAACGCCACCGGCGTGGCGGCCGTCCGCATTGACTTCGCCGACGGCCCGATCGGCGTCAACGTGTACCGTGAAGTCTGCCTCGTCCGGCCCTCCGTCGCCGCGGAGTCCTTCCCCGCCATCGACTCCCTCGACGCCTGCAACGTCGTCTGGGACTCGCCCGGCCCCGACTCGTCCGGCTCCATGCCGCTGGGCAACGGCGACGTGGGCGTCAACGTGTGGGCCGAGCCCAACGGCGACCTGCTTTTCTACGTCTCGAAGGTCGACGACTACGACGCCTCCCATCTGCTCCCCAAGCTCGGCCGCGTGCGGCTGCGCGCCGAACCCGCGCTCGACACCACGACCTTCAAGCAGACCCTCGTGCTGCGCGACGCCGCGGTCGTGGTCGAAGCCGGCGACGCCTCCTTCCGTCTCTGGGTCGACGCCAACGCGCCCGTCATCCGCCTCGAGGGCCGCGGGTCGACGCCGCGCACCTACACGCTCACCGCCGAGTCGCTGCGCCCCTGGCAGGATGCCGCGCAACCCCTGCCGCCCTCCGGCACGGCGGCGCTGCTGTTTCACGACACCTCGGACCGCCTCGCCTGGTGCTACCGCAACCAGTCCTCCGTCTGGGCCGAACGCTTCGCCGGCCAGAACTCCCCCGAGATGATCGCCCGCACCCGAGATCCCCTCCTTCACCGCACCTCCGGCTGCGTGCTCTCCGCCCGCGGTTTCAAGCGGGCCGCCCCGGACCGGCTTGTCACGTTCTTACCGGACATTCGTCTGGACGCCTCCGTCCGCGTCCTCACCAGCCAGCCCGAGGATGTTTGGGCCTGGAAGCAGGAGGCGCTCCAGCCCGTCCGCTCCGACTGGTCCGCCCACCGCGCCTACTGGGCCTCGTTCTGGAACCGCAGCCACATCTTCATCCCCAAGGCGGGTGAGGGCGTGTTCAACTTCGAACCCTACCGCTTCATGCAGTTCCCGCAGGCCCGCGACGCCTACAAGGGCCATGCGAGCATCCCGGCCGTGCAAAACGCCTTCCAACTCACCCAGCGTTACGCATTGGAACGCTTCTGCCAGGCCGCCGCCAGCCGCGGCGTCACGCCGCCGCAGTACAACGGCTCCCTCTTCACCATGGACATGCCCGCCGGGGTGATGGGTTTCGACCGCCCCAAGGGCGGCCCCGTCTCCCCCGACGGCCGCGACTGGGCCATGCTCTCGTTCATGTGGCAGAACACCCGCCATCCCTACTGGTCCATGCCGGCCCGCGGCGACTACGACACCATCACCCCCGGCATGCGTTTCGTGCGCGACGGCCTGGAGATCGCCATCGACCGCTGCCGCAAACTCTATGGCATCGACGGCGCGGTCATCTTCGAGGCGAGCTGGTTCCACAACGTCGGCGTTTTCCCGTTCGAGGGCCTGCCCGGCCACCTGCGCTTCCATCAACTGGCGACCGTCGAGATCCCCGCCATCATGGCCGAAACCTACGCGCACACCCGCGATGACACCTTCCTGCGGGACGTGCTCCTGCCCTGCGCGGAGGCGGGGTTGAAGTTCTACTTCAACCGCTTCCCCAAGACCGACGCCGCCGGCAGGATGCTCATGGAGGGCGTCGGGTGCGCCGAAACCTACCAGGGCGTCACCAATCCCGCCACCGAAGTCGGCTGCCTGAAGTACCTGCTCGACCAGTTGCTCTCCTTCCCGCTCGACGATCAGCGCCGCGCCACCTTCGCCACATGGCGCGCCATGCTGCCGGACGTGCCCGTCCGCCGCATCCGCGGCATGGACCTGCTGGCCGTGGGCGAGGTCTATGATCCCGGCCGCGTCGATTGCGAGACGCCCGAGATGTATTCCGTGTATCCCTTCCGCCAGGCCTGGCTCGGCACGCCCGACAAGCTCGCCATGGCGCGCCAGTCCTTCCATGTCCGCAATTCCAGCCTCGACGGCACCGTCGACTGGCAGCCCGTCGAAACCGGCGGCTGGCAGTCCGCCCCCGTGCAGGCCGCGTACCTCGGCCTCGCCCGCGAAGCCGCCCGCCTGGCGAGCTTCAGCTTCCACGACCGCTTCATCCACTGGAGCGGCAACATCGCCCTCGGCCCCAACGGCGAGCTGATGCGCGGCGCCTGTGACTCTCCCGGCTTCGTCGTCGGCGACCCCGCGTCCGGTCTGCCCTTTCCCTACCGTCCGCGCGCCCGCTTCCCCGCCTTCTGGGAAACCAAGATGGACGGCACGCCCGACAACGACCATGGCGCCAACGCGGTCAACACCCTCCAGTCGATGCTGCTGCAGTCCCATGGCGACGCCATCCACCTCCTGCCCGCGTGGCCGGAGGAGTGGGACGTCTCGTTCAAGCTCGCCGCCGCGCACAACACCACCGTCGAGGGCGTGTACCGCGACGGCCGCCTGACCTCCCTCGCGGTGACCCCGGCCTCCCGCCGCAAGGACATCATCGACCACTCCACCGCCTCGGCCCGTGTGCAAACGATGATCGACGTCGCCTGCGCCGACCGCAACTGGCTCTTCCATCTCCCGCCCATGCTCGACGGCCTCCCGACGCCCGGGCCGGTCACCAAAGAGTGGATCACCGCCTATGGCGAAAGCCTCACCGGCACCCGCGGCACCTTCTGGCCCGGCTGCACCTTCCGCGACCAGATCCTGTACGTCCACGGCAAGCAGCCCGTGCCTGTCGTTCCGGCCAAGGCGGTCAAGCGCACCGTGCTCTCCGACACGCTGGTAAAGATCGAGTACGACCGCCCGCTCGAGCCGATCGTCCGCGCGCAGGCCTTCGCCGATTCCCTCACCGCGGGCAAGACCGGCACGACGGTCGACCTCGGCGGGACCAAGACCTTCGACCGCGTCGAGTTCACCATCGAACTCGCCGATTACCTCCGCGGCCAGGCCCGCGCATTCCGGCTCGAGGCGCTGCGCGACGACGGCCAGTGGCATGTGGTTCATCAGGGTAACGTGTACGGAATCATCTACGCCAAACGCTTTCCCGCCGTCACCGCGTCCCAGGTCCGCCTCGTCGTCGACGCCCCCGTCACCCAGTTCGACGTCTTCCCGCCGGGGAAATAGTCCGCGGCCGTGGAGGCTGCGGCTGCGGCGAAAAACGCCCATGTCACATGGGTAGATCGACGGACGCGGGCAGGGAGTTGTAGGGGCGTTGCTTGCCGACGCCCGCACGAATTCTCAGGCCGTAGGGTTTGGTTCCGGGCGTCGACACGCAACGCCCCTACGTGGGTGGGCCTAACCAGGCCTCGCGAAGAACAGCGACTGCGAGCCGCCGCTGTCCACGGAGGATTTTTCACCGCAGCCGCAGTCTCCCCGGCCCGCTTTTCCGGTGACCGGAACGTTGGCGGGAAATGGGTTCCGGTGACCGGAATGGTTGGTCTCCCGCCAAGGCCAACCAAGGGTTGGCGTTGCGTGTGCCCGGCATGGGCATGAACACATCACAGGAAGCAAAGTGATCGGAAGGAGTGACAACAACCGTAGCGAAAGACAAGGCGGGCTCCGCAAGGAGACCGAATCGAAAGAAGTCTGTAGCAAAGGCACGACCCTAGGAACACGAACCGGCAGCGAGGCCGCGATGCGGGCGATAAGCGTGCGCAAGAACGCGAAATCCAACTGTCACCGAAAGACGCATCGGGTAGAGCCGGAGGGCGCGGGCCGAATGTTCATGCACCTTACCCGGGGAGGCCCGTGGCCCGAGAGGGACACGGGAGTCAGCAGAGGCCATTGTAGCGTGGAGAGCCCCGGAAACGGGGCAGGAGCGAAAGGCCGAAGAACCAAGAGAGGGCAGTCAGCCCCCGAACTCCCGAAAGGTGGGCGGGAAGGGCTTCGACACGGACCGGGCGCAGCAACTGCGGCAGCCACCCGGACCGGCGGACGGCGAACGGCGGGGTGGATTCCCCGAACGGGGCCGTGCGGGAAGTCCGAGTCCACCCCGGGGCGCAAGGAGGCGGCGGAAGATGCCCAATGAGACAACCACAAGGGAGGCCACGCTGGAAACGGTGCTGGCCTCCGACAACCTGCGGGCGGCCTGGCGTGCGGTGAAAGCCAACGACGGGGCCGCCGGGGTGGATGGGATGAACATCCAGCAGACCGAAGCCCACCTGCGCGAGCACTGGGAGACGATCCGGGGCAAACTGCTCAACGGGGCGTACGCCCCGGCGGCGGTGAGAGCCGTGGACATCCCCAAGGCGAACGGAGGGACTCGCACGCTCGGCATCCCGACGACACTGGACCGGCTGCTGCAACAGGCGATTCATCTACAGATGAGCCCGTTGTGGGAGCCGGAGTTCAGTGACCACAGCCATGGCTTCCGCCCCAACCGCAGCGCGCACGACGCGGTGCGGGAGGCGCAGGGGTACATCCTCGAAGGGAAGACGTGGGTGGTGGACGTGGACCTGAAGAGCTTCTTCGACGAGGTCCATCACGACATCCTGATGCACCGGGTGGGGCTCAAGGTGAGGGATAAACGGCTGCTGCGGCTGATCGGAGAGGTTCTCCGGGCGCCGATGCAAAAGCCGGATGGAAGCCGGGAGAAACGGCGGAAGGGAACGCCGCAAGGCGGTCCGCTCTCGCCACTGCTGGCCAACATCTACCTCGACCCGCTGGACAAGGAACTGGAGAAACGCGGGCTGTCGTTCGTGCGCTACGCCGACGACATCGCGATCTTCGTTTCGAGCGAGCGGTCGGCCTGCCGGGTGCTGGAAAGCGTGACGGAGTGGATCGAGAAGCACCTGAAGGTTCCCGTGAATCGGGAGAAGAGCGGAGCCCGGCGGACGGACGAGAGTTCGCTGCTGGGGTTCCGGCTGTACGCCGACGGCCGGGTGGGCGTGGCCCCGAAGGCCGTCGAACGGATGAAGGACCGGGTGCGCGAACTCTGGGACGCACAGCGGAGCATGTCCCTGGAACGCCTGCGTGTGGCATGGGGTCGGTACATCCAAGGATGGTGGAACTACTTCCGGCTGGCCGACTGGCGGCGGGAAGTGGAGAACCTCAGCGGATGGATCCGCCGCCACATGCGCAAGTGGTTCTGGCTGCGCTGGAAGACCCCCCGCGGGAGGTTCAACGCCCTCCGGGAGCACGGGGTTCAAGGGCGCAGCCTGGGGAATGCGCGCAGCAGCATGGGCGCTTGGCCAATGGCCTGTCACCGGGCCATGAATCAAGCGCTCAAGAACAAGGTCCTGCTGGATAAATACGGGCTCATCATTCCGTGGGTGCTCGCGGAGGCGTCGAACTGACGACCTCCGCCGGGTTCAACCGCCGGATGCGGAAAACCGCACGTCCGGTGGTGTGGAAGGGCCACGGGGCGCAATCCCCGTGGCCCCATCCGATCGGACCGGCCAAAGGCCGATCGTCAAGATCCCACGTCACGCCGGGGTCAGGCCGCGGTAGAGTTCCTTGACGCGCTGGCTCTGCTGCTTGCGGATCTGCTCCAGCACCAGCGTGGGCACGGTGAACCGGGCCAGGTCGTCGGGGGTGTTCTTGCAGTGCTCGAGGAAGACCTGGTAGAGGAACTTGAAGGCGTCGCGGGGCTGGTGCATCTGGTCGAGCGCGTCGATCAGGTCGCCCGGGGTGACGTCCGGCTCGAAGAGGTCGGTCAGCTTCTTGACCTTCGCCTCCGCCCCCGCCGCGCTGAGCAGGCGCTTGGTGCAGATGTCGTAGAGGGTCGGTCCGGTCCATTCGAGGCGTTCGACCATGTTCTGCTTGTCGAGGCGCGCCTGCTGGAAGAAGGCGGGCTCCTCCTTCTTGACCAGGTAGCCCAGCTCGATCGGCAGCAGCAGCTTGAAGCCCATGCGCTCCTGCTGGAGGAACTTGTTGTTGAGCATCGGCCAGACGATCTCGCGCATGCGGCGGGCGTCGCCGTTGACGCGCGCGGGCTCGTCGGCCCGGTCCATCAGCACGTACACCGAGGCATAGCCGCATTCCTCCAGGATCCGGATCAGGCGGGTCATGAGGTCGTAGCGGCTGTCCTGGTCGCCGGGCACGGGCACCGGCTGCGTCGCCAGGTCGGAAGCGGCCAGCTCGCCCAGCCGCCGGGCGATCATGGCGGCGGGGCGCGGCACCACGCGGATCTCGCGGGCGACCTTGCGGGACAGGCTGCGCGTGCGGACGGCCTGGGTGATCCACCGGAAGCCGGCGTAGATCGCCAGCAGGCCGAAGAAAATGGTCGAGATGAGGGCGGCGGGCTCCTTCTTCATCAGCGCATGCACCGCCAGCGAGGCGGCGGCCAGGCCGGTGCCGACGACGCCCATCCAGAAGCACACGGCCTGGTTGAAGACGCTGCCGACCCGCAGCAGGCGGCGCAGGCCGTGCCAGCGCGTCTCCTGGCTGCTGCGCGAGGGCAGGTCGTACAGCAGCGCCAGCTCGGCCAGGTCCACCCGCTTCTGCCGCGACATGCGGCGCACCGACTTGCGGGCGCGGCGGGCGGAGACGTCGGTCTCGTCGTCGCCGTTGAGCAGGTCCACCAGCTTGGTGGTGGCGATGACCAGGAGGTTGTCCTGGTGGTCGGCCAGGCGGATCCCGGGGAATTCCGCCGGTTTGCCGTGGCGGGTCTGCGAGGCGTGGCGGGAGAGGTGGTCGAGGAAGGGGTTCAGGTCGTCGTAGGCGATCACCCAGGCCATGCGCTCCGGGTTGGCGGCGTTGTGGCGGCGGATGCGCTCCTCGATGAGCAGGCGGATGGCGGTCTTTCCGCTGCCCTTTTCGCCGAAGACGACGGCGGTCCCGGGCCGCTCGAAGGTGCCCATGATCTTCTCGAACTCCGGGTGCGTCATCTCATCGCCCATGATGCGCTGGTACAGCTCGTCGTCGCGGGCCTCCTCGGCGCGGAAGGGGTTCTGGTCGATGCCCCAGTTCTTGAAGAAGTGGTCGATGTTCATGGTGCGTCCCGGCGGGGTTTGAAAGCGGCCCGCACCTTACCCTCCGGGGCGGGGTTTGCAAAGCAAAAGGCGCCCGGTGGACAGCGTCGGCCTGCCGCTGCTGTTCCTCTCATGGTGTCCGGTGCACCGGAACGGCCGGGCCGGGCCGTGAATCGCCGGGGCGCTCCTCACACCCTGTTGCCCGCCCCCTGCGTTGACAGCCCCGGGGCGGCGGGGCTACGAATCGGCGCATTCCAACTTGAGCCCTCACCCCGGAGTCCCCATGAATGCAAGCACCGCCCTGTCCCTGATCAGCGGCTTTGGCCTGGAGGGCATGCTGGTCGCCCTCATCGTGCCCGCCGCGCTCATCACCGGCACGGTGGTCATGGCGAAGCGGTCGCGGGAAACCGGCCGCCTGATCCAGCAGATTGCCTGGATCGTGCTGGTGGTCTTCCTCGCCCGGGTGGTCGTGTTGATCGACAAGAACCTTCAGGCCCCCGGCGTCGCCAATTCGGCCTTGCTGGCGCTCTGCATCTCGGGCTTCACCCTCTATCTGCGCGCCGGGCTCTTCCTGGGCGCCTTGTGCGAGGGAATCCTCTGTCTGATTCCCTCCACACCCCGCCAACGCCTCGCCCACGCGCTGGGGGCGGCCATTCTCGGCGGGCTCTTCCATGTGGCCGGGGCCTTTGAGGGCGAGATGGTCTTATTGATGAAGGGCGTGAGCCCTTGACTTCGGATGCACCGATGCAAGCGGGAGGGCCTCAGCCGAATTTCGGCGGGGCGAAGCCGTCGCGGTAGGCGCGGCGGACGATGGTGTTGGTGGCCTCGGCGTGGTTGGTGAAGGCGAGCTTCGCCTTGTCCCAGAGCAGCTCCTGCCCGGGATAGCGCGTGGCCTTGACCGCGAGCAGACTGGCCTCGGTGATGCGGACCGCGTCCTTGAAGGGGGTGCGCAGTTCCTTTTCCCGGCCGAGGCAGTTGTCGACCCAGGCGTGCCAGTGATTGAGCGGCGGGAACTGGACCGGCATGCCCGGAAGGCGCAGGCCGTTCTCCTCCTTGCCGTCCCGCCAGACCCGCACCGGCCCCTCTACTCCCAGGACCAGGGTCCCGCCCTCGCATACGACCACCGTCTGCATGTCCTTCCCGGGCAGGGCCGTCGCCGGAATCCGCATCTGTTCCGGGGTGGGCATCTGGCTCGTGTCGTAGTAATGAACCGGGAACGTCTTGCCGGCGAACCGGTCGGAGGAAACCGCGTAGGTGAGCGTCGACTTGCAGGGATTGACATGAAACTCGGCCGTGGCGGGCTCGGGGCAGTCGGTCTTGACGGAGACCGGGGACACCAGCTCGTCATAGGCGAAGAAGACCACGTCCAGCAGGTGGCAGCCCCAGTCGCCCAGGCCGTTGGTGCCGTACTCCCAGTAGGACCGCCAGCGCACGGGGGCGATCAACTCGCGGTAGGGAATCACCGCGC
>JAXMHJ010000106.1:0-8408 GCA_046346795.1 Kiritimatiellia bacterium
CGTCTCCACGCACTCGCTGGCCGGCATCCTGGTCAAGAAATCCTTCGGCCATGTGGACGGGTTCGTGGTAGAGGCCCCGGAGGCCGGCGGCCACAACGCCCCCCCGCGCGGCAAGGACGTCAACGAGCGCGGCGAACCCCAGTACGGACCCCGCGACTACGCCGATCTCGCCGCCATGCGCGAACTGGGTCGGCCGTTCTGGCTCGCCGGCAACGGCTCCAGCCCCGAGGTCATGAAGGCGGCCCTGGCTTCCGGCGCCGAGGGCCTCCAGGTCGGCACGCTCTTCGCCTTCAGCGACGAGTCCGGCGTCACCCCCGAGATCAAGCGCCAGGTGGTCGAGCTGGCCGTCAGCGGCAAGGCCGTGGTCTACACCGATCCCCGCATCTCCCCCACCGGCTTCCCCTTCAAGGTGCTGGAACTGCCGGGGACCATGTCGGATGCCAGCAGTTTTGACGCCCGCCCCAAGCGTTGCGATCTCGGCTACCTGCGCGCGGCCTACCGCAAGGAGGACGGCACCATCGGATTCCGCTGCGCCTCCGAACCCGATCGCGAATTCCTGAAAAAGGGCGGGGACGCCGCCGAGATTCCCGGTCGCAAGTGCCTGTGCAACGCCCTCTCCGGCACCATCGGCATGGCCCAGTTCAACAAGGATGGATACCACGAGAAGGCCGTCGTCACCACCGGCGACCAGGTCAAGAAACTCGCCGACTTCCTCCCTCCCGGCACCACCCACTACAGCGCCAACCAGGTGATCGACTACCTGCTGGCCGGCGCGAATCCCGTCGGATAACTCCCACGGCTGCGCATTCCCCGCAGCCCGGCGCGACAAGGCCTGGCGCGCAACGTCGGCCGGACCAAAACCCGCGCGGCCAGACGGAGTGCGTCGGCGGTACGAAGCAGGAAATTTTCTCTCGCAGAGCCCGCCAAGAGCGCGGAGAGGGAAGGCGCGGCCTCGTTCAGGCTGACCACCTGATGGTCGACTTCTCTGCGATCTCCGCGAGCTCTGCGGGAAAAATCCCCCTCACTCCCCGAACAGCATCATCTGATCCGGCGAACTCGTCGCCTTGCGGACGCGCTGGCGGGCGATCTGGGGGAGGCCGGCCTTGTCGAACTCGCCCTCCTCCAGGTTGGCCAGGATCTCCTTCGCGCGGTCGACCACCGGCTGCGGCAGGCCGGCGAGACGCGCCACCTGGATGCCGAAACTCTTCTCCGCCGGGCCCGGCACGATCTTGCGCAGGAAGGCGATGCGGTCCTTGGTGTCGCGCACCAGCACGCTGTAGTTCTTCACGCCCGCGAGGGTGCGCGCCAGGTCGGTCAGCTCGTGATAATGCGTCGCAAACAGGGTCTTGGCCTTCACACCCGGGGTGTTGTGCAGATGCTCGGCCACCGCCCACGCGATGCTGATGCCGTCGAAGGTGCTCGTGCCGCGGCCGATCTCGTCCAGCACGATCAGGCTGCGCGGGGTGGCGTTGTTGAGGATGTTGGCGGTCTCCTGCATCTCGACCATGAAGGTGCTGCGGCCGCGCGCCAGGTCGTCGCTCGCCCCCACGCGCGTGAACACGCGGTCGACCACGCCGATCTCCGCCGAGCCCGCCGGCACGAACGACCCGGTGTGCGCCATGATCACGATGAGCGCGACCTGCCGGATGTACGTCGATTTGCCGGCCATGTTGGGGCCGGTGATGATGTGCAACTGCTCCGTCGCCGTGTCGAGGAAGCAATCGTTGGGCACGAAACGCTCGAACTCGTTGAGCTGCTCGATCACCGGATGCCGCCCGTCCTTGATCACCAGCCGGGTGCCGTCGTTCATCTCCGGCCGCACGTAGCGCAGCGCCAGGGCGCGGTCGGCGAACGACCCCAGCACGTCCAGCTCCGCCAGCGCCGCGGCCGTGCGCTGCACGCCGGCCGAATGCTCCGCGGCGCGCTGCCGCAGCTCGCCGAACAACTCGTACTCGAGCTGCACCGAGCGCTCCTGCGCGCCGAGGATGCGGTTCTCGTAGTCCTTCAGTTCGGGGGTGATGAAGCGCTCCGCGTTCACCAGGGTCTGCTTGCGCTGGTAGTCGGCGGGCACGTTGCCGAGGTTCGAGCTGGTGATCTCGATGTAGTACCCGAACACCTTGTTGTGCCGCACCTTCAGCGACTTGATCCCGGTGCGCTCCTGCTGCGCGGCCTGGTAGTCGGCCAGCCATTGCCGGCCGGTGGCGGCGGCCTCGCGCAGGCCGTCCAGCTCGGCGTGGAAGCCGGGACGGATCATGCCCCCCTCGCGCACGTTGGCCGGGGGCTCGTCCACCAGCGCGGTCCGCAGGTGCGCCGCCAGCCCGGGCATCGTCTGGATCTCCGCGCCCAGCCGCGCCAGCGAGGCGTCGGGCACGCCCGCGGCGGTGTCGCGCAGCGCCGGCAGGGCCTCCAGCGAGACGGCGAGCGACACCAGGTCGCGCGCGTTGGCCCCGCCGGAGTGGATGCGGGTGACGGTTCGTTCGAGGTCGCGCACCTCGCCCAGCTTTTCGCGCAGCGCGGCGAGGGCCGGTCGGTGGGCGATGAGCGCGGCGACCGCGCCGTGGCGGGCCTGGATGCGGGGCAGGTCGGTGAGCGGGCGCTGGATCCAGTCGCGCAGCAGTCTTGCGCCCATGGCGGTGCGGGTCGCATCGAGCAGCTTGAGCAGCGTGGGCGCGGGGCCGCGAGCGGAGGCGTTGCGCGGCTCCACCAATTCCAGATTGGCGGCGGTGGCCTCGTCGAGCCACATGTGGTCGGCCGCGTTGCGCACCCCGAGGCGGCGGATGTGGTCGACCGGGTTGCGGAGCTGCTGGTTCACGTAGTGCAGGATGGCCCCGGCGGCGCCGGTGGCGGCGGACATGCCCGCGCAGCCGTAGCCTTCGAGCGAGTGCACCTTGAAGTGCCGCAGCAGCAGGTCGCGCGCGTTGTCCGGTTCGAAGGTCCACTCCTCGTACGAGGTCAGGCGCACGCCCGGCTGCGCGGCGAGGGCGATCTTGAGCGGGTGGTCGGCCTCCAGGTTGGCGGGCACGATGACCTCCGCGGGGTCGGCCCGGAGCAGCGCGGCCACGGCCTCGCCGGGGGTGGCGGCCTCCTCGACCCAGAAGTCGCCGGTGGACAGGTCCAGCGCGGCGGCGCCGGTGGCCTTGCCGTGGGTGAAGACCGCGCCAAGGAAGTTGTTGCGGCCCGACTCCAGCACGTTTTCCTCGATGACGGTGCCCGGGGTGACCACCCGCACCACCTCGCGCCGCACGATGCCCTTGGCGGCGGCGGGGTCCTCCATCTGTTCGCAGATGGCGACCTTCATGCCCGCCCGCACCAGCTTGGCCAGGTAGGGTTGCAGGTTGTGGTACGGGATGCCGCACATGGGCATGCCGTTGCGCTTGGTCAGCGCGATGTCGAGCACCCCCGCGGCCTTTTTCGCGTCGTCGAAGAACATTTCGTAGAAGTCCCCGAGGCGGAAAAAGAGGATCACGTCGTCCGGCAGCGTCGAGCGCATCTGCCGGTATTGCCGCATCATGGGGGTGGAGTCGTCGGACATGCGGGCGGCTTAGTCCGCGCGGCGCGGGCGTGCAAGGCCGAACCGCTGCCCAAACCCGGACCGCCACCGCCCGGTGGCCCCACCTCGCCTGGGCGCGCCGGGCACCAGCCCGGCCTCTCCCGTCGCCCATGGAAGGAACTGGCCAGGATCTCCCGCCCGCCAGCCCGTATCGACAAAGCCCGAAGAGGAATTTCGACAGGATGAACAGGATGGGACGGGATGATTCTCTCGCAGAGCTCGCGGAGACCGCAAAGGAGTCGAACCTCAGGTCGTCGGCCTGAGCGATGTCGGGTTCTTCCGGACAGTTTCGTGTCAGGGATGGCATTTTGTTTTGATTTTTCGCGCGGAGGCGCAGAGGCGCGGAGAAGAGGATGGCAGGCACAACCCCATCCCGGAAACCCTGGCGGCTGTGATCGGGGGAGTTGTAGGATTCAGATGATTTATTCTCCGCGCCCTGCGCCTCCGCGCGAGAAAAAGAGAGAAACAGGATCTGCCGGACATGAGCTTGGCGGCGGAACCCGCGAATTCCCCGCGGTGGTTTGCCCCTGGTTCCTTCGGATCGGCGATTGATGAAGGGATATCCCTGTGCTACGGTCCGCGTATGAATCGTCACTATGCGGTATCGCACGACAGACAGGAGGAAACGCCCGAAGCCAAGACCCGGTGGTTATGCTCCCTGGGGATGGCCGACCGCATGCAGATGCTGTGTGACCTGACGGACATGGCGCTTTCCATCAACCCCTCCTTGTCGGAGAAGAAAATTGCTCAACCGGCTCCAAGACGTATTCAAGTCGTTTCAGCGACATGAGGCGAAGTACGTTGTGATCGGCGGAATCGCCTCGATACTGCACGGCGTTCCACGCGCCACGTTTGATCTCGACACTTCTTCATTCTCTCGAAACAGGACCTGATTCGATCCAAGCGTGCGGCGGGTCGCCCGGTTGACCTGGAGGACGTCCGCCTGCTTGGACTTCCAGGACTCTTAAACGAAGAACCAGATGGTGGGGGCGAAGCCTGAGCGCGCGCTCGGGCTGACAAATTCCTCTGCGGCGGCGATTGACTCGGCCGGGGTGGTCCGCCCCCGAATCCTCTCCGCGCTCTTTGCGAGCTCTGCGAGAGGATGATTCCTCTGCTATGGTGCGGTTTCTCGAAACCGCTTGTGGGGAACGCGTGGCCGGGGAGGCTGCGGCCTCGCCTGGGCGCGCCGGGCACCAGCCCGGCTTCTCCCGTCGCACATGGAAGGAACCAGCCGGGATCTCCCGCCCGCCAGCCCACACCGGACAAAGCCCGAAAAGGAATTTTGATAGGATGAACAGGATGGGACGGGATGCTTCTCTCGCAGAGCCCGCGAAGATCGCAGAGGAGTCGAACCTCAGGTAGTCAGCCTGAACGATTTCTCCTTCTTCTCTCCGCGCTCTTAGCGGGCTCTGCGAGAGGATTCATTTGGCGACTCGGTTCTACTTCGGCTCGTCGCCGATCTCCTCGGGACTGGGAAAGGCCTCGGCGTAAATCTTCTCATAGTCGAACGCTTGAACCTTTTTGTAACGGTCCGGCCATTTGAAGTCAAAGTGCGGCAGTGTGGCATCGCACCAAGTGTCGTCGCCGACATACGTGAATCCCGCGGATACCTCGCACTCGGGATGAGCATGAATTACATGGTCGGTGATCCGGGACGATTCCCCGTAATATCCGCTGCGCTCGGGTTCTCCCTTGAACTGGAACATGTACATTTTCCCTTTTCTGACCGCAACCTGCAGCAGCGCTCTTTGGGAAATGAGATAAACGGCATCACAGCCACCGCTATACCCTCGCGCATGATGGAAGCCCAATGCCATCCCGAAAACATTGATCGCGTAGGTTTGCCCCTGGTGCCGCAAGGTGATGGTTTCCTCGCTCCACGGAGTTCCAAATTCATCCTTCATGCGCTGTTGGTCGTTCCCTGTCAGCGGGGATGCTGTGGTTCGATCGCTCACTCGGAGCGCGAATTCGCTTTCCGACGAAGTTGCGTCTCCGGCGAAGACACCCGAGCTCAACCCGTTCTCCGATCCGTCCTCCCCGACTTTCAATTAGTCGAAAATCAGCCCAGTAGCGAAAGTCGGGCTACCATGCTGCGGCTGGGAAGCTCGGCCACCGAGCGGTCCGATGGAATATGGCCGCAGCCGCAAACTCCGTGGCCACGCTCCTCTCTCCCCGCTCCCTGCTCACCTCCGACCTCTACTCCACCACGATGATCCACCCGCGCAGGGGATCGAGGGGAATGGGCTCGCCGGGCTTCCACTGGCGGGCGGGTTGGAAATTGGCCACCTCGGGGGCGCGGAGGACGGCCCTGACGGGGTCGAGGCCGAGGGCTTTCCAGTCGATTTCCAGCGTGCAGGACACGGGCGCGGGCTCCCAACTGGCCAGGGCGATCAGGGTGCGGCCCTCGCGCACGTAGGCGGTGGCCTTGACGAGGTCGCGGCCGGTGCGCACGGGACAGTCGGGCTCCCAGTAGCCGGACATGCGGGCGCCGGTGATGCCAAAGTCGTCCCACACCTTCCAGACGGGACGGGGATCGGAGGCGCCGGTCCAGGGCAGGCGGGCGGTCATGCCGTACACCATGCCCAGCCAGCGGTTGCCGCCGCCCTGGAGCATGTCGCCCATGAGGCCGAAGGGGATGCCGCTGCACTCGACCAGCCACTGGTCGGGGGTCATGCGGTCGTACTGGAAACTTTCGCCGAACCACAGCCGGTCGACGTACGGGAAGAACTCGGCGTACTGGTTGGCGGGGCCGATGGAGAAGGCGGTGTTGCTGTGCAGGTCGATCAGGCAGCCGGGCCGCGCCCGCTCCAGCACCTTGCGCATGCGCTTGAGCACGGTGCGGTCGTAGGAGACGTCGTCGAGGTAGAGGCCGTCAATGGGAATGTTGCGCACGAGCCAGTTGAGTCCCTCGATGTGATAGTTGTACCAGCGCGAGGCGCCGCTGGTGAGGATGGCGGCGTCGACGCCCCCGCCCTCGATGCGCGTGTACCACTGCGGGGTGTAACCGCCGCCGAGGTGTTCGCGCAGCCACGGGAAGCCGCCGCCGGGGCCCCCGGCGAGCACCTCGCCCCCCAGGCTGCGCAGGGCCCACAGCTCGGTGACGCGGTTGGTCAGCTCGCGCACGGTGTAGTAGATTTTGACCTTGCGCCCCTCGCCCTGCCACCTGCGGAGGTATTCGCGCAGGCGGTCGACGGAGAGGAAGGGATAGTTGATGAAAGGATTCAGGATGTTGGCGTGATGGATGTTGAGGATGTTGGCTTCCGGCGGGACGTTCTCCCACGAGTGATAATATCTCTCGGCGAAGTGGCGGGCGGGGTCGGGCGGTTTGACGGGGGTGACGAGCAGCGCGAATTCGAAGGTGACCGGCGCGCCGGCGTCGCGGGGCCCGGCGAAGGCGCGGGCCAGCACTCGGTCGGGGCCGTCGTCCGCGAGGCTGACGCCGCCCTTGCCGCCGTTGTGCCACGCGGCGGGGGGAGCGGGGTGGTAGAGGTTGAGCATCGGGCCGTGGTAGGCGCCGCCGCGCAGCTCGACGTGCAGGCCGGCGGGCACGTCGCCGGCCCAGAAACTGTCATACGGCCCCTGCCAGCGCCACTCGTACCGGGGCGGGCGGTGTCTGGCCGCCGCGGCCGGCGCCCATGAAGTACGGCACGCAGCCGCGCGGCGGAACGCGGGATTTCGAGGGCGGCGTCGGCCGGAGGGGTCACGGTGACGGCGAACTCGAGGTGGCCGTCGAATTCATGCGCCGCGGCATCGGCCCGGCTTCCCATTCGACGACGCCCGGGGCCTGCCGGGTGAAGCGAAGGCCTCCGGGGGCCGCGCCGGGAAAGCGCACGGGGCCGGCCAGCAGTTCCGCGGTCCCGGCCTTGATGCTGACGGGCAGGCCGTCGTCGCCGAGTTCCACCGAGCGGCCGAGACAGCGGATCATCCGGCCCTCCACCACGAGCGGGGTGTAGGGCGCGACGAGATCGTCGTCGGCTCCGAGCGTGGAATCGAGCCAGCGCAGGCGCGAGTGCCGCCAGGGCTCGCCGTCGCCGCGGTCGGGCAGTTCCTCCGCCAGGACGTTCAGGGTGACGTCAACCGTGCGGGCCGGGGCGTTCGCGGGGCGCAGGGTGATCGCGAAGGAGCGCGGCCCCGTCGCGGCGTCGCGCGCGATGTCGACCCCGAACCACAGCGCCTGCACCGCGCGCCGGGGCACGTTCAGGACGTTGCGGACGGGGCGGCCGTCCCAGTTGGTCCCGCCCGCGTTGAAGCAGGTGACGCCAGCGGGGACCTCGACGGCGATGTTGTCCAGCGCCTGGCCGGAGGAGTACACGCCGATCTGGAAGGCGTAGTATTCGCCGCGGCGGGCCTCGCCCTGGAACGCGGTGGACGGCCCCCGCCGGATCCAGCAGAGCGGCAACTGGCCGGTCATGCGGATGGGAAAGCGGCGGTCCTCGGGAAAAAGCAGGTATTCACCGGGGTGGGCGGCCAGGAGGGCCTCGGTTTCGGCGGTGGTGGCGCACACCTCCATGGGAAAGACGCTGTCGAACTCCTCGCGGGCCTCGAAGCGCAGCACGGAGGCGGCGGGCAGTTGGGCGGGGTCGGCGGGCAGGTTCTGTTTCCACGCGGGTTCGGCGGTGTCCTTCGGGGGCAGGTAGTGTCCGCCATAGCCGCCCCACCCCGCCTGAGGGGTGTAGGGCAGGTAGTAGACGAAGTAGTCGCCGGGGACGGTGGCGGGGGCGAAGGCGAGCACGCCGGTGTCGCGATCGATCTGGAGGCGCGCGACGTTGTCGACGGTCCTGCCGGTGGTCGCGTCGACGACGATGATGTGCTTCTGCGCGGGATCGGTATCGCGGCGGCGCCACGGGATCCGGGCCAG
>JAXMHJ010000107.1:0-8381 GCA_046346795.1 Kiritimatiellia bacterium
GGATCGCGCGAGGGGTCCAGGTGCACCAGGATGCGCTCCTTCTGGTAGTCGCGCAGCAGGTGCCAGCCGAGGGGCATGCTGACCACCCCGAGCACCACCAGCAGGGCCAGCACGCGCAGCGGGATGCCGGCCACGAACATCATCGAGAACAGCACCGGCACCAGCACGGCGGCGCTGCCGAGGTCGGGCTGGGAGGCGATCAGGAGAAACGGGATGAATACAATGGCCCCGGCCCCCAGGAGGGTTTTCGCCTCACGCGCGCTGCGGCGCGAGAGGAACACGGCGAGGGCGATGATGGTGGTGATCTTGGCGAACTCGGAGGGCTGGATGAGGATGCCGAGGTCGATCCAGCGCCGGGCGCCGCTGATGCGTTCGCCGATGAGGAAAACCAGGCCGAGGAGGGCGAGTCCGCCCGCGTACAGGGGCCAGCACAGGGCCTCCAGGAAGGAACCGCGCACCAGGGCGGCGAAGAGCATGACCAGCGATCCCACGCCGATCCAGAGGAGCTGCTGGCGGTAGAGCTGCTGCAGGTTGAGCTCCTCGCGCTGGTACGCGGCGCTGTAGATGAACAGGATCGAGATGACCAGCAGCAGGAAGGCGGGTACGAGGACCATCCAGTCCAGGCGCAGCCAGCGCTCCTTCATTTCCACGCGGGAGATCATGTCGTTCCCCCGGGCGGGAACAGCCCCTCGATGACCCGCTTCATGCGCGGCGCGGCGGAAACGCCGGCGGCGTCGGAGGAATCGAGCACGAGGGTGACGACGTACTTCGGATGGTCGAAGGGCGCGAAGGCGACCATCCAGGCGTGGTACTGGTTGTTGCCGCGGGCGCCGAACTGGGCGGTGCCGGTCTTGGCGGCATAGTCCACCCCGGCCACCCGCGCGGAGCGCCCGGTGCCGTGGTCGGCGTTGATCACGTCGTGCATGCCGCCGCGCACCAGCTCGAGCGCCTCGCGCGGCCAGCCCAGCTCGTTGAGGATCTCGGGCTGGGTGGGCTCCACCCGGCCGGTGACCGGGTCCCGGACGCCCGCGACCAGCCGCGGACGCATGAGTTTTCCGCCGTTCGCGATGCTGCCGATGGCCACGGCCATCTGGATGGGGGTCACGCTCACGAAGCCCTGTCCGATGGAGCCGTTGCAGGTGTCGCCCTCGGTCCACCGGGTCCCGATGTTCTGCCGCTTCCAGGTGTCGTTCGGCAGGATTCCCGGCTTCTCGACCGCCGGCCCCAGTTCGATGCCGGTGCGGTGGCCGAAGCCCATGCTCTCGGCCATGTGGTAGATGAAGTCCCAGCCGGTGTCGCGGCCCAGGTCGAAAAAATAGACGTTGCACGAGCGCTCGATCGCCCCGCGCAGCATGAGGTCGCCGTGTCCGCTGTGCACGGCGCAATGCATGCGGGTGCCGCCGACCTCGATGTAGCCGGGGCAGTTGTGGACGACCTCGGGGGTGGACCGGTTGTTGGTCAGGGCGGCCAGGGCCACGACCATCTTGAAGGTGCTGCCGGGGGCGTAGTACTGCTGGACGGGGCGGTTGAGGAGGGGGTTGCGCTCGTCGCGGTTCAGTTCCGCCCAGCGTTGCGCGGTGATGCGGGGGACAAAGTCGTTGAGGTCGTACCGGGGCTCGCTGGCCATGGCGAACACTTCCCCGGTGTAGGGGTCGGAGATGATCAGCGACCCCGGCTCGCGCCCGAGGGTTTCCTCGGCGAGCCGCTGCAGCCGGGTGTCGAGGGTGAGCAGGACATCCCGGCCGGGGCGGGGGGTCGCGCCCTCCTCGATCTTGTGCCGGAACTGGAAGGCGTCGATCCGCAGCAATTCCCATCCCGGAGTACCCTGCAGGACACCGTCATACACGCGCTCCAACCCGGCCTTCCCCTCCATTTCCTTTTCGGCGAACTGGTAGTCGAAGCGCATGGTTTCGTCCGCGTCGACCTGGCCGCCGCGCCCGACATAGCCGATGGTGTGCCCGGCCATGGCGCCCAACGGATAGGCGCGCATGGGGTCGATGACCAGGTCCACGCCGGGAATATCCCCGAGTTTTTCAGCCCAGCGCGCCACGACGGCGTCGCCCACGTCCTTGAAGGCGAGCAGCGGCAGGAGCCGCTGCTCGCGCACGTGCTTTTCAATCTCGGCCCGGTTGACCTGGGGGGGAACGCCGAGCTGGGCGGACAGTTCGCCGATGACCGCCTCCACCTTGTCGATGGTCCGTTTGAGGCGCCCCGGCTGCCGCATTTCCTCCAGGTAGAGGGCGATGCTGTACGAGGGGCGGTTGTCGGCCAGGCAGACGCCCGCGCGGTCGAAGATGCGGCCCCGCCAGGCGGGAATGCGGACGCGGCGCACGCTCTGGCGGTTCAACTCGCTCATGAAGGCCTGGTTGTTGACCACCTGCAGGTCCCAGAGCCAGAGCACGATGCCCATGAACGCGACCAGCATGCCGGCGAACAGCACCGTCACGCGGACCAGTTCCGGTCTTGCCTCGGGATTACGCATCGCCGAACTCCCGGTGGCGGATGTTGCCGAGGCGGTAGTCAAGCCGTTCGATGGCCCAGAAGACGAGGCTGATGACGAAGAGGCCGAGGAAGGCGACGCCGGCGGCCTTGCGGAGGGCGGCGCCCAGCGAGATCGCGATGTGCCCGGTGGCCACGAGCAGGACGTACAGAATCAGGGTGGTGAGGACGGACGCCATCGCGCCCAGCAGCATGTGGGTCACCCAGCTCCCGCCGAACACGCGGGTGCGGTAGCGGTTCACCCCCTGGGCGACCAGCGCGAAGGCGAAGACGGAATAGCCGAGCGGGATGAAGTCGAGGACGTCCTGGAGGAACCCGGCGACCAGGGCGGCCTCCAGGGCGATGCCGCCGCGGCGCGTGAGGGCGTAGTACATGACGCCGCCCAGCAGGACCGGGGCCTTGGCCTGCGCCATGGTGTGCCAGTGGGGCAGGACCGCCTGCACGATCGCGCAGAGCGTGAGGGAGACGAAGAGCACGAGCTGGTTCATCAGCGCGAGTCCTCCTCGTTGTCCTCGAGGATCAACCGGGGGTCCGGCCGGGACTCGGGCACGTTGCGGTTCACCGCCACGAAGACGTAGGTCAGCCGGCCGAGGTTGGCCGAGGGCATCACGTCGGCCCGCTGGAAGAGTCCGGAAGAGTCGGTCTCCACGTGTTCGACCACCCCGACCAGAACGCCCTTCGGGAACCGCTCGCCCAGGCCGGAGGTGACCACCGTGGCCCCGGCGGGAATGCGGACGTCCTTGGTGATGAACTCGACCTCGCACAGGGCGTGGCCCTGGCGCGACGCCCCCTTGCCGCGCAGGACGCCGAATACGCCCAGCCCGGAGATCTCCACGGACACCTTGCAGCTCGGGTCGGAGATGAGCAGCACGTCCGCCGTGTTGAGGGAGATTTCGCGCACGCGGCCGACCAGTCCCTCCGACGACAGCACCGGGTGGTCCTTGCGCACGTGGTGGTTGAAGCCCTTGGACAACCGCACCGTCTGCCACCAGCCGCTGATGTCCCGGGCGATCACCTCGGCGGGGACGAGGTCGCGGGTGGAGCGCCGCATGAACGCGAGCTGCTCGCGCAGCCGGGTGTTCTCCTCCTCCATGGCGGCGAGTTCGGCGACCCGGTTGCGCAGGATGATGACCTCCTCGCCCAGCTTGCGGTTCTCGTCCGGCAACCCGCCCCAGCCGCGCATGGCCTCGCCGGCGCCGCGGATGCGGCGGGCGGTGGTGGTGACCAGCCGGTTGACGGGCGAGAGGGCCTCGCGGACCTGGCCCTTGATCGTTTCGGCGCAGCCACGATGGAAGAACACCGCGACCACCAGGATCGCAGCGAGCCCGCTCCATCTGAAAAATCTGCTGGAAAACACGCGCTATTGATCTTTCCGGGGCTTCCCCCAGTTCAACGCGCGACGGATGGACGAGATGAGAACGGGTTGCGTCGGCTCAGGAGCCGGATGAGACCTTGCGGAGGAAGTCGAGCTCGTTCAGGACCACGCCCGTGCCCTCGGCGACCGCGCTCAGCGGATCGTCGGCGACATGGACCGGCAGTCCGGTCTGCTCGGCAATCAGCTTGTCGAGGCCGCGCAGCAGGGCGCCGCCACCCGCCAGAACCATGCCGCGGTCGACCAGGTCGGCCGCGAGTTCGGGGGGGCATCGCTCCAGCGTGATGCGGATGCTCTCGACGATGGAGGAAACCGGCTCGGACAACGCCTCGCGGATTTCCTCGGATGTGACGGTGAGGGTCTTCGGCAGTCCGTTGACCAGGTCCCGCCCCTTCACTTCAATGCTGGTTTCCTCTTCAAGGGGGTAGGCCGAGCCGATGGCGATCTTCACCTCTTCGGCCGTGCGCTCCCCGATCATCAAATTGTAAACCCGTTTCATGTACTGGATGATCGCGTCATCCAGCTCGTCCCCGCCGACGCGTACGCTTCGGCTGAAGACAATGCCCGCGAGGGAAATGAGCGCGACTTCGGTGGTACCCCCGCCGATGTCCACGATCATGTTGCCGGCCGGTTCCTGGACCGGCAGTCCCACGCCGATTGCCGCAGCCATCGGCTCCTCGACGAGATGCACCTCGCGCGCCCCCGCATGCATTGCGGAGTCGTGAACCGCCCGCTTTTCGACCGCGGTGATCCCGCTGGGAACCGCGATAATGACTCGCGGCTTGGCCATCTTGCGGCGGTTGTGGACTTTGCGGATGAAGTACCGCAGCATCGCTTCGGTGATCTCAAAGTCAGCAATGACACCAGCTTTCAGGGGGCGCACCGCAATGATGCTCCCGGGGGTGCGGCCCAGCATACGCTTGGCATCCTCACCCACCGCCAACACACGATTTGTCCCCGCCTGAATCGCAACCACGGACGGCTCGCGCAGCACGATGCCACGATCCTTGACGTACACCAGCGTGTTCGCGGTGCCAAGGTCGATGCCGATGTCGTTGGAGAACAGGCCGAAAAGCCGGTTGAACATTCCTTTACCTCGTTCGAAGAAAACGATACAAAACGCTGTAGTTGCGCCTTTACCCCCCCGGTCGTCAAGGAGATTGTGGGATCATTTGGCCGCCCGGAAACCCAAAATCCGTCGAAATGCGTTTGACCGCGCACAAGCCGTTTTTGTATCTTGAGTCGCATTCAGGAGCGCCCATGCCATGCAGACTCCCCCCTTCCGTCGATCCGGACTCGCATGTCTGATTTCCGCTTCCGTGGGGCTGGCCCTCGGGACCGCACGGGCGGATGTCATCGGCTTCAACTTCACCAGCGACTGGCCTTCCCCCACCATCTCCGGGCAGACGGCCGACGGTTTCAACCAGTGGACGGACTCCGTGGATGAGAACGGCGCGCCCGGAACCGGAACCGAGGTTCCGAGCAGCGCGTCGGCCTACGCGATCACCACCCCGGTGAACGCCCCCGGGGTGAGCGTCGCCTGGTCCTCCTCCAACATGTGGAGCGCCGGCGACGAGTCCAATGCGGATCAGGGCCTCTACCGCGTGTATCTGGACGACGGCGGATCAGGCGTCAGCATCACCATCAGCGGCCTCTCCGCCTGGCTGGCCTCCACGGGCTACGCGGACTACCGGGTGCGCGTGTACCGTTCCACCGACACCGCCGGGGCGGGATTCACGGCGCTGAGCCTGATCGACCAGGGAACCCTGTCGACGATGGAAACACTGCCGCAGATCGCCCTCGGCGCGGCGCAGGGTGACGGAACCTTCCCGACCGGCACTGGAACGTCCGGCACCCGCGACTTCCAGACCTCCACCGGCACCTTCTCGGCAGACGTCCTCGGCATCACCTCGTCGGCTCGCAACGGCTCCATCCGCGGCACCATCGCCGGCTTCAAGATCGAGGGCGTAAACGCCGCCGTTCCCGAACCCGCCTCCGCGCTGCTGGCGGGGCTTGGCCTGACGCTCCTGCTCCGCGTCTGGCGCCGCCGCTGACCGGGGACCGGCAACCCGTCCCTACTTGACCGGAATCAGCCGCAGCGTGCCCAGATTGCAGGGCGCGATCCCGTTCACGCTCTTGACCCGGGCGACGATCTTGTTCTCGCCCGCCGGCAGCTTGAACGTGCCCGCCGGCAGGGTGGTCATCTTGTCCCAACTGCCGGTGGCCTGGATGGTCAGGGGCAGCACCTGGTCGCCGCTGACGAACTCGATCACGCTTCCATCCGAAGCCTTCTCGGCGCCGCAGTCGACCTCCAGTTTGTAGTCCTGCGCCGCCGCGGTCTTGAACGACCAGGTCGCCGTGCCGGCCTTGCTGGTCCAGAAACCCAGGTTCTCGGCGTCACCCTCCCCCTGCAGGGCCAGCCCGTTCTCGGTCGCGGCGTGGCGGGGCCGCAGCGCGAACACGCCCGCCTTGTCCGCCTTGGGGGTGAGATCCATCGCGGCCTCCCCCTCGACTTCGCCGACCACGTCCACCGCCACCACGAAGTTGGCCTTGCCCGCCACCGCCGCCGGCAGGGTGACGGCCACGCCGTCCTCCAGCGCCTGCAGCGACAGCGACTCGCCGCCGTCCAGCAGGCACGCCCGGACCGTCTTGTTGGTCAGTCCCGACAGGTTCAGGACACCGTCCTTGGGCGCTTCGAACAGGATGGCAAACACGCGGGTGTTGCCGTTCTTCAGGCGCTTGGTGGTGGTGCGCCCCCACGCGGGCTGGCGGCTGTAGATACCGGCCCGCGAGCCGTAAATGGCCTCTCCGTTGACCTTCAGCCAGTCGCCCATCTCCTTCAGGTGCGGCACATAGAAATCGGGAATCTCCCCCTCGGCGGTGGGGCCGACGTTGAGCAGCATGTTGCCGCCCTTGGCCGAGAGGTCGAACAGGAAGTTCATCAGCGTCTGCTGGCTCTTCACGCTTTTGGCCTCGTAGTCGGCCTTGTTGATGCCCCAGTAGTTGTGACCGCTCATGGTCATGCAGGCCTCGAAGGCGACGCCCTTGCCAAAGCCCTGCGCCGGAATGTGCTGCTCGGGGGTCAGGTAGTCGCCCAGCATGTTCTTGTCGAGCTTGGCGTGATTGCCCTTGCCGATGCGGTTGTTGATGATGAGACGTCGGGATCGGCCTTGCGGATGGTGGCTTTCCAGGTGCTTGCCGTTCTCCAGGGTCAGCAGCCCTCCCAGTTGCCGTCGAACCAGAGCATGGCGGGATGGTAGCGTTCGATCTCCTCCAGCACCGAGGCCTCCAGGTATTCCTGGAATTTGGCCATGTCGGGCTGCACGCCGCTCTTGGCGGCCACGTCGTTGTAGCTGCGGCGGGCGCCGTAGAGGGGGCTGTGCCAGTCCATGATGGTGTGGTACAGGCAGAATTTGAGGCCGCGCTTCTCGCAGGCCTTCTTCAACTCCATGAGGGGATCGCGGCCGGCCTTGCCGAAGGGGGTGCGGGACAGGCTCCAGTTGTCGCGGTCGGATACCTTCGAGGGGAACATGGCGAAACCGTCGTGGTGCATCGAGGTGATGCAGACGTACTTCATGCCGGCGTCCCGGGCGATCTGCGCCCACTTCTCGGCGTCGAACTTCACCGGGTTGAACTGGTCGGCGAATTTCTCGTATTCCGACATCGGCATCTTGGTGGTCTCGACATACCACTCCGCATGCCCCTTGTCGGCGGGGTTGTTCCAATGCACGCCGGCGGGGATGGAATAAAGCCCCCAGTGGATGAACATGCCGTTCTTGGCGTCGGCGAACCAGCGCATGCGCTCGGGGAAGGCGGTGTCCGGCGCGGCATCCCCGTCGCCGGAGGCGGCCAGGCAGGCCGGCACGCGGGCGAGGAGGGTTAGCAGGAAGAGGGCGGTGATCGAGAGGCGTTTGGGTGTGCTCATGAGCGGGAATTCAAGGATGACGGGCCTCTTGTCAAGGACGGTTGCCCCCGGGCTTTCCGGGCCCGCACGGTGCCTGTCCTTTGGCGCAGCCGCAGCCTCCGCGGCCGGGATTCCCCCAGTCCGCCCCTGACAATCCGCCTCCCAGCCTGTACCTTGGAACCGATGACGCGCCTCTTCTCCATCCTGCCGGTCCTCCTGGCCATGCCTCTCCTCGCCGCGCCCCCCGCCGCCGCCCTGAAGACGGCCGGGGTGCAGGCCCCGCTGTTTCCCGAGATGGATCTGGGCACCGCCGCGGCCTTCGCCCCGCGCGGTCCGCCCGCCGGTGTCGCCACCTCGGCCTGGATCAAGGTGTCCGCCCAGGGCCTGTATCGGGTGACCCGGGCCGACCTGCTGGGCGCGGGCTTCGCCGCGCAGGACCTCGCGGGCGCGACGCTGCGGGTGTTCAACCGGGGAGTCGAAGTGGCCACCCGGGCCAGTACGGACGGCCTCTTCGGCCCGGCGGATCAACTGGTCTTCTATGCCGAGGGCTATGCCGGCCTGGCGACGGACGACAACATCTACTGGATCGCGACGGGCGGGGAGTCC
>JAXMHJ010000108.1:0-8282 GCA_046346795.1 Kiritimatiellia bacterium
ACCAACAGCACCTACCACACCTCCGGGGCCATCGTGCGCTATCTGGTCCGCGCCGTCGCCCGCAACGGCAACCTGCTGCTCGACGTCGGTCCCGATGCCCGGGGCGTGATCGATCCGCAGGCCGTCCAGGTGCTCCGCGGGGTCGGGGCCTGGCTGAAGGTCAACGGCGAAGCCATCTATGAAACCCGCCCGATCGCTCCGTACGAGTCGGGCGAGGTCTTCTTCACCCGGAAGGCCGACGGGACGGTGTACGCGATCCTCCTGAGCGCCAAGGACGGCGATGCCATGCCCGCCGAGGTGATCCTGCCGGCCGCGCTGGCCTCCGGGAAGCGGATCGTCACGCTGGTCGGCGGGGACGGGACGCCCCTGGTCAGCAAGCCGGGGCGGGGAAACACGATCGTGGTCGCGCTGCCCGGGTCGCTCCGCGACCATCCGCCCTGCGCCGACGCCTGGGCGCTCAAGATTTCTCCCCCCGCCCTAAGGCCTTGAGCAAAGGCGGTCCTTCTCCATTCCGTCGCCCCGGCCGTGGAGCTTGCGGCGGCACCGGCGCCTCCGACGCTGCGGCGGCCGCGTGAATTTTCTCCGCAGCCGCAGCCACCCGGCCGGGTGATTCCGGAACCATCCGAAAGAATTGAATGGACCCCATGGACGCGCGTCATAGAGCCGGCCTTGCGCGCGATATGCCCGGTCCAATCCACATCAGGAGTCGCAACATGAAGAGATCCCGATTCGCCGACCGCACAACCTGGTTGTTGGCCCTGATCTGCGGTACCGCCGTGGCCGGTCTGGCCGCGGAATGGCCGCCGTCGGATGACAACCTGCAACTCGCCGCGCCGATCCAGAGCTGGGACGAGGCGCTCCCGCTGGGGAACGGGTTGATGGGCGGGCTCCTGTGGGGCGGGGACAACCTGCTCCGCCTGTCGCTCGACCGCGGCGATTTGTGGGACGAGCGTCCGCATCATGAGCCCGGCTGGTGGAAGAACCGTCCCTGGCACAAGGGCGGCGACTGGGACGGGCCGTACAACGGCGTGACCCCGACCAAGCTGCCGGCGGGCCGGTTGGAGATCACCCTCGACCCCTCGCGCAAGATCGAGTCGTTCACGCTGAATCTGGCCACCGCCGAGGGTCGCGCCGGCATTGCGGGGAGCCGCCCGGTCGACGTGTTTTTCAGCGCGGTCGACCCGGTCGCGCTGCTGCGCATCCCGGGGCCGGAGCCCGTGACGCTCCACCTCATCCCGTCCGGCGCCAAGCGCGAGGGTGGCGACGCCGGCCCGTCCAGCGGCGGGGCCGTGGCCCGGCTGGGCTACCCTCCCGCGAAACACGGGACCGACGGTCTCGCCCGCTGGTATGTGCAGGACGCGGTGGGCGGCTTCCAATACTGCGCGTGCCTCGAAACCCGCAGGGTGGGGGATGCCACGCTGGTCGCCCTGACCGTGACCTCCACCAACGACGGACCGGACGTGCTGGCCCTGGCCCGCGCGCGCTGCGCGAAGGCGCTGGACAAGGGCTACGACGGCGCGCTCGCCCTGCACGCGGCGTGGTGGCGGGAATTCTGGTCGCAGTCTAGCCTGACGGTTCCCGAAGATTCGATCCGGAAGTACTACGCGCTGTGCCGCTATTTCTACGGCGCGGCCTCGCGGCGCGGCGCCCGGCCCATGCCCCTGCAGGGCGTGTGGACCGCGGACAACGGCGGGCTGCCGCCGTGGAAGGGCGACTACCACAACGACCTCAACACGCAGATGACCTACATCGCCTATCCCGGTTCCGGAACTTCAACGAGGGCGCGTGCTATCTCGACTTCCTGGTGAAGCTCACCCCGGCCTTCACCCGGTTCGCGAGCGACTTCTACGGCACGCCAAGGCTTGCCTCGCCGGGCGTGATGTCGCTCGCCGGCCAGCCGCTGGGCGGTTGGGGGCAGTATTCGCTCTCGCCCACGATGACCTCGTGGAACGCCCACCTGTTCTACCTGCACTGGCGCTACACTCATGGACGAGGCCTTCCTGCGCGACCAGGCCTATCCCTGGTGCTCGGCGGCGGGGAAATGCAACCGCGCGCTGCTCAAGCCGGACGCGAGCGGCACCTCAAGCTGTTCCGCTCCAGTTCGCCCGAGATCTTCGACAACAGCGCGCGCGCCTGGGCTGACGCCCAACAGCAACTACGACCTGATGTGCATGAAGATGCAGTTCCTCGCGCTGGTCGAAATGGCCGACGCGCTGGGCCGGGCGGACGACGTGAAGCGATGGCGGGCCGTCGTGGACGGGCTCGAAGACTTCCATGCGGCGGAGGACGGGACGCTTCTGGTCGCCGCGAATACTCCGCTTCCCTACAGCCACCGCCACTTGTCGAACATCATCGGGCTCTTCCCGTTCAACCTCATCACCCGCGAGGGGGGCGACCGCGACATGCAGCGCATCCGCGCCTCGCTCGCGCTCTGGGACCGGCTGGGCACCTCGCAGTGGTGCGGCTATTCCTTCGCGTGGATGAGCGGACTGAAGGCCCGGGTGGGCGACGCCGAGGGCGCGCTGCGAAACCTCGACATCTTCGTCAAGGCCTTCATCCTGCAGAGCGGGTTCCACGTGAACGGCGACCAGACCCGCAGCGGATACTCCAGCATGACGTACCGGCCGTTCACGCTGGAGGGCAACTTCGCGGCGATGCAGGCGGTGCACGAGATGCTCCTGCAAAGCTGGAGTCCGACTCCGGGCATACGCGACACCGAGATCCTGCGCATCTTCCCGGCGACCCCGTGGCGCTGGCACGACGCCTCGTTTACCGATCTGCGCGCGGAGGGAGGCCACCGGGTTTCCGCCCGCCGCCGCAACAATGCGACCGAGTGGTTCCGGGTCGTGGCCGGCCGGGACGGCGTGGTCCGCATCCGGGACAATTTCGGCGGCCGGGCGGTGCGCTGGACGGGTCCCGGGGCGGAAAAGCGCGGGGACAACTTCGAGGTGGTCCTGAAAAAGGGGGCGGTGATCGAGGCCACCCTGGAGGCGCCCGGCAAGATTCCCGCGCCACCCGCCGATCTGGCCAAACCGGTGCTGCTCAAAAGTTCATCCGGCATCCGATCCAACAACCTGCCGCTGCGCGTCGGCGCGGCCAGCGACGGCAGCAACCGGTTCAAGGGAGACATCGCCCTGGTCACCGTGGCCGGCGCCGCATTTCCCACGGCGCTGATCGCCGATCTGGCGGACCCCAAACTGCTCTCCGGGCTGACGCCGAAAACCGTCGTCACTGCCGGGGAACCGGAGGTGTTCGCAAACCTTGCCGGCCGGGCCTTCCATCTGGACGGCACCGGCTTCCTGGAAATTCCTTCCGCCGCCGCGCCCGACGGCGGTGAGGGCCTCACGCTCGCCGCCTGGATCCGGCCCGACGAGTTCCCGGCCGCGGGCATGCGCATCATCGACAAATGCCCCACCACGGCCGCCCAGGGCTACCTGCTCGACACCTATCCCGGAGATTCGCTGCGCCTCATCACCCGGGAGGCTCATTTCATCCATCCGGCCAGGCTCCCCGCCAGGGTCTGGACCCACGTCGCCGCCACGGTGGACGGCAAGACCGGCCGCCAGAAACTCTACATCAACGGCCGCGAAGTCAAAACGGAGTGATGCCCTTGAAAATTTCCAGACTTCGTCATCCGGGAGGCCAGGTGAAATCCACCCGTCTGTGCATCGTGCTGGGATTTCTGTCCGCCGCCGCCGTCGCGCGGATGCCGGAGCCGCTGGTGTGGGATTCCCCGAGCGCGGACGCGCGGGGTTCCATGCCGGCCGGCAACGGCGACATCGGGCTGAACGTCTGGGTCGAGCCGTCCGGAGACCTGTGCTTCTTCATCGGCAAAAGCGACGCGTGGGATGAAAACATGCGGCTGCTCAAGCTGAACAAGGTCCGGGTCCGTTTTGATCCGGCACTCTCCACGGCCGCCGGCTTCCGGCAGGAATTGAATTTGCAGGACGGAAAGGTCGTGGTGGAGGACGGCCGCCTGCGGATTGGCGTATGGGTGGACGCCAACCATCCCGTGATCCAGGTGGACGCGGAGTCGGTGTCGGGCCGGCCCGTCGCCTGCACGCTGGCGCTGGAACCCTGGCGCAAGGAGGAACGGTCGCTGGGCCGGAACGCCCCCGGCGGCGGCGGCACCTACTTCGCCACCGGGTTCACCGCCCTCCCGGCGTTCAGTCATCCCGATGTCATCCTGCCGCTGCAGCAGGACCAAATCGGCTGGTACCACCGCAACGGAATTTCGCCGTGGCTGCCCAGTCTCCAGCTCCAGAAGAACGAGAGCATCGCGGCGACCCGGCCGGATCCGATTCTTCACCTGACCATGGGCGGGATCGTGCGCGGAGACGGCTTCGTCGCGGTATCGCCGACGGAGATGAAGACGGAGAAGCCCGCCGCCCGGCTTTCGGCCCGCGTGCACATACTGGGAAAGGTCACCGCCACCCCGGAGGTCTGGGTGGAGGGAAATTTCGCGGCAGGCGACGGCCGTGTGGAGGGCATCCCGGCGGAGGAGCGTCAGCGGAGCCACCGGCGGTGGTGGGCGGAGTTCTGGGGAACGGAGCTGGATCAGCGCCCGCGGCGCTGCGCCTTCCGGCGAACACCCACCCGTGGCGTCGCGGGGTCGGCTCCGACGGAGGCAGCCGGTTCGGGGCGTGATCGAGGACGCGGCGGTGGTCGGGCGCGCGCTGGCGCCGGAGGAGATCGCGGCCGCCGCGCGCGCGGAACGCCAGGGCCGAACCGGAATCGAGGAGAGGCGGCGGATCTCGCCGGCGGTTGCACGGTGATGGCCTGGATAAACCGGCCCCCGCCGAATCGGGGCGGATCCTGGACAAATGCACGAGCGGGACCGCCGACGGCCTGGTGCTGGACACCGTCCCCGGGCTGGCGCTGCGCTGGATCGTGGGGCGCGATATCATGACCTGCCCCTCGTGCCTCAAGCCCGGCGAATGGCAGCATGTGGCCGCCACGGTCGATCCCGTCGGCGGTTCGCGCCTCGTCTACCTTGACGGACAGTTGTTGAAATCGGAATCGACGCAAAGCGCCGCCGAGTCGGTGTCTCGTGGTTACGAGCTGCAACGCTGGGTGAACGCCTGCGGCGGACGGGGCGGCGCTCCGATCAAATTCAATGGCGCGATCTTCACCGTGGACAACGCCTACAACGATCCCGACCACCGCAACTGGGGCGGGAGCTACTGGGCGCAGAACACCCGGCTGATCTACTGGCCGATGCTGGCCGGAGGCGACTTCGATCTGATGCAGCCGTGGTTCGACGTCTACCTGGAGGCGCTGCCCGCGCGCAAGGCGGCGACCAGGGCCTACTACGGGCATGACGGCGCGTTCTATCCCGAGACCTTCAACATCTGGGGCAACTACCAGGATGAGAGCATGGGCTACGGCCTCGATCGGGCGGGACATCCCGACGGATTCGTCGTGAACCCCTACATCCGCTACCACTGGCAGGGTGGAATCGAGGTGGTGGCCATGATGATCGACTACTACGACCTCACGCTGGACCGGGAGTTCCGCGACAAAAAGCTCCTGCCCTTCGCCGCCGAAATCATCACCTTCTACGACCAGCATTATCCACGCGACGGTGGCGGGAAGATTCGCATGACCCCGGCGCAGTCACTGGAGACCTGGTGGAGTTGCGTCAATCCGATGCCGGAGGTGGCCGGGCTCCGCTTCATCATCCCGCGGCTCCAGCAGATCGCCGGCACGAACCTCTTTCAGCGGACGCTGGATGATCTTCCCCCGGTGCCGGTCAGCGAAGACGGGAAGCGACTGCTGCCCGGGGGGGAATTCGGCGATCACCGGAACTGCGAGCGACCCGAATTGTACGCCATTTTTCCCTACCGCCTCTACGGTGCGGGCAAGCCCGGGCTGGAGGCCGCCCTCAATACCATCGGCGGGCCCTCCGGGGAGGGTTGCTGGCACCAGGAACCGATCCAGTTCGCGCTGCTTGGCAAAACCGATTGGGCGCGCGACAACATCACGGGCCGGGCGGCGGCCACGCAACCCGGCTTCCGTTTCCAGGCCTTCTGGAACCAGGGCCACGACTGGATGCCCGACCAGTGCCACGGAGGCGGGTTGATGCTGGCGTTGCAGTACATGCTCATGCAGACCGACGGTCGCAAGATTTGCCTGTTCCCCGCCTGGCCGAAGGACTGGGACGTGTCCTTCAAGCTGCATGCGCCCGAACGTACCACCGTGGAATGCGTCTACCGCGGCGGCAAGGTCGAGTCGCTCAAGGTGACGCCCGAATCCCGGAAATCCGATGTCGTGCTCACGCCCTGAGAGAAAGTTCCGGTCACCGGAACCGCTTCAACCCGTGTGTTCCGGTCGCCGGAACCAGGAGATCCACCCTTCATGAAAAACCTGTCGGTCTTGCTTCCGGCGCTCTGCGCCGCCTTTCAACTGCCGGCCGCGGTGCCGGCGCCCGCTCCTTACGGGGCGCTACCGACGCCCGCGCAGGTGCGGCATGCGGAACGCGCCTTCTACGCCTTCTGCGCGTTCACCGTGGACACGTTCACCGACCGCGAATGGGGCCTCGGCACCGAGTCGGAGGAGATCTTCAATCCCGCGGAATTCGACGCCGGCCGGATCGTCAGCACTTGAAGGACGCGGGGATGAGGGTCGTCCTGACCTGCAAGCATCACGACGGGTTTGTCTCTGGCCGACCAGGACCACCCGGCACGGCGTGGCCGGCAGCGGCTTCAGGCAGGGAAAGGGCGACGTTGTGCGCGAAGTCCCGAGGCCTGCAAGGCGGCGGGGCTGGAGTTTGGCGTATACCTGTCGCCGTGGGACCGCAATCATCCGGACTACGGCAAACCCGGGTACATCCAGGTCTACCGGGCGCAGCTCGCAGGTGCTCGCAGTGGACCGGTGTTCCGGGGAGTCTGGATGGACGGCGCGAACGGCGGCACCGGCTATTACCGCGGCCGGGTCGGGCCGGAGGAGTTCAAGGGGCCGTTGGAAAACCGCCAGATCGACCGCAAGACCTACTACGACTGGCCGGCCACCTGGGCGCTGATCCGGCGGCTGCAGCCCGATGCCATGATGTTCTCGGACGTCGGCCCCGATCTGCGCTGGTGCGGGAACGAGAGCGGGTACGCCCTGGATCCCTGCTGGCAGACCTACACGCCGCGTTCGCGGGACAACCAGGGCGAGGCCATGATCGGCTTCACCGCGTACCAGGAGGCCGAACACGGCCATCGCGACGGGAAATTCTGGATGCCCTCCGAGGTGGATGTCTCCATCCGGCCGGGCTGGTTCTGGCATGAAGCCGAGAACACCCGGGTGCGCAGCCCGGAAAACCTGATGCAGATCTACCTCCAGTCCGTCGGTCGCGGCGCCACGTTCAACCTCAACGTCCCGCCGGACCGCCGCGGGCTTCTGCACGAGAACGATGTCGAAAGCCTCCGGCAGCTCGGGGCGCACCTGCGCGCAACGTTCAGCGCCAACCTCGCGGCCGGCGCGGTGGCCGCGGCCGGCAACGTCCGGGGCGGCGAGGAATCGTACTCCGCCGACCGCCTGCTGGACGCGGATCCGTGGAGCGCGTGGGTGACCGATGACGGGGTGAGAACGCCGGAGGTGGTGATCGAACTGGCGGGGGAGAAGACGTTCAACCTGGTGCGGCTGCGCGAGGATATCCGGCTGGGACAGCGCATCGAGAGCATGGCGGTCGACGCCTGGGTGGACGGCGCCTGGAAAGAGCTGGCCGCGGGGCGCTCGATCGGCGCCTGCCGGCTGTGGCGGACCCCGAAGACCACCACGACGAAGGTCCGCCTGCGCGTCACGGAGAGCCCGGTGTGCCCGGCGCTCTCGGATTTCGGTTTGTTCCTGGAGCCCGCGTTCGGCCCGTGGCTGCCGCCGGTGGGGACCGATCCGAAGCTCCTCGCCGCCGCGAAGGCCAAGGCGGGATGGAAGGTGGTGTCCGCCAGTTACGAGGCCGAGGGCAACGCCGCGTCGCGGGCGGTCGACGGCAATCCCGCCACCATATGGCATACGCACGTGCCGGGCGCCGAACGGGGCTTCCCGCAGGAGTTCGCCGTGGACCTGGGCGGCGAACAAGCCCTCAAGGGTTTCACCTACCTGCCGCGGCAGGATGGAACGGTCCACGGCATGGTGGACCAATACGCCTTCGCCGTCTCCGCGGATGGCGCCGCGTGGCAGATCGTGGCCGAGGGCGAGTTTGGCAATCTCCGCGCTCATCCGGTCGAACAGGTGGTGCCCTTCGCCCCCGTGCGTGCGCGCTACATCAAGTTCATCGCGCGGCACGCCCTGGAAATGCA
>JAXMHJ010000109.1:0-7982 GCA_046346795.1 Kiritimatiellia bacterium
CGGCTAAGATTCCCGGTGGAAATCTGGGTGGGATATTGATGAATTGACCACATTTTTTCCTCGGAAAAGTTAGATTCTTAAAGACCATGTTACAAAATAACAGTGTTCTTTAGGTAATCCCCGCGGGCGTGTAATTATTACGAATGAGACTCTTTTTACACCGGAATCACATGCACCCAAAATGCCTTTCTGACGCAGGGAACCTGATAGTCCTATCCGGATTCTTCGTGGCCGCCGGCTTGTCCACGCACGCCTCGCTGATCACATATTCCTCCGCGACCTATGCCTCGAACGCCGCGGACTGGTTGACTGGTACGCCCGTTCTTGCCGTCAATTTCGGAGGGGCGACGACAACATATGGAGGCGAGACCTTCATCGGCACCACGGACAATGGCCATAACCCGGGCGAGACCTATGCTTCCAACGGAACGTTGGCCGCATATCATTCGACCCCGGGAATCGCCTGGGCCAATGTGGCGACCTCCACTTTTGATCCGGTCGGCGGCACCGCGTTGTTGCACGATGGAACATGGCGTTCGGCCACCTCGCAGGTGGACGTTATCGGCCTGACCGTCGGCACCGCTTATGAGGTCCAGTTCGTGCTGGCTGATTCCCGTAGCGGAATCGGTGTGGAGGGGCGGGCGGTGCAATTGTTCGGGCTGGGGGGCAACGCCGGGCAGAACAGCGGTGTTCACACCTACGCTTTCTCCGACGGCCGCTTCACCGTGGTCACGGCGGCCTTCACCGCCGATGCCACGACGCTCGGCATCGAGCCCCGCGTGTCGGACGGCGGGAGCGGCAGCCAGATCAACGCACTCCGCGTGGTCGCCGTGCCGGAACCCGGAACCGCCGGACTGACCGGCCTTTCGCTGTTGATCCTACGTCGCCTGCGCGGCGCGAAGGCTATTTTCCAAAAGGGGAGGATTCCGTCATGAAAACAGGCCGCTTCACCACCACCCGTCTGAGTGCCATAACCGCCGGCTTCTGCCTTCTCGCAGCAAGCCGGGAGGCGCTGGCCGACACCCTCAATTCCACGGCGGACACGCGCACGTTGAACGTGGCGCCGAATTTGAACGACGGCGCGGGTGGAAACCTGTCCTTGTACAACAATCCGGGCAACACCCAGTATTCCTGGATCAATTTCAACCTCGGGGGCTACGCGGGCCAGACCATCACCTCGGACGTCACCGTCACGGTGCGGGCCGACACTCTGGGCGGGTCGTATCCCTACCTCACCGGTGCGGCGATCCACGAGTCAAACGGAGCATGGGCGGAAGGCACCCTCACCTGGAACAACTCACCAGGCTTCACGCAAATCACCACGGCCACCAATCCGGCCGACGGCAACTACTCCACCGGCAACAACGTCTCATGGACCGTACCCGCCTACGTCGCGCAGAAGTGGATTGACGACGGCTTCAATGGCGTGGTGCTGACCAGCGGCAACACCTCCTCGCTGCACCTCTCGTCGGCGAACAGCGGATTCGCCCCCACGCTCTCCTTTGCCAGTGCCATCAGCAACTCCTCCGGAACCTGGACCAGCGGGTCCAATGGCAACTGGACCACCGATGCCAACTGGAGTGGCAGCACCCATGCGCGCGGCATCGACCAGACCGCGACCTTCAACGGATCGACCGGCGTCACGGTCACCCTCGACGCCGACCGCACGGTCGGCGCCCTCTCCTTCGACAACGCCAACCATACCATCAGCGGAAGCGAGGTGCTCTCCCTCAACCGCTCCTCCGGCACCCCCACCATCACCGTCGGGGCGACCGGCGGAACGCGCACGGCCACCATCTCGGCCGTGCTGGCCGGCAATGAGGGCCTGACCAAGAACGGTGCGGGCATTCTTGTGCTGGGCGGCGGCAACCTCTATACCGGCGCCACCACTGTCACCGGCGGCACGGTCACCCTCAACACCACCACGTCGCTCGGCGCCTGGGCCGCGCATCCGTTGACCATCTATGGCGGCGGCAAGATTGAGTCCAACTGGGGCGCGGGAAACTTCAATGACCTGGGAGCGTTGAATCTGGGTGCTTCCGGCCAGGCCGGCGGCGAGCTGGCGTCGCTGCAGTCGGGGCACAGTCAACTCGGAAACTACATCCTGTACGGGGATGTCACGGTTGCCGGGACTTCGAAATCCACCATTTCCGCGGATGTCCGCGTCATCTACAACCAGACCCGCGTCTTCAACGTGGGCAGCACCGGCGACCCCAGCGGCACCGACCTGTTGATTTCCGGGAAGATCGGCCACTACAACGGGAATTCCTGGGGCTATTTCGAAAAACAGGGTCCGGGACCATGAAGATCACCGGGGTTAGCGAGGTGGGGGGCATGACGGTCACCAACGGCAAGCTCATCCTTGAAAACGGCTCCATCGCAGCAATGCATGTCAACGGGCTGGTGAACAACAACCTGACCGAGCTCAGCGTGACCACCGGAAACACGATCAATTGGGACAACAGCGAAAGCACGTGGAACCGGCACATACACCAAAACCGGAGGGGGCGCCCTGAACACCACCTCGTTCAGCAGTTCCCGGCAACCAGACGGCCGTGATCCTGGACGGCGGAACCCTGCACATGACGGGGGACACAACAATTACTGGTCGGTCAACAGCACCACCATCAACGGCCCAGTGCCAAGCTTAGCAACAATACGCACTCGCATTCTGGCCCTCCTGAACGGTGGCGAGCTGGCCAGCACTGGCACGGATTACTCTTGGGGCGGCTGGATGCTCGACCAGGATGTCTCGGTCACCGGCACCGGCACCTCCGTGATCCAGCGCCGACCAGGTGGCCGTCGCCAACGCCAGCAGCGTCTCCCGGGTCTTCACCGTGGCCGGAACCGCCGCAACTCGGTATCACCGGCAAGTTCGAGGACGCCGCCACCACCACCGGCAACGGCATGATCAAGGCCGGCGCGGCACGATGATCCTCGCCGGCAACAACACCTACGCCGGCCCCACCACCGTCAACGACGGCCTCCTGATCTCCCAGAACGGCACCGGCATTCCCGATCTTTCCACCGTGGTCATGGCCAACTCCGCCACCGCCGCGCTCCAGATCACCCAGTCCGAGCAGGTCGGCCTGCTCTCCGGCGGCAAGGGCCTCGAGGCGGCAACATCTCCGTCGCCTCCGGCGGCGCCACCCTCAGCACCGGTGAAAACGGCGGCTCGGCCGCCTATGACGGCGTCATCTCCGGGTCGAACGTCTCCCTGCGCAAACGCGGCGGCGGCGCCCAGACCCTCACCGGCGACAACACCTTCTCCGGCGGGGTGGAGATCGTCAGCGGCACCCTCGCTGTGCCCTCCATCACCACCCCCGGCGTCGCCCAGCCGCTCGGCATGGGCTCCGGCCCCCCATCCTCTTCTCCGGCGCGGCCGGGCTGTCCATCACCGGAGACCGAGGTCGTACACGCCACCAACCGCGACCTGATCTGGCCGACAATGCCAACACCCTCACCGTCGCCGGCACGCTGACTCACCGGCGCCATCACCGAGGGCAGCTCCTCCGGCAGCCTGACCAAGGCCGGGGCCAGGACCTTCAACCAGACCGCCGCCGGGAGCTGGAACGGCAACGTCTTCATCACCCAGGGCACCTACAACCTGGCCTCCACCGGCAGCATCGACAACGCCGGGGTCATCAGCTCACCGGCGGGTCTGGAACCTTCAACATCAACAGCGCCACCCGGGTGCGCTCCTCGGCCCTCAGATCAACTCCGGCACGGTCAACCTCAACGCCGGCACCCTGCGCACCAACGGCATCAGCATGGCCTCGGGAACGGCCTTCAACTGGAGCGCGGGCACGCTGACCATGCAGACGGATGGTTCCGGCAGTAATCCGGGGTGACGGACCGGCGCGCGCCGGGCAGCTCGCTGAGCGCGCAGCCGGTGTTCGAGGGGCGGATCATCGACGTCACCGGGACGGCGGCGGCCATCACCGTGCCCAACGGCGGCGTGCTGGACCTCGGCCCCACCTACGGCAGCTACGGCATGCGCTACGACCAGCTCAAGATCGCCGGCTCGCTCAACCTCTCCTCCGCCGGCAACACGCTGAACTTCGAGTTCAACCCCTTCTTCTTCCGCCCGAGCGTTTACGGCACCGACGGCGCGGGCACGCTGATCCTGGTGGACGCCGACAGCTTCACCGGGACGTTCGAGAACTTCACCGGCGTGCAGACCGACTTCATCGGCTTCACCGCCGCCCCCGGCAGCGGATCGGTGGTGGGCGTGCTGGGCACCTCGACGATCAACCCGCTGACCGACATCCCGGCGAACACCTACTACCTGGAGTACGAGACCGACACCGGCAATGTGGCCTACTACCGCCTGACCGCGACCATCCCGAGCCCGCACTCCGCCGGGCTGATGGTCGCCGGCACCTGCTCCTGCGCGATGTGCGCCGGCGTCAAGGCGCTTCCGGAAAAGGACAGCATGTCGTGGATCGCACCCCGGAAGGTGTGGGGGTAACATTCGAATTCGCCGTCCTTCTCACCAGCCCGCTCCCGCCGCCATGGCGCTTGCGGCTGCGCCAAAATTCCGGCGACCGGAACCCGGCGCGGTCATGTTTTCCGGTGCCCGGAACGCCCCGCCCCGGGCCTGGTGGCCATCCAGCAGGCGTCAAACTCTAATCTCAGGGGGCCCCCCGATTCCCGGGACAATTGGACCAAGGGTTTCGCGGTTGCCGGCGTTTGTCATTCGTCCATTCGCTCAGGCGTTGCGCGCACTCTACCGGCGGCAAATGGGCGCCGCCGGCCAGGATTTTCTCCAAGGTCACCGCCGCCTGCGCCGGGGTCAACGCACCCTCCCACACCAGCATGTCGCAAATCCATAAAACGCCACAAACCGGCACGCCCATTTCTAGGGCGGTCTTGCGCATTCGGGCATCGCCACAGAGCAACACGGCGGACTCACTCCGGGCCAGTTGAATGGTGCTTGCGTCCGGAAGGCTGATGCGGTGTCGCTCTCGCAATTCCACCAGTGCGGAAAGATGTTTCGAAGCGGTAGTGTGGACCTCCAGCAGCCCCGCCTCGACGAGTGTGTCCAGCACCCGTCGCTGGTCCTCCTGGTCGATTTCCTCCAGCACGAAGTCGGTGATCAGCGTCTGAATCCCGAGCCCGCACCAGATCGCCAGCACCCCGCCGTTCAGCAGGTCGATCAGTGCGCTCGCATCCTGTACCGCCAACCGCCTCATCGTCGAACCTCTACCCGAACACGTTCGCCATTTCGCCCCGCAGGCGCGCCGGGTCGCATTTCAGAAGCGCGGCCGCGCGGGACAGGGTGAGCTTTTCCTCCATGACCGCCCGGAAGACCAGTTGGCGGAAGCGGTGGTTGGACTCGGTGCCGTGGAACTGGTCGTCGCCGGGCTCGCCCTTCTCCCGCCAGCCCGACTCCGCGTCCACCCAGTTCCAGAAGTCCGTGCAGGCTTTCTCGTCCAACAGTTTGAACTGCCCGGCGCGGTAGATGATCGACATGATCGACGCGCCGAAGAACGCCTTCAATTCCTGCAGTTCGGCCATGCTGATGGCCGCCCGCGACCGGCCCCACATTTTCTTAAACGACTCCTCCGGCAACAGGAGTTCCCCGGCGAACCGGCTCACCAGCTTCTCTTCATTCGCGTCCTCCGGGATCTCCAGCAGGGCGTGGGCGAGTTCGTGCACCGCGGTCATGCGTTTTCGCGGCAGGTTGCGGTTCAGCCACGAGGCAAGCACGACCACCGGTTGGCCCTCGACCTCCGCGTGGAATCCGTCGAAGTGCGGATTGTCGGTGTCCACCTCGTGTACCTTGATCCCCTTGACCGTCATCAGTTCGTGCACGTTGGGGAGCGGGTCTTCGCCGAGCTTCCACGTCTCCCGCAGCTCGCGCGCACGGGCCGCCACGTCCTCCAGGGTCTTCACCCGCGGGTCCGACAACGGGTTTTCGAAGGGGATGTGGTCGTCGACCAGGTCCTCGACCTCCAGATAGGCCTCGAAGAAGTCCAGCGCCCGGTTCACGATGCCCCGCTGCTCCCGCAGGCTCAGCTTGTCCGGCCGCACGCGGAACTTCGGCGCGCGGGAGTAGTTCACGCGGAATTCCCGCACGAAGTAGTCCACCGGCTCCCCGAGCACCCGCGCCAGCAGGATTAGCGCCCCGCTGCCCGGGATCATCGTGCCCGACTCGTACTTCGCCAGCGCCGTGTGCGACAGCTCCCCCTTCGTCTGCTCCGCCAGCCCCCGCACCGAAAGCCCCAGGGCCTCCCGCGCCCGCCGGATCCTCCGCCCGATCGTTTCTCCAAGCGCCTTCATGGGTTTACACTCCTTCTTGACAACGTGTTTGGAAACTATACGGTACACTTCATTGGAGCACACTGTCCAATAAAAAAGCCGGCCCTGTTTTGCGACGGGACCGGCCGATCTCCCGAAATCGCTCCTCTGGGAGGAACGACGAGTCGGAAGCGATGTCTCTTTTGGAGACGGGAAACATCGCAGCGGACCGGCCCGCCGTCAAGCGCGCGTTGCGTAACCGGGGCACGAACCCAATTCGGAGAACAATCATGAAGAAACCAATTCATGTGGTTCAACGGGATGATGGCTGGGCCCCCCTTCGGGAAGGCGCTTCCAGAAGCGGACCTGTCCAAAGGACCCAGGCCCAAGCCATCCAAGCCGCCACCGCGACCGCAAGGCGCGAAGGCGGCGAGGTGCACATCCATGGGCAAAACGGCCAGATCCGCGAGCGTAACAGCTACGGCAATGACCGTTTCCCTCCGCGAGGCTGATACCCCCGCATGGTCCCCGGCCGGTTCGCCGGCCGGGGGCCTTTTGTACACACTCCGCCCGAAACCATCCGTATCGCCACCGTTCGGTGGCCCCCGTCGCGGTGAACAACCCGGCCACGGAGGCTGCGGCTGCGCCAAAATCCTAACCAAAGCAACGTACGTGATTTTTCACGTACGTCGTTTTCGTTGTACTTCGAATCTGTTGCCAAAGCGGTGCCATGACCGCGGGTGCGGGCTGCGTCGCGCGAGGGATCGGGATGCGAGTCCTCAAAGCCCCTATGCGGCCCCAAAAACGCCGCGAAGCCGCTATGCGCACGTTTTTTCGTCATAAGACCTTGCGGCCCAGGCAAAACCAGTGGCCCGCCCCCGATCAGCCCCAAATCCGTTCTTTGGACTGGCGATGCCCGTTTGGCGCGGCTATTCCTCAGACCTCAACATCCCGGAGCCCACGTTACATGCCAACCTTGAATTGGATCGGCAAAGAAGCCGTCGTCAACCATCACCAGCAGGTGCCTTTCCACCTGTTGAAGGATGTTCCGGAACTGGGTTGCGGCGATCCCGGGGGTGGCAACCTGATCGTCGAAGGGGACAACCTCCTCGCCCTAAAGGCTCTCCTGCCCTACTACGCGGGGCAGGTGAAGTGCATCTACATTGACCCGCCGTACAACACCGGCAACGAAGGCTGGGCCTACAACGACAACGTCAACAGCCCGGTTATCCGGGAATGGCTCGGCAAGGTGGTGGGCAAAGAAGGCGAAACCCTTGACCGCCATGACCGGTGGTTATGCATGATGTATCCGCGGCTTGCCTTGCTAAAGGAGTTCCTAAGTGAAGACGGTGCAATTTTTGTAAGCTTGGATGACAATGAAATCCAGTCGCTTCGGTTCTTGATGGATGAAATATTTGGATCCGGAAACTTTATCGCGACGATTATTTGGCAGAAGAAATACGCGGTATCCAATGATCACAAGTCGATCGCACCCATGCACGATTATATTGTTTCATATCAAAGAACAAATAACTTTAAGCGAAACCTGCTGCCAAGGACTGCAGAAAACAACAAGCAATATAAATATCTGGATGGTGACCGACCGTTCCGCATCAGCGATTATACCTGTAATAAAACTGCGGAAGAAAGACCCAACTTGTACTACGCGATTACCAACAAGAACACCGGAGTCGAGGTATGGCCTAAGCGAAGTCGAGTCTGGGCGTATTCAAGAGAAA
>JAXMHJ010000011.1:0-83505 GCA_046346795.1 Kiritimatiellia bacterium
CTCGGTGAGGGTGCCGGTCTTGTCGATCGCCACGACCCGGATGGAGGCCGCGCGTTCCAAGTAGGCGCCACCCTTGAAGAGCACGCCGCGCCGCGCCGCCCCGCCGATGGCGGAGAGGATGGTGGCGGGGGTGCTGATGACGAGGGCGCAGGGCGAGGCGACGACCATGACGGTCATGGCGCGGTAGAAGACGGAGTTGAATTCGCCTTTGAAGACCAGCCAGGGCACGAGGATGAGCCCGGCGGTGAGCAGGATGACGCCGAGGGCGTAACCCTGCTCGGCCTTCTCCAGGAAGCGCTGGGTCTTCGCCTTCTCGCTCTGGGCGTCCTCGACCATGCGGATCAGGCGGGCGATGGCGGAGTCCTTGGCCAGTTTGGTGACGACGACCTCGAGGCCGCCGGACTGGTTGGTGGTGCCGGCGAAGACGGGGTCGCCGTGGCGCTTGGTGACGGGCATGGACTCGCCGGTGAGGGACGATTCGTCGAGGGCGCTTTCGCCCTCGGAGATGACGCCGTCGAGCGGGATGTTCTCGCCGGGGCGGACGACCACGTGGTCGCCCACCTGCAGTTCGCCGATGGGGAGGGTGACGAGGTGGTCGCCGCGGCGCACCAGCGCGTTGTCGGGGCGCAGCTTCATCAGGGCGTGGATGGCCTTGCGGGTGCGGTCGACGGCCAGGTCCTGCAGGGTGTTGGAGAGGGAGAAGAGGAAGAGCAGCATGGCGCCCTCGAAGGGGCGGTCGACGAAGGCGGCGCCGAGGGCGGCGAGGATCATGAGCAGGTCGACGTCGACCATGCCGCCGCGCAGGGACTGGAATCCCGCCACCACGCCCATCCAGCCCAGCAGGAAGTAGGCGAGGACGTAGAAGGCGTGGTGCAGCCCCGGGGCCATGCCGGTCTGGCCGCCGATCCAGCCGGCCATCATGGCGGCGAAGCCGGCGACGACGGAGGCGATCTCGAGGCCGCGGCCCTCGATGATGCCGCCCAGCCAGGATTGCGGGCCGGGCGTCTGCGGGGCGAGGGGTTTGACCGGGGCGCCGGTTTCGCGGACGCGGTCCATGACCTGGTCGGCGGGCAGGGTTTCGCCGTCGTAGGTCACGCTCATGGTTCCGCCGATGAAGGACGCGGTGGCGTGGCGGATGCCGGGGATGTTTTCGGCGCGGTGTTCGTACTTGAGGGCGCAGCCTTCGCAGGCGCGGCCGCTCAGGCGCATGGTGCAGCGTTCGAAGCGGTGTTTCAGCTCGGGCTGGACGATGGTCAGGAATTTTTCCAGGTCCTGTCCGGTGGCCTTGCCGGGGTCGAGGTCCACCTTGAGGGTTTTGAGGACGGGGTCGACCTCGGTCGGGGTGATGCCGGGGGCGTTGCTGGCGGCGCGCGCGGCGATGCCGAGGCAGTTGTCCTCAAGGGGCCGGGTCGGGTCTGGGGTGTTCATGCCGGGATCATCCACGGATTCGGCCCCGTCATCCAGTGCAAACGGTTCTGGTCGCGCCGTGGGCGAATCCCTGATGCCGGGTCACTTGACCAGGCGTTTGACGAGGCGCAGGCAGTTGCCGGCGGAGGTGCCGCGGCGGTAGGAGGCGGAGTCCACGAAGCTGCGGATGATGTGCAGGCCGAGGCCGCGGCAGCGCATTCTCCAGGTAGCGGTCCGGATGGGTGGTCTCGGCGGATTCGGAATTCGAAGCCCGCGCCGGTGTCCTGGATTTCGGCCTCGATCCGGTCGGCGTATTCGGTGAGGGAGATGCGGATGCCGGGGTTTTTCTCGGCGCAGCGGTAGCTGTGTTCGATGATGTTGGCGCAGGCCTCGTCCAGGGCCATCTCGAACTGGCTGGACCACGGGAGCGAGGCGCCGGCGCTGGCGCAGGAATCGGCCGCGGCCTGCCGGACCACGCGCGCAGGAAATCGAGGCGGCCGGGTATGTGAACGGTCACCGCCTGTTTTGCCGTGGAGACGACGGCTTCCTCGGTCATGGTCATGCCCGTCCAGGTGGAGGGAAAAGCCTTGGCGGCTTCTTCGAGGGTGGAGTGAAACTGCAGGATGCGGTGGAAGCCCAGCAGTTCGATGATGCCCTGGATCTTCGGGGAGAGGCAGGCGAGCTTGAGGTCTCCCTTGTTTTCGCGGGAACGGCGCGCGAAGCCGATCAAGGCGCCGAGGGCGACACTGCTGATGTAGTCCAGATCGCTGCAATCGAGGATGACCCGGGCGCGTCCGGAATCCCGGAGGGGTGTTGAAGGCCGCCTCGAGCTTGGGGAAAGGAAAAGGAATCGAGGGACCCTCCCAGGTGCAGAATGTCCAAATCCCCTTGGCGCTCGGCTGTGATGGAACAGGATCTCATCGGTCCTCCGTGACAACAGTGTCGTTTGTCCGTTCGTGTGACGACACCCGCAGGGCGAGCAGCGTCATGTCGTCGTATTGTGCGGATTCCGCGGCGAAACGCAAGACCTCTTGTTGCAAACGATCCACCAGGATGGGGCAGGGGGCGCCCTGGTGGCGGGCCAGGGCCTGGGCCAGGGAATCGCGGCCCCATTCGACCCCGAGCGGGTCATGGGCCTCGGGGATGCCATCGGTGTAGAACAGGACGGTGTCGCCGAAGTTCGATGGTCTGGTCGACCAGGATGGAGGAGAAGGCCTCGGGGTCGACCAGGCCGACGGCGAAACCAGGCGCGACCGGTTCGGCCCCGGCGCCGCCGGCGCGGAGGAGGAGGGGGGATTCATGCCCGGCGCGGGCGACGCGCAGGCGGGCGCCGCGGAGATCGAGCACGGCGTAGACCATGGTGATGTACGGGTCGCCGGCGAGGTCCTCCTGCATGGCCTGGTTGAGCACCTGGCCAGCACTTCGGCAGGATGGATGCGGCCCGGGGCAGGCGCGGAGGGTGCTGCGGCAGGCGGCCATGAGGATGGCCCCGCCCACGGATTTCCCGGCGACGTCGGCGATGACGATCCCGATGTGGTCGTCGTCCACGCGGATGACATCGTAATAGTCGCCGCCGACTTCAGGCGGGTTCGGTGAAGGCGGCGATCTCGAGGCCGGGGATGTCGGGAGGGTCTTGGGCAGCAGCGAGGCCTGGATCCCCTGCGCGACCTCCATTTCGCGCTCGAGCTTGCGCTTCTCCTCGAGGTCCTCGCGCAGGCTGGCGTAGTAGATGGAGACGGAGGCCTGGTCGGCCAGGGTCTGCAGGAGATTGAGGTCGCCGCGCCGGAAGAGCATGGCATCAGCCCGGTTGACGGCCACCAGGCCGATGACGTGGCGCCGGAAGCGCATGGGGACGGCGAGGAAGGAGTCGATCTGCAGCAGGTCGGTCTTGTGGTGCGGGATGCGCGGATCCCCCGCCGCCTGCGCGATGAGGATGGGCCGGCCGTGGCCGGCCACCTCGTGGAGGACGCCCGCGGCCGGGGGCGGGTGGTCCTCCAGCCATGCCTGCAGCATGCCGCTGCGCGAGGGGGCGTTGAGGTAGTCCGATTCGGGGAAGCCGGGGTAGGGCGGGGGGAAGATGCCGCTGGCGCAGCGGAGGATCAGGCCGCCGGCCTTTTCATCGTTCAGGTAGATGGCGCCGGCGGAGCCGCGGGCGGTGCGCAGGGCGTAGTGGAGCACCTGGCGCAGGAGCTGTCCGCTCTCGGCGTTGTCCGTTTCGGTGAAGACCTCGCCCATGTCCTGCACGAATCCGTACACGACCTCCTTCTCCCGGGCCAGGGCGGCGTGTTTCCGGCGGTAGCGCTTGAGGTGGTGGACGGCGACGGTCGAAACGACCGCCAGGCCTGCCGAGGAGGCCGCCAGCAGCCAGAAGAGCGGATGGTCCAGCATGGCGTCCCCGGCGGGTCAGGTATTCTTCCGGAGGTCTTCCCGCAGGAAGGCGATGACGTCCTTGAACCGGGCGATGTTGTCCTGCGAGGCCTGGACCAGGTTTTCATGCGCCTCGAGCATGATGCGGGCGACGTTGTCCTTGTCGGTGCGTTCCGGGGGCAGCTCCTCCAGGGCCGGCTGCTGCGGGCCGAGCTTCGCCGCGTATTCGCGGGGCAGCAGTCCCTCGGGCACGGAGTCCACCAGGTGGTTGAGGCCGAGCGTGGCGATGAGCGCCTGCAGTTTCGGCGTGACGTTGACCAGTTGAATCCGGCCGGCCTGCTGTTTGCGGAACTGGAAGGAGAGGCCGGCCAGCACGCCCATGAACGTGCTGTCCATGCTGACGCATTGGGAGAGGTCGACCACCAGCCGGACGCCGCCCAGGTTGGAGACGCGGGTTCCGAATTCCTTCAGGGCGCCGCTCACCTTGAACGAACCGCGGCCCACGATCCGGGCGAAGGCGTGGTCGCCGTCGATCATCACCAGCACCGCATCGGCTTCGGGCTTCACGGCGTCCCCGGCCGGTTCCAGGTGGAGGAGCCGCGCGCCGCGAGCTTGCGTCCGCCGGAGGTCAGGACGACCTGCCAGCCGGTGACCGGCCCGTATTCGCGCAGGGTCCGCTCTCCGATCGTGAACTCGGCGGTGCGCGTCTCCCGGACGGCGGCGGGATATTGAATGGTGAGGCGCCCCGGCTCGCCGCGCAGTTTCTGGCGGAAGTCGAAGATCAGCGTGGCGCCGGGCTCGACGCCGGCGTCGCCCGGGGACCACGTGACCCGGTAGGTCTGGCGGGAGGGCGGCTGCATCTCGTCGAGGAGGGCGCCCGGGTGGACGCGGCGGAGGCCGGGACGAACCTGCGTTGTCACGGGCGGAGGAGGCTGAACCTCAAGGATGGCGGGTTGCCGCGTGGAGGGCGCGGCGCCCGCGGTCAGGAAGGCGGCGGTGATGAGGACCGGAAGCCGGATGGAAAGTGGGCGCATGTTGGATCTGCTTAACTAAACGACGATTCCACGTCATGTCAATGCGTCTGCTGCCGGCTCGTCGGCACCGGAACCGGCGGGTTCGCCCGGCGGGGCGGGCGCCTCGAAGTCCCTCGGGGCGGGATGGATCACGACGGCGATCTCCCCCTTCCAGGGCCGGTCGCCATGCGCGGCGAGCAGGCTGGCGGCGGTTCCCGCGGGGGACTCCTCGAACTTCTTGGTCAATTCGCGCGCCACCATCACGGGGCGGTCGCCCAGGAGGTCCGCGATGTCCGCCAGCAGGCGGGCGATGCGGTGGGGCGATTCGTACACCACGACGGCGCGCCGTTCGGCGGCGAGGGCGCGCAGGGCGTTCCGGCGCGAGCCGGGCTTGGGGGAAGAAAGCCGGCGAAGGTGAAGCCGTCGTCGCCCCAGCCGCTGAGCGACACGGCGCTCACCACCGCCGACGGGCCGGGGACCACCCACACCGGCAGTCCGCGTTCGCGGCAGCCGCGCACGATGCGCGAGCCGGGGTCGGAGATGCCCGGCATGCCGGAGTCGCTGACCAGCGCCACGATCCCGCCCGCATGGATGCGCGCGGCGACCTCGTCCATGCGCGAGGCCTCGTTGAACTTGTGGCAGCTCGCCAGGGGGCGGTGGATGCCGTGGCGCGCGAAGAGGATGGAGGTGTGCCGCGTGTCCTCGGCCAGCACGAGGGAGGCCTCGCGCAGCGTTTGCAGCGCGCGCAGGGTGATGTCGTCCAGGTTGCCGATGGGCGTGCCGACGATGTGAAGTCCGGGGGAAGGATCATGCGTCCCCCATAGCCGGGAAACCGGCGCGCGAAAAGCCCGGGTTGAAGGATTCGGGCGCTCCGCCGTCAAAACAAGATTCAGGGCAACAATGCGACGCCGTCGTGCGTTGTCCGCCCGGATCAACAGGAGTCCTTTTCATGAACCTGCCTCGTTCCCCCCATCTCTGGGTCCCCGCCTGGATCCTGACCGCGGGCCTCGCCTTCTGGGCCGGCCGCGGCTCCGCGCCCATGGTCTCCGCCACGGTGCAGCCGGAGATCAGCCCGCCCTCCGCCGGCGACGGCCCGGCCCGGCGCGTGCTGCGCCCGGACCGACGGCGGCGCGGACCCGCGCGCGGAGACCCGCATCAACATCAGTTCCGGCGCCGCCCGTGAATCCGCGCCGGTCTCCGTGTACCGCGGCGGCAAGGTGGATCCCGGGCGCGCGGCCCGTCTGTTGTCCGACACCGATCCGCTCCGGCGCATGGCCGGGATCACCGAGATGCTGCAGGGGGTCACCAAGGAGAACGCCCTCGACCTGCTGGCCGTGTTCCAGGCGAACCGGGGCGGCCCCGAACGCGACCAGGAGTACGGCCTGTTCCTGGAGGCCTGGTCGCGGGTCGACGGAGCCGCGGCCATCGAATATGTCACCAAGAACCTGTCCTCCGGGCCCCCGGAGGGGTTTGGCCGGGGCCGGGGCGGTGGCGGACCGGGGGGGCGCGGGGGCGGGGAATGGGCCGACCGCATGAACACCTTCCGGGTGCTCAGCGGCTGGGCCAGCGTTGATCCGGAGGCCGCCAGGACGTGGGCGACCGCGAAGGCGGACGGCCAGCAGGAGAATCCCTACCTCATCGGCGTGGTCAACGGGCTGGCCCGTTCCAATGTCTCCGCCGCCACCGAGCTGCTGTCCACCATGAGTTACGGGCACATGCGCGGCATCGCCGCCGACCGGGTGCTGGAAGCCGTGATGGTGGACGGCCCCGACGCCAGCCTGGGCTGGGCGCGCGGCATTCAGGACGAACAGCTCCGCGAAGGCATCCTGTCGCGGCTGGCCGACCGGATTTCGCAGACCGATCCCGCCAAGTCGCTGTCGATGCTCGGCGACATCAAGGACCCCGAGCGCAAGACCGACACGGTCCGCGAAGTGGTGTCCAACTGGGTGCGCAACGACCCCTCCGCCGCCGTCAACTGGGTGCAGAACCTGGACGACCCGGCGCTGAAGGTGGAGGCCCAGACCAGCCTCGTCCAGTCGTGGGTGCGCCGCGATGCGGAGGCGGCCGCCAAATGGATCGACAGCCAGCCCAAGAGCGTGGAACTGGACAAGCCGATCCAGGCCTATGTTGATCGCACGGCCGGGCGGGATCCGCAGAAGGCCCTGCTCATGGCCAACTCCATCACCAATGACGAAACCCGGCGGGCAACGCTGGAAAAGGTGATGGCGCAGTGGATGCAGTTCGACCCCGAGGGCGCGAACAAGTTCCTCAACAAGACGCAGTGACCGTCACAGCCCCGCCGCGCGCATCGCCTCGCGCACGGCCCGGGCGTCCGGGGTGAAGCGCAGCCGGTACACCGGCGTCGTCTCCGCGACCGCGGACAGCGTCTCGAGAATGGCCTGCATGGGTTCCCGCAGGTGGAACGGCGCGATCAGGTTGGCCGTCAGCCGGTGCAGGCGCTCCCGGGGCGGCAGGGCCGCGGCCTCGTTCTCCCGGGCCTGTTCCAGTTGAAACACCCCGCCGAGGGGGACGTTTTTCGCCCGCACCTCGCCGATGCTGCCGTGCCAGGGCGTGGAGCAGGCGTGGGGGACGCCGTCGATCAGGCGCAGGATGACGCGGTCGTCGTTGAGCAGTTCCGCCCCGGCCGCCTGCCACAATCGCGCGGTGGTGGACTTCCCGGCGCCGGACTTGCCGCAAAAGAGCCAGGCCCGGCCGGCGTATTCGACCCCGCAGGTGTGCAGCAGCGCCCCGCCCAGCCAGCCGATGCGGTGCAGGAACACCTGTTCGTCGACGGGGAAATGCATCGACACCGGGCTCGGGCGCGCGGGGCTCAGCCGGCGGGGGAAGAGCACGCCGGTGGAAAAGTCCGGGGCGAGCAGCGCGGCATGCTGCCAGAAGCGTTCGGGAGCATAGTGGGTGTCGATGAAGACGCGCCCGTCGGCGACGAGGCCGAAGCGCCAGGTGTCGCTGTCGACGAAGAGGGGATGGGGAGACGGCTCCGGCCAGTCGAACGACTCCTCCGCAACGAAGCCGTACGTCGCCTCCGCGCGGGAAGGAGGGGCGTCGCGAAGGCGGCGAAGGAATCCTGAGCTGGATGCGATACCCGCGCGATTCAGGCGCTCTGCCCGTCGATGAGCAGCCGGCCGCGGCGATGCGGAGGGAGAGCTGGTCGGAAACATCCATCGGATAAAAAAAAAGACCCGCCGCCCGCGCATGCGGACGGTGGGGTCGGATTTCTCCGCTTGAGAAAGGGATCAGGATCCGAAGGAGCGAGTCGGGGTCAGCAACTGGTCGTCCACGCAGGCCCCGGCGGGAGAACCGTTGGGTTCGGGCGCCTGCTTGCAGGTGTTGGCCATGGACGCGACATCCTGGTCTTCGAGCTTCACTTCGGTGATGACAGGCTTGATGTAGGGTTTCAAGGTCATGGTAGGCTCCTCCGGTTGAACATTTGTTTCATCCGACACTTAAAGGGCCTCGATTGCAAGCGAAATCGGTTCCCCGAATTTCTTCCGCCGCTCCTGGGCCACTTCGCAATAGTACTCGACGTTGCGGGCGGGATCGCCGGTCTCGAGCATGGCCGATCCGGCGCACCGGCCGCAGACGCCCCGGTTGGAGCAGGAGTTGCACCCGGCCGCGGCCGCCTTCGCCAGGTTGCGGATGCCCCACACATGGCGGCGCCACTGGTCGTCAATCTCGCGCTGGAGCAGGTCGTACGGATTTTTCCGCCACAGCATGCAGGGGTGAAGACGGCCCTGGGGGTCGACATGGAAGGTCCGGATGCCGGTGCCGCAGGTGAAGAGGTCCTCCTTGGCCGGCCGGCCGAAAGCGGCGTCCAGCAGTACTCCGAATCGCGAGAAATTGACCTCCCGGTCGATGGACTCGATGTGGACGTGTTCCCGGGGGCTGATGCGTTCGGCCAGCGGGGAGGGATCCTGGTCGAGCCGGGGGGTCAGGTTGTTGTCGTACCGGAAACGGATTCCCTGCGCGAGCACCCAGTCGCGGGTCTGTTCGAATTCATGCACGTTGGTCTTGAGCACCATGGTCTTGAGCAGCAGGGGCAGGCCGGCCTCCCGCATGAGCTGGACGCCCCGTCGGAACCGCCGGAACGATCCCCTGACCCCGGTGACCGCCTCGTAGGTCTCCTCGGTGTGCCCGTAGATGGTCACCTCGATGCTCCGGGGCGGGTACTGTTTCCAGAAGTCGACGATGTCCTCGTCCACCAGGGTGGCATTGGTGAAGAGGGTGGGGATGATGCCGATGGATTTGGCGTAAAGGTAGATTTCCTTGAAGTCCGGCCGGGCCAGGATCTCCCCTCCGGTCATGAGCAGGAAGAGGGCGCCGGCGGCGGCCAGCTTGTCGAGCACCGATTTGGTCTGCTCCGTGTTCAATTCGTCGCTCGTGGCCCCGGGGAACAGGATGTAGCAGTGCTTGCAGCGGATGTTGCAGCGGAGCGTGAGTTCGTAGCTGCCGCTGATGGGCAGGAGGGGGTCTCCCCCGCCGGGCGGCGAGAACTTGCGGAAGAGGTGCAGCGCGCTCTGGGTGTAGTTGATGCAGTCGGAGCAGGACATGGGCGCCTAGGCGGGGATGAGCATGCGCAGCTTCAGGAGATGGTCGAGGATGTCGCGCACGTCCCGCTCGACCGCCTCCCGGGCAACGTCGCGGCCTTCCAGCAGCCGGTCCACGATGGCACCCTCGGTGAGCCCCTGCCGGGCCAGTTCCCAGATCGCGGTGGCGGTGACATTGAGGTCGTACACGGTGCCGAGTTCCCCGGCGGCGTTGCTGATCGGGAGGAGGATGGCTTCATCGCGGATTTTGCGCTCGGCAATGTTGCCGGTGTTGGGGCGGAAGGTGCGGGAAGAGGTCATGGGGGATTACATACCACAAGGGGCGGAAGAATCAACCGGCGGCGCGCGGTTTGGCTCCGGGTGCGGTCATGTCCGCTGCATCCGCGGCACGACCGGTCCGTCGGCGTTGCCGGCGATGCCGGCCACCAGGCCGGTCACGCATTTCTCGATCCGGGGGAGGGCGTCGAGGGGCGAGAGTTCGCCCACATCCGAGATGTCCCAGTAGTTCACCTTGTCCACCCAGTCGTGGTAATAGCGGTCGAGCAGCGGCCGGTGCTCATACTTGTCGATGGCGATGAGCACGTTGGCGGAGCGGAAGTCCTCCTCGGAGATCTGCCGGCAGGTGGCGGAAGTCAGGGACACCGGGATCTCCCGCTCGCGCAGGGCCTGCAGCACGACGCTGGAGAGGAATCCATCGTCCCCGACGAGATAGGTGGCCAGGCCGCGGGACATCGCGACCCAGTTGAGCTTTTTCTTCTGGGCCAGGAAATTGAAGAGCGCCTCGGCGAAACGGCTGCGGTAATAGTTGCCGGTGCAGATGAAGAGGACCTTGCGGGGTTCTGTGACCGGCGCGCTCACTCGGCCGCCTCCGCGGAGACCACCTTGACCAGCAGGTCGCCGGTCATCGCCCGGACATCGGCGTAGGGTCCCAGCAGGGTGCGCCGGCTGGCCGCCTCCCCCGGCGCCAGGGGGCCCGGGATCCGGAAGGCCTGGGTGCGGCCGTCCCGCCGGGAGGAAACCTGGACAAGGAGGTCCCGGACCGCCACCGGGCCGTTGTTCATGACCAGCAGGTCCGCGCGCCCCTGCCGGTCGAGCCGCGCGTCGAAGGTCATGAATTCCCCCGGATTCACCGCCAGGCCCAGCCGGGCATATTCCGCCCGGGCGGCCCGGCCCGCTTCGCTGTCGGACTGGGCGGCGTCACCAAAGTGGCGGCGCGCGGACTCGCGGTCGCCGGCGTCCAGCGCCAGCCGGCCCAGCATCTCGCTCGCGGTGGCGGTGGGCAGGAGCTGGTTGCTGCGCTTGAGGTCGGCCGCGGCGGTCGGATCGCCCAGCGCCTTCTTGATCCGGCCGCGCAGGAGATACAGCTCGTAGTAGTCGCTGTTGAGGGAAATGGCCTTGTTCACCATGGTCAGCGCGTTGCGTTCCTGCTTCTTTTCATGGAAGGCCGCGGCCGCCAGCGCATGGAACATGGCTTCGTCCGGCTGGATCCGGAGGGCTTCGTTCGCCTTGCTGATGGCCAGGTCGTAGTTCTTGTCCGCCAGGGCCTTCGTCCCCTCGTCCATGCGCTTGTAGGCCTCCGCGTCGGCCCGCAGCCCCGCCATGGCGTCCCGGTATTCCTTCTCCCCGCGGAAACCACCGGGCGGAAACTCCGCCAGGGTCTTCCGGTTGGCCTCCACGCGCTCGCGGGAGGGCGGATGACTGGCGAACAATCCCTCGATCCACATGGGACTCTGCTTCTCGAACAGACGGACGAACGTCTCCTGCAGCTCCACCGCCGCCTGGGTGTCGTAGCCGGCCTTCTGCATGTACTTCATGCCGTAGTGGTCCGACTCCGACTCCTGCCCGCGGCTGTATTTCATGGTCATCAACCCCGCGCCCACCTGGGCGCCGGTCAGGATCAAATCGCTGTAATCACTGTCCTGGGAGGCCAGTCCGATGCCCAGTACGCCCGCCTGCAGAAGCACTCCACGTTCGATCGTCTTGGCCCCGTGCCGGGCCGCGGCATGCACGATCTCATGGCCGATGACCGCCGCCAGTTCCGCCTCGCTGTTGAGCTCGGTCAACAACCCCCGGTTGACCGCGATCTTGCCCCCCGGCAGGGCCCAGGCGTTCGGCTCGCTGTTGTTGAGCACGGAAAACTCGTAGGGCAGACTCGGACGGTCGGACACCGCCGCCACCTTCTTCCCCACCTTCCGGACGTAGTCCTCCACCTCCGGCCGTACCATGTAGGTCCCGCCCTGCGCCTGGCGGGACGGGGCGTAATTCTGCGCGCCGATCATGATTTCCTGCGACTCCGGCACCAGATGCAGCTCGGATTTGCCCGTGACCGGATTCGTCGCACAGCCTGCAAGCAGGCCGGACGCCCCGATAACAAAGGCCAGAATTTTCTGTCCAAGAACCCTCATGATTCCCCCAGCATAAGTCAAAGTGGCTTCCTCTTCAACGGCTTAGATGAACTCTCGCGCACCCATTGTCGTTGCGCCCCGTTCGCATATTCGCTCCTGTTTTGCGCTGAAACATGTTTCCGGCGCCGGAAAGGCGCATATCGCAACCCTCCGGCGACCGGACCTCCCCCGTTCAAGGCCCTCTCCGCGCGCCCCGGCGCTGTTGCGCCCGCTTGAAGGGTTCCTTCTGCGCCACGACGCGCACGGCATCGGCGCCCAGCAGTTTCGCCGCCTCCCGCATGAAGCCCTCGCACGGATGCACCGCGAACAAATCCTCGGCCCGCACCTCCACGCTGACCCCGCCCGGCAGCATCACCTGCAGGTGCAGCGGGGCGATGCCCGGCCACGCCTTCACCAGCGTCTTGATCGATTCGAGCTGCGCCTCCGCGCCCTCCCGCACCAGGCTGACCGACAGCACCGCCTTCTGCGCGAACAGCCGCGCCGCGTCGGTGATCGGGTACATTTCGTTGACGATCAGCTTGATGTTGCCCTCCTCCTGGGTGACCTCGCAGCCGGCCAGCACGATGGTTCCGTCGGCCACGTGGCTGCCAAAGTCCTTGAACGCGGTCGGAAACATGATCGCGTCCACCCCCCCCTCGATCCCCTCCAGCCGGAACGACGCCATGCGCTGCTGGTCCTTCTTGGTGAAGAGGGTGCGGATGCCGCCCACCATGCCCGCCACCCGCACCGACGCCCCGGCCCCCAGCTCCGGCAGGCTGGAAATCTCCGCCTGCCCGTACGCCGCGATCTCGTGCTTGTGGTGCAGCAACGGGTGGCCCGACACATAGAAGCCCAGCAACTCCTTCTCGTACCCCAGCATCTCCAGGTTCGGCCACGGCGCGCATTCGGGGATCTCCGAGTCCCCCGCCGCCGCCTTGGGCTTGTCCGCGTCGAGCGCGTCGAAGAGCAGCGACTGCCCCGCCCGCCGGTCCTTCTGGCTCGCCGCCACGCGGCCCAGCACGAAGTCGATGCCGCCGAACAGCCGCGCCCGCGAGATCTTCGTCCAGTCAAACGCCCCGGACTTGATCAGCGACTCCAGCACCCGCTTGTTCACCACCTGGCTGTCCATCCGCTCGCAGAAATCCATGAAGCTGGCGAACGGCCCGTTGCGCTTGCGCTCCGCCACGATCAGCTCCACCACCATCGTGCCCACGCCCTTCACCCCGGCCATGCCGAAGCGGATCCCGCCGGTGGACGACGGCCGGAAGCGCGCGCCCCCCTCCTGCACGTTGGGCGGCAGCACCTGCAAGCCCGACTCCCGCGCCTCGTTCACGAAGAACTGCAGCTTTTCGCTGTTGCCAATTTCACTCGACATCAACGCCGACATGAACTCGGCCGGATAATGCGCCTTCAGGTAGGCGGTGCGGTAGGCCACCTCGGCGTACGCCGCGCTGTGCGACTTGTTGAAGCCGTAGGAGGCGAACTTCTCGATGGTGTCGAAGATTTCCCCCGCCTGCTTCGGCGGCATGTTGTTGGTCTTCTGGCAACCCTCGACAAAACCCGCCCGCTGCTTCGCCATCTCCTCCGGATTCTTTTTGCCCATGGCCCGCCGCAGCACGTCGCCCTGCGCCAGGGTGAAGCCGGCCAGGGTCTTGGACGCCTGCTGCACCTGCTCCTGGTACACGATGGTGCCGTAGGTCTCCTTGAGCACCCCCTCCAGCAGCGGATGCATGTAGGTGATCGGCTGGCGGCCGTGGCGGCGCTCGATCGTGTCCGGGATCAGGTCCATCGGACCCGGGCGGTACAGCGCGATGAGCATGATCAGGTCCTCGAAGCGCGACACCTGGAACTGCCGCAGCAGGTCGCGCATGCCCTTGGATTCGACCTGGAACACGCCGGTCGTGTCGCCGCGGTTGAGCAGCTTGAAGGTCTCCGCCTCGTCCCGCGGCAGCTTCTCCTCGTCGATCTCGATCCCGTGGATCTCCTTCACCAGGTTGCACGCCTCGCGGATCACCGTGAGCGTCTTGAGCCCCAGGAAGTCCATCTTCAGCAGCCCCGTCTCCTCCAGCGGCTTCATTTCAAACTGCGACATCGGCTGCTTGTCCTTGTCCACGCACAGGGGCAGTATCTGGTTCAGCGGTACGTCGCCGATCACCACCCCGGACGCGTGCGTGCCCTGGCTCTTGGGCAGGCCCTCCAGCACGCGCGCATAGCGCATGATGCGCTGCGCCTCGGGATTGGTCTGCAGCTCGCGGCGGAAGTCCGGGCTGTCCTTCTCCGCCTGCTCCAGCGTGATGTCCGGCTTCTCCGGGATCAGCTTGGCCAGCCGGTCGCACTCCTTCAGCGGGATCTCCAGCGCGCGCCCGATGTCGCGGATCACGCTCTTCGCCCCCATGCTGCCGAAGGTCGCGATCTGCGCGCAGTTCTCCGCCCCGTACTTCTTCTTCACGTAGTCGATCACCTCGCCGCGTCGCTCCTGGCAGAAGTCGATGTCGAAGTCCGGCGGGGAGACGCGGTCGGGGTTCAGGAAACGCTCGAAGATGAGGTTGTAGCGCAGCGGGTCGATGGTCGTGATGCCCAGCGCGTACGCCACCAGGCTGCCCGCGCCCGATCCGCGGCCCGGCCCCACCGGGATGCCCTGGCTCTTGGCGTGGTGGATGAAGTCCCACACCACCAGGAAGTAGTCGATGAACCCCGTGCGCTCGATGATCGACACCTCGTAGTGCAGGCGCTCCATGATCATCTTCTCGTAGTCGTCCTTCGGCTTCTTCGGGTCCTCCAGCCCGTACAGCTTCTTCAGCCCCTGCAGCGCCACCTCCACCAGGTATTCCTTCGCGGGCCGCCCGCCCGGCACGTCGTACTTCGGGAAGTGCAGTTTCGACTTCTTGCCGATGGCCAGTTCCAGGTTGCAGCGCTCCGCGATCTCGATCGTGTTCCGCAGCGCGTCCGGGTGCTCGCTGAAGAGCGCCGCCATCTCCCGCTGCGACTTCATGTAGAACTGGTCCGACGGGTACTTCATCCGCTTCGGATCGCTCATCGTCGTGCCCGTCTGCAGGCACAGCATCACCTCGTGCGCCTCGGCGTGGTCGTGTTTCAGGTAATGGCAGTCGTTCGAGCAGATCAGCGGCATGCCCAGCTTGCGCGAGATCTCGATCAGGCCCTTGTTGGCGCGCTTCTGGTCCTCCATGCCGTGGTTCTGCAGCTCGATGTAGTAGTTGCCCTTGCCGAAGATCTCCCCGTATTCCCCGGCGCGGCGCAGCGCCCCGGCGAAGTCCCCCTTGACCAGCCGCTCCGTCACCTCGCCGTTGATGCAGGCCGTCGTGCCCAGCAGGCCCTTCGCGTGTCTGGCCAGGAAGGTCCGGTCGATGCGCGGCTTGTAGTAGAAGCCGTCGATGTGCGCGGTGGACACCAGTTTCATCAGGTTCTGGTAGCCCTCGTTCGTCTCCGCGAGCAGGATCAGGTGGTTCGCCTGCGACCCGTCGTCCAGCTTCTTCTTCTCGAACATGCTGTCCGTCGTGTAGGCCTCGCAGCCGAGGATGGGCTTGATGCCCGCGTCCTTCGCCGCCTTGTAGAACTCGATCGCCCCGTACATCACCCCGTGGTCGGTGATGGCGAGGGCCTGCATCCCGAACTCCTTGGCCTGCTTGACCGCTTCCTTCACCTTCGTCGCCCCGTCGAGCAGGCTGTAGCAGGTGTGGAAGTGCAGGTGGACGAAGTTGGGCGTATCGCTCATGGTGGGCCGGGGGGTTCCCCGTCCCAACCATCCCCCGCCCCGGAAGGCAACTGCTTTTCCCTTTCCCCTCACTCAATCCGGGCCACCCCCCATGGACTGCGGCAGCCTGCTGCCGCTATTCTTCCCCGCAGCCCGCTGCGGTCTCCCCGGCGCGGCGGGCCGCGCCGATTCACAGCGGCAGCAGGCTTCTGCACTCCACATGATCCCGCTCTCTTCCGCGCAGTCCGCTGCGCGGTTTCCCTTGGACACGGAGCTTGCGGCCTCGATGAAAACCCCAGCCCGAAAACTCCAGCCCCGCTCCCGCCCTCCCTCCAAACCCACGGCCGCATGTTTCTGCATATTCCCCTCGTCCCACTCCGTCTCCGGGAGTTATCTTCCGGGCATGGCGTCCGCTCATCACCCGCCCATCGACCCTCCCTCGTTCCGGTCATCGGAACCCTTTTCCCGCCGGTGTTCCGGTCACCGGAACCCACCCCGAGCGGATCCGAAGCCAGCCACTGGGACCGCCGGCTTCCAGCCGGCCCCGCTTCGCCTCCCGGCCTTCAATTCACGCCTGTCTCCAACGATAAGTCCGCCCAAAATTCCCTCAAGCTACCCATCGCACCGGTTGCCGTCAGATAAGGTTCCTCCACCAATAGATCCGAAAGGGGTAATCCCGTGAAATGGCTCGTCCTTGCTTGGATGTTGCTGTTAACAAGTTGCTCATCGCCATGTAAAAATTGTATGAATGATTCTTCCAAGTCGAAAAATAGTTGCGACCTTGATCCTCTGAGTCACCTACGCCGTGCGGTGTTGAGTGTTATTCTCCAAAAAGACAACAAGGATACGGCGGAAAAGCTTCAGTCCATAAGCGAGAGCGAATACCGCTGTTGGTTGAATACCAAGTCCCAGCTTCCTTTTGAATTTCAGGCCGAGAAAGCTTACATCTGGTATGAAACACGTGAGATTCTACTCGAGTTCTTGGAGAAATGCCCCGATCATAAATATACTATGGAAGTGCAAGGCGCGATTCTGCATATTGATTGTTTATTGAGTTTTTCCGTGCTTCCGTCGGAATGGACACCGAAGAATCGTCCTTGGAGCGCCGACTTTGATTGGTTCGAAAAAGATCGGGAAAAGCCGCCTGCCGGTGAAGAACGGGGTCCTTGAACATAGTACTTAAGCGCCAGGCCAACACCCCGAAGCCGTAGGAAGAACGGCGCAAAGTTGGTTTTTCCGGGAAGTTCATGTCTGGCGATCCTAACTCCCCACCTTTTCTCGCGCCGAGGCGCAGTGGCGCGGAGAGGAAATCGAAAGGACCACACCACATCCCCAATTCTATCCGCTAGGATTTCCAGATGGGGGATGAGCTTTCCATTCTCCTCTCCACGCCTCCGCGCCTCCGCGCGAAACCCGGATATTTCGCCTGGGTTTGGTCTCGAAGCCGCAGCCTCCGTGGCCGGGGTCTTGTTCATACCCGGTCTTCCGGGGTGGACGCGCTGGCATCCCGTCGGGATGCGGGGCGTTACGGGGGACGTTGACCGGTGGTATCGCTTCGCTCAACCACCTGTTTCGCTAAAATTTGCGGCGCATCCCCTGGACCATTTCCTTGACCTCCATGGAGACCAGCCGGTCGACCAGGCTCTTCTTGAGGCCGGCGCGCTCGATGGCGTCGAGGAACTGCTGGTAATAGCCCTCGGCCATGAAGATGGCGATGCAGGAGGTCAGGCGCAGGAGGGCGCTGAAGACCCGCTCCGCCGAGGCCTCCTCGAAGAGTTCGAGGCACTTGCGCAGCAGCAGCGCCTGCACCCGCGCCATCATGCTCATCATGAAGGTGTGGGAGACGTGGTGCTGGATGTGCACCAGGCCGACGAACCACTGCCAGTCCCAGAACTTGTCGTCGTACGTCCCCGAGACCATCAACTCGTACCATTTCTTGAGCGTGGCTTCGCGCTCCACCCGCGACTGGGCGAGACTGCGGAAGACCTGCGCCGTGGGCTCGTAGCCGAAGAGCACGTCGTAGAAGACCTTCTTCACCTCGTCGGCGAGCGGCAGCAGGGCCTCGGACGCCTCGCGCAGCACCTCCTCGTCTTCGAGGCTGAACTGCGTGAGGGCCCGGGCCTGCTCGAGGATCCCCTGGATCTCCGGATTCATTGCGGGGGTCCCGCCGGGATCAGAGGATGCGGGTGAGTTCGGCCGCGGCGCGCTGCATGTCGAGGAAGATGAGCCCGAGCTTGGCCGCCTTGGTGCACAGCGCGACCAGCACGCCGTTCGGGCCGGTGCCCATCAGGATGACATAGCCGTTGGCCCCCTTGACGAACACCTGTTCCAGCGTGTTGCGGTTGAGCTCGCGGGCGGTGCGCTCGCCCATGGCGAGCAGGGCGGCGGCCATGGCGGAGATGCGGTCCTCGTCCATCCCGGCGGGGAAGTTCGAGGCCATCATCAGGCCGTCGGTGGACACCACCGCGGACGCCTCGATGTCGCCGCTGGTGGCGGAGAGGCTGTTCAGGATTGCGTTCAACGCGTCGGATTTCGAGACCATCTTGTTCATGTCGACTCCTCGGGTGTTGTGTTCGGTTTTGCGGGATCCGGGCGGAGGCCCGGAAAGTGTTTGTCGAGCAGTTCGCCGCACCGGCGCAGGGTGACGGTCATGGCGCGCCGGTACGGCACCAGGCGGCGGGAGAAGCCGAGCAGGAAGTAGCGCTGGTCGATCCCGGCGAAATAACGCACGATGATCTGCTCGCCGTGCGAGCCGCGGATGGACATCTCCTCGATGCCCTCCAGCACGTTTTCGCGCCGCAGGCGGGAGGCGATGTTCTCGCAGAGGGTGCTGATCGCCGCCAGCACCTCGCCGCGCTCCATGCGGTGGCTTTCCGCCACCACCAGGCCGTCGTCGGTGGCGACCATCAGCCCGTCCAGCTTGCCCTCCGCCAGGGTGGCTTCGAGCACGGCGGTCAGGTCGCGGGCGAGGAAATCCACCCGGTCGGGGCTGTAGCGGTCGAGGATCTGCGCGCTGTGGCCGAGCCGCGTGTGCATCTCGGTGTAGTCGGCGCTCTGCTCCAGATGGGCGGAGGGCAGGGGACGGATCGAGTCCGCGGCCACGCCGGCCTCGCGGCGGACGATTTCGCCCCAGGCCTGCTGTTCGTCGGCCGGGGTGGCGGAAAGGGCTTCTCCGTCGGTCATGCTGGATTCTCCTGGGGGATTGAGCGGGGGAGGGGTCATCCGACCTCCCGGTGTTCGAGCGGTTCCAGTCCCGCGGGGAAGGTCGTGCTTCCGGCGAGGGCGGTCTTGTGCGCAAGGATGAGGTTCTTGAGCAGGCGCAGGGGTTCGTCGTAGTCCTGGAAACGGTCGTCCGGCGATTTGGCCGCCATGCGCCCGATGATGGCCGCGGCCCCGGGGTCAACCCCGGGCCGGCGGTCCGTCAGGCCGGGTAGCGGCTGGTTGAGGATGGCGCGCAGGATGTCCGCCGTCTCCTTGCCGTCGAAGGGCGCCACGCCGGTGTAGGCGGTCCAGAGGGTGAGGCCCAGGCTGAACTGGTCGGAACGCCAGTCCTCCCCCTGCTGCAGGATCTTCTCCGGCGCCATGTACAGGGGGGTGCCCCAGAGTTCGCCCTGCTTTTCCTGGAAGAAGGAGGCCAGCCCGAAGTCGATCAGCTTGGCCTGCCCGTGCTGGTTGTAGAGCACGTTGGCGGGCTTGATGTCCCCGTGCACGAGCCCCGCGGTGCGAGCGGCTTCGAGTGCGCGGATCATGTCGTAGGCCGTGTACAGCACGAGCAGCTCGGGCAATACCTGCCCGCCCGCCAGCAGGGTGTCCAGGCGGAGCCGCGACAGCAGCTCCATGACGATGTAGGGGTCGCCGAGCATGTCGCCGATGGCGTAGATGTGGACGATGTTGGGATGATTGAGGCGCGCGGCGGCGCGGGCCTCCCGCACAAACTGGGAGGCGGTGCCGGCGTCGCGCAGCAGGTCGCGGCGGATGATCTTGAGCGCGACGTCGCGGTGCAGGTGCTCGTCATGCGCGCGATAGACGACACCCATGCCCCCCTCGCCGAGCGCCTCGCGCAGCAGGTAGTGGTCGAGGCGGCCGGGCACCGGATTCAGACCCGAGCAGGAAGGGCACTGCGTCGACTCGAACATCGCGTACCCGGTGGCGTCGATGCGCTGCCGGCAGTGCTCGCATTCGAACAGGAACTCGGCCTTCAGCCCCGTCGCCGGCCGCTTCTCCAGAAGTGGCGTCGCGGCGACGGTGCGCCGGCGGAGCAGGCGGCCGGGTCCCGGCGGCGCGGGGGCGGGGAGGGAGGCGACGGCGGTTTCCGACGGGCGCGGCGGCTCCGGCGCCGCCGCGGAAGGGACCTGCCGCAGGGGTTCGGCGGCGGGAATTTCCGGGGCGGGCGTGTCCCCGGCGGCGATGCGCTTCACCAGCAGTCCCGTCTTCTTGGTCAGCCGGGCCGACTGGCGTCCGGTCAGCAGGCGGGAACGCGACAGGTCGCTCTTGCGCTGAAGCAGGACCATCACCCGCTTCGGCGCCTCGTTTCCGTCCGCCAACCCCCGCAGCAACTGCCCGCCCTGGGACATGATGAGAACCCCCCGGCCTGAAGGGATGCTTCAGGCGCGGACTCAGGTTTCCCCGGGGTGGTTGTGCATGCAGGGGCCGATCTGCCCGTCCACCTTCATGATGTGGTTGACCAGCCAGTCGGTCAGCGTCTTGTACATGCGCATCGCGATGTCCTCGCTGGCCGAGCCATCCCCGCTGGTCTCGTATTCCTTGCGGAAGGCGAGGAAGGTTTCGATGAACTGCCCGTGCGCCGCCTTGTTGGCGGCCGCCACCGGACACTGGAACCGGTCCATGCAGAGCTCCTCGCGGCCGAAATGCCACTCGGTGTAATACTGCAACAGATGGATGATCTTGCGGATGTTCTGCGCCGCACTGCCGGTTTCAATGGCCTCGGCCAGCTCGTTGATGATGTCCACCAGATACTTGTGCTGGACGTCGATCGCCTTGTTCCCGGTGTTCAGCGCATCACTCCACTGCAATTTCAATGACCCGCTCATTGCTCGCCCCTTTGCTGTGTGTTTTGGAGTTCCCACGTCTAACGCGAGGCAAGGATAGCAAGAACCGGGCCGTTGCGCATGGCATTCCGCCCTTTTTGTAACATCGGGGATTCCCGGGTGGGGAACCTCGGGGAAGCCGGACATCCCGCAACAAAGAATTTGCCCGGGGAAAGGGTCCGGGGTATAGGGTGGGCATGCACGGTCGGTCACTTCTCCTGGGATCCCTGCTGGCGGCGCGGTTGGCGTCCGGCCAGTCGGTCCTGCTGTTCGACGAATACTCGGCCCACCAGACCGCCCGCGGGGCGCTCGGGACCATGGGCCTGTCCTACACGGTCGGGGACCTGAACACCTTCAACACCCTGCTGGACGGATCGAGCTGGGACCTGGTGATCGTGGAGGCCAACGACGAGATTCCCGTGGACCTCCCCTCCAGCCTGCCCGTCTACGGCTCGGAGGAGTGGAATTCCCTCAAGAACTACGTGCAGGGCGGGGGCCGGGCCATCATGTCCTTCTGGGACGCCAAGGGCGACGTCTACGAGAACATGACCGTCGTGAACGACTTCGGCATCTCCAAGACCTTCTCCCAGAACATCACCTCCACCGCCGGACTTACCCTCACCCCGTGGAACCCCGCGCACCCCGTGTTCAACGGCCCCTACGGCGTCGTCGGCTCCATCTCCTCCTTCACCGACAACGGCCTTTACGACGGCTCCCGCCTCGACTTCCTCGGCGGCACCTCCGCGCTGGCCGGCTTCGTGGCCACCCCGACCCTGTTCCAGTCCGCCATCGTCGAGGCCAACTCCGGCCGCACCATCTACAACGGCATCCTGTTCGACCGCATCAACGGCACCGTCGGGGAAACGCTTCTCGCCAACGAGATCGCCTACGTCCTCGTGCCCGAACCGGCCCCGGGCGTGCTGATGGCCGGGGGCCTGCTGCTCGTGCGCTTCGTCCTCCGCCGCCGTAGGTAGGGCAGCGTGTCCGCCTCCGGAGGAAACCCGCCGGGTGAGCCTCGCGTCGCCGCGGGGCGCAACCGCGATTCGGTGACCGTTAAATCCATTCCTGATCAAACCGATTTCATTCCCCCTTTGCGGTCTTCGCGATCTTCTCTGTAAAAATATATTCGGTTTCCGCTTCGGACGCCCGGCCTAGGTAGGGCAGCCTGTCCGTCTCCGGAGGAAACCCACTTGGTGAGCCCTCCGCGTCGCCCTGCTGCGCCGCGCCAAAACGCGCGTTTACAGCACGGGCTCCCGTGGTACTCTGTCCGCAGTTTGGAGGTTCCGCATGAAGGTCCAGAAGAGCACGATCAATTCCGACCCCGCTATCCCAGCCGCCGCCAGCTCCCTGAATACACCGCGCTGCTCGGCGCCGCGGCCCTCGGCCTGCCCCCGCCGGAATGGCGGCCCCACTCATGCCACCCCGCCGCCCTCTCCGAGAACGCCCCGAAGGAGGCCGCCGCACCGCCCGTCGCCCTCGGAGGCGTCAGGAAGAGCCGCCGCCCCCGCCCAGAATAGCCGGCGGGATCCGTCCCGAACCTCCGCCCCCGGGCACCAACACCTCCGCCCGCACGACCTATGTCGTGCAGAAGGGTGACACCCTTTCCTCCATCGCCAGAACCCGGCTGGGAAACAGCGATCGCGCATGCGAAATCGCCAAGCTCAATCCGGGCCTCAAGCCCGACGAACTCAAGCCCGGACAGATTCTGGTCCTCCCGGCCCCGATTCCCGCCGGAACCAATCCCGTGCGGCAGACCGAGGGCGTGACGCCTCCTCCTCCCGCAAGTCCGCGAGTATGCGCATGCCGTCCGAATCCAAGGAGCCGAAGCCGTGAACGTCCGGCGCGAGGTGACGCCCCTCCGACCCCGGCTACCCGCTGCCGGCAGTTGCCAGCGGCCGGCGTGATGCTGGGCGCGGCGGGTTTGGTCGGGTGTACCAGGACGGAAGGCGCAATTCGCCCGGAACCCTCGTCGCGAAACGAGACTCCTCCCCCGGGTAAAATCGCCGTCGAACCCCGCACCCCTGACCCGGGCGCGGGTGTGGAGTTGCCGGGCGACATCGCCGTCGATCCCAAGGGCGACGCTCCGGGCCCCGGCGCCGGCCCCGCGCCGGACATGCCTCCTCCGCTCCCGCCTCCCGCGCAGTAAACGGCCCCGCGCATGGATTTCACCCTGTGCCTGACCCACGCCTGCAATCTCCGCTGTGACTACTGTTACGCGGGCCTGAAGACCAACCGCCGCATGACCTGGGAGGTGGCGAAGCAGGCCGTGGACTTCGCGTTCGACCACACCCTGCGCCATTCCCGCCGCAGCGGCGACCCGCCCGCATCCCAGCTCGGCTACTTCGGCGGCGAACCGCTGCTCGAATGGGATCTCCTCAAACGCTCCGCCGGCTACGCCATGGACCGCGCGGTGCTCGACGGCATCGCCCTCAAGAAGACCGTCACCACCAACATGACCCTGCTCGACGACGACAAGGTCGCGTGGTTCCGCGAACACGGGTTCTATCTCGGCCTGTCCCTCGACGGCAACGCGGCGATGCACGACACCCTGCGCCGCAGCGCGTCCGGTCAGCGGTCGCACGAGGCCGCAGCGCCCGCCCTGCGCCACTTCCGCGGGCCTCAACCCAACGGCGAAGTGATCGTCGTGGTCGACCCCCGCAACGTCGCGCACCTGGCGGAGTCGGTCGAGTGGCTGCTGTCCGAGGACATCCGCAGCATCGCCCTCAACCCCACCCTACATCGAGTGGCCCGAATCCGCACTCGACACCTGGCGGACCGCCTGCGAGCGCATCGCCGACCTCTACATCGCCCGCTATCGCGAAGGCGTGCCCGTCCGCCTCAACATCATCGACGGCAAGATCCGCGTCCGCATCAAGGAGGGCTACGCCCCCTCGGACCGCTGCGGCTTCGGCGAAAACGAGATCGCCGTCGCCGCCAGCGGGAATATTTATCCCTGCGAGCGCATCGTGGGCGACGACACCAACGAGGACCTCCGCCTCGGCAACGTCTTCACCGGATTCAACCCGGCCCGGCGCGCCCGCGTCCTCGCCGCCCGCGGCAACACCGTCGAGGAGTGCGTCGACTGCGCCCTGCGGCCGCGCTGCATGAACTGGTGCGGCTGCATCAACTACGCCACCACCGGCGCCACCAACCGGGTGGGCGGCATCGTCTGCCATCACGAGCGGATGGTCATCCCCATCGCCGACCGCGTCGGCGCGACCCTCTTCGCCGAGTCCAACCCCGCCTTCTTGGAAAAATTCTATGGAACGGGAGCGCCGGGCCGGCGCCCCTCCTGATGGGAGCGGCGGCGGCCCGCCGCTGCCAAATTTCCTCCTTGCCGTCGCAGCCGCCTCGAAACCTCGTTTTCCCAAAACCGGGACCAATTAGGGACGAACCCGAAGCCCCTGGAGTGAGAACCGATTTATTTTACAGAAGATCGCGAAGACCGCAAAGGAAGGAATGAACGCGAGTTTGATCAGGACAGGATTTACAGGATTAACTGGATGAAGCGGGTTGTTGAGGAAACCCATCCTGTTCATCCTGTAAATCCTGTCTAAACTCTTCCGTCGACCGCCCCGGTCATCGGAACGTCTGGAGCGGAAAATCGGGGCCGGTTGCGCGTTCAGACTTTGTTGCGGGGAAATCACTCCCGGACCCATGTGCCACGCAAGAGCAATCCGGCCGCCCGCTTTGGAGTGCGGTTTCTCGAAACCGCTTTGCGGGGAGGGTTCTTGAACCCGACCGCACCGTCGCAAACCATCCGGTTCGAGAACCGAATGGGGAAAGCGGGATCAAGCTCCCGCACTCCAAACCGCGATCACGGCCAGACGATCTCGTAGCAAAGGGTGCGATGAGGCGGGCCGATGCGCACCATGGCCTCGTTTTTGCCCGCAGCCGCAGCCTCCACGGCCGGGCCTCGTTGCCCCAGTTCGTCCAACGGATACACCACCGGCCGCGAGCCGGAATGCGGCAGGGTGATCTCGGCGGAAACCACCTCCACCAGGCTCGGGTCGGAGCCCCAGTCCGTTCCCACCGTGGTCTTCTCCGCGTTCTTCCAGCCCATGCCGGTGTTCTCGGTGGTGCCGGTGGCGACCAACAGCGCGCGCGCAGGGGCCGTCCCCAAATCGCCCTCCAGCCTCGTCAGCGCGAGCGTGCACCAGCCGGTGCGCGTCTTCCCGACGACCACGCGCACGCCTCCGCCGAGATCGAGCGGTGTCGCGCCCGCGGTGCCGACGAAGCCCTTGCTGCGTTCGCCGCGGAAGACAAAGAGGCCGCGGCCCTCCGGCGAATGATTCCAGGTGATTCCGCAAACGCCGCTCGCACTGTCCAGCAAGGGCTCCGACGGGGTCGCGCGAATATCCAGTGCGATGCGCTGCTCCAGCGATGCCAGCAGGTTCACGCCGAGGCGGTCGACCGGCAGCACGTTCCAGTCGCGGCCCGCCTCCGCGATGTGGCGGATCTCGACCGGAGCGGGCAGGGGGATGGTGCGGACGCGCGGGGCCGGGGGGATGTCGCCGCGCCGGAACAGCAGCGAGGCCGCGGCGGCGTTGGCCATGATGGTGGGGTGCGGGCCGATGTCGAAGAAGTCGGGAATGCGGCGCGCCTTGGTCTTCGCGTCGTCGTGCGAGTAGGTGTAGAGGAAGATCGCGTCCCAGTCCTGGTGCGCGGCCCACGCCGCGATGAAGAGCGGGCCCTCGCCGGCGTGGGTGTTGGGGGCGGGGTGGTTGTACTCGCTGACCATGTGCGGCTTGCCGGCCACGCGCTGGAAGGCCAGCCGCGCCAGCGTGCCGCCGTCGGTTGCGTCGGCCATGGTCACGTTGTTGACCGACCAGTTGTTGCGGTCCCACGGCTTGCCCGGGAAGCGCGGATGCTGCCAGTAGGCGTGCGTGTCCACGATGTCGAACTCGGCCATGAGGTTTGGCGTGGAGGTGGCGACGATGGTGCCGACGATCGGCACCTTGACGCCGAGGTCCTCCTTGAGGAATTTGCGCAGGGCCGCCCAGTGGGCGCGTTCGGTGTCCCACAGAAACTGAATCCACTCCTGGCGCCCGGCAGCGGGGAGCGCGCGGGTTCCGGCAACGCGGGGCGCCGCGAGGTTGCGCGCCTCGAGCGATTCGCCCTCCGCCAGGCCGGTGCGTCCGCCGGGGCGGAGCGAGAGGTCGCTGAAGCGGAACTCCGCGCCGGCCTGGTTCAGATCGCTAAAACCGAAGCGCGCGTTGTCGTCGTCCTCGCGGGCGATGAAGGTGAAGGAATGCGTTTGTTCCCCGGGCGTGACCGTGAGGGTCGTGTTGAATCCGAGATCCCGCCAGGGCTCGTGCGCCTGCATGACGTTGACGCGGATGGTGCGCTCGCGGTCGGCGCGGATGCGGAAGCGGACGGTGTACACCTGGTCTTTGCGGATGGTCAGGCCGCGGTGGTTGATCTGGACCTGCCAGGGTTCGCCGCCGGTGCCGCGGGGCCGCAGGATGGCGGCTCCGTTTTCGGTCGAGGCATCCACGGCCGCACCTTTGTGCTGTTCGAGGTTCCAGCCGCGCAGGGCGTCGGTGAACCCGCCGTTTTTGAGCATCTCCGCGCCGGGCGGCTCGTCCACCGCGCCCCAGGCGTGGATCAGCGCGGCGGTGTCGCGGTGATGGCGGGCGAGCCAGTCGTTCCATTGCCGCTGCAGGTCCCGCGCAAAGATCTCGGGCAGGTTGTCGAAGTCGCCGGCCAGCCAGGTGTGGATCAGGCCGTTCTCGTTGTTGACCTCGACCATCGCCACGGCCGGATCCTCCGCGTAGGTCAGGCCGGTGTGCGGATTGCGGTGGGTGAGCAGGCGGCGCGCGTAGGCCTTTTGCGCCTCCAGGTGCGGGGCGTGGAAGAAGCCGATGGCGTGCGCGACCTTCCAGTCCAGTTGCTGGATGGCCGGGTCCACGCCGTCCTGCACGCCGAAGCGGCGGCCGACCAGCAGGTTGAGGTTGGAATAGATGCCGCGCTCCTTGAGCCGCGCGAAGAAGGTGTCGAAGCGGTCCAGCGCGTCGTCGTCCCAGCGGGTCCAGTCGCCGGTGTCGTACTGGATCAGGCGCGGCTTGCCCCACGCGGAGTCGAGGAAGTGGAAGCGCACCGCGTTCAGCCCGAACTTCGCCATGCGGGCGGCCACCTTGCCGGCGGTTTCATGATCCGGAAAACACGCGCCGGCGGTGACATTGGCCCCGAAGAACCGGATGCGCTTCGACCCCGCGAACAGGTGACCGTCCCTCGCCTCGACGAAGCCCTGCCCGCCGGCGGGTTTGTGCAGGGTGGCCGAGAGGTCGGCCGGCCCCGGCGCGCCGTCGTCCCACGGGAGGGAGAAGGGGACCAGCTCTGCGGCCGTGGCGGGGGCGGTCAGGGCCAGTCCCAGCAGGAATCGACAGGCAAAGCTCATGTCCTTTTCTCCCGGTGCGGCGCGCGACCCGGTCCGGCGGTTCGCCTTCCCTCGCGCACGCAACGGGAGAGTGAACGCCCGGGGCGGACCGGTCGCAAGCGCAATCCGCGGGGAAACCGTCGAGCTATGACGAGCGGAGCGGAACGACCTGTCCGCCTGGAAAGGCAAACGGATTCTTCACCACGACGCCGCCAAAGTCGGCGCCGTCCGCCAGATCCTCGCTGTATAAGGCCGTGCAGCCAGCCCGTTGCGCGGCGGCCACCACCAACGCATCCCACCAGGAGAGGGCAAACAACCGGTGCAACACACGCGCGGACTCCAATAGTTTCCAGTCCGAGGGGACCGGCTCCCAGGCTTTCAACGCCTCGACGTCCGACCAGGCTTCATCGGGAGCCATGCCGGGTTTCAATTTGCGCGTAACCGTCACGTAGTACTCGTTGAGGACCTGCACGCTGATTCGGGCCGTTCGATCCCGCCATAGTTTGGCCAGAAGAGCCGACGCGATCACATGCTTTTGCCCGGCGCCCGCATCCCGGGCGTAAACGAGAATGTTGGTGTCCACGAAAAATTTATCGCTCATGAACATCATCCCGTCCCGGGTATTTCGACCTGGATTCATTCAGAACCATGGGTGTCCGCTCCTGCCACCTGGCCATTGCGTTTCGATAACCCTGTTCCGCCTCCAGACGCTCTGCGAGCAAGCCGCCAACATATTTCGACACGCTTGTATCTTGCTCCGCTGCAAATACTTTTGCTTTTCTGGCGAGATCGTCGGGGAGGGAGATGGTGATGTTTTTCACTCCACTATAATAGTGGAACACGAAATTCGTGTCAATTGGATGCGGCTGAGATTTGTACGCAGGCGTTTGACGTTTTGGCTCACTGAATGGAGTGCGCGGAACGTAGCTGTGACGGCAGGTTGGAGTTTGGGTAAAGACCGTTCGTTCGGCTGCTTGTCCGGGTGTGACCGGGAAACGTTCGGCTGGCGAAACGCCGTCGCGCCCCATTGACTTTCCCGGAGGTTTCCCGCTATCTCCCGCGTTCCACGGAGACAAACGATGATCGAAAACCTGCCGGAAAAAACCAAAGAGATGCGCGCCAGAATGGTCGAGATGAGGGGGTACCTTTGACCTCGACCAAAAACGCGACAAACTGAACCAGCTTGAGCAGCGGGCGGCCGCGCCCGACTTCTGGGACAACCAGAACGCCGCCCGCGCCATCATCGCCGAGGCCAACGCCATCAAGGCCTTCACCGTGCCGTACGACAAGATCGAGCGCGGGCTCGACGATCTGGAGGTGATGAACGAGATCACGGAGGCGGAGGCCGACCCCGCCGCCCGCGACGCCGCCGCGAAGGAGGCGGAGGAACAGTACAAGGTCGTGGTCAAGGACTACGAGGCGCTCGAACTGCGCACCCTGCTCGGGGAAAACCTCGACTCCGCCAACGCTTACATCACCATCAACGCCGGGGCGGGCGGCACGGAGTCGTGCGACTGGGCCGAAATGCTCGCGCGCATGTACCGCCGCTACTGCGAGCGCAACGGGTTCAAGTTCTCCGTCATGGACGTGCAGCCGGGCGACGAGGCCGGCATCAAGAACATCTCGGCCTATGTCGAGGGACCCTACGCCTACGGCATGTTCAAGGCCGAGCGCGGCGTGCACCGCCTCGTGCGCATCAGCCCGTTCGACAGCAACGCCCGCCGGCACACCTCCTTCACGGCGCTGGACGTCACGGCCGAGATCGACGACTCCATCAACGTGGTGATCAACGAAGCCGACCTGAAGGTGGACACCTACCGCTCCAGCGGCTCCGGCGGCCAGCATGTCAACACGACCGACTCGGCCGTCCGCATCACCCACATCCCCACCGGCACCATCGTCACCTGCCAGGCCGAGCGCTCGCAGCACAAGAACCGCGACAAGGCGATGAACATGCTGAAGTCCAAGCTTTACGAGCTGGAGCTGGACAACAAGCGCAAGGAGATGGAGAAGTTCTACGCCCCCAAGGGGTCGATCGCCTGGGGCAACCAGATCCGCTCCTACGTGCTGCAGCCCTACCAGATGGTGAAGGACCTGCGCACCGAGCACGAGACCAGCGACACCGGCGGGGTGCTCGACGGCGACATCGGCGCGTTCATCGAGGCCTGGCTCAAACAACGGAAACAGAGTGAATCTGCTAAGCCAAATCCTGGCGCATAAGCGCGGCGAGATCGACGCCCGCATGGCCGCGCAGCCCCTCGGGGTCCTGCGCGCCGGGGCGGAGAAGCGCCCGGCCCCGCCGGCCTTCGCCGCCGCGCTGCGGTCCGCGCCCATCGGGCTGATCGCCGAGGTCAAGCACCGCTCGCCCTCGGCGGGGGTCATCCGCTCGCCCTGGGATCCCGCCGCCATCGCCCGCGACTACCAGGCCGGCGGGGCGCACGCGCTGTCGGTGCTGGTGGACGAACACTTCTTCGGCGGGGGCGAATCCGCCTTCACCGCCGTCCGCGCGGCCGTGGCCCTGCCGCTGCTCTACAAGGAATTCGTGATCGACCCCTGGCAGGTGTGGCACGCGCGCTCCATCGGCGCGTCGGCCGTGCTGTTGATCGCCGCCGCGCTGCCCGACGCCGCCCTCGCCGCGCTCATGCGCGAATGCGCCGCCGCCGGGCTCGAAGTCCTGCTGGAAGTGCACGACGAGGCGGAGATGCGCCGCGCCGCCGCGCTCGGGGCTAGCCTCATCGGCGTCAACAACCGCGACCTGCGCACCTTCCGCACCACCCTGGAGACCTCGCACCGCCTGCGCGCGCTGGCGCCGGCCGGCTGCACCTTCGTGAGCGAGAGCGGCATCCGCGACGCCGGCGACGTGCGCGCGCTGCGCGAGGCGGGGGTCCACGCCGTGCTGGTGGGCGAGCATCTTCTGCGCAAACCGGATCTGGCGGGCGCCGTGCGCGACCTGATGGGGGCATGACAGGGGCGTGTTCGTCAAGATCTGCGGAATCGCCCGCGAAGCGGACGCCCGCGCCATCGGAGAACTCCATCCCGACGCGATGGGATTCGTCTTCTGGCCCGGCAGCAAGCGGTGCGTGAAGCCGGAGGACGTGGCCGCCTGGACGCGGAGGGTGCCGTCGGGCATTCTCAAGGTCGGGGTCTTCGTCGATGCCACCGTGGAGGAGATCGACCGGATCCGCTCGGTCGCGGGCCTCGATGTGGTCCAGCTTCACGGCAAGGAGGGGCCGACCTTCTGCCGGAAGATCTCCGGCGCCCTCTGGAAGGCCGTGAACACCGAGACCTTCGACTCGGAGCAGGTGGGCCAGTTCCTGGTGGATGCGTTCCTCGTCGACAGCGCCTCCGCCGCCGCCCCGGGGGGAACCGGGGTGAAGGCCGACTGGAACAAGGCCCGGAATTTCGTCGAGCGCAGCGGCCGGCTGGTCCTGCTGGCCGGCGGTCTCACCCCCGCCAACGTCCGCGCCGCCATCGACACCGTCCACCCGTGGGGGGTGGACGTCAGTTCCGGGGTCGAGAGCGAACCGGGCGCCAAGGACATTGACAAGGTCCGGGCCTTCATCAAGGAGAGCAGGGGATCATGAAAACACCAGACGCACACGGCCATTTTGGCGGCTACGGCGGCATGTATGCGCCGGAGACGCTGATGAATCCCCTGCAGGAACTCGCGGCGGAATACGCCCGCACGCGGCGCGACAAGTCTTTCCAGGCGGAGTTGCAGGGGTACCTGCGCGACTTCGTCGGCCGGCCCACCCCCCTCTACCTGGCGGAACGCCTGACCGGGGAGCTGGGCGGGGCGAAGATCTACCTCAAGCGCGAGGACCTCTGCCACACCGGCGCCCACAAGATCAACAATTCGCTGGGACAGGTCCTGCTCGCCAAGCGCATGGGCAAGCGGCGCATCATCGCCGAGACCGGCGCCGGCCAGCACGGCGTCGCCACCGCCACCGTCTGCGCGCGCTTCGGCATGGAATGCGTGATCTACATGGGCCGGGTGGACACCGAGCGGCAGGCCCTCAACGTCTTCCGCATGAAGCGCCTCGGCGCCGAGGTGGTCCCGGTGACCTCCGGCCAGGAAACCCTCAAGGACGCCATCAACGAGGCCATGCGCGACTGGGTCACCAACATCCGCACCACGCATTACATCATCGGTTCGGTCCTCGGCTCGCACCCGTATCCCATGATGGTCCGCGATTTCCAGAGCGTCATCGGCCACGAGGCCCGCAAGCAGATCCTCGCGAAGGAAAAACGCCTGCCCGACCACCTGGTCGCCTGCGTCGGCGGCGGCAGCAACGCCATGGGGCTGTTCCACGCCTTCCTGAAGGACTCCTCCGTCCGCATGACGGGCGTGGAGGCCGGCGGCACCAGCATCACCGAGGGACATCACGCCGCGCGCTTCGCCGGCGGCCGCATCGGCATCCTCCAGGGCGCGCGCACCTACGTGCTCCAGAACGCCGACGGACAGGTCAACGCCACCCACTCCGTCAGCGCCGGCCTCGACTACGCCGCCGTCGGCCCCGAACACAGCATGCTGCACGACCAGGGCCGCGTCGAGTACACCCACGTCGGCGACCAGGAGGCGGTGGACGCCTTCAACCGGCTCAGCCGTTCCGAGGGCATCCTGCCCGCGCTCGAGACCGCCCACGGCATCGCCCACGTCCTGCGGCTCGCCCCCACGATGCGCCGCGACCAGATCCTCATCGCCAACTGCAGCGGCCGCGGCGACAAGGATGTCGCCCAGCTCTCCGACTGGGAAAAACGCCAGGCGGAGGGGACGCCCTCCCCATGAGCTTCCGCAGCATGACCGGTTTCGGGCGCGGCACCGCCGGGGACGCCGGCCTCCGCGCCGAGGCCGAACTCGGCTGCGTCAACCGCAAGCAGCTCGACATCAGCGTCAACCTCCCGCGCCCCTACGCCGCGCTGGAACCGCAGATCACCGGGCTCATCCGCGAGGCCCTCTCCCGCGGGCGCGTCACCGGCGGGATCACCGTCCAGCACTCGAGCGTGCGCGATGATTCCGTGACCATCGACGAAGGCCTCGCCGGCGCCTGCGTGCGCCGCCTCAAGGCCCTGGCTCTCAAGCTCGGCATCGACGACACCGTCACCATCGACACCATCGTCCGCATCCCCGGGGTGCTGCAGTTGTCCGAGGCCGCCCCCGATGTCGACCAGGCCTGGCCCGTCGTCCGTGCCGCCGTGCAGAAGGCCCTCGACGGTCTGCTCGCCATGCGCATCCGCGAGGGCAGGGCCCTGGAGAAGGACGTGCGCAACCGCACCAAAACGCTGGAAACCCTTGTCCGCACCATCAAGAAACGCGCCCCCGCCGCGCAGGACGCCCACCGCGAGGCCATGCGCCGCCGCCTAGCCGAGGTCGGGCTCAACCTCGCCGCCGACGACGAGCGCCTGGTCAAGGAGCTGATGCTCCACGCCGACCGCAGCGACATCGCCGAGGAGATCACCCGCCTGGAAAGCCATTTCGCCCAGGTGCGCGCGCTGCTCGCCGGGGCCGAGCCCGCGGGGCGCACCCTCGACTTCCTCTGCCAGGAACTTCACCGCGAGATCAACACCACCGGGTCCAAATCCCAGGATCCGGAGATCGTCCGGGCCGTCATCGACTTCAAAGCGGAGCTGGAACGCCTGCGCGAGCAGGTCCAGAACATCGAATGATCGACCTCAAACCACGACCCCTCCTCATCGTCGTCTCCGCGCCCTCGGGCGCGGGCAAGACCACGCTCTGCGAGCGCCTGCTCGCCGACCATCCCGAGGTGCGCTACTCCATCTCCTGCACCACCCGCCGCCCGCGCGAGGGCGAGGTGGACGGCAAGAGCTACCACTTTCTTTCCGAGCAGGAATTCCTGCTCAAGGTCGAGGGCGAGGAGTTCCTCGAATACGCCCAGGTCTACGGCCACTGGTACGGAACCCTCCGCCACACCGTCGAGACCATGTTGCACCATGGCTGGAACGCCCTCATGGATGTCGACGTCCAGGGCGCCGCCACCATCCGCGAATACGTCTCCAAGCTTGAGCCCGCCAACCCCCTGCGCCGCGGATTCGTCGACGTCTTCATCGCCGCGCCCTCCTTCCAGGAACTGGAGCGCCGCATCACCGTCCGCGGCAAGGACGCCCCGGACGTCATCAAGCGCCGCATGCTCGAAGCCCATTCCGAGATGACCCACTCCCCCAAGTACCGCTACCTGGTCGTCAATGACGATCTCGACCGCGCCTACCGCGCCCTCGAGTCCATCGTCATCGCCGAACGGCACCGCCAGCCACGTGTGACCCGCCGGGTTGAGCCGGGAAATATCATCCCGGCCGGGATGCCGGGAAAGGATCGAAGGGCGTCGCGCAGGAGTTTCCGCGCCCGGTAAAGGCGGGTCTCGACGGCCTTTCGCGAACAGGACATCACCGCGGCGGCCTCGTCGTAGCTCATCTCCTCCAGATCGACGCACGCCACCGCCATCCGGAGGGGAGGGCAGGGCGGCCACGGCTGCGCGGACTTCCTCGCCGCGGCCGCGCTCCACGGCGGCCTCGCTGGGCGAGCGGCCGGCCGGGTCGGGCAGGGCGCGGGAGGGCGCGCCGTCCGGACCGTCCGCGTCCAGACTCTCGGTCGGGTGGCGCGACTTCCAGCGCAGGGCGTTGCGGCCGAGGTTACCCGCCAGGGTGAGCAGCCAGGGCTTGAAGGCGCATCCCGGCTTGAACCGGTCTCTTTTCTCGTAGAGGCGGACAAACGCGTCCTGGGCGATGTCCTCCACGCTCTGCGACGGCACGCCCAGCCGGAGCAGGAAGGCCTTTACCGGCACTTCCCAGCGGGAGATCAGGTCCGCCAGGGCGGAATCGTCCCCGGCCTGCAGGGCGGCCATGCATTCCTCGTCGGAGCGTTGCGTGGTTTCGTCAGGGCTCACAGCACTCGCCGTGCGCGGCTTGCGGCTGCGCGGTGTGGTCAAACCGGGCGATGCGGGGCAGGACCAGCTTCAGATACCGTTCGCCGTCCTTTTCGCCCATGAGGCCTGCCACCGCGCGCACGTGCGCCTCAAGGCTGCGGCGGCATTCAGCGTCCAGCTTCGCCTCCTCGCGGACGGCGGCCTCGACGTCGGCGGCGGGAGCCCCGCCGGATTTGAGCTGCGCGATGGATTTCCGGGTCGCGCGGATGGCGGAGCAGTGTCCCGCGCAGATTTTCTGGAAGTCCGCGTGCATCGTTTCGATGGCTGCCATGCGATCCGCATCGAGATCGAAGTCCATGCGCAGCCAGGTCAGCGAGTCGTTGTCGGCGCCCTGACCGCGGGCAGCGCGGGCGGCAGCACAGGTAGGTGCCGGTGCCCGCCCTGATCGAAACCGCGACGATCAGCGCGGAGGTGAGGACGCTGAATTTCACGGGCCTTCCCCGAGGGAGGTGCGGACGCCGTGGTCGATGCTGGCCACATACTGTTCGACCCAGCGCTCGCGAACCTGCCGCGTCTGAAGACTCGCGGCCCAGTTTCCGAGTCCCACCGAAAGGGCCAGGCTGGCCAGCGCCGCCGAGGCAACCGGCGCGCGGTGCAGCCGCAGCCAGCCGGTCCACCGGTTCTCTTCGGCGCGACGGGCTTCGATCCGCCGCCAGACGGCGGACCGGAAATCCGGGCTGGCCTTGGGCGCAACGTTCAGATGTCCGCGCAGCAGGCGGGCGAGGTCGTCATCGGTTTGGCGGGGGTCCATGGTGTGTTTCTCCGGTTACCATACTCCGGCGGCCGCGAAAACCCTCGCAAAAAATCCCGTAGGGGCGGTGCTCGCCTTGATAGCGGCGGCCGGATTGGACTTGTGTGGCACCTGCCGCCGGGGTTACTTTTCCGACAACAAAGGGCGATGGCGGAGGCCCACACCGCCGGGTCGGTGAACTCCTGCAAAGGCGACCGTCGCCTTTGCTTGTTTCATCCGACCGTCGTTCAATAACAATGTTAGGCGCTTATGCCTCTGACCCTCTTCGCATCTCCAGAACTCAACGTCAGCCTCGATCCGGTTGGGGTCGAAGAGCGGGTTGCCTCAATTGCATTCGACGTCGTTGCAGATCTATCGATGCCTTTTCAACAGACGCATTTGACAATCAAGGAGTGTTGGTTTGCCCATGAGGCGCTCAATGCCTTCGAGGCACAATTAAACGCTCTCCAGCACCAAGACGAAGGTGAGGCCACTCTTCTCAACATGAGTGAACGCCCAATAATTCGGGTAGTTCGCAAGGGCGCTACTCTCACCTCGATTATTCGCTCCACCGATACAATGGGGCTTGGTGCTTCCACTATTGAGGTGTCGGGCTATGCAACAGAAATTTCCGAAATCCTCGCCAGGTATCGCTCCTGTGAAAAATGGTGGTGAGATGCGCCTACCCGTCGTTCAAGCGGACCCGACTGTGTCGGGCCGCTTAACTTTTTTCGTTCGGCGGATGAACCCCTTGACAAGTAGGCTAACACGGAGTCATACTACTGGTATGAAAGCTGCCGTTTCAATACCGAACGATGTGTTTGACGCTGGCGAACGACTCGCACGGCGCCTGAAGACGTCGCGGAGTCAGCTCTACGCGCGGGCTCTGGCCGACTTCGTGGTGAAACACGACGAGGACCAGGCCACGGCCGTCATGAACCGCGTTCTTGATGCGGTCGGAACAAAGGTCGATGACTTCAGCCGGAGGGCCGCAGGTCGGGCGTTGCGGCACGTGGAATGGTAGTCTGCCAAGGGGAGGTGTGGTGGGCCGATCTTGGGGAACCCATGGGGTCCGCGCCAGGATTCAGGCGTCCCGTCGTGGTCGTGCAGTGCGACGCCATCAACCGGAGTCGAATCGCAACGGTCGTCTGCGTTCCCCTGACCAGCAACTTGAAGTGGGCCGAAGCACCCGGCAACGTACAGCTGAAGTCAGACGTGACGGGACTGCCCAAGGATTCTGTCGCCAATGTGTCCCTCACCGTTGCGTTGGACAAAGGACAACTCACAGAGCGAGTCGGCAAGCTGACGCCTCGCCATGTGAGCGCGATTCTTAACGGTATCGATACAATCCTCGGCCGATAGCTCTTACGAGGCGACGCCGAACCCTGCGTCGGAGGTCAACTAGTCACTTGGAATGCGGATTTCACTCCCGCTTTGCTCAGACGCCAAGAAGTTTCCGGGTCTTCGGGGAGTTCATGCCGGCAAGCCATCCAATCTTTTTAATTTTTTCCCGCAGAGACGCAGAGGCGCAGAGAAGGGGTCGGGAGGTCCAACCTCCACTCCAAATTCAGAGTGGCTTTGTAAGGGCTTGTTGTTTGGCTTTTCCAAGAACTTCCCTGCGCTTCTGCGGGAGAAAAGGTGGGATTATAGACCACCCAGACATGAACTTCCCGGAAGACCCGTTTTTTCGAGGGTTGAGCACCGCCCGCGGTGTAGGGCGGGCAGACGGATACACCGTTTGAATCAACCCCATGCCAAGGAAACCCATGAAAACCTGCATATCGATCCTCGCCCTGTCCCTCCTGATTCCGGCTTCCAGTCCGGCCGCGGGAGCCTGCTGCCCCTCGATGGCGGAAAAGGCCGCGCCCGCCGCCGCGGAGCCGGCCAAGCCCGCCTACCCGCTGACCACCTGCGTGGTCTCCGGCGAAAAGCTTGGGGAGATGGGCGACGTGGTGGAGTACATCCACAAGGAGGACGGAAAGCCCGACCGCCTCGTGCGCTTCTGCTGCTCCAGTTGCATCAAGAAGTTCAAGAAGGATCCCGCGAAGTACCTGGCGAAGCTCGACGAGGCGGAAAAGGCCGCGGCGGAAAAACCGGCCGCCAAGCCCTGATCCGGAGTCAGCGTGAAACACCCGTCCAGCCTCTTCCTCCTGTACGCGCTCGTCGCCGCCGCGAGCCCCGCGGCGGAGGGGCTGGACTGGCTGGCCCTCGCCGTCGCGACCGCCCCGCAATTGCAGGCCGCGCGACTGCGTGTCGACGCGGCCCGGCTGCGGGTCGAGTCGGCCGGGCGCTTCCCGAATCCGGAGGTGGAGGGCATGGGTTCGCGGCTGGAGATGACGGATGAAACCCGCCGCATGTGGGAGGTCAATTTCCGCCAGCCCCTGCCCAAGGCGGGGGAACGCCAGGCCGACCGGGATCGCGCCCGGGCCCTCGCGGACATGGCCGAGGCGGACTTCGGCATGACGGCGGGGGAAGTCGCCGAAGAGGCGGCCATGGCGCTGGCCGCGGCCGCAGCCGCGCAGGAACGGGCCGCGCTGATGTCGGAACAGCTCGAGCGCATGAAGCAGGTGATGGCGACGCTCGAGGCGCGTCTGGCCGGGGGGAACGGACGGTTGTCCGAGATCCTGGTGTTCCAGTCGAAGATCGCGACCATGCGGCTGGAGATCGAAAAGGAGAAACTCATGATCGCGGATGCGGAGAGCGGCCTCCGCGCAAGGCTGGGCCTCGCCCCCGGCGACGCGCTGCCCGGATACCAGGCGCCGGAGCCCGCCGACATCGCCGTGGAAACGTCGCCCCGCCGCCTCCTGGCGTCCGCGCGGGTGCGCGAGGCGGTCTCGATGGCGCGCATGGCCCGGGCGGACCGGCGGCCGATGACCGCCGTGGGACTGCGCTACGAGGTGGAGGAGACCCTGGAGGGCAACGACGAGACGGTCGGCCTGGCGTTCATGACCGAACTGCCGTGGAACAACCGGCGGGCGGCGCGGGCGGAGGAGCGGGCGGCGCGAACGGACCAGGCCGCCGGGGAGTCCGAGGAGAAGGCGGTGGCGTTTCAGGTCGGGGACGCGCTCGCCCGCGTCCGGCGTGCGGAAAATCTCGAGGAAGCCGCCCGGGACATGGTGCGGCAGAACCTCTCCCGCCTCGACACCGAACTGGACGCCCTGGTGAGCAACGCGGGCGCGGCGGACGGGATGGCGGGGGATTCCGCCGTGCTGATGCTGATGATTTTCGACCGGCGGATCCAAGCCCGCATGCAGGAGATCGACGCGCGAATGGCGGTGCGGACCGCGCGCGCCGGACTTTGGATGCACGTCCCGCCCGAGACCTTCACCAAGTTGATTTGCAACCCCACGACCCCGGCCGTCCCATGATCAAAAACATCTTCCTTTTCGCCTTCACGTTCGTGGCGGGCGCGGCCATCGCGCTGGCCCTGCGCGCCGCCTCCTTCAAGGCCCGCCCCGGGGACCGCGTCCACGAGGCAACCGTGACAGCTCCGGTCGCCGGGGCGAAGACGGTCAACACGATTTGCGCCGTCTGCGGAATGGAGGTCGATCCGGACATCCCCCCGGCGACCTATCAAGGCAAGCTGATCGGATTCGGATGCTCCGCCTGCCCGCCGAAATTCGCGGCGGATCCGGAACGCTACAGCCCCCATGCCCTGCACAACATGAAGGCTCCCTGACATGACCCGCCGCATCATTCCTTGGATTGTCGCCCTTGCCGGCCTGGGTGCCGGCGCCGCCCTCGTCAGCCTGCTTCCGACCGGGAAACTGTTTCACCAGACCGGGGAGCAAGACCCGTCCGCCGCCACGGGCGAGCGGTGGGCGTGCCCGATGATGGATTTCGTCGGCACTCATCCCGGCAACTGCCCCGTGTGCGGGATGAAACTGCAACTCGTCACCGCAGGGGAGATCAATGCGGAACAGGCATCCCGACTCGGTCTGCAAACGTCAAAGGTGGTGGAAGGCCCCGCCGTGGCCACGGTGCGCGCCTATGGCGTCGTCCGGTACGACGAGCGTTCGGCCACCCCGGTGATCCCCCGGGTCGGCGGGCGGATCGTGACACGCCATCCCGGCGCCCTGCATGCGGGCGACCAGGTAAAGGTGGGCGAGCCGCTGATCGATCTCTACAGCCCGGAGGTGTTCTCCGCGCAGGGCGAACTCGCGTCGGCGGTGCAGCTCGGCGGGGAAGGGCTCAAGCGCTCCCTTGCGGAACGTTTCGCCCGGTGGAACCTCGCGCCGGTCGCGGACGCCATCCTCGCCGGAGGCAAACCGGTGGACACCGTGACCATCACCAGCCCCTTCGCCGGACGCGTTTTGGCGGGCGGGAAGGAAGGCGGCATGGAGGGGTTGCCCGAGGTGGGTCAGGAGATCATGCCGGGCCAGCCGATCCTCCGGCTGGTCGATCCGGACGCCTTCATCCTGGTGATCCAAGTCCCCGAAAACCGCGCGAACTGGATCAGGCCGGGACAGCCTGTGGAGCTTTCCTCGGACGACCGCGGAGATCTGCCCGGTCTCGAGGCCCGCGTGAGCTGGGTGTCGCCCGAGCTGGATCTGAATCTCCGCTCCCGCGAGGCGCATGTCCACCTGAGCGGGGTGGGGGACCGTCTGCTGCCGGGCAGCCTCGTGAGCGCCCGCATGAAGGTTGCGCTGAACGCCTCCCTGGGCGCGGCCGATCCGGACGACGCGGCCGCGCAAGGGCGGTTTGTCCTGGTGCCGAAGACAGCGGTGCTCTCCACGGGCGTGCGCCATGTGGCCTGGAAGATCGTGGAGCGGAAGCCGGACGGACGGGTCCGCGTGGAGATCGCGCCACTGGCCCTGGGGCCCCGCCTGGAGGACGAAAACGGCAACGATCGTTATATCGTTCGCGCGGGACTCAAGGCCGGGGACGAGGTCGCCACGCAGGGGCTGTTCCTCATCGACAGCCAGTCCCAGCTCGCGGGAACGCCGAGCCTGCTGTTCCCCTCCGGCGCCTCGGCCGCCCCGGCGACCCACTCGCACTAAACCCATGATCGCCTATTTCATCCGCAACATGTTCGTGACCCTGGCCGCCGCCGTGGGGATGGCCCTGGCGGGCCTCTGGGCGTGGCACCGGGTCCCCGTCGACGCGATTCCCGACCTGAGCGACAACCAGGTGATCGTCTGGGCGCAGTGGCCCGGCAAGAGCCCGGAGGACGTGGACCTGCAGGTGACCTCGCGCCTGGCGCGCGAGCTGCAGGGCCTGCCCGGGGTGCAGACCGTTCGCGGCATGTCGCTGTACGGCGCCGGATACGTCTATGTGATCTTCCGGGAGCGCATGGACCTCTACGAATGCCGCACCCGCGTCCTGGAACGGCTCTCGCAGTTGCGCGGCCTTCTGCCGGCCGACGTGACGCCCCTTCTCGGACCAGACGCCACCGCGATGGGGCAGGTGTACGCCTTCACGCTGAACGGCCCCGGGGATTTGGAGAGCAAGCGCTTCTTCCTCGACCAGACCGTGATCCCCGCCCTCAACGCCGTGCCGGGCGTGGCCGAGGTGGCCCCGGTCGGCGGGATGGTTCGGGAATACCAGATCGACGTCGATCCCGAGCGCCTGGCGCGGCAGGGTCTCACCCTCGACATGCTGATGATGGCCGTGAAGCAGGCCGGCCGCGACGTCGGGGCGATGAGCATCGAGCAGTCCGGCGTGGAAACCATGATCCGCGGCGTGGGCTTCGTGCGCTCGGTGCGGGATGTGGAGAACATCGTGATCCTCGGCGATCCCATGAAGGGCGCGGGGCTGCGGCTGGGCGAGATCGCCGAGGTGCATCTCGGCGGCCAGTTCCGGCAGGGCATCCTCGCCGACGCGGACCGGGAGCAGGTGGGCGCCATCATCGGCATGCGGGTGCGCGAGGACCCCAAGCGCGTGATCGACGCGGTCAAGGCGCGGCTCGCCACGCTCGCCCCGGCGCTGGACCGCGAACACCTCAAGGTGACGCCCTATTACGACCGCTCGCAGTTGATCTTCGAGACCAACGAAACGGTCGTCTCCACCCTCAAGGAAGCCGTCATCACCACCGTCCTGGTCGTGATGCTCTTTCTCCTGCACCTGCGCGCCAGCCTCGCCACCGCGGTCAGCCTGCCGCTCGGCATGCTCATCGCGTTCATCGTCATGCACGCCGCCGGCATCAGCGCCAACATCATGAGCCTCGCGGGCATCGCCATCGCCATCGGCGTGATGGTCGATTTCGGCATCATCATGACCGAGAACATCACCCAGCACCTGGTGGATCTGAAGGAGGCGTGCCGCCGGGAGGGGCGGCCCATGCCCGTCTCGCCCTGGAACGCCGAGATCATCGACACCGTGGTGAAGGCCTCGCGGGAGGTCGCCCGCCCGCTGGTCACCTCCGCCGCGACCACCGTGGTGGGCTTCCTGCCCATCTTCGCCCTGCAGGACCAGGCCGGCCGGCTTTTCATCCCCATGGCCCTCACCAAGACCCTTGCCATCAGCGGTGCGGTTTTCGTCGGCATCTTCCTCGTTCCGTTGCTCTGCCGGCTGCTGCTGCCGCCGTGGCAGGTGCGCAAGCCGCCCCTGCTGGCGTTCAGCGGACTCGTCGGCGGCCTGTGCTTCGGCTGGTACTGGCGCGGCGGGCTGTCCATGCCGTTCGACCACGAACGCTGGACGCTGAGTCTGCCCGGCTGGTTCGTCGCCCCGGTGATCGCCGCGCTGGCCGCCTCCGCCGTCTGGAGGATGGGCCGGGAGCGCCTGGTCAACTACGAGGAAAACCCCTCCAGCCGCCTCATCCACGTCGTCTACGATTGGGCCTACCGCCACATCCAGCGGCACAAGGTCGCCTTCACAATGGTGATTTCGACGATGGCCCTGGCCGGATACCTCTTCGGTCTCGGCTGGCAGAGCCTGAGCCTGCCCCTGCGCCGGGCCTTCCATCTGGCCGGCGGCGATCTGGCCGACACCCGGCTCGACCAGGCCCTTACGCGCGCCTTCCCGGGCGTCGGCTCGAGTTTTCTGCCGCCCCTCGACGAAGGCAGCCTGCTCTTCATGCCTTCCGTGCCCGCCACCGCGGGGCTGGGCGAGACCGAGCGCATCCTGATGATCCAGAACCGCCTCATCGCCTCCGTGCCCGAAGTGAGCGGCCTCATGGGCAAGATGGGCCGCGCCGAGACTGCCCTCGACCCCGCTCCCATCGGCATGATCGAGACCGTCGTCCTGCTCAAACCCTACCGCGACTGGCCCGTCCATGAATTCAAGCGCCCCGACGGTTCCACCGAAACCCGCCCCCGCACCCTCGCCGAGGTCCGCGAGCAGCTCTCCCTCGTCTCCGACATCCCCGGCGTCACCCCGAGCTGGCTCGGCCCCATCGAGACCCGCGTCGTCATGCTCTCCACCGGCATCCGCAGCCTCATCGCCCTGCAGATTCTCGGCGACGACAGCGACGCCCTCGAACACTTCGCCGAAAACGCCGAGAAGGTCATCCAGGGCACCCCCGGCGCCGTCGACGTGCAGATGCAGCGCGAGGGTGGAAAGCCCTACGCCGAGGTCCGCCTCGACCCCGCCCGCGTCGCCCGCTTCGGCCTCACCACCGAGGCCGTCATGTCCGCGGTCGAGACCGCGTTCGGCGGCATGGCCGTCACCACCTCCGTCGAGGGCACCCTCCGCTATCCCGTCCGCATCCGCTATCTGCGCGAACGCCGCGACGATCCCGACGAGTTGCTCAACCTCCAGGTCCCCCTGCCGATGGGCCGCGCCTCCGTCCCGCTGTCCAGCCTGCTGGCCATCCCCTCCATTTACACCATCACCTTTGCACCGGACCATCCCGGGGCCGCCGACTTCCTCGCGGGCCTGCCCCTGTCCGCGCAGCGCAACTTCACCGTGATCGACGAGCGCACCGCCGAACTCACCGTGCCCGCCGGCGATCTGCTCCCCGCGGGCGTCGCGGAGCTCGGGCGGGAGGGCTCCGTCCGCGTCACCGCCCGCCGCCCCAGCGAAGCCGGCCTCACCTACACCATCGGCCCCATGGCCATCCGCACCGAGGGCGCCAAGCGCACCCAGTATGTCATGCTCAACACGCACAACCGCTCCGAGGTCGAGGTCGTCCGCGATGCCGACGCCCGTCTCCAGGCCGCGCTCCGGGATGGCACCCTGAAGCTCCCCGCCGGCGCGACGACCCGCTGGGTGGGCCGTTACGAACAGAAGATCAAGGCCGACCAGACCCTCGGCTGGATCATCAGCCTCTCCCTCGGCGTGATGATCATCATGATCTACATCGGCACCCGCTCCGCCCTCATCACCGCGATCATCGTCCTCTGCAACGCGGTGGTCACCACCGCGGGCGGCTTCTTCTTCGTCTGGTGGTGGGGTGCCGAGATGACCACCGCCGTCATGATCGGATTTCTCGTGCTCCTCGGCGTGATGTTCAACGACGGCATCCTGCTCGGCACCTACATCCAGGAGCAGTTCAGGATTCCGCCGACCGACATGGACGAGGTCAACCGCCGGATTTTCACCGCCGGTCTCCGCCGCCGCCGTCCCGCCATCATGACCAACGCCACCTCGCTCCTCTCCCTCGTGCCCGTCCTCTGGGCCACCGGCCGCGGCGCGGAGATCATGCAGCCCATGGTCCTGCCCGTGATCGGCGGGATGATCTTCGACGTCGCCTCCCTGTTCTCCGTTCCCGTGTTCTACGCCTGGTACTGGGAGCGCAAACTCGCCCGCATGAACAAGCCTACCGGACCGCGGGCCGTGGCCTCCCCCGTAGCTTGAGCCTATGGCTCGAGCATTTCGGCATTCCCTTCGCCCTCAGCGTCGCCCGGGGCGTCGGCACGTTCTTCCGCGGGGTTGGGGAGGACACCCTGCTGGCCTACCGGCTCCTGCACAACCTGTTCGTGCCAGCGCTGGTCTGCCTGCTGCTGTGGCGGTTCCGCCGCCGCTGGTTCGCCGCCTCCCTCGCCTGGCCCCTGCACGTCCTCATGGATTCCTTCTCCCACGGCCCGGGCAAATTCCAGACCCGCCTCTTCTACCCCCTGTCCGACTGGCGCGTGCCCGGCCTCAACTGGTGGGAACACCCCTGGATGTTCTGGAGCTGCTGGCTCTCCCTGCCCCCCGTCTGGTGGTTCATCTGGCGCAGACGCCGGGCCGTGGAGGCTGCGGCTGCGGCGAAAAAATCTTAACAGAAGATCGCGCAGGCCGCGAAGGGAAGGCTTCCATTGGCAAAAATGGATTCATCCGGAACGATCATGTCTGGAGGTGCTTTAACCTCTACGTTTTTCCCGCAGAGGCGCGGAGGCGCAGAGGGGGAATTTGAAAAGCCAGACATCAACTCCATGCACAGCCGCTGAGCTTTAGGTTGGAGTTTCGACATTCCGACCCCTTCTCCGCGCCTCTGCGCCTCTGCGCGAAAACAAAATGATGATTTGAATTCAGGAAGAGATGCCTCTCGCAGAGATCGCAGAGCCCGCAGAGGGGGGGTAGGGGCGCTGCTTGCCGGCGCCCGGTATCCTTCTGTCCATTCACAACCACTCCGGGCTTCCGGATTGAACTTGCATGAGGTTTGCATCCGGGGGTAATTCTTCCTTCGTCCACTGCGGTAAGCGGAGTTTCTCCGCCACGAAAATGAAGCTATCGAAACACCATGACTGAGCCCATCGACATGGAAATCATCAACGGCACTCTGGCATGCCAGCGGTTCGACGCACAACACCTTGAAACAAATTGGTTTGGCTCAACCTTTGAATCCGTGCATTTCAGCAACTGTCGACTGGATCGTGTTACAATGCGCAAGTCCAAGTGGAGACGCTGCACGTTCGAGTCATCAGTAATGGTTGTGGATTTCACAGATTCAGTGTTCGACGACTGTTCCTTTCGAGCCTCAACCATTAAAGGACTTCACGGGGAATATGGAGGCGTACGGGCGAGGTTTACCAACTGCGACTTCTCCGGCACCACATTCCGTCATGTAAATATTCGGGCTTCCCGCTTTCACTCCTGCTGCTTCACGGGTACGACCTTCATTTCATGTGATCTTCGTGGAGCCTTGCACGATGGAGTTCAGATTCTAAACACTGACGGCTCAACCAACAATGGATGACCGCGAACCATGCGCAGTAGGGTACAAGTGGCCCAGGACGTGAAACGAGCAGAGAAGGATCGCAGGACTAGGTCACTAGTCCCTCAACCCAAACGTTCTCCCAAGCGAGAATCAATACGAATATGATCAATAGAATTGGCTATGTCTTAACCGCAATGGTGATCGCAGCCAGATGCGCTGACCACCGGAAGTCCGCCTCCACGTACTTGCGAATGCCGGTTCCCGCGGACGCCAAGGTGGTGACCTGCGTGGATGGTGAGAGTTGGTTTCGGTACGTGCCTCAACTGACTCCCGAACTGTCCGCCAACTTCAACAACACGGTTAGGATGACCACCCATTGGAACTCGATGCCGATCTCATGATCTGACCTCCCCCCTTCGCGTCCTTCGCGATCTTCTGTTAACAATATTTCGCAGCAGCCGCAGCCTCCTCGGCCGGCAAATCCCGCCGCCGAGTGACGATATTCGCCGCCCCGGTCGTCCATGGGCGGGAGAACATCCATGCGCATCATCCAGCTTCTTGCCTGCTTCCTGCTGCTTCATCCCGTGTGCCGGGCTTCATGGACCGTGGCGGTGCGGGGTCAGGCGGCGGGGGTTTCCATCGTGCGGCCGGCCGGCGCATCCGCGTCGCAGATCCACGCGGCGGAGGAGTTGCAGGCCTTCACCGAACAGATGACCGGCGTGAAGCTGCCCGTAATGACGGACGAGGGGCCGCTGCCGGAGCGGGCCATCCTGCTGGGGGACACGCGCCACACCGCGCAGGTGCTGGGCGGGCCGGCGGACATGGCGGGGCTGGGCGAGGACGGGTTCCGCCTCAAGACGGCGGGCAATCACCTCCTGATCCTCGGCGGGCCGGTGCGCGGCACGCTCACCGGCGTTTACGAACTGCTCGAACGCCACGGCGGCTGCCGCTGGTACGCCTCGTGGCTCGGGTCATTCCCCGGCGCGACGAATGGACGCTGCCAGACCTGGACGACACCCAGCGGCCCGCCTTCGCGATGCGCGAGGTGTACTGGTTCGACATGTTCAATGGCGATCTGGCCGCGCGCAACCGGGTGAACGGAAACCGCATGCAGGTGGAGGAGAAACACGGTGGAAAGATCCGGTTCGGCGGCGGGCTCTTTGTCCATACCTTTGACCGCCTCTGTCCCGTGGATGAGTTTTTTGCGAGCCACCCGGAATACTTCAGCGAGATCGACGGCAAACGCCGCGGCGGCCGGACCCAGCTCTGCCTGACGAATCCCGACGTGCAGCGCATCGTCACCGAACGGCTGCTGGAGCGCATCCGCAAGGACCCGGGCGCGAAGCTCTTCAGCGTCAGCCAGAACGACTGGGCGAATTTCTGCACCTGCGCCGCCTGCCGGGTGGTGGACGAGCGCGAAGAGTCCCATGCGGGCACGATGATCGAGTTCGTCAACCGCGTGGCCGAGGCGGTGGAGAAGGAGTTTCCGGACGTGTGGATCGAGACGCTGGCCTACCAGTACACGCGCAAACCGCCGAAGACCGTGCGCCCCCGTCACAACGTGGTGCCGCGCCTGTGCTCCATCGAGTGCGATTTTTCCGCCCCGCTGGCCCGCAGCGCGTACGAGCAGAACCGCGTCTTCGCGCAGGAGATCCGCGGCTGGAGCGCCATCACGGACAAGCTCTATGTGTGGGACTACACCACCAACTTCGCCCATTATATCGCGCCGTTCCCCAATGTCCTGAGCCTTCGGGAGAACGTCCAGCTCTTCCGCGACAACCATGTCGTGGGGTTGTTCGAGCAGGGGGCGTACGAGGGCCGTCACGCCGACTTCGCCGAGCTGAAGGCCTGGCTGCTGGCCAAGTGGCTGTGGAATCCCGACCTGCCGGCGGGTCCGCTGCTGGACGACTTCTTCGCCGGCTATTACGGGGCGGCGGCGCCCTTTGTGCGCGCCTACTTCGACGAGGTGCACACCTTCCACGCCGCCCCCGCCGCGCCGCTGCGCATCTTCGACCGGGCCGACGACCCGGTGATCCCCGCGGAATTCCTCCAGCGCGCGACCACGCTATGGCAAAACGCCGCCGCAGCCGTGAAGGACTCGCCCGCGCATGCCTACAACGTTCGCATGGGCGAGATCCCGGTGCTGTACGCGCGGCTGCAACGCCTGCCTCCCGCGGACAAGAAGACGGTCTGGGTGACGGAGCATCCGGAGAGTTTCGGCGTCGCCCCGGAGCGGCGGGAGCTGTCCAGAGCGTTGCTGGGCCGCTTCGACGAGGCGGGGAACGTGCGCATCCGCGAATACCGCGACGGGCACGAAGCGATGCTGCGGGAGTTGCTGGACTGGGCCGCGCCGGCCAAGCCCATGACGGTGCAGCCCCGTCGCAAGGTCGTGGTCGAGGACCGCCTGCTGACGCTCAACCGCCCGGGCGAGTGGGGGGAACATGCCGCCGATCCGGCGGCGGGGGACGGTTCGGCGACCCGGCTGTTCAACACCCACTTCGAATGGTGTCTGACACTGCCATTTCGAGATGTCGCCTTCGACACCGGGGCCACCTACCGCCTGCGCATGCGGGTGCGCGTCGAGCCCGAGCCCGGTCGCGAGGGGGAAGCCTTCTGGGCCGGGGTATACGACCCATCCGGTCGCAAGAGTTACGGCGGCGCGGAACGCAAGGTGGCGGAGGTCGGCGCGGACTACGCCTGGTATGACGTCGCCGAATGGGTGCCGGAACGGGACCACTACTTCTGGATCGGCCCGGGCCGGTTCGATCTCAAGGGCGGCGCGACCTCCGCCATTCGCGCGGTGTATGTCGACTGCCTGGAGATCGAGCGGATTCGGTAGGGCCGACGCTTGGGGATTTCGGGTCTCACGCCCGGCCGCTGCCGCGGCCTCAAGACGCAAAGACGCCAAGGATAGGATGCTCTCGAGGAGATCGCGAAATGCGCGGAGGGCGTAGGGGTGCTGCTTGCCGGCGCCCGATGCCCTCCCATCCTTTCCCAATCACTCCGGGCACCCGGATTGCACTTGCACGAGTGTTGCTTCCGGGGATACCTTTTCCCCCGTCCATTGCCGTAAGCGGACTTTCTCCGCCCCGGCGGGGCTGCCAGTCGGATGCGTAACGATGTTTGGAGGTTCGAAATGACATGACACTGTGCACCGCCAGAGCGATTCTGGCTCATCGGCTAATCTCATGGGTGTGGCACGCTTATCAACGTCAGTTTGGCTACTTCTATTCTGCACCGATGATGCGATCCTCTGCGAATGCGGGTCTGACTCCAAGCGAAGTACTTCTCTTTCTGATTTTTGCTGCCGCCATATTTGGCGCTGGCGTTCTACTTTGCCCACATTGATCTATCCAGAGAAACCAAACACAAATCAAGGTGCGTGTCGCATGGTTTCTTTCGGGCTTGACTGCTGGATTAGGACCGCTGGTTCTATATTGGAAAAGGTTGATCCATGGCTCTCCGCTTGGATCCGCGATAAAAAGTCGAGGAAAAGCATTCCAGTATGAGCCTCCTGAACTGCGCGAGCTTTCCCTGCGGGCACTCGAGGCCAACTATTTGAACTTTATCGCGTTCTGGGGGTAAGATCGGTGTCCGGGATACAGCCAGGCCAAGGTGGAGGGCGACAGGAGTGTCGCCCCTCCGTTTCGCCGCCGCCGCAATTCCCCCGGCCGGAAAACCCATCCGACAAGTGACGAGAACATTCGACCTGGTCGTCTATTTGCTGGAGAACCTCATGCGCGTAATTCACCTTCTTGGCGGCTTGCTGGATTTCTGGAGCGGTCGAGTGGGCTGCCGCCGAAGAACACGCACATGAAGTGTCCACGCCGACGCCTCCTTGTTCAACTCGCCGTCGGGCTGGTCATGGCCATTGCAACGGCGTCGGGCGCGGAAGCACCCGGCAGGCTCGTGCTGGCGCACTATATGCCGTGGTACGCCTCCAAGCCTGTCAGCGGCGCCTGGGGCTGGCACTGGACCATGAACCATTTTAATCCCGAGACCCTCCGCGGCGATGGAACCCGGGAAGTCGCGTCCCACGACGCGCCCATCATCGGACCGTACGATTCCGGCGACGAGCACGCGTTGGAATGCCAGGTGTTGCTGATGAAATTCGCCGGGATCGATGGTGTGGTCATCGATTGGTACGGAACCGCGGATTTTCGCGATTACGCGGCTATTCACACAAACACTCAGCACCTGATCACGCACGCCAAGAGGGCGGGACTTCGTTTTGCCATTTGCTATGAAGACCAGAGTGTGCGGCACCTGGTGGAAGCCGGGCGCCTGCCCGAGGGCGAGGCGGTTGACGAAGGAGTCCGGGCCATGACCTGGCTGGCCCGTCATTGTTTCAGCGATCCCGCCTACGTCAGCCTGGATGGACGGCCGGTGTCGATGATCTTCGGGCCGCGGTATTTCACCGGTGAGCAATGGAGCACCATCCGGTCGGGCTCGCCCAATCCGCCGTGGCTCTTCGGTCTGCCCCATCTGTCACAGGGCGCGGGACTCGACGGCGCGTTCGGCTGGCCGCCGGTAAGCGGCGGCAAGGAGATCCCTCGCGAGGTCTGGCTCGCGTATCTCGAACAACTCCGTTCACACGAGCGATCCATCCCGGTTGTTTTTCCCGGTTTCCGCGACATCTATCGCGAAGCCGGGCTGCATGAGAGCTACGGCTTCATCGACAGCCGCGGCGGAAACACGTTCAAGGAAACGCTATCGCTCGCCCTCGCGGGGCGGACTCAAATCGTCCAGATTGCAACCTGGAACGATTACGGGGAGGGAACGGTGATCGAACCAACGGTTCGAAACGGTTACCGGTATCTGGAGATGGTGCAAGCCGCGTTGCCGGCGAGGGCGGCGTTCACCCCGGAGGACCTCCGTCTTCCGGTCAAGTTGTACACACTGCGAAAACAGGTCGCGGGGGATGCGACTCTGGCGGCGAAGCTGCAACAGGCCTCCGACTTGCTGTATGCCGGCAAATGCACGGAAGCCCGCTCCCTGCTGGACGCCGCGCGGTGAGGCCGCCGAGCGTCTGCGTTCCGTTTGATCGCAGCCGCAGCCTCCATGGACGAAATTCTCACCAGTCAAGATCCCGCCCGGGTGAGCATGCGCAGGTGCGCGGCAAACCAGATCGCGAAGGCCGCCGCCCAGATCAGGCCCGATGCGGTCACGGCCTTGAGGTAGAGGGCGGGAAAGGCGAGCGGGAGGAGCACGCGTACAAAACCCGAGAGGAGCACGAGGCGCAGGGCGAGCAGGGTGGGGGCGTCGACGCGCAGCGGCCGTCCGGTGTGTCCGCGGAGACGCGGCTCATCATGCTCATGCAGACCAGGCCGATGCAACCCACGGTGAGGGCGTGGCGGGCCAGCGGAAAGGCGACCCAGCCCGCCGCCGAGAGGGTCTGCAAGAGGCAGCCCGCCACCAGGAAGGCGAAGGCGGCGTGCAGGCTCCACAGCAACGGGTTTCCCAGGATGCCCGGGCGGTACCAGCGGATCAGACGCACGGCGGCGGTCACGCCCGCAAGCAGCCAGGCGGCCTCCCGCGCCCCCGCCGGGGCGCCCGCGATGTGCAGCGCCGACGCCACCAGCAGCGTGACGGGGGCCGCCCAGTTCAGGACGACCAGCGGTTTCGGCGGCGGCAACCCAAGTCCGCGGCTGGTGAAGAAGGGCATGATGCGCCCGCCCATCACGCTGATCAGGACCAGGATGAGCATCAGCGCCGCATCGCCCGCCCACAGCGTCGCGCCGGGCAGAACCCCCATGCGGCCGAGATGCATCGCGGCCTGCACCGCCGCCAGGGCGCAGGGCAGGACGAGCAGCGCGGCGTTCCGCCACTGGTGCTTGCGCAGGACCGGCACGACGGCCATCCCCGCCATCAGGGGCAGCAGCGGGACGTTCACCGCCATGGCCAGCCCGGGCGGGCAGGCGGGCGCGGCCATGCAGAGCCGTCCGGCAACCCACAGGAGAAAGAGCGCGGCCAGCGGCCGGCCCCGGGGCATGGGCAGTCCGGTCCAACTGCCCGGCGCGCTGAGCAGGAATCCGCAGATGACCGCGGAGGTGAAGCCGAAGAGCATCTCATGACGGTGCCAGAAAAGAGGATCGAGACCCGCGGGAAGGGGGCGTCCGGCCCCGAACAGCCACGGCCAGACCAGCGCCCCCGCTGCGGCCCAGAGCGCCGCGCCGAGGAAGAAGGGTCGGAAGCCCATCTCCCAGAGGGCGAAGCCCGCGGGCCTTGGCGTGACGGGCAGGGGATCGAGGGGGCGGAGGTCGGCGAGGGGGAGGGGTTTCATATGTATTCGGACAATAAAGTCCGAATCGCCCCGGACTCAAGCCGGAAGTGCGCATTTTCGAATGGACGCCACGCCGGCCGTGGAGGCTGCGGCCGCGGCGGAATTTGCGTGCGCCCTGCAGCGAATGACCGGGGGGAAGAGGCGTCCATAGACTATGAACGTTCATCCGATCCGTCTGTTTTGTCTGCTCGCCTTTCTCGCCGGCGGTCTTCGCGCCGCGGAGCGGCCGAACCTCCTGCTGCTCCTCGGCGACGACCACAGCTACCCCTTCCTCAGTTGCTACGGCGATGCCAATGTCCGGACTCCGACCCTCGACCGGCTGGCCGGGGAGGGAATGCGATTCCATGGATTTTTCACCTCGGCCCCGCAGTGCGTGCCCTCCCGGGCGGCGCTGATGACCGGCCGCTCGCCGGTCGCCGCCCGCATCACGCGCTTCAGCTCCCCGTTGCCGCGCGAGGAGGTCACCCTCCCCGAACTGCTGCGCGGGCAGGCCGGCTATTTCACCGGGGTGTGCGGTCGGACGTTCCACCTGGACGGGGCGAACTCGAAGGCGCCGGAGCTCAACGCCCTGCTGGAACGGCACGGGATGAAAACCTTTGCGGAGCGGGTCGACTATCTCGATGTCAGCAAGGGCGAGGGCGTGGAGGCGAAGGTGTCCGAGTTTCTGGACCGGAAGCCGGCCGGCAAGCCCTTCTTCCTCTGGGTGAATTTCAACAACCCGCATCATCCCTGGAACGAGATGACGGACCGGCCCGATCCGGCCAGTCTCAAACTGCCGCCGCACCTGCCGGACCTGCCCGGGGTGCGCGAGCAACTGGCCGACTACTGCGGGGAGGTGAACCGGCTGGACCTGCAGATCAAGTCGGTGCTGGATGTGGTCGGCGCGCGGGGATTCTCCACCAACACGCTGGTGGTCTACCTGGGGGACAACGGCATGGCGATGCCGCACGGCAAGGGGTCGCTGTATGACCCCGGGTCGCGCGTGCCCTGCGTGGTGCGCTGGCCCGGCGTGGTCCAGCCCGGCGGTGAATCCCGGGCGCTGCTCAGTGGCGAGGATCTCGCTCCGACCCTGCTGGACGCGGCGGGCCTCAAACCCGATCCGCGCATGAGCGGCGTCAGCTTCGCCCCCCTGCTCCGCGGGGCGCCGCACACCCCGCGCACCCATGTGTTCGTCGAGCGCGGTCCGCACGGGTCGGCCCCGGTCGCCGCCGACATGACCAGCAACGGCTATGATCTCGCCCGCGCGGTGCGTGGCGACCGCTTCAAGCTCATCTACAACTGCACGCCGTGGATTCCCTACAGCCCGGTGGACAGCGTCGCGGGCGCCGCCTGGACGCAGATGAATGCCGCGCAGGCGGCGGGCACGCTGGATCCCGCGCTGACCCGCGCCTATTTCACCTGTCCGCGGCCCGTCTATGAACTCTACGATCTTCAGGCCGATCCCTCCGAACTCGTGAACCTCAGCGGCAATCCGGCGCTCGCCGCGGTGGAGCACGATCTCCGCCTGGCCCTCGCGGAAAAGATGATCCTCGATTTCGATTACCTGCCGCTGCCCGCGTTGAATGACAAATCGGCTGGCAGGCGGCCTGATTCCCGAACCACGGCTAAACGCCGGGATATGAAGGAATGATCGGGAGATGGGCCGGGTCGACATGATCTGCAAAAATCCTCCTATGAAACACCACGTCCTCCTGCGCGCCGCCCTCCGGCTGCTTCCGGCCCTCCTTCTCCTCCCGGGTGCCGCCGCGGTGGCATCCGCTCCCGCGCCCCTGCCCAAGGTGATCGGACCTTACCTGCAGAACCCGACCCCGGACGGCATGACCGTCTGCCTGCTGGCGCAGGGCGCGGAAGACGTGCGCATGACGCTCGACGCGGAGGCGGGCGAGATTCGCGGCGCGGCCGCAGCCATCCCGGGCACGCCATGGACCGCATGGAAGATCCGCGTTGCGAAGCTCCAGCCCGGGTCCCCGCACGAGTACCGGGTGCTGTACAAGCTGGAAGGCCGGGATGAAGCCGCTCCGGCGTGCACGTTTCGCACCCCCGACCCTCGGGCGGAAACGCTGCGCATCATCGCCTGCAACGACCTGCACAACCGGGACGCGACGCTGGCGGCCCTGATGCGCCACGTCCGGCCCGAGGATTTCGAGGCGTCGATCCTCCTGGGCGACTGCATGGCCGACCCGTCGCCGAAGGAGGGGGCGTACGAGGTCTTCCGGACCTGGAACGCCTTTGTGCGACAGCTCGACGGGGCCGGCAAACCGATCCTCTACGTGCGTGGCAACCACGAGACCCGCGGAGGGTTTGCCAACCGGCTGGGTTACCTGTTCGACCTGCCCGACCTCGACCCTGGGCGGCCGTGGGGCGAGGACCGGTGGCAATTCACCTGGCGGGCGGGACCGGTCTCCTTCCTGGCCATGGACACGGGCGAGGATGATGACGACAAGACGCCCCTGACCAGTTACAAGAACCCGGCCCTGTGGCAGCAGGTGCGGAAGAATCAGACCGCGTGGCTTGCCGGCCAGGTCAAGGCGGGGGTCGGCGGGGACGCCCGCTGGCGCGTCTTCCTGTCGCACATCCCCCTGTACAACAGCCCCTGGCTTTCCCTGCGGGCGCGCGATCAGTGGGCGCCCCTGTTGAAGGACTACCATCCCGACATCATGCTGTCCGGGCAAGACCACGGTTGGCGGAAGCCGCAGACGCCCGGCGTGGCGGCGCCCTGGCCCTCCCTGGTGGGCGGGGGCCCGGCCCTGCAGGGCAGCGAGGAGGGGACCGTGATGCTGCTCCAGGCTGATGCAACCTCGCTCAAGGTTCGGTTGCTCGGGGCGAAGGACGGCCGCCTGCTGACGGAGTTTTCCAAATAGCCTGGAGGATCGCCCTCGCCGGCCGGCGAGGAGGTCGGGATTTGTTATTTACACATTGAATACGACTCCGCGGGCGGTATCGCGAACGTCATGAAGACCCCGCTCATTCTTCTCTGTGTGGCGGTGCCGCTTTGGGCCGCGCCTCCGGATCCCGGTTTACCCGCGGCCTTGAAACCCACGGCCGAGAATTACGAGCGGGCCATGGCGGAATATGAGAAAACCAGGGAGGCCAAGATCGATCTGGCCCGCCAGAACTATCTGACCGTGCTGGGAAGCATGCGCACCAGCCTGCAACGCGCGAAGCAACAGGCGCAGGTGGATGTGCTGGATGCGGAGATCAAGGCCGTGAAGGCCGGTCCGCTTGCGGCCGAGGTCCCGGCCGGGTTGCCCGTCCAACTGGTGACCTATCGCCGGCAGTATCTGGCCGCCCCGGAAAAGGCCGAACGCGAAATCGCTCCGCTCCGCCGCCACACGCGCGAGGAATACCTGCGCTGGCTCGATGGAATGGAGGCCGGCGCCCGGGTCGGAAAGGACGACGCGCTGGCGGCCGGGGTGGAAGCCGAACGGAAGCGCGTGCGGGCGGATGCGGATTAAATCGCCGGCCCGAACCGAGGGCCCCACTCCGGGGCGGCGCCTCGGCCGCGGGTGCGCAGGGTTTCCATCGCGGCGGCGGTGAGCGGCGCGAAGGCCCGGGCCCAGCCGGCGCATTCGCGGATCTCCTCCGCGCGGTAGGCGCCCATGACGTTGCAGGCCACGCCGGGCAGGGAGAGCGTGTAGCGGAAGCCCTCGGCCATCCATTCCCTGGGCATGCGCGCGGGGCCGGCGTTCTTGTAGCCGCTGAAGCCCTTCGAGTGGCCGCCGAACACCTTCATCGCAATGACGCCGCAGTTCTGCTTGCGCGCTTCGGGGAGCACGTCGCGTTCAAACGGATAGGTGTGCAGGTCCACGAAGTTGAGCGCCACCATGATGACGTCGATCTTGCCGGTCGCGAGCAGCGGGAGGAAGTTCGCGGGCCGGTTGTGTCCGGTGATCCCGACAAAGCGGGTCTTGCCCTCGGCCTTCATCTGGAGCGCGTAGTCCAGCGGGCCGCCCGGCGCGAGCAGGTCGGCGGGCTCGAAGCCGCCGACGCTGTGCAGGTGCAGCACGTCCACGTGGTCGGTGCGCAGCAGCCGCAGCGACTGTTCGAACTGCCACGCGCAGTTGGCCCGGCGGGCGGCGGTGTCGGCGCCGTCCGACCGCATTTTGGTCGCGAGCACGATGCGGTCGCGCCATTCCGGCACCAGTTCGCCGAGATAGGTTTCCGCGTCGTCGTAGTAGTGGGCGGTGTCGACATAGTTGATGCCCGCCTCCAGCGCGGCGCGGTAGACCGGCACGCCTGCGGCCGCGCCGGGTTTGCTGTGCCCGACCGGTGCGGAGCCCAGCCCGCACACCGTCACCTCAAGTCCGGTGCGTCCGAGGGTGCGGCGGGGCAGGGGAGGGTCGGAGGCCGCGAGGGCGGACGGAAGGCCCAGACCCAGCCCGCCTCCCCATGCGGCGGCCCGGTGAAGAAACGAGCGGCGGTCCATCACGCGGTGGAATGTTTTCATAGTCATCAGGCTGGCAGGCGTTCATGGCGCCGTCAAGCTGCGGCTCCGACCAGCCCCGAGTGCTGGGCGCACCGTCGTTTTGCTGACGTCCCCGGTTATCCGGGCGTCTGGAGCGGGAATAGAAAAATAAATAACAGAAGATCGCGAAGACCGCAAAGGGAGGAATCAAACCAGCGGGACTAGTCGTCCAAGGACGGTCAGTGAATCGCCGTTGCGCCCGGAGTGGTTGAAAAATATCTTATGAAGGCTGAGAATCACCATCGCGCCCATCCGTCGAATGGGTCGGAAAATCCTCATGTCCGGAGCGTCCTCCGAAACCCCCACCCAGGATCCACCTTGAGCGCCCACCCGTTGTTTCGCCCCGCCGTTCTTCTCCTCGCAGCCGCGTTTTCCGCGCAGCCGCAGCCGGTCCGCGCCGAAGATGCCGCACCGGCCATTCCGCCGGAACTCGCCGCCTCGCCCGCGGCGCTCCACGCGCCGGACTATGAGGAGGCCTTGAGGCTCGCCAGGGGCACCGGGCGGGACATCGTGGTGCTGCAGCGGGGCAGCGACTGGAATCCCCTGGGCGAACGGATTTACAGCGAGCTGTGGCTGGACAAGGCCTTCGCGGCGGAACTCGGAAAGGGCTTCGTGCTGGTGACGGTGGACAAACCGGAGATCCTCGGCGGGCAGGCGGTGCACGGGCGCTGCACCGAGGAGAAGTGCGGCGTGACGGGTCTCTCCGAGACGCGCATCGGCTCCAACCCGCCCCTGCGCCTCGCCCGGGGCACGGCCGACGCCGCGCCGCCGCCGGACAGCGAGATCACCGCCGTGGAGTCGTTGGAAAAGGTGGTGTCCCCCCGGGGCGCGGACGGGACCTTCGCGGTGGACGCCGCGGAGACGAAGAATCCCGCGAAGGACACGCTCGTCCTCGCGATGAAAACCGCGCGGGGCGGCGCGGTGCTGCGGCTGGACTTCCCCACGGCGCCGAACCTGCCGGGCAACGGCCCCGGCCGCGCCGGCAACGGCAACTTCGTGATCGGCGAGATCGAGGTGTCCACCGGCGGGTCGCCGTGAAGGCGGGCGCGGCGTGGTCGGAGTTCGTGGACAACAACCTGGGCCCGTGGCAGGCGGTGGACGGGGATCCCGCGGCGGACAAGGGTTGGAACGCGCATGGCGACTATCACAAACGCCGCACGCTGCTGGTGGGGCTGGCGACCGCCGTCCCCGCCGGGGCGGAGGTGTCGGTGCGCCTGGTCTGCCAGGGCGTGTGGGGTCAGCATGTCCCGGGAACCCTGCGCGCCGCCTTTGTGGCGGACCCGCAGATGGCCGACGACCTGCAGCGCGTCGCGGCGGCGCAAATGCTGGCGATGAAGAACGCGAAATTTTCGTGGTGGGACGGCGGGCAATATCCGCGCATCGCGCTGATGGACGCGCATGGTCGCGCGGTGGCCGCCGATCAAAAGCCCCGGCAGAAAACGGTGGCCGAACTGGTGGCGTCGGTGCGCACGCTGGAGGCGGTGCGGGTGAAACGCGACGAGCTGTGGGCGCAGGCGGCGAAGGCGGAAGGCCCGGCGAAGGCCGAACTGTTGCGACAGGGCCTCGACTCGATGGGCAACGCCAACTGGGCCGGCAACGGGAACTGCTACGCGGAGATCCACAAGCAGATCCGCGAAGCCGACCCCAAGGATGAAAGCGGCGCGGTGCGCTGGCTGGGCTTCGGCGGGGATCCGCGCAACGGCGTTCCGTGGACGGCCAAGCCGAACTGGAACGACATGATTTCCAAGCCGGGCGCGACCGACGCCGACTTCGAGGCCGCTCTCGCCTCGGTGGACGCGGAACTCAAGGACCCGCGCAACAAGGTGCTCACGCACGAGCAGATTCAGCGCATCTGGATCGCCAAATACCACATCCACAAGCGCTGGCCGAACCACCAGGAACAGCGTTTCGCGGTGCAGCGCGAGATCGCCGCGTTCGACCCCGACACCTTCTGGGGGATCGGCGCGCGGGGGTATCAGGCGATGTACAAGAAGAGCGAGGTGCCGATGCTCACCTACGGCTGGGGGCCGGATCAGGTGAAGCCCGGCGTGCAGACGTGGGACATGACCGACACGGCCATTCCGTTCGACCACGCGGGGCCCTACACCATCGCCATCAACCACGCCGGCGGCACCAACACCGTCCAGGTGGTCCGCTGCGCGCTGATGGACGGCGCGACGCTCGTGGCGCAGGCCGCGCCGGTGGAGGGCCAGGTGGAGGTCGGCCCGGGCAAAAACGCGCAGATGAAGCTCGACGCCTCCGCCTGGCAACCCGGGCGGGCGTACGCGCTGCGCGTGGAGATCGCCGCCGAAACCAACCGGACCAACAACGCCGGGGTCTTCGCCATCAACCCGGACTTTGCCGCGCCGGCGGACTGGAAGGCCCCCGAACCCGCGCCGGACGCCGACGCCACCCTGCTGGCGCGCATCAAGGGCGATGTGGCCGCGTGGAACAAGGAGCTGCTCGCAGCCCTCTCCGCCGCGGGCAACGCGCCCGCCACCGCCGTCGTCACCCTGCGCAAGGAACTGGCCCGGGCGGAGCTGATCCGCGCCTGCACCACCGGGCAGGTGGCCGCCGTCGCCGCCGCCCCGGGCGGGCCCGCGTTCCTCGCCACCTTCCTCGACAACCCCGACTGGATGGAATCGTTTCTCGCCTCCGGGCCGGCGAATTACGGACAGTCGCTGGAGAACCTGCGCTTCCTGTGGGTGCACGCGAAGGCCGATTTCGACGATCCCCTGTTCCAGCGCCTGGCCACCGCGATGGCGTTGTCCTCCGACGCCAATTTCAACCGTTACCGGCTGCTTGACCGCTTCAAGCACGTCCAGCGGGCGTGGAAGGAGGGCCTGCTGCACATCGGATTCGCCGACCTCACCGTGCGGCTCATGCGCTTCGCCATCTACATGGAGGGAACGGCGCGCCACTACCAGTACATGCTGGACGACCGCCAGATGACCGCGGGCGACTATCTCGGCGCCTGCTGGAGCATCTGGTACATCGACCCCAACGTCTATGGCGACTCGGTGCAGGCCTGGCCCTATCACGCGCCCTGGGCGCATGACTTCCTGGTGACAAGCCGCAAGGTCGGCGGCGTGTGCGGCGCGCTCTCGAAGTACGGCGCCGCGGCGGCCTACGCGCACGGCGTGCCCTCCACCACGGTCGGTCAGCCCGGCCATTGCGCCTACATCGTGCGGCTCGGCAACGACTGGCCGATCGGCAACGACGTCTCCGGTCCCGGTGCGACCGGTTTCGGTGCGTGGGGCTGGGAGGGCACCGGCTACAGCACCGCGGCGCGGCTGTGGGAGCCGGTCGAGGCCGACCGTCCGGCCTTCCTGACCGCCACCCGGCTCGCCTGGCTGGCGGCGGCGCAACGCGAGGTCGAGAAGGGCGCGGCGACCCCTGCGCGCGCCTGGAAGGCGACCTTTGAAGCCGCCATCGCCGCGCAGCCGCTCAATTACGGAACCTGGCTCGCCTATGTGAAGGCGCTCGAGGCCGATCCCGCCGCGCTGGACGACGCCGGCTGGGCGGCGCTGGCGGTGCGCGCCGCGAAGAACTTCGCCGTGGAAAACCAGGCCGGCTTCGCCATGGCCCAACGCTGCGCGGGACGCTGCCTGCCCAAGATGACGCCCCCGCAGCGCGTCGATCTGCTGCTCGCCATCAACCGCGAGCTGACGCAGGAAAAGGGGACCGGCCGCTGGGGTACGACGGCATCCACGGAAACTTCAACTGGCAGGCCGACCAGATCGGCGATCCCAAGCTGGCCGCGGCCTTCTTCGGCGAACTTCTGTCGATCCACCGCAGTGAGAATCCCAACAACAACTGGATCTTCGCCGTGGTCATGGGCTGGGGGGGCAACCGGTTTGCCGGCAACCCCGCCACCAGCGCGGACTACGCCGCGGCGGTGGAAAAGTTCTTCACGGCCCAGGGTGGGAAGCTCGACGCGGGATTCAAGGCCGGCATGATCGCGCAGGGCATTCGCAAGTCGAGCGAGGCCGGCGACCCGGCCAGTTACCGCCAATGGACCGCGATGGCGGCGGCGATGCTGCCCGCGCTGCAACCCGGGGATGTGCATCTCAATCCCCAGCAGGCTGCGGCTGCGCCAAAATGCGAGCCCTTCCCCGGCATGCTGCTGAGCAAGGAGGGCATGCTGCGCTCCAGCAGCGCGTGCGGCTACGACAAACCCTTGTCCTACGCCGCCATCCTCGATGGCTCGATGCCCGGCTGGCTCGACACCAACAACGAGGAGAAGCCCTGGGCCGAGGTGCAGCTCGCCGGCGACAGCGACGTGTCGGGCATCGTGCTGCTGAACCGCTACGAATACGCGGCCGATCAGGAGGAGTTCAAATGGGCCGCCCCGCTCAAGGTCAGCGTCTCGACCGACGGCAAGGCCTACACCGAGGTCGCCCGCGTGGAGCAGCCCGAAGCCCTCTTCCGCATCGACCTGCAGGGCAAGGCTGCGCGGGCGCGGTTCGTGCGCATCGAACGTGCGGCCCCGGCCGACGGCTCCAAGCCCGGCAACGGGCGCTGGCACTTCCGGAGCTTCCTGGTCTACGGGAAGAAGCTCTACTGAGGTGCCGGACCGGCCCGCCTCACCAGTCGTCGGTCCGCTCTGTCCGCCATGCGGGCCTCGGAGCTTGCGGCTGCGGGCAAAGGCCGCCTCCGGGTGCGGGGGCAAGCGAAGCTCGGCCCCGTTTTGCGGGTGGAAAGGGCCTGATTGCCGTGCGGCAACCACACGGACCGCCACCGCTCAGTGGCCGATTCCGACAAGCCTTCACTCCCGGCCTTGGCACGGTGCAGCGGGGGGCCACCGAGCGGTGGCGGTCCGGGCTGGCCGCGCCAGTCCCGGGCTTTTGCCTCGCCATTCAACCCCGCTGCGGATAACCATTTTGCCTTGCATGACCGCCTTCCCGCAGTCCAGCCCGCCCGGCCCGGAACCGTTCCGGTTCCCGGAAACAATTTGGCGATGTGTTTCCGGCCACCGGAAACGCTTTACGCGTCCAACGACCCGCCGCCCCGAGCCCGCCTCCGCGGCCGAACTCTCCCCGCCGCGCCTCTCCCGCCGCCCCGCAACGTCACCCGCCGACCTTCGTCCATCCTCCGCCCGGCAACGGCCCGGACCCGGCATCGCCAATTTCAGGGCCGAAGGTGGTTTCGCACGACCGGGCCCTTTCCCGGTTTGTGCATTTGTACGGACTGATCCCCGGATCCGTATATTCGTGCCCTAACAACATTGGACGCATCAATGAATAATCACCCAGAAGATTCCGTAGTTCATGTTCGCTCACGTATTTTGCAATATAGGGACGAAATGGGAGTGATGGAATTTGCATTTGATGTCCGTGTTGATGATGGCCCGTGGGCGGTTGAAATTCCTCGCGAAGTACCCGATGGTATACGACTGGAATCCGCCTTGGAGGCGATTCGGAAGTATTTTAAGACTACTATGGGGTTAGAAGTGAAATTCTACAGGTAGCTAGGACCGACCAAACTGACGCCGTACGCGATTTCCGACGATCGGGGTCTGCCCGAATGGTGCTAACTTAACCGACTCTTGGGATTTCCGAGAGGAGCTTCCGCCGGCGACCGCCGGCTATGAACGGGGCCCTGTACTTAGTATTTAAGCGCCAGACCAGTACCCCGGCGCCATTGGAACTCGACCGTCCAGTCATCCGACTGGGTCGTAACGTCCACCCTCTCACCAATCGTCGGTCCGCGCCGGGGAAAGCGGGTGACCGGTTTCGTTCCGCCAGACCACCAGCGGGGCCGGCTCCCAGGCGTAGCGCATTGCGACCGGTCGGGGGACGTCGGGGGAATGCAGGATCATCATGGCGCCGGCGGCCTCGGCCTGCGCGGGGTGGAAGACGCGGTCCGCGCCGGCGAGTGCGAAGCCGCTTGATTCGCCCGGCCCCTCGCGGGTCAGGCGGTCCGCGCCGGTGATTTCCACAATCGCGCGGCCATCCTCCTCGAATCGCACCTTGCCAACGCGGGGGAAGACGGGAAGGGGGCGGCCCTGGATGCGGGCCACCACGATGGAGGCCAAGCGTTCGGCGATGGGCGCCTTGTCGCGCGGATGCACGTCCGCGGGGTCGCCGGTGTCGATCGCGGGCACGAGATCGACATCGTCCCTGGCGTCGGCGGCTTTCTGCTGCACCTCGCGGAACTCCACCCAGCCCGGACGGTTCATGCGCGGAAGTTGCACCATGCAGACCGGCGGCGCGTCCGGCCCGAAATGCGTCCGGAAGCCGTCGAGCAGCGCGTCCAGGGTCGCCGCGTTCGCCTTGGCGTCCAGCAACTCCGCGTCGGTTTCGCCCTGATACCACAGGAGGGCGCGGAAGCGCGCGGCCGGCGTCCACGGCAGTTGCCGCAGCAGGCTGCCCGGGGCGTAGGGGTGATTCGCAACTTCCGCCTCCGCCGTCGCGGGGCGCAGATGCAGTCCGCCCCGGTCGCGGGCGAAGGGCGGATAGCGGGGGTTTGTCCTCCAGTCGGCCGGCACGAACCCCGGCGCGGCGTGCGCGACGGACTCCGGCGACATCCACGCCATCATGGGCGATCCGCCGACCGAAACATCGACCACGCCCACCGGCACGCCCAGCTCGTGTTGCACGCGGCGGGCGACGCTCCAGCCGACCGCCGAAAAGGTGGAGGCCGATGCGCGGCTCGCGACCGTCCAGCGGCCCTCGTACACACGGCCCTCCGCCAGTCGCCCCAGTTCCGCCGGTGTCATCGCCCGCTTGCCGGGATTGCACGCGGTGAAGTCCAGCAGCCGCAAGACCCCGCCCAGGCGGTCGGCGTCCTCGAGTTCCCCGGCGGCGGTTTCCATCCGCGCCACCGGCATGTCCATGTTCGACTGCCCCGCGCACAGCAGGACCTCGCCCGTCAGGACGTCTTGGATCGTCACCGACTCCGCCCCCGCCTCGATGCGGATCGAAAACGCCTCCGTCGACGCCTTCCGCGCCGCCAGTGTTGCGGTCCACCGGGTGCCGGTCATCGTCGAGGTCACGCGTTCGTCCCCGGCGCTGACGATCACCAGGCCGCCCTGGTCGGACGAACCCTCCAGGTGGACCGGCTGTCCGGCCTGTACGACCAGGTGGTCGCCCAGCCATGCCGGAAGGGTCAGCGCCGCCCGGGCGGGCACGGCAAAATTTGCAGCCCCCGTCGCGAACATGAGCGCCGCAACAACCGTTAAAACGCCCCGCAGCCGCAAGCTCCGCGGCCCGGCCATTTTTTCAAAACATCCTGCTTGCATAATCCACCCTCCCAAGTCCATATGTTCCTTTCAAGTACATATATGCCTGATCACCGCATCCCTCCATATGATTTGCTTGAGTTCGAAACCCGTTATCGCGACGGACTTTTCAACACGCTGAACTTCTGGTTTCCGCGCGCCGCCGACGAGGAGCACGGGGGCTACCTGCTCTTCCGCGACCGCGACGGGACGCTCATCGACACCGACAAGGGGATCTGGCAGACCGGGCGGACGTCGTGGATGCTCTCGACGATGTATCTCACCGTCGAGCCCCGGCCCGAATGGCTGGCGTGGGCGAAGCTGGGCATCGACTTCCTGCGCAAACACGGCTTCGACGCCGACGGGCGGATGTTCTTCCATGTCACGCAGGACGGACGGCCGATCCGCAAGCGACGCTACTATTTCAGCGAGACTTTCGCCTGCATCGCCTTCGCCGCGTATGCGAAGGCCGCCGGAGACGAGCGGGCGGCGGGGGAGGCGCGCGACCTGCTGGGCAAGGTGATCGACTATGCCACGGTACCCGGCCTGCTGCCGGCCAAGTTCACCGACACCCGGCCGATGAAGGGCCTCGTCGGCCCCATGATCACCATCGCCACCGCCCAGGCCGTGCGCGAGACGATCGGGGACCCCCGGGTGGACGGGCTGATCGACCGTTGCATCGCCGAGATCGCGCGCGACTTCGTGAAACCCGAACTGGGCGCGGTCCTCGAGGCGGTGGCCCCCGACGGGTCGTTCGTCGACCACGTCGACGGCCGCCTGCTCAATCCCGGTCACGCCATCGAGGGCGCGTGGTTCATCCTGCACGAGGCGAAGCACCGCAAGGATCCCGCGCTGGTGAAGCTGGGCTGCCGGATGCTCGACCTGATGTGGGAGTGGGGCTGGGACCGCGAGCACGGCGGCATCACCTATTTCCGCGACGTGAAGAACCTGCCGGTGCAGGAGTACTGGCATGACATGAAGTTCTGGTGGCCGCACAACGAGGCGGTCATCGCGACCCTGCTCGCGCACCAGCTCACCGGGGAAGAAAAGTACGCCCGCTGGCATCGCGACGTGTCCGACTGGGCCCACGCGAAGTTCCACGACCCCGAGCACGGCGAGTGGTACGGCTACCTTCATCGCGACGGACGCATCTCGACCACCACCAAGGGCAACATCTGGAAGGGCTTCTTCCATCTGCCGCGCATGCAGTGGTACTGCTGGCGGCTGATCCGCGAGATGCGGGACCGGCCGGCACCCTCGTCAACAGGAGCGACCTCATGAGAGCTTCATGGATCACCGCGTTGGCGGCCGCCTGGCCGCTGCTCTCGCCCGCCACGTTCAATCCGCCCCAATGGAGCGCGCTGCCGCCGATCCCCGACGAACACGGCGTGGCGGGGGCCTTCGCCGGGATGTCGGGGAACCACCTGATCGTCGGGGGAGGCGCGAACTTCCCGGGCGGGATGCCGTGGGACGGCGGCGCCAAGGTGTGGACCGACCAGGTGTATGCGCTCGAGCTTTCCGCCGCGGGAACGCCCGCCGACGGGGCCGCCTGGCGCGTTGCGGGCCGGTTGCCCCGGCCGAACGGGTATGGCGTGTCGATCACCCTGGCCGGAGGGGTCCTGTGCGCCGGGGGCGGGGACGCGACCAACGAATTTTCCAGCGTGTTCCTGCTTCACCTGGAGAACGGCCGGCTGCTGTCGGACCCCCTGCCGGATCTTCCGGCACCCCTGGCCAACGCCGCGGGCGTGGAGTTGAAGGGGCGGGTGTATGTCGCCGGCGGGCAGGAGTCGCCCGCCGCCACCACGGCGGTGCGCGGCATGTGGTCGCTCGATCCCGCCCGGCCCGCGGAAGGCTGGCGCGTGGAGGCCGTCTGGGACGGTCCGGGGCGCATCCTGCCGCTGATGGCGGTGCGGGGGAGTTCCCTGTTCCTGTGCAGTGGCGCGGAGCTGAAAGCGGGACCCGACGGAAAGCCGGTCCGCACCTATCTCAAGGACGCCCACCAGTTCACCCCGGGCAAGGGCTGGGCGCGCATCGCGGACATGCCGCGCGCCGCCGTCGCCGCTCCCTCTCCCGCACCGGCCTTCGGGCAGTCCTCGTTCCTGGTGCTCGGCGGGGACGACGGTTCGCTGGTCGATTTCCAGCCGAAGTCCGCGCATCCGGGATTCCTCCGGGGCGTGCTGGCCTACGACACGGTGATCAAGACCTGGTCGGAGCCGTTGCGGATTCCCGCCGGCCTGCCCGCGCAGGTGACCGCGCCGGTGGTTCCCCGGGGCCCGGGCTTTCTGGTCGTGAGCGGGGAGATCCGTCCCGCCGTGCGCACGCCCGCCGTCTCGTTCCTCCGCCCCTCCGCCTCCTCGCAGCCCTTCGGATGGATCAACTGGACCGTCGTGGCCCTCTACCTCGGCGGCATGATCTACATCGGATTCTGGTTCATGAAGCGCGATTCCGCCTCCTCGACCGAGGCCTATTTCCGCGGCGGCCAGCGGGTGCCGTGGTGGGTGGCGGGCCTCTCCATCTTCGCGACGATGCTCAGCTCGATCACCTTCATGGCCATTCCCGCCCGGGCCTACCAGACCGACATCTCGTGGTACATCGGCCAGCTCCCCATTCTCATCGTCGTACCGATGGTGGTGTTCTTCTACCTGCCCTTCTTCCGCAAACTCGACCTCACCAGCGCCTACGAGTATCTGGAGAAGCGCTTCGGCATCGCGGCCCGGATCTTCGCCAGCCTCTCCTTCATCCTCTTCCATGTCGGGCGGACGGCCATCGTTCTTTACCTGCCCGCCCTGGCCCTGGCCACCGTGTCCGACATCAGCGTCGACACCTCCATCTATGTCTGCGGCGTACTCTGCCTGATCTACACCGTGATGGGCGGGATCACCGCGGTGGTGTGGACCGACGCCGTGCAGGCCATCGTGCTCATGGGCGGCGCCGTGCTCTGCCTGGTGTTGTCCATCCTGCGCGTGGATGGCGGTCTGCCGGCGGTGTGGGACATCGCCGTGCGCGATGAGAAGCTCTTCGACAGCCTGAAGTGGACGGATTTCAGCGTCGCGGACGGGACCCTTTCGGCGGCTGTCCTCTTCGTGGCCTTCCTCTTCAACGCCCTGGTGCCCTACACCTCCAGCCAGGACGTTGTGCAGCGCTATGTGACCACCAAGGACATTTCGAGCGCCCGGCGCTCGCTCTGGACCACCATGGTGTTGTCCATCTTCTGCTCCATGGTCTTTTTCCTGATGGGCACGGCCATCTACGCCTTTTTCAAGACCAACCCGGCGCTGCTCGACCCCACCCTGGCCAAAACCGACAGCATCCTGCCGTTCTACATCATGCAACAGCTCCCGGTGGGGGTATCCGGCCTGATCATCGCCGCGCTGTTCGCGGCCTCGCAGTCCACCGTCTCCAGTTCGCTGAACAGCATGGCGACGGCCTATATCAAGGACTTTGACGGCCGCCTCTTCCGCCCGGGGCGCGACGACCGGACCTACCTGGCGGGAGCGAAATGGGTCGTGATCCTGACCGGCGCCTTCGGCATCGCCCTGGCGGTGTGGATGGCCCATTCCAACATCGAGTCGGCCTTCAAGACCTTCAACACCATCATCGGTCTGACCGCCGGCGCGCTGGGCGGGCTCTTCGCCCTCGGCGTCTTCACCCGCCGCGCCAACGGAACCGGGGCGATGGTCGGGGCGTTCACCGCCACCGCTCTTGTGGTGTGGATGCAGGTCACCCGGCAACCGGTCACCGGACTGCTGTTCGCCTTCATCGGCTGCGCCGCCACCTTTGTCGTCGGATACCTCGCCAGCCTCGTGCTGCCGGGGCGTCGCGGCGAAAACCTCTCCATCTTTGGCTGATCCCAACCTGAAAGAATCCTTATGCAAAAACTCCACGGTCTTGTCGCCGCCACCCACACCCCTTTCCACGCGGACGGAACCCTCAACCTCGCCCCCGTCGAGGCGCAGTGCGCCCACCTGCTGAAGAACGGCATCACCATGGCCTTCATCGGTGGCAGCACCGGGGAGAGCCATTCGGTCAGCCTGACCGAGCGCAAGGCCCTGGCCGAACGCTGGGCCGCGGTGGCGAAGGGCACGCCCATGAAGGTCATCGTGCACGCCGGCGCCAACTGCCTGGACGATTCCGCGGCCCTGGCCCGGCACGCGCAGGAGCAGGGGGCGATCGCCGTCTCCGCCCTCGCCCCGTCGTATTTCAAGCCGTCGACGCTCGATCTGCTCATCGCCTCCTGCGCGAAGATCGCCTCGGCCGCGCCGGGGATCCCGTTCTATTACTACGACATCCCCGTGCTCACCGGCGTGAATTTTTCCATGCCGGACTTCCTCGCCGCCGCCCCCGCCCGCATTCCCAATCTGGCCGGCATCAAGTTCACCAATCCCAACCTGATGATGTATCTCGAGTGCCTGCGCGCCGACGGCGGCAAGTGGGACATTCCCTGGGGCAACGACGAGTGGATGCTCGGGGCCCTCGCCACCGGCGCAAAGGGTTCGGTCGGCAGCAGCTTCAACTTCGCCGCCCCGGTGTATCAACGCCTGATCGCCGCCTTCGAGCGGGGCGATATGGTCACCGCCCGCGAGGAACAGTTCCGCAGCGTCCGCATCATCAAGCTCCTCGCCTCCCACGGCTACATGGCCGCGGCGAAGGCCACGATGGGCTTCCTCGGCGTCGATGTCGGCCAGCCCCGCCTTCCCACGGGCTCGCTTTCGCCCGATGCGGTCAAGACCCTCCGCGGGCAGTTGGAGACGATGGGCGTCTTCGACTGGATCCGCTGATCCGTTTCCCTACTTGATCGCCCCGAGGATCCGCTGCACCGCGGCGGCGTCGAGCTTCCCGTTGCCCCAGCCGTCGCGCCGGTCTTTCGGAATCAGCGTTTCCGGGTCCCTGCCGGCGTGCGCGGCCAGCAGGCTCTTGATTTCCCCCGGGGTGATCGCCGGCTTCTTCTGCATCATCAGGGCGACCACCCCCGCGACATACGGCGTGGCCGCGCTGGTGCCGTTGAAGTCCCGGTACCCGCGGGGGCCGATGAGCTGGCGGGGGTCGGGCGCGGAGACGATCCAGTACTGGCCGGGGGCGACGATGTCGGGCTTCACGGTTTTGCCGATCCGCGCGGGCCCGGGATTGGAGTAGTCGGACAGCCCGCCGACCGTCATGGGCGCCTCGATCAACCGGCCCTGCTTGTCGAACTTGGCCGGGCTCCAGTCGTAGCTGCCGACCGTGATCGCGTTGCCCGCGCCGGAGGGATAGCCGATCTGCCGGCCGTAGACGCGCGACGCCCCGATGAACTCCGCCTCGCCGCCGCTCAGCGGCATCACGTAGGCGTCTTCCACCTTCAATCCGCTGCCGCGCTTCACGGTGATGTGCAGTTCATGCCGTCCCATGGGGAGGCTCCAGCGCGCGTCGGTCACCAGCGAGCCGAGAATCCCGTGGCGGAAGGTCGTGCGCGCGAAGTCCTCGATCACGGCCTGGCGAATTTTCTCGCGCATCGGGCCGGCGACGGATTCCGGGGGAACGTAATCGACGACCAGGTCCTCCATCCCGCCGACGCCGCCGTAGTACAGGGTCATGGACTGGCCGGACCGTTCCTCCCCGCCCCGGGTTTCCCAGGTGAGTTTCCACGCCTCCCCGCCGGCGAAGGCCCGGCCGTGATGGGCGGACCGGCCGTCGTTGCCGGCGGCCAGGCAGATCGCGCGGCCCGGCCGGTCGAGTGGAAAGCGGGCGTTCAACTGGCGCTCCAGCACCTGGTTGCCGGCGCGGTCGCCGGAGTCGGAACCCCAACTGCACGAATAGACGATCGGCCGGCCCTTCATCTGCGGGTCGGTCTTCGCCTTGGACTCGACCCAGTCGATGATGGCGCCCAGCAGGAAGGAATACTGGACGTTGGTCTGCCAGGCGATGCGCACGATGATGAGGTCCGCTCCGGCGGCCGCGCCGACGGTCGTGTTCGGAAGCGCCCCGGCGGCCGGATTGTCGATTGCATTGCCGCCGTTGCCGGCCGCGACGCCGGCGCAGCAGGTGCCGTGGCCCTGGATGTCGTAGAGCGGCACGGTGCGGAGGCGCTCGCGCAGATCCCGGCTGAGCCCCTCGCGGGTGTAGACGATGCCCAGCGGCTGGCCGTTGGGGGCGGAGACCGGCGGCAGCTCGGCCCCGTAGGCGAACTTGGGGTTCATGTAGATCAGCGTGTCCCAGTAGTACAGGATGCGCGAGACGGGGCGGTCGGGCTCGATGAAATCGGAGTTCCGGAAGTCGATGCCGGTGTCGATGATCACGATGATGGCGCCCTTGCCGGTGAGGCCGCCGGTGCGCGGGTCGCCGCTGCGCAGGATGTCCTCGCCGCGCGGGGGTCCGGAGGCGTTCGCCGCGCGCGGCGGCCCGCCGGAGTCCGATCCCCGGTCCGCCCGGATGCTGATCGCGCCTGGGTTCGGCACCGTCGTCACGTTCCCCACCTCCATCCATCGCACGCCCGGATGCCGCTCGAGCGCGCAGAGGAATCGAGTCCCTCGACGAAGGTGTCGGCGAACCGGTCGATGCGCGAGAAGACAAACACGCCGGGAAGGCCTTTCCGCTCGAAGTCCTCCCGGGCCCCCGCGTTTTCGAACTCGACGTGCAGGACCGAGAACTGGTTGTACAAGCTCACCAGCGGCGGCAGATTCTGCCCGCGCCCGCGGAAGAACTGCCGCTCGTTCTCCAGCAGCGCGCGATAGCTTCGTCCATGGCCGGCTGTTCGCCGAGCTGCAGGACGACCTGGTCCTCGTCCACCGGGAGATGTCGGGGCCGGCGCCCGGACTGCGTGTATGCGGTCCGCGGCGGCGCGGCCAGCAGCGCGGCAAAGACGAACGCGAAGCCTTTCGACCTGCCGGTGAATTTGTCGGTGATCACCTTGGCTGACGTGACCGTGCCGTATGCCACGAAAAGCTGGCGCACGTCTTCATCGGTCGTCTGGTAATTCAAGTTTCCCACGTAGATGTTCATCTTCCTTGTTCCTTCAGTTTCCTGTTTCCTTCACGTTCGTGCCATGTGGGTTTGGCCGGTCGCGCAACGCATGACACGCACGCCGGGACCGGATGGGCGCAACTCGGCCCAAAAGGGGTGTAAAAAAGGGAGGGGAGGGGGAGGGAGGTCAAGCCGTAAACCGGGAAGGAGGCGGGAAGGAGAGTGTCGGTGTGATCGTTGCGTGGGTGCTTTTGGGCCGGAAGATGTGAAATCCCTCGGAATGCGAGCACTCTTTCCGAATGCTCCCGGGTTGCAAGAAGAAAAATAAACTATTTTTCGGCGCGGCCGCAGCCTCCCCGGCCCGGGGTATGACAAGGATCAAGCTTGCCCCCGGAGGCGGATTCGTTAGGGTTCACGCTCTTTGTCCAAACCAACCGAGGAGGAGTGAACATGAAGTTCGAAACCATCTGCCTGCATGGCGGCCACAGCCCCGACGCGCAAACCCTGTCCCGCGCCGTCCCGGTGTACCGGACCGCGTCGTACGTCTTCAAGAACAGCGAGCATGCGGCCAACCTCTTCGCCCTCAAGGAACTGGGCAACATCTACACCCGCCTGATGAACCCCACCACCGACGTGCTGGAACAGCGCGTGGCGGCGCTGGAAGGCGGGATGGCCGCCCTGGCCCTGTCCTCGGGCACCAGCGCGATCTTCTACACGATCATCAACATCTGCCAGGCGGGCGACGAGATCATCTCGGCGAGCAGCCTGTACGGCGGGACCTACACGCAGTTCAACGACATCCTGCCCAAGTTCGGCATCACGGTCCGTTTTGTCGACGCCACCAAGCCCGAGAACTTCGCCGCGGCCATCAACGAAAAGACCAAGCTGCTCTTCTGCGAGTCGGTCAGCAACCCCGGCCTCGACATCGCGGACATCCCCGCCATCGCCACCATCGCGCACGAGCACGGACTGCCGCTGGTGGTGGACAGCACCTTCTCGACGCCCTTCCTGCAGCGCCCGATCGACCAGGGCGCGGACATCGTCGTGCATTCCCTGACCAAGTGGTTCGGCGGCCACGGCACCTGCATCGGCGGCATCGTGGTGGACTCGGGCAAGTTCAACTGGAAGTCCGACAAGTTCCCGTTGATGACCGAGCCGGAACCCAGCTACCACGGCGTGCGCTGGGCGTACGACCTGCCCGACTTCCTAGCGCCGGTGGCCTTCGCCATCCGCATGCGCGTCATCCCGCTGCGCAACCTCGGCGCCTGCATCTCCCCGGACAACGCCTGGCAGTTCCTGCAGGGGATCGAGACCCTGCCGCTGCGCATGGCCCGCCACTGTGAAAACGCCCTGCTGGTGGCCAAGCACCTCAAGGCCCACCATTCGGTGGAATGGGTGCGCTACCCCGGCCTCAAGGACGACCCCAACCACGACCTGTCGATCAAGTACCTGGGCGGCCACGGCGGCGGCATGGTGGTGTTCGGCGTCAAGGGCGGCCGCGCGGCCGGTCAGAAGTTCGTCGAAAGCCTTCGCATCTTCTCGCACCTCGCCAACGTCGGCGACGCGAAGAGCCTGGCCATTCATCCCGCGTCCACGACCCACTCGCAGCTCAGCGAGGAACAGCAGGCCGCCGGCGGGATCACGCCCGAGCTGGTTCGCCTGTCGGTGGGCATCGAGAACATCCTCGACCTGATCGAGGACCTCGACCAGGCCCTGGTCAAGGCCGCGGGCTGATCCGGAGCTTGCACCGCATGAGTCCCCACCGTTCATCCCGGCGCGAGCTGGTTCCCGCGGAGACGAGGTTCCACACCTTCGGCTCCGCGAAGAACCCCTTCCGGCTGCACCATGGGGGGACGCTCGAATCCGTCACCCTCGCCTACGAGATGCACGGGGAGCTGAACGCGGAACGGTCCAATGCAATCCTGGTGTTCCATGCGCTCAGCGGCAGCCACCACGCCCGCGGCTTCACCGCCGCGGTGGAGGGGGTGGGGGACCGGTGGACGGAGGAATGCCAGACCGGGTGGTGGGACGATTTCATCGGACCCGGGAAGGCCCTGAACACCGATAAGTTCTGCGTCATCTGCGTGAACTACCTCGGCGGGTGCTACGGGTCGACCGGCCCGTCCTCCACGGATCCCCGGACCGGAAAACCGTATGGGTCGACCTTCCCGGTCACGCTGATTCGAGACATCGTCGATTCGCAGGTCCGCCTGCTCGACCACCTCGGCATCGGCAAGCTGCACGCGGTCATCGGGTCGTCGCTGGGCGGGCTCATGTGCATGAGCTTCGCCACGCGCTATCCGGAGCGCGTGGACACCGTCATTCCCGTCTCCACCGGCCTGCGGACGACCGCGCTGCAACAGATCCACAACCTCGAACAGGCCCTGGCCATCGAGCTGGACCCCGACTTCCGCGGCGGCGACTACTACGGCGGCCCCGCGCCCGACCGCGGCCTGGCCCTCGCCCGCATCGTCGCCCACAAGACCTACGTCTCTCTCGAGGTCATGCGCGAGCGGGCCCATCAGGAGAAGGTGGTCCAGACCGACCGTCTCTCCCAGTACAGCCTGGTGGCGCCGGTCGAGTCCTACATGGTCCACCACGGGGCCAAGTTCGTGAAGCGCTTCGACGCCAACACCTACCTGCGCCTCATCCAGGCGTGGCAGCAGTTCGACCTCGCCCGCGAAGCCGGGCTGGAGAGCCTGCGCGAGGTGTTCGAGCGCTGCCGGCACCAGAAGTACATGGTCTTCAGCATCGACTCCGACGTCTCCTTCTATCCCGAGGAGCAGCGCGAGATCGTCGGCCATCTCAAGCGCGCCGGCATCCAGTTCCGCTACATCATCGTGCATTCCGACAAGGGCCACGACTCCTTCCTGCTCGAGCCCGACCTGTTCGCCCCGCACCTGATCTATTCGCTCGAGAATCCCTGGCCCGCGGGCCGCTGACTCTTGGTCGAGGCCGCACCAATGCCTTCGGCCTCAGGCAAGCTGAGGCCCTACCACCGGATTCCAGTCGGAGGTTTTCCGGTCACCGGAACGATTTTCAACCTCCGGTTCCTGTCACCGGAAATGCCGCCGGGGTCCGACGTGTCTGACAAGTCCGACTTGTCCGACAAGTCGGACCCACCCCCGTTGCCCGCAGCCGCAATCTCCCCGGCCGGCGTGTCCTCTCATCCGCCTATGCGCCCAGGCCTTGCCAATGGAGCTGCCGAACGAATGGGCCCCGGATAGGACTTGCGCGGAACCCGCCGCCGGGGTTACCGTTTCGGCAACCAAGGGCGATGGCGGAGCACCACACATTCAGGGCTTTTGAATCCTGCAAAGGCGACGGTCGCCTTTGCAGGTTGAATCCGACGGTCGTTCAAGAAATCAGTTAGGCATTATGGCCACCTCCACATTCCAATCCGAGTTTTATACGTGGCTCGACGGTGCGTTGAGTCAGCCGATTCCGTCGTCCGTCGTCGCCTTCAGCTTCAATCTCGCAGAGCCGTGGTGCATCGAGGTCGTCGGTTCAGACCGATACAGCGACGATGATCCCGACTGGGCATGCGAGGAGTCTTTCCGCTCGGACGTAGAGCAGCTATCACTTCCCGAGTCCGAGGTCGGCGGGACTTGGGAGCTGGTTCTCGAGGAGGCCACGCGTTTGGTATCGGTATACCTCGAACGTCCGAGTGCCGGCAGCGCAGTCTTGCGGCGCGCAGAGGCAGTTGCAGTTGGTTTCGTTGACGGAGACATTTACAGAGTATGGCCGCGATGATGATGATGCCTAACCATGCGCTGCAGCGAACCCGGCGTGAGCGTTGCGGGTGCCATCGTGGCGTCCCGCAGGCCGGGTCGCTGAGCCTGGGTCGTTGAGTAAGAATATGAAGACGGTCAAAGCCACAGATGAAGTCAAAGTCACTGACTCGTCAGATTGGAGTCTTTTCGACCAGATTGACAAGGCATTCTCAGAGGCTTTTGAATCAAAGTCACTATCTGTTTGTGACGGCCTAGATGAGGCTTACTACGATCACGATGTTGATGGCACTGTGGTGACTGTGCACCTGCAACATTACTTGGGTGTCCGCATTTTTCTGCGTCATCCTGATAAAGCTACTGAGAAGGATCTGAGCGTCTTGAAAAGAATCAAAGAACACTACGAAAAAGCCGAGCCATGCGGTTGACCCGATCGCCTAAAGCCTTCGGCTTCCGGGAATAGGTCGCCGCCGACGTTCCATCTCCACCCCACAAATCCCTCCCGTGCCTAAATCGCCGGAACGAACGCGCGGGGCGGGTGGGGCGTCTTTCAGATCAGCCCGTCGCGCCTCAGCAGGGCGTCGAGGCTCGGGGGCCGGCCGCGGAAGCGGATGAAGAGTTCCATCGGATCCTCGGTGTCGCCCTTGGACAGGATGTTGTCGCGGAAGGAGCGGGCGGTGGCGGGATTGAAAATGCCCTCCACCTGGAAGCGCCCGAAGGCGTCGGCCTCCAGCACCTCGGCCCACTTGTAGGAATAGTAGCCGGCGGAATAGCCGCCCGAGAAGATGTGCAGGAACGAGGTCGAAGTGCTCATGCCGGGAACGGGGTCGAGCAGGCGCATGTGTTTCACGGCTGCGAGTTCAAATTCCTCCACCGGGGTGTCCGGCAGGGCCGTCAGGGTGTGCCAGGCCATGTCGAGGAAGCCGAGCGAGAGCTGGCGCGAGGCGTTCCAGCCGGCCATGAAGCGCGCGCTGTCGCGCACCTTGGCGACCAGGTCGGCCGGGAGCGGCGCGCCGGTGTCCACATGGGAGGAGAGCAGGGCGAGGGACTCGGATTCGAGGATCCAGTTCTCCATGATCTGCGAGGGCAGCTCGACGAAGTCCCAGTACACGCTGGTGCCCGCGACGGAGCGGTAGGTGCAGTCGGAGAGCAGATTGTGCAGGGCGTGGCCGAACTCGTGGAACAGCGTCCGCACCTCGTCGAAGGCGAGCAGCGCCGGCTTGCCGTCGCCCGGGCGGGTGAAGTTGCAGACGATGTGCACGTGCGGGCGGCGCACGGCCCCGGCCCACCAGCCCTGGCTCTTGAAGGTCGTCACCCACGCGCCGCTGCGCTTGGCCGGGCGGGGGAAGAGGTCGATGTAGAGCAGGCCGATCAAGCGGTCGCCGGCCGCGGGTTCGGTCACCTCGTACACCGCGCACTCGGAATGATAGGCGGGGATGTCGGTGCGGAGGCGGAACTCCAGACCGAAGAGCCGGCGGGCGTGTTCGAACATGCCGTCCACCACGCGCGGCAGCGGGAGATAGGGGCGCAGGGCCTCGTTGTCGTAGCTGAAGCGCTGCTCGCGCAGTTTTTCCTGCAGGTAGAGGATGTCCCAGGGCATCACCGGGGCGCTGTCGCCGAGGCTGCGCTTGCAGGCGCGCAGGTCCTCGAGGTCGCGCTTCGCGGCGGCGAAGGTCTTGTCGTGCAGCTCGTCGAGGAAGGCGCGGACGCGGTCCTGGGTGCCCGCCATGCGGCGCTCCAGCACGTAGGCGGCGTGGGTGGGATAGCCGAGCAGGCGGGCGCGTTCGATGCGCAGGCGGACGATGTCGCGCAGGACCGCCTTGGTGTCGTGCTCTTCGGTGTTTCCGCGCGACGCGAAGCCGCGCCAGAGCTGCTCGCGCACGCCGGCCTGATCGCAGGTGCGCAGCACGCCCATGTAGGTCGGCCCGTCGAGGGTCAGGCACAGTTCGCCCTTGCCGCCGCGCTCCGCCGCCTTCTTGCGGGTCGACTCGACGAGGTCGGCCGGCAGGCCGGTGAGGTCCGCCGCCTTGTCGATCCACAGTTCGAAGGTACGGGTGGCCTCCAGGATGATCTGCTGGAACTTGGGAGCGAGGCCGGAGAGTTCGCGATCGATGTCGCGCAGGCGCTGTTTCCCGGCCCCGTCGAGGCGCGCGCCGTTGCGCACGAAGCCCGACCAGGTCTTGTCCAGGAGGCGGCGCTGTTCGGTGGTGAGGGGCAGGGCGGTGTTGCCGTGCAGCGCGTCCACGCGGGCGAACAGCTTTTCGTCCAGCGAGACCTCGTTGGCGAAGGCGGCCAGGCGGGGCGAGATCTCCTGCGACAGCTTGTGCATGTCGTCGGTGCCCTCGGCCCCGAGCAGGGCGAAGAAGATGCCGGTGGCGATGTCCAGCGTCTCCTCGGCCTCCTCCATGGCGAGGATCGTGTTCTCGAAGGTGGGGGTGTCGGTGGCCTCGCGAACGGCCTGGTAGGCCGCGCGGGCCGTCGCGATGCCGGCCTCCACGGCGGGCAGGTAGTGCTCCGTCTTGCAGAGATGGAGGGGGAGGGCTTCGAGCGGAAGCGCGGGCGGCTGCAGCAGGGGATTGGGGGTCGTGTCCATTCCGTGACCCTATCCGCCGCCGCGCCCCCGTGGCAAGGCGCATTCGCTTCCGGCGCGAGGAGGAATTTAGACAGAAGATCGCGAATTGTATACAGGATGAAACAGGATGAGGATGTTCCTGCGACACCCCCTTTGCTTGCTTTGCTAACTTCTGTAAGATTTTGAACAGAAGGCAGCAAAGGCAGCGAAGGATTCGAATCTTCGCGACCTTCGCGATCTTCTGTGAAAAATATTCCCCGCAGCCGCAAGCTCCACGGCCCGGACCACCCCTGTGACCAGCCTTATCCCGCAGGGCTATGGAGGCGAGGCACACCCCCTTTGCTTGCTTTGCTGCCTTCTGTAAAAATTGAAACAGGCCGCCGGCTTGCCAGCGCGGTCTGGATCGGGCATGGAGCGGGCATGAAGCACCCCAACGCGATGGTCAACGCCTTCCTCCACATCCCGGAGTGGCGGTGGAAAAACGAGCTGCGCTACTTCCTGGCGTTCAGCCCGCTGGTGCCGCGCTTCATCAAGGACTGGTCGCCGGTGCGCGGCTACGAGCTCAAGCGGCGGATCCGGCCGGGGGATGTGATCGTGGACGCGGGGGCGTATCCGGGCGACTACGCGATCTTCGCCGCGCGGCGGGCGGGGCCGTCGGGGCGGGTGATCTGTTTCGAGCCGGGCGAGCGCAACCGGGCGGTGCTGGAACGCAATGTGAAGGCGGCGGGGCTGCGCAACGTGACGATCGTGCCGAAGGGCCTGTGGAACGAACGGACCACGCTGCGGTTCGCGCAGGACGGGCTGGCGTCGACGGCGCTGGGCGACGGGGGGGCGGACAGCGCGATCGAGGTGACGACCCTGGACGATGCGCTGACGGAACTGGGGGTGGGGCGGGTGGATGTGCTGAAGATGGACATCGAGGGGGCGGAGATCCAGGCCCTCCAGGGGGCGCGGCGCACGCTGGAATCGGGCGACGTGCATGTGTGCATCGCCTCGTATCACATCGTGGACGGCCGGACCACGAGCCACTGGCTGGAGGAGTACCTGCGTTCACTGGGGTACCGGGCTGAATCCGCTTATCCGAAGCATCTGACGACCTATGGTTTCAAGTTGCAAACCTCTCCCAAATGAGGCACGTACCCCCTTCCTTTTCACCCATCCCAAGGGATCTCCAGCATGGACCCGAAGCACAAGAACACCCCCGCCTCGGCGGAAGAGCACGCCATCAAGACGGTCAGCCCCGATGAAGTGGCCGCCCAGCAGATCGCCCGCCGGCAACACGAGGCGGCCGCGTATCATGCCGAGCACACCGAGCGGGTCCTGGGCTGGTTGCGCAAGAACGCCGTTCCGCTGTCCTCCGTCATCGTCCTGACCATGGCCTCCGTGGCCGCGTACGCATGGGTGAAGTCCTCCCGGGAGTCCGCCGAGCACCATGCGGTCGCCAGCCTGATGTCGGCGAAAACCCCCCAGGACCTGCAGGACATCGTGGCCAACCAGCCCGACGCCAAGATCGCGCCGCTGGCCGCCCGGAACGCCGCGATCGCGTTGTTCGAACAGGGGGAATTTGCCAAGGCGCAGGAGGCTTTCGAGGCCGTGCTGTCCAAATATGCCTCCCATGAACTGGCCCCCACGGCCGCGTACGGGGTGGCCAAGTGCCTGGACGCCCAGGACAAGACGGACGAGGCGTTGAAGGCGTACGCCGATTTCCGGGCCCAATACCCGGACAATCCCCTGGCGGCCGACGCCGGGTTCGCCCGGCTGCTCATACTTGACCGCACCGGAAAGATCGCCGAGGCCAAAACGGCGGTCGAAGACTTCATCGCCGCCGATCCGGCCATGCCGTGGAAGGAAGAGGCCAAGACCATGCTGGAACGCATCCAGTCCAAGCTGGATCGCATCGCCAACCCGGATTCCGCCGCCCGCCGGCTCCCGTCGCGACTGCGCCCGCGCCTCCCGCCCCGTGGTGGAGACTCCGGCTCCCGCGCCCGCGCCGGCAACTCCCGCCCCCGCGGTGGAAACTCCGGCCCCCGTGCAGCCGCGCCGGCAACGCGCCCCCGCGGTGGGAGACTCCGGCCCCGGCGCCCGCGCCGGCAACGCCCGCCCCCGCTGTGGAAACTCCGGCCCCCGTGCCCGCCCCGGCAACGCCCGCCACCTGCGGTGGAAACTCCGGCCCCCCGCGCCGTGGCCCGCCTGTGGAAACTCCGGCACGGCCCGCCACCCGCGGTGGAAACTCCGGCCCGCGCCTGCCCCGGCAACGCCGCCGCGGTGGAGACTCCGGCTCCGGGCCCTTTCCCCGGCAACGCCCGCTCCCGCGGTGGAGACTCCGGCTCTCGCGCGCGCGCAGCTGCCGCGCCTGCCGAACCCGGGAAATAAGTTCCTCCGTGGACTGCGGCAGCCTGCTGCCGCTGTGACCAGGGCCGCAGCCTGTAGCGGCCCTTTCCTTACCCTTCCTCCGCCTGCCCGGGCCTATTCGCGGTCGTCGCTGTCCGGATCGCCGCCGGACCCGCCGTCCAGGCGCTCGTCCTCCGGTATCTCGTCCAGATCCAGCGCTTCATCAATTTCCTGCAGCAGCAGGGCGCGCGCGCTGATGTAGGGGCCGGGGAACATCTCGAACAGTTCGGTACCCTTGTCGGCCTTTCCAAACATCTCCACCAGGGCGGTGTAGGCCTTCCGGCTGTGGTGGATCACACTCTGCAGCTTCGAGGTCTTGATGTCCTGCACCACGAAGAACAGATCCTCGTCGGTGGAGTCCTGCGCATTGAAGAGCAGGGCCTTTTCCTCGTACGGCAGCTTCTCCATGTTGCGGGTGTAGATGGAATACTTGAGGTATTCGAGCACCCGCGGATCGAGCCCCGCCTCGCAGACGAAGACGCGCTCCACCAGTTCGGACCGGCTGAGCACCAGATGGAAGTGCGGGGCGTTGTCGTCGTCGGGGACCACGTTTCCCACCGACTTCATCATGTCCAGAAACTGGTCCTCCAGCTCGGGCACCTGGTCCAGGCGGGCGGGCATGAGGTAGATCATGATCCGGCGTTCCGGGTCGTTGTAGAGCACCGGTTTGTCCACCCGGTAGGACAGGCCGCAGGAGGGGCAGGTCACGGCGTTGAGGCGTCCGGACAGCAGTTGCACGCGCAGGTCTGGGTCCTCGGCGATGTTGACGGAATGGTACAGGGTGGCCTCGTGCGGGGTCTTGCACTTGGGGCAGGTCAGGTTGTACTGGCTCGATTGCGACATGGCGGATGTCCTGTGGATTACTCTTTTTCCTCTTGTCCTCCGGGGAGGTTGCGCGATACGTGCAGCGCCCAGGGGTGGGGCACCCTCACCGGAGCGCGGGCTTGTAAATCCAAAACCGGAACCGAAATGAACATACTCGCAGGATTCCTGCGTGCCATTCGTGGTGGTGGAGCCTCCGCGGCCTCCGCGTCCCCGTCCGACCAGATCCTGGTCGTCGACGCGCAGACGCTGGCGGCCATGCGGCGCAACTCCCCGCGCGTGTCCCCCCGAGACCAGGTGGACGCGTTGAACGAACTGGTGCGCATTGCCAAGCGCGAGGGGGTCACCTTGGTGGCGGTGCTGGAGGGCGAGCCTCTTCGCGAGGTGGCCAACGGCGGGACATACCAGGGCCTCCTGGTGTACTACAGTCCCACGTCGGCCGAGATCCCCGCGACGATGACGCGCGTCTACAAGGAGCAGAGCCGCCGCAAGCGGACCGTGGTCGTCTGTGGCGACCGCAACACGGAGAACACGGCGAGGGCGGCGGGCGCGGAGTGCATGCGCCTGTCCACCTTCCGCCGCGGGTTCGACGAGGTCCGCGAAGGCGGTGGCGAAGGACAGGGCCGAGATCGCGGTGAACGCCGCCGCGGCCCCCCGCAGCAGCGCGAACGCCGCCGCCGCCCGGATGGCGAGGCGCAGGACGCGCAAGCCGACTCCGCTCCCGAGGACCAGGACGCGCCGGACGACCAGAACGGGGAGGACGGTTCCGACGAGAACCGCACCCCGCGGCAGTCCGAACGCCCCGCCGGCAACAAACCCAAATCCGACGTCGCCGATCTGATCGACCTCGTCTGATCCCCCGGACCCGGCGTCCGCCGGGTCGAAGGTTAACGCCCCGCTTCACCCGAAGCGGGGCGTTTTTTATGCCCGCCTACGGCATCACCACCGCAACCATTCCGCAGGAGTATGTCACCGAAGCCGTGGCCGCCGTGGAACGGAAGCTGCAGCGAAAGTCCGGCCCGCCGGTGCTCATCGGCCTCTCCGCCGGCGGCTTCGGGGCTTGCCGGCTGTATGCGCGTCACCCGGAACTCTTCTCGCGGCATCTCAGCCTCGCGGCGTTTCCACCGGATGATGTTTTGAACGTGTTTCCACGAGCGGCCCGCCCGGCGTTCCTCTCCGGAGGGGACGAGGCGTTCGTGGTCTCGGGCGACTTCGCCCGGCGCATGCGGATCGTCCGCGCCGCCTGTCCGGCAATGCAGGCCGGAACGATTCCGGGCGCCGGCCATTTTTTCATGCTCACCCACCGCGAGCAGACCATGGCCGTGCTGCGAACGTGGATTGGGTGGTGAGAGGAGATTTGAAATCTGAAATTTGAGATTTCAGATTTGCCAGATCCAGTACTGAAATGGTACTATGCCAACCATGCCGCGCAAGATCAGAGATTTGCTCAGCGACCTGGATAGGGCCGGATTTGCGGATCGTGGAGGCAAGGGAAGCCACCGCAATCTCGTCCATCCCAAGGGCGTGCGCATTACCCTCAGCGGCAATCCCGCGCAGAACGCGAAACATTATCAGGAGCGGGACGTGCAAAAGGCGCTTCGCGAGGTGAACGAATGAAACCCAGTGACCGGTATCTCAAGATCGTGGAGTGGTCCGAGGAGGATCGCTGCTACGTCGGCACCTGCCCCGGCCTCATGCTGGGCGGCGTACACGGCGATGACGAAGCCCGGGTGTACCGGGAGCTATGCCAGGCCGTGGAGGAATGGATCGCCTGCGAAGAGGACGGCCAGCTCCTGCCGGAGGCGACCGCCGGAAAGTCGTATTCCGGCAAGTTCGTGGTCCGCGTCGGCAAGGAACTCCACCAGGCGCTTTCCGTCCAGGCCCTGCGCCGCGGCGAAAGTCTGAACACCTACTGCGTACGCATGCTGCGCGAAGCCCCCGCCCCGTATGGCGGTCACGCGATAGCAAACAAAGCGCGTCCGGCCCGCAAGGATTGCCAGGTCTACCGAACTGTTCCCGTGCTGGAAGCCGCGTGCCTGCCGGGCGCACCCCCGACTCACTGACTTTACGCGGTCAGCCCGAGCGGAAAACCCGCAGCGGCCCTTCTGCCCGGCCTGGTTCAAGCCTTTCCGCAACGGGATCTGCCCGCGACCAAGCGGGCTTGTCCGGGAGAACGAATCTCGACGGTACTCAGGCCACGACCGCCCGAAAAGCTCGCTGACGTTACTACCCGGTCGGATGACCGGGCGGGCAGATCCCTCACCCGCTTCGCGGAATTCGCTGGGATGACATCCGCGTCATCGTGGATGACAACATACAACGAACTGCGGGGGAAGACCACGGGAGGTCATGGACTCAGGGATGCGCCCGTGCCAGCCGACAATCTCTTGGTTTGTGGCGCGGGAGCGCTATCCTGCCGGCATGAAAACGCCCGCGAACGAGCCGCGTTACACCCGACTTGGGTTCTTTCTGGAAGTGTTGCGACGTATTCTACGTCACCCCGTTGGCGCGGTGCTGGCGGCCTTGGCCGTGATCCAGCTTCGGGCTGGCCGCGCTGATATGGAATCTCAAGGAGCTGGCCGCCTTGATCGGCGCCGCCCTGGTGGTTTACCTCGGCTTCGCCATCGCAGGACAAATGCTGCCCATCTCCCCCGCCCGCCGCAATTATCACGCAGCCCTGGCCGAGTCGAGGCGACGCTATCCGTACAGTCGCGGCGGTGTCTTCTGCGTATGGTGTGACCCTCCTGGTCATCCATCTCTACAAGGAGAACGGCGCGATCAGCCTGTGTAACGCGACGTTTATCGGCGCGTATCATGGGCGGGCTGATCGCGGAATGTCCGGCGCCGGCGTCATCCGGACGAGCGCGCCCGGCTGGCCGCGTTGCGGAAATCAATTGAGCGGCGGCGGCGAAAAGGGGGCGAATTTGAAATCTGAGATTTAAGATTTCAGATTAGCCCCGGAACACACCCCATGCCCTTTACCCGGTAAACGTCACCTTCGCGATGTGGGGCAGTTCGCGGTGGCGGCTGTCGTAGTCGAGGCCGTAGCCGACGACGAACTCGTCCGGGACCTTGAAGCCGACGTGGTCGGCCTCGACCGGGGCGACGCGGCGGGAGGGCTTGTCGAGCAGGGCGCAGGTGCGGATGGTGCGGGCGCCGCGGTTCTGCACGTGCTTCACCGCGAAGTTCAGGGTGCGGCCGGTGTCGAGGATGTCGTCCACCAGCAGCACGTCGGCGTCGCGCACGTCCACCGAGAAGTCCTTGGCCACCTTGACGAAGCCGGCCGACTCGGTCCCGCCGCCGTAGCTCTCCAGGGTCATGAAATCGATGCGCGGATGCAGCCCGTGCTGGTGCAGCTTGCGGACCAGGTCGGCCAGGAACATGAAGCTTCCGCGCAGGATGCCGATCATCACGAAGTTGTCCGAGCGGAAGTCGCCCGCCATCTCGTTCACCAGCGCGTCGATGCGGGTGCGGATCTGTTCCTCGGAGATGACAATGTCGCGGATGTGGTAGTTCTTCATCCGGGCATCCAATCCTGCCCCGGACGCGGGGGCAAGGAAATTGATCTGGCGGGAACGCGGGCAGGAAACAGGCGTCCGCGTTCGGGCCGCAGCCGCAAGCACCCCGGCCGGCGGCCTCCGGCAAACGGAACCGGCCGCCTACGGGCGGACCTGGCCGGTGCCGATGACCTGGTACTTGTAGGTGGTCAGCTCCTCGAGACCCATGGGACCGCGGGCGTGGAGTTTGTCGGTGCTGATGCCGATCTCGGCGCCCAGGCCGAACTCGGCGCCGTCGGTGAAACGGGTGGAGGCGTTGACGTAGACGGCGGCGGAATCGACCTCCTGCAGGAAGCGTTTCTGGTTGTCCCCGTCCCCGCTGATGATGGTGTCGGAATGCTTCGACCCGTGCAGGTTGATGTGCCGGATGGCCTCGCCGACGTCCTTGACGACCTTCACGGTGAGGATGAGGTCCAGGTACTCCTCGTTCCAGTCGGAGGCCTGCGCGGGCTTCATGGACGGGACGATCTTGCAGGAGGCGTCGTCGCCGCGCAGCTCCACCCCCTTTTCGGCGAGCAGCGCCGCCATTTTGGGCAGGAACTCGGCGGCGATGGCCTTGTGCACGAGCACCTTCTCGAGCGCGTTGCACACGCCGGGGCGCTGGCACTTGGCGTTCTCGATGATGCGCAGGGCCATCTCCTCGCCGGCGGAGGCGTCCACGAAGGCGTGGCACACGCCCTTGTAGTGCTTGATGACCGGCACGGTGGCGTTCTCGGCGACCATCCGGATCAGCCCTTCTCCGCCGCGCGGCACGACCAGGTCGACCAGGCCGTCGAGGCGGACCAGCTCGCGCACCGCCTCGCGCCCGGTGGCGGCGATGAGCTGGACGGCGTCGGCCGGCAGGCCTTTCTTTTCCCCGCCCTCCTGGAGCGCCTTCACGATGGCGGTGTTGGAGCGCAGGGCCTCGCTGCCGCCCTTGAGGATCACCGCGTTGGAGGACTTGATGCAGAGCACGACGG
>JAXMHJ010000110.1:0-7948 GCA_046346795.1 Kiritimatiellia bacterium
GCAAGGGGGAATCGCTCGCCTCCACCCCCGAGTACAAGGAGTTCTCCTCGGGCCTGCCGTCCGCGGGCAGCCAGTTTGTCTTCATCAGCGAGAAGGTGAGGGACCTCCAGATGAAGATCATGGAGGCGTCCGGCGCGCAGGCCGGGCCCATGCTTCCGCTTTTCGAGGCCCTGACCTCCAATCCGGCCACGCTGTCGATCACCCAAGTCTCCGCCAGCGCCCTGCTCACCAGTGCGAACACCAGGGCGGATCCCATCGCCGACGCGCTGGTGATTCCGGCGGCCGGCCTCGGCGTGGCGATGATCCTCCCCGCCGTCACCAACGCCCGCGGGGCCGCGATGAACGCCCGGCAGGCCAATGTCGCCCGGCAGTTGCTGATGGGGCGGATGATGGCGATCACCGACCTGAACAAGGTTCCCGACATGGACGTGCTGCGCAAGGACTACCTGAGCGGGCTGGACACCAGCGCGTTCGAAGTCACCGACGACTGGTACAAGGCGGACGCGACCGGCGGGGACGTCGTCGTCCTGCGCGAAAAGCAGGCGGTCAACGGCCGGCGCGTGGTCGGGTATGCCGACGGCCACGTGGAGACCGTCCAGGGGGAATGACCGGAGGCCGGGAAACGTAGGGGCGTTGCTGGCGACGCCCGCGGGGGAAGGCCGTCAGAGGCCGGCGACCGCGCCCTGCACGACGCCGCGGCGGCGCAATTCCCGTTCCAGCGCCGCCCGGATCTCCGACTTGCGCAGGCCCCAGTCGGGGGCGATCAGCAGGTCGCGGTCGGCCACGCTGAAGAGCCGCTGCACCACGATGTCGCCCCGCAGCCGCGGCAGGAATTCGCACAGGAAGCCCGCGTACTCCTCCAGCGTGAACACCGGGAACGGCTCGCGCCGGTGGCGCGCGGCGAGAATGGATCCCTTGACCACCAGCAACTGGTGGAGCTTCACCGACCCGATGCGCGGATGCCGGTTCAACTCGTCCGCCACCGCCAGCATCATCTCCCGCGTCTCCCCCGGCAGGCCGAACACCGCGTGCACGCACACGTGGAGACGGCTTTGCCCAAGCAAGGCCATGGCCGCGGTGAAATCCGCATGGGTGCAGCCGCGGTTGATGCTCCGCAGCGTCTCGTCGTGCATCGACTCCATGCCGATCTCCAGATCCACCTCCACCCGGTCCAGGTAGCTTTCCAGCAGGGCGATCTTCTCCGCGTCGAGGCAGTCCGGCCGCGTGCCCACGGCCAGCCCGACGACGTCCTCCGGACAGGCGGCCAGCGCCTCGTCGATCTTCGCGCGCAGCACCCCCACCGGCGCGTACGTGTTCGTGTTCGGCTGGAAGTACACGATGAACTTTTCGGCCCGGTACTTCTCCCGCGCCCGCCGCGCGCCCGCCAGCACCTGGTCGTGGATGGAGGGCAGACCGCGGGGCAGCGCCGGAGTGAACGACTCGACGTTGCAGTACGCGCAGCCGCCGTAGCCCTTGCTCCCGTCGCGGTTCGGGCAGGTGAAGCCCGCGTCCACGACCACCTTGAACACCCGCGCCCCCCCGTGCGCCTCCCGCAGGCGCCCGCCGTGGGCGTTGTAGCCGCGGGCGGGGACGGGCGGCGGGGAGGGCGTTGATGCGGCGGGGTTCACGGCACCCACTGAATTCCTCCCCGTGCGCTTCTGCAAGTCCCGTGTGCGCGCGGCGGTGGATCAAAGCCCGCAGCCGCAGCCCGTCAAAACCGCTCTTCCGTGAAGCTCATGTCTGCAAGCCATCCAAGTGTTTTACAATTTTTCCCGCAGGGGCGCAGGGGCGCGGAGAAGAGGTCGGGATGTCCAACCTCCACCTCAATTTCTGAGTGGCTTTGCAGGGGCTTGATGTCTGGCTTTTCCAAAATCTTCTCTGCGCCCCTGCGCCTCTGCGCGGGAAAAGTTGAGGTTAAAGCACCTCCAAGCATGAACTTTCCGGAAGAGCCCGCAAAAACAAGTCTCCGATTTTGTCCGGTTGCGCTTGTCCCCGCCGGGGAAATGGCTCAGTTTGTCCGGACTTGAGCGCACCATGAACCAACTCTGGCAGACCTTCGGCTTCCTGGACCGCGTCCTGCTGCTCTCCGCGGCGGTGGGCGGGGTGATGTTCTGCGTACGGCTGGCGATGCTGTCGATGGGCGGACACCACGGCCTGACCGACGGCGATTCGTTCGACGCGCATCACTCCGACAGCGACGCCGGCTTCAAGTTCCTCTCCTTCCAGGGGCTCTCCTCCTTCCTGCTCATGGGCGGGCTGGTGGGGCTGGCGCTGCACCGGCAGATGCACCTGGGCACCCCGGGCGTGCTGCTGGGAGGCGTGGCCGCGGGACTGGTGACGCTCTTCCTGCTCGCGCGGATCTTTGCCGGCATGCACCGGCTGGAGCAGGACGGCACCACCACCCGGCTCAACGCGATCGGCGGCGAGGCGACCGTCTACAGCCGCATCCCCCCGAACGGCGTCGGGCAGATCCAGGTCGGTGCAGCGCGCTGCGCACCATCGACGCCACGCAGAGCGGCGCCGAACCCCTGGAAACCGGCGCGAAGGTTCTGGTCGTCCATCTGGAAAAACCCAGCACCCTCGTGGTGCGCCCCTATGAAGGAGTAACAACATGAACACGATGCTGCAACCGGTGCTGGCGCAGATGACCTTCACTCCGTATGCGGACGAGCCCAACTACCTGGTGGTCTCGCTCATCACGCTCGGCCTGCTGCTGCTCACCGCGCTGATCTTCCTGGCCAGCCGCTACAAACGCTGCCCCTCCGACCGCATCCTGGTGGTGTACGGCCGGGTGGGCGCGCAGAAGTCGGCGCGCTGCATGCACGGCGGCGGGGTGATCGTCTGGCCGCTGATCCAGGACTACGGGTTCCTGCACCTCACGCCGATGACCATCGCCATCCCCCTGCAGAACGCGCTGTCCCGCCAGAACATCCGCGTCAACGTGCCGAGCACCTTCACCATCGGGGTCAGCACCGACCCGGCCATCATGACCAACGCGGCCGAGCGGTTGCTGGGCATCCGCGAGGACCAGATCGAGGAGATGGCCAAGGAGATCATCTTCGGCCAGTTGCGCCTCACGGTGGCCAGCCTGACCATCGAACAGATCAACCAGGACCGCGAGAGCTTCCTGGAGGCGATCCGCAAAAACGTCGAACCCGAGCTCAACAAGATCGGCCTGAGCCTGCTCAACGTCAACATCACCGACATCACCGACGAGTCGAACTACATCGAGAGCATCGGCAAGAAGGCCGCGTCCGAGGCGATCAACCAGGCGCGCATCGACGTGTCGGTGCAGGAGAAGCTGGGCGCGATCGGCCAGGCCGACGCGAACCGCGAGAAGGACATCCGCGTGGCCGAGAGCGTGGCCGCCGCCGACAAGGGGCAGAAGAAGGCCGAGGCGGACCGCCGTGTTTTCGTGCAGGCCCAGGAGGCCGAGGCGCTGATCGGCGAGTCCACCGCCAACCGCGACTCCGCCGTGCGCACCGCCGAAAACCTGGCCAGCGCCGAGAAGGGCAAGAAGAAGGCCGAGGCCGACCGCCGCGTATACGTGCAGGAGCAGGAGGCCGAGGCCGTGCAGGGGGAAAACAAGGCCCAGGTCGGCATCGCCACCTCCAACGCCGAACTCGCGGTGCAGCGGGCGGTCGCGTTCCAGCGGTCCGAGGTCGCGAAGCTGGAGGCGATGGCCGAGGTGCAGAAATCGCAGGCCCGCGCCGAACTGGAGCGCCTGAACGCGACCGAGGTGGTGAAGCAGGACGTGGAGCGGCGCAAGGTGGAGATCGCCGCCGAGGCCGAGGCCGAGAAGATCCGCCGCGAGGCGCGCGGCAACGCCGACGCGGTGCTGATGAAGTACGAGGCGGAGGCGCGCGGCATCCGGCAGGTGCTGGAGAGCAAGGCGGCCGGCTATCTCTCGCTGGTCGAGAGCTGCAAGGGCGACGCCCGCGCGGCGGCGACCTTCCTGCTGGTCGAAAAGATGGAGGATATCGTCGCGAAGCAGGTCGAGGCCATCAAGAACATCAAGATCGACAAGGTGGTCGTCTGGGACGGGGGCCAGGGCGAGGGTTCCTCCACCGCCAGCTTCGTCTCCGGCCTGGTCCGCGCCATCCCGCCGCTGCAGGACGTGGCGAAGATGGCCGGGGTGGAACTGCCGGAATATCTGGGCCGCATGGCCGAACCGGCCGATGCCGGGAAGCGGCCGCCGGCCTGAGCCGCGGACGGGTCAGCCGGCCACCCAGCGCGCGAACGTTCCGCTCGGCAGCGGCCGGGTTTTCGCGCCGCCGGTGAGCAGCATCTCGCCGGAGTCGACCCGGCCCGGCAACCCGGCGAGGTTCTGCTCCAGCAGGTTTTGCAGCACCACCCCGGAGAAGCCGGGCGTGTGGCAGCTCAGCAGCACGAACAGCGGACGATCGCTCAGCAGCGCCTTCACCTGGTCGAGCAGCGGGAGGATGCGCTCCTCGATCTTGAACACCTCCCCGCGCGCCCCGCGGCCGAAGCTGGGCGGGTCGAGGATGATGCCGTCGTAGCGGCGGCCGCGCTGGTGCTCGCGGCGCAGGAAGGCGGAGACGTCGTCCACGATCCAGCGGATGGGCGCGTCCTGGAGTCCGTTGCGGCGGGCGTTGTCGCGCGCCCATTCGGTCATGCCCTTCGACGCGTCCACGTGGCACACCGCCGCGCCGCCCTGGGCGGGGGCGAGGGTCGAGCCGCCGGAGTAGGCGAAGAGGTTGAGCACGTTCGGTTTTTCGCCGCCCTGCGCGGCGCGCTCCCGGCAGGCCTCCCGCATCCATCGCCACATGGGCCGCTGCTCGGGAAAGACGCCCAGGTGGCCGAAATCGGTGGACGACAGCCGGAAGGTCACCCCCTCGATCTTCGCCTCCCACTCGGCGGGCAGGCGCGAGCGTCCGTGCCAGCGGTTGCCGTCCTCCCGGTCGAAGCGCGCCCCCGCCTTCCGCCACTCGCTTTCCGGCAGGTCGGGCCGCCACGCCGCCTGCGCGGCCGGGCGTTCCAGCACCCAGTCGCCGAAGCGCTCCAGCTTCCGCCCGTCGCCGCTGTCGAGGAGTTCGTAACCGTCGTTCATGCCGCGCTTATACCGTGACGCGGCGCGCGGGGCAAACCGTCCGTGGGGAAATGCTTCTTCGGGATAGTTCATGTCGACGGAGGAAAGAATCATCGCCTCGCCTTGCCAACCTCTCGGTAGGGCGAAGCCACCGGCTGAGCCTCTCACCACCCCGGCCGCCCGGCGCAGCCGCCGCATTCCAACTCCCGCACTGCCGTCTCGCCAAACGCCCGCCAAACCCCTAAAAGCCAAACCGCCAACAGCTAAACCGCTGAACAGCTCCCCCCTCCCCCATGCTCACCGCCGCCCAACGCAAGGACATCGTCGCGCTCCAGCGCAAGAAGGAGCGGGACGACCGGCGTCAGTTTCTGGTGGAGGGGCCGAAGCTGGTCGAAGAACTCCTGGCGTCGGGCTGGGCGGTGGACCGGATCGTGGCGGTGGCGGAATGGGCGGAAGGACGCGAGGTCCCCTGTCCCCTCCACGTCGTCCCGCCCTCCGAACTGGAACGCGTCTCGGCCATGGAAGCGCCGAACCGGGTGCTCGCGGTGGCGCGCATGCCCGCGGCCGCAGCCCCCCCGGCCGCGCCCGCCGGGCTGGTGCTCGCGCTCGACGGCCTCCAGGACCCCGGCAACCTCGGCACGATCCTGCGCACGGCGGACTGGTTCGCGGTGGAGCACATGGTGGCCTCGCCCGACTGCGCGGACCGCTTCAACCCCAAGGTGGTGCAGGCGGGGATGGGCGCGGTTTTCCGCGTTCCGATGTCCACCGCGCCGCTCGCGCATTGGCTCGGTCAACTGCCCGCGGCGGTGGAAGTCGCCGGGGCGTTCCTGAACGGGGAGAACCTTTACGCCGGCCCCTGCTCCACCCCCGCGGTGCTCGTGCTGGGCAGCGAGGGCCGCGGCATTTCCGACGCCGTGGCCGCGCGGATCCGCCGCCGGATCACCATCCCCCGGCCCGGAGCCGGCGAATCTCTGAATGCCGCGATCGCCGCCGCGCTGCTGTGCGCGGAGTGGCGGCGGGACATGTTGCGGCAAGACCGGTAGACTCCATGCCGGCAACATCCGGCCAGCGATGAGAGAGTGTTTGCAGGGGACGCAGCCGCAAGCTCCGGGGCCAAAGGATGCCGCGCAGCGGGCAGCGCGGAGAAAAGCGGCGGCAGGCTGCCGCAATCCGCGGGGGGAAGCGTCAGCCCGCCAGGCCGAAGCGCCGGACCTCTTCGAGGGCGTAGCGGTCGGTGCAGCCGGCGACGTAGTCGCAGGCGGTGCGCATGAGGCCTTCGCGGGGGACGCGTTCGCGGGCCTTGCGGCCCATGTCGGCGGGATGGGCGACGTAGTGCTTGAAGAGGCGGCTCATGAGGTGGACGGCCTCGTCGTTGGCCTGGGTGACGGAGGGGTGCCAGTACATCTCGCGGAAGAGGAAGTCGCGGTAGGGCTGGAGGACGGCGTGCATGGGGTCGCTGAAGGCGACGACGCGGCCGGGGGCGTTCATGACGTCGCGCGGGGAGCGGGGGTCGTATTCGTTCAGACGCTCCCCGGCGAAGCGGAGGACGTCCTCGATCTGCAGGGTGACGAGGCAACGGGTGGCGGCCTGGACGCGGCGGTCGGCGGGGCAGTCGGGGTGGTCGAGGTCGACGCGGGCCTCGGCCATGCGCCAGAGTTCGGTGGTGCGGAGACCGTCGACGGTGAGCAGGCCGGCTTCGAGTCCGTCCTGCACGTCGTGGGCCTGGTAGGTGATGTCGTCGGCGATGTCGGCGATCTGGCCCTCGATCATCTGGAAGGGGCCGACGGGATGGCCGTCGAGCATGACGCCGGGGATCTTGCTCTCGTGCTTGCGCAGGCCGGCGCGGACCTCCCAGCTCAGGTTGAGGCCGTCGAAGCCGGGGTATTCGGCCTCAAGCACCTCGACACAGCGGAGGCTCTGCAGGTTGTGGTCGAATCCGCCGTGGTTGCGCATGAGTTCGTTGAGGGCGCGTTCGCCGCAGTGGCCGAAGGGGGGATGGCCGATGTCGTGCGAGAGGGCGATGGCGGCGGTGAGGTCCTCGTTGGCGAGCAGGGCGCGGGCGAGGGTGCGGGCGACGGCCGACATCTCGATGGTGTGGGTGAGGCGGGTGCGGTAGTGGTCGGCGGTGCCGTTGATGAAGACCTGGGTCTTGTATTCGAGGCGGCGGAAGGCCTTGCAATTGATGACGCGGTCGCGGTCGCGCTGGAATTCGACGCGGCGGGAATTGCGGTCCTCGGGATGCCGGCGGCCGAGCGAGGTGGCGCTGCGTCCGGCGTAGGGGGCGAGGGTGGAGTCTTCGAGGGCGTCGCGGTCGGTGCGGGTCTGGATGTGCATGAGAGTGGATTCGGGGATAGCAGGTGGAAGGGGGAGGGACAAGAGGGACGATGGAGGGACTTGAGGGACGGGGAGGGACAAGAGGGACAAAAAGAGACTTGAGGGACGACAGATAAGTGTACTATGGTGTGTTTATGCAAACGCCAAGGTTTATTCCAACGCATGGGGGGTTTCGTTCGCTGTTCTCGTATCAGCGGGCGAGGGTTGTTTTCAAGGGGACGGTTTACTTCGTGCAAAGGTGGGTGCCGCGGATTTCGCGCACCACGGATCAGATGGTGCAGGCGGCGCGGTCGGGGAAGCAGAACATCGTGGAGGGCAGTCTGGCGGCGGCGATGTCCAGGGAGATGGAGATCAAGCTGACCGGGGTGGCGTTTGCCAGTCTGGGCGAACTGCTGGAGGACTACCGGGACTACCTGGATGTCAGGGACGCGGATGAGTGGACGCCGGATCATCCGTATGCGCGACGGTTGTCCAACCTGTGCCGGACGCCGGGGGCGAACTATGAAACGTTTCGCAAGGGGATCGAACATGCGGATGACACCATCAGCGCCAATCTGCTGGCGG
>JAXMHJ010000111.1:0-7342 GCA_046346795.1 Kiritimatiellia bacterium
CCACTGGGTCGAGGCGTCGCGCGTGTGCGTGGACGCCGACGTGCTGGCGAAGGGAGGTGTCCGGTGACCGGAACTCCCCCGAACGCCGCGTTCCGGTCACCGGAACCTTCCGCCCCGCTGCTGGAGGTGAGCGACCTGCGCATGCACTTCCCCGTTCGCGGCGGCGTGTTCATGCGTCCCAAGGGCGTGTGCAAGGCGGTGGACGGCGTCTCCTTCTCGCTGCCCCGCGGTCAGACGCTCGGGCTGGTGGGCGAGTCCGGCTGCGGCAAGTCCACGCTCGGCAAGGCCATCGCCGGGCTCTACCGCCCGACCACCGGCACGGTGTGCTGGGAGGGGCGGGACCTGGTGCCGCTGACCGACCGCGAGCGCCTGCCGTTCCGCCGCAACCTGCAGATGATCTTCCAGGACCCGGCCGAGTCGCTCAATCCCCGCATGACCGTGGGCGAGATCCTCGAGGAGCCGTTCATCATCCACCAGATGGGTGACGGCCCCATGCGCCGCAAAAGCGTGCTGGCGCTGCTGGACCGCGTGGGCCTGCCGGCCGATTCCATCCACCGCTTCCCGTTCGAGTTTTCCGGCGGCCAGCGCCAGCGCATCGGCATCGCCCGCGCCATCGCCCTCAAGCCCTCGCTCATCATCTGCGACGAACCGGTGAGCGCCCTCGACGTCTCGATCCAGGGCCAGGTCCTCAACCTGCTGCTGGAACTCCAGCGCGAGATGGGCCTGTCGTATCTTTTCATCGCGCACGATCTGTCGGTGGTGAAGCACATGTCCGACCGCGTGGCCGTCATGTACCTGGGCCGCATCGTGGAACTGGCCGGGGCGGAGGAGATCTACCGCGCCCCGAAGCATCTCTACACCAAGGCCCTGCTGTCCGCGGTGCCCGTGCCCGATCCCGACGCCCCGCGCAACCGCATCATCCTGCCCGGCGACGTGCCGTCGCCGATCGATCCGCCGGAAGGCTGCGCCTTCGCCTGGCGCTGCGGCACCCCCAAGGCCATGCAGTACGCCCACCGCCGCCCGACCCTCACCGAGGTCGAACCCGGACATTGGGTTGACGACTGCCCGTTCTGTTTGGGCGAGATGGAGTGATTGGCGAGGTCCTGGAGTGGTGCGGGTTGTTATCAGGAACTCATGAACTTAGGAAGAAGATGAATTCCATCAGGAAGGCTGGAAAATGGGTGCTGGTGGTCACAGGTTTACTTCCGGCAGGATGGTTCGCCGGCCTGAGTGCGAATCAATAAAGAGCTACCCCCGCGCGCGGGCCGTCGGCAAGTGCAAACCGGCTGCCGAGATCCAAGGCCCTGATTGCCGACTGCGGCCGCGAGGAATTTTTCCCGTAGAGATCGCGGAGCCCGCGGAGGGTGGGTTTGACTTCAGAAAGGGGATGGTTCTTGGGGTAAACGCTTGCCGGGTTGGCTGGGATGCGGCATCGAACCGCCCCCTCAACCCCACCACCGACATGTCCTCCCTTTTGATCAAAAACCTCCCGGAAGCCCTGCATGATCGTCTGCGCCAGCGGGCGGAAAAACATCACCGATCCATGAACGGGGAAGTCCTGGCCATTCTCGAAAGCGAATTGGCCGGCCCGGGCACCGCGGCTTTGCCGCCCGCCGTCAAAGGATTGAGAGCGGTCGATGGTTAGTGGCCGGTCAAGATCATCCGCGCGGCCAGGGACGGTCGTTGATGATTGTCGCCGATGCCAACGCAATTCTCCCACTGGTCCGTCAGTCGTCGTTCACGCTCCTGGCCCGCCAGGCGTTTGAAAAGGATCCAGCCTGAATCGTGCCGCCGCTTTGGCAGCCGGAGGTGCTCAACGCCCTCCTGCGGGAGATCAAGCCCGTATGCCCCCCGTCTCCGGGCGGATCTTCCACCGGAGGAACGGGAAATCCACGAAATCGATGGCGTTGCCGGTTCAGGGCTTCCAGCCGGCGTCCGGGCTCATCATGAGTCGGCGGATGCGGAGGCCGGGCTCGCGCGGCGCGATTTTCAGGGCGGAGCGCCCGCTGCCGATCGCAAAGGCATGGGGTTTGCCGACGATGCCCACGGGCATCCAGGTCCATTCCTGGCAGGGGCGGAAGTGGCAGTCCCGCCAGCTCGTCCCGCTGTTGTCCGCGTCCATCAGGGAAATGAGCATGGAGTCGCTTTGGGGATCGGGGGCGATGATTTCCGCCCAGAGATACCAGGTGGTTTCCCGGCGCGACTCCAGCAGCCACGCCGCATAGCCGCCGAGGGAGGCTTCGCGCGCGGGGAAGGCGAGTTCGCCGGCTTTCCTCTCCATCGGCGGAAGCACAAACGCGGACGTGAGCGGCAGCTCGACGGCCCCGGCCGCCCCGATCTGGACGGGCCTGGCCGGGGCGAGCTGGTCGCGCTGCGAGAGCAGGGGTTCGACCGATTCCAGCAGCGGCCGTCCGATTTCCCGGCCATTGACCTCCAGGACGCTCCGGGCGGGCGGGGGAAATGACGAGGCAAAATGAGGTTCTTTGAACGGATCGCCAACGGCCAGCCGCAGCCCGGACGCGCGCTCCTGAACCCGCAAAAGCCCGCCGGTCAGTTCCGTGGAGGGAACGTCCCGTTCAACCTGCTTTCGCCAGGCGTCGGGGAAGACGTTTCCCCCCGCGCCGGAGTGCACGCGCACGTCGAAGACGGCAAGGGCGCGGGTGGTCCGGTTGGAGGTGGCGTGGATGACGGTCAGGAGCGCGGGGTCGCCCGGACGTTTCCCTCTCGTCAGCGTGATGCCGGCGCGTGATCCGTCGGTGCGCGTGGCCTTGCATACGCGCAGGGCGACCGAGGCGGTGCCGTACCGGAGGAAGACCGGTTCGTTGATGGCGATCGCGGTCGGAGGATAATCAGCGGGGAGGAACCGCGCGCCGGCGTAGATGGCGTCCGGAGTTCCGGGCAGGACGAAATGGGAGAGGGCGGTCGCGTCGTGGGGGGGCGATTCTTCCAGGTTGTGAATGACGATCGCGAGGGCGTTGGTCGTGTTCTGGACCGACGTGAAAAAGGGCCGGAGGTGCTTGGCCTTCATGTGTCCGCTGGGTTCGGGAAACTTGACGATCCCGAGGGGGTCGTTGCGACCGTCGGCGATGAAGTAGAGGCGCGGACGTTGCCGGCCGCCGGGCAGGTCGATGGCGAGGGGGATGTCCATGGGGTCGTGATACCCGGCCGAGGAGGTGCCAAAGGAGAGGTCGGGAAAGAGCGAGTGCGCCCTGGCCATGTCGGGGCGCGGCCCCCACGATTGCCGGACGAAGCGCGTGTCCGCGGGAGCGCCCTGTTGACGCAGGCCGGCGGGCATGGGCCATGCGATCAACTGCGCGAGGACCTCGGCGGGCGCTTTGCCGCGTCCCCACCCGGCGCGATCCGCTTCGCGCACGAGGACCGACTGCCCGGTGGGATAGTCGTACGAACGGCTCCAGGCCCCCGCGTAGCGGTCGGCGGGGTCGAACCAGTTGGCCGCCACATCCAGCCAGAACAGGTGGAGCAGGGCGTCGGCCTGGGCGCGGATCGTGGTGTCCGGAGCGTACGTCCAGAGCCGCTGGAGCTGCGCGATGTCGACGCCGTAGTAGGTGGGCGAGCCGTATTCGCAGACGCCCTGGTCCCACGTGGTCCACAGGAACGTGTCCAGCCGGGCGCGACCGAGGGCCAGGGCGTCGGGGCGTTCCAGCGCCTGTCCGAGCAGGATGAGGTTGGCCGCGTTCATCAGGGAGATGTTGGTGTAGGAGGGGCGCACGTTCCGGCGCATGCAGGCTTCCAGGCTGAACCGCATCAGCTCGTGCAGCCGCAGCCGGGCCTCGGCCGGCAGGCGGTCCCGGTATTCGGCCCACAGCACGCTGGCCGGCTCCATGCAGAATTCGACGCTGTTCTGGTCGATGATCTCCGGCCTGCCATAATACCAGCGGAAGTTCCCGTAGCTGGGCGAGTCGGGGTTGCGGTCCTGGCATTCCCCGGCCACCTTGAACAGCGTCACCAGGCGCCCCGTCTCCTGGTCCGCGGCCGCCACCACCAGCGCATGACCGAACAACTGGCGGATGGAAAGGCGCTCCGGCACCGGGGTGTTCGAGGCTTCGGTCCAGAATTTTTGGTCCTGGCTGAGCTGTTCCCGCGCAATTGACAGGACGTCCGGCGCTCCCGCCGCCACCGTGCTCCCGGCGATTAGCCAGGCGGTCAGCAGACGGAAGAGGCGTCGTCGGGGCGGTTGCCGGTGTGTGCGCATGTTCCTCCATGGACGCGCCCCGCATGCGCCTATGCACTCCGGGAAACCCCTACGCATCTCTCAGGTTTAACCGAATCGCGAAACCGTGGAACCCCCCGCGCCCAAGGGATACCATGCGGACAAGGAGGCTGGACATGAATTCCACCACCGACTTGGATTTGAAGACCTTTGGCGCTCGCGAGATTCTCCAGTTGCTGCCGGACGGCGCCTACATCTGCGATCGCGACCGGCGCATCGTGTTCTGGAACGACGCGGCCGCGCGCATCACGGGCTGGACCGCCGACCAGGTGGTGGGCAAGCACTGCCGCGACAACATCCTGGTCCACATCGACAAGGACGGCCACCCGCTCTGCGGAAAGGAATTCTGCCCCCTGTACCGCTGCATGGTCACCCGGAGCCGCTCCTCCCTCCCGCTGGTCGTCTTCGCGCTGCATCATGACGGCTACCGCGTCCCGGTCGAGGTCACGGTCGCCCCGCTGGTGGACGCGACCGGGGAGGTGCTGGGCGGCATCGAGATCTTCCGCGACCTCACCGACACCATCCGCGACCTCGAGCACGCCAGCCAGATCCAGCGCGAACTGCTCAAGCTCGACCTCCTGGACGACACCCGCGTGAAGGTGACGGCGCGGTTCTCCCCGGCCAGCCTGGTCGGAGGCGACTTCTACAAGGCGGAGCGGCTCGACGACCACCTCTACGCGCTGATGGTGGCGGACGTCACCGGGCACGGGGTTTCCGCCGCCCTGCATTGCATGCAACTGTGCGCGCTCTGGGAGGAGGACCGCGATCTGCTGACCCAACCCGCGGCCCTGTTCACCTCCATGAGCCGCCGTCTGGCGGTTCTCACCGGCCACCAGGACTGTTTTGCCACGGCCCTCTTTGTCCTGCTCGACGCCCGCGACGGAAAACTGACCTGGGCCAACGCGGGCCACCCCGAGGGGCTGATCCTCACTGATTCCCCGCCCGTCCGCCTGGAAACCACCGGCCCGGCCCTCGGACTCATTCCGGATTTTGTCTTCGAACAGAACGCCGCGGTCCTTCCACGCGGCGGCGCGCCCTGCTCCTCTATTCGGACGGTGCCGTCGAGATTTCCGACGAACAGGGTGTTGAACTCTCGGGATCGAGGGACACTGCTGCGTCTTGCCAGTGAAGCGGCGCGCCGCCGGGCGCCGGCGTTGATCTTGCCCAGTTGGAGGATTCCCTCCTCAAGGCCTCCGGTTCCATCCGGCTGGCCGACGACCTGCGATGCTGTCCCTGTTTCCGCGTCTGAACCGCCGCGCCGCCGTGGAGGCTGCGGCTGTCGGCGCGGAATTTCCCCGCCTTTGCGGCAGGGGGCGGGCCTGATTGGAGAGTGGGGCTGACAGAGGCGATCAAGTTGTCAGCTGGCGACCTGGGGTCGCGGTTTGCGCAGGACGGACGCCCATCTGCCCGGAACAGCCGCCGGCGCGGGCTTTCAGGCCGACGCCGTGCGCTTCCGGCGCAACCACGCTGAGCATCGGCACATCGAGCATGGATAACGCTCGTTCGCCGTTGATTCTCCCGCCGGGGCGGCCGGTGGGAAAGGGGCCGGGAGGGGAGGCGGACCGGCGGCGGTGCCCGGGGGGGGGGCCGATGGCCGGTGATCCCTCAGAGCAGGACTTTTAGCCCGGGCACGACCCCGCGGAGGGTGGCGCGGATGCGACGCTCCTCTTCGACGGCCTTTTCGACGACTTCGTCGCGCAACTTGACGTAGCGGCGGAGGAGGGGCTCGAGGTGTTCGCCCATGTCGGAGCTTTCGAATAGCTCCAGGGGCTTTTCGTTGAAGGCAAGTTGAGGCTGCACCTGAAACATGCGGAGGTCGCAACCGGCGTCGAACTGGGTGAGCAGGAGGCGGCAGCGCGGGGCGCCGCGGTGGGCCCAGCCGTCGATCATCCAGGTCGCGGATTCCGGATGGTCGCCCCGGAGCATCTGAACCAGCTTCTTCTCGAACTCGAAGAGGCGCAGGAGTTTCTCCTCCGGAATCGAGAGCAGCTTGAGGCCCAGGAGGCGTTTGACGAAGCGGTAGTGGGCGATGCCGTAGGCGCGGCCGTCCAGGGCGGGCAGGCCGTAGCGGTCCATCAAGGCGCGGATGATCAGGGAGGGGCGGTCGAGCCGCTCGGCGAGTTCGGAGAGGGTGAACTTGGACCGCATACCCTTGTCGAAGCGCGCGGCCTTCATGCGGACCGGCCCTGTTCCCCGGGAGGGTTTCTGTCGAAGCGGGACGTGTTTGTTTTATGAGGAAGGCTGGAAAGATGGAAAAGAGAGCGAACAGCGAGGTGCGCCCCCGGGAACGCGGGGGCGTGGGAGCGCGGATGGGGGCGGGGGACCGGCATGGAGGGGAAGCGGGACGGACTCAGGCGTCCTTGGCCAGCTCGGCGCGGCAGCGTTCGAGCAGCTTGAGGGTCGCGCGGACGCCCTCGACCTCGCCCAGGCGGCCGCCTTCGTATTCGATGCCGACGTAGTCATGGTAGTGGTGTTCCTTGACGACGATGCGCATCATCTTGGAATAGTCGGTCTTGGTTTCGTTGCCGGCGTCGTCGAAGTCATGCGACTTGGCGCTGACGGCGCGGGCGAAGGGCATGGTTTCCTGGACGCCCAGGTAGCGGTCGTACTCGTGGAAGTTGCCGAAATCGGGCAGGGTGCCCACGTTGGCCATGCCGACCTTCTTGATCACTCCGGAGAGCCACTTGCCGTTGGAGGAAAGGCCGCCGTGGTTCTCGACGATGATGTTGATGCCGAAGTCCTTCGCGAACGCGCCCAGCCTGGCCAGGCCGTCGGCGGCGCGGTCCATCTGTTCCTCATAGGAGCCCTTGGACTGGGCGTTGACGCGGACATGGCGGCAGCCGAGGAATTTGGCGGCCTCGACCCATTGCTTGTGCTGTTCGATCGTCTTGAGGCGGCCGGCCTCGGTTTCCTCGCCGATGGCGCCTTCGCCGTCGACCATGATGAGGTTGCTGTAGACGCCCTCGCCGTCGCAACGGCCCTTGAGGTCCTTGAGGTAGCCCTGGTCGCGGCCCTTGTCCTTCCAGAAGCCGTTGACGTACTCGACGGCGAGGATGCCGAACTGGTCCTTGGCGAATTTGGGGAAATCGAGGTTGGTGAGCTTGCCGGCCT
>JAXMHJ010000112.1:0-6545 GCA_046346795.1 Kiritimatiellia bacterium
GGCAGGGTGTAGATGTGCGCGATCCGGGGGGCCATGACCATGGCGGTGCGCTTGGGCAGGAACTCCCCGAAGAGGAGCAGCAGCAGCGTCACCGCGGGGATGGCGATGGCCGCCCCGTGTCCCGGCGCGGCCTTTTCAATGAGGGCGAAGGCGAAGATCGAGAGCCCGGTGTTCACGATCGTGTTGCCGATCAGGATGGTGGACAGCAGGCGGGTCGGGCGGTTCAACAGGGCGCGGATCCGCCGCGCCGCCTCCGCGTGTTTCGCCTCCATCTCCAGCACCTGGTGGGGGTTCAGCGAGAACAGGGCCACCTCGGCGCTGGAAAAGAACGCGGAGAGCACGACCAGGATCAGCAGGATGATGAGTTGCAGCGCCAGCATGGAGTACGGCGCGCACTTTGGGGCCTCGCCCCGCCTTCGGCAAGCGTCAACTTTTCCCGGCGGTCCGGCGGGCCGCGGTCCGGCCGGAAATCCCCGCCCGGGCGGCGGCCGCCGCCCGGCCCGCGCGGACGACCAGCACCACGGGCACGGCCTCCAGTTCGGGGCGCAGGGAGATCCAGTCGTGGCTCCAGTAGGGGACGGCGGCTTCGATCTTCTTCGCGGACATGCGGTGCACGGGGAGGGGCCGGGGTTCGGCGACGCGGTCGATGCGCAGGCCGGCGTCGAGGAACCAGCCGAGGAGGGTGGAGACGGGCGCGGTGCGGGCGGCGATGGAGCCCCCGCCGCTGCGGCGGCGGTCGGCCGGGGGGTGGAAATAGTCCTCGACCACCACGCCGAAACCGCCGTCGGTGAAGTCGGCGCGGGGCATGGCGAAGAGGGGGTGGCCGGTGGAGACCAGCAGGGTGCCGCCGGGGCGGAGGCGCCGGGCGAGCGCGGCAATGACGGCGGAGGGATCGCGCGTGAAGGGCAGGGCGTAGGCGGAGTGGATGAAGTCGTACGGTCCCCGGAGCGAACGGGACGAGGGAAGGTCGTCGAGGTCGGCGTGGACGAAGTCCACCGGGAGGTCGAGCGCGCGGGCCTGTTCGCGTCCGCACTCCAGCATGGCGCGGGAGTTGTCGATCGCGGTGCAGCCGTGGCCGGACCGCGCGAGGAACAGGCTGTTTTGCCCGCCGCCGCAGCCCGCCTCGAGGCAGCGGGCGCCGGGGGGCAGGTCCGGGAGCAGCCCCAGGCGGGTGGCGCAGGGCAGGAGCGGCCCGAGGTGGAAGTGCCGGGTCGAGATGCGCGTGTCGCGCTGGTAGCGCGCGGCCAGGCGGTCCCAGTAGGCCCCGGCGCTCACATCAGGAAGATCGTGGCCAGGCCGAGGAACATGCCCATGCTGGCGACGTCGGTCAGCGTGGTGAGGAAGATGCTGGAGGCGGTGGCGGGGTCCGCGCCCAGCTTGCGGAGGGTCAGCGGCACCAGCGCCCCGGAGATGCCGCTGCACACGCAGGCGCCGACCATCGCCGCGCAGGTGATGAGGGAGAGGGCGATGGCGTCGGGGTTTTTCTGGATGCGGGCGTAGATGTACATGCCGGCGCCGGCGGAGAGGCCGACGAAGAAGCCGTTGAGCAGGCCCAGGACCGCCTCCTTGAGGACCAGCCGCTTCTCGCCGCCCTTGCGCAGGTCGTTGAGGGTCATGCCGCGCAGCGTCACCGCGAGGGCCTGGCAGCCGGTGTTGCCCGACTGGCCGGCCAGCACCGGGAGGAACACGGCCAGCAGCGCGATCTTCTCGATGGTGCCCTGGAACGCCCCCACCACCGCCGCGGCGACGAAGGCGGTGAGCAGGTTGAACTGGAGCCAGGGATGGCGGAAGAAGAAGGACTTTTTCAGCGGGGTGCTGAAGCGCTCCTCCTTCTCCACCCCGACCATTTTCCCGGCCTGGGCGGTGATTTCGACCGCCTGCGCCTCGAACAGCTTGGCCCCCCAGACGAGGCCGACGAGGCGGCCGTTGTCCGTCACCGGGTAGCAGGGGAAGTGCTTGTTGACCATGCCCTTCATGGCCTCCTTGAGCTCCATGTCGGAGCGCAGGGAGAAGGGGTTCTTGAGCATGATCTCGCCGAGGGTCTGCTCCTTGCGGGCGAGCAGCAGGTCGCGCATGGCGACGACCCCGGTGAGGTGGTCCGCCGCGTCGGTCACATAAGCGTAGGTGATGAACCGGGTCTTCACCATCTCGCGGATGGCCTCGATGGTGTCGGCCACGGACTTGTCCGCGGAAAACACCGCCCCCGGGTCCTCCATGAACGCTGAAATCATCGGTTCTGCGGAATCGCTCATTGCTTCATCCCCCTTCCGGCCGAAAGCCCGGCCATGACGCGCGAAGCGCTAACCGCTGACGGCGGTCATTTCAACTCCACAGTTGTCCAGCCGCTCCACTCGTGCTCGGGGCGGTCGATTTTCACGCGCAGGCGGGCGGGGCTGTACTGGATGGCGTAGGTGTTCCACCAGGAGGCGTCGAACTCGCGGATCATTTCCGGCCGGTCGGACCGGACGTAGGTGTTGAAGTGGTAGTCGCCGGCGCCGAAGTCCAGTTCCAGCAGGTAGGGGATGCCGGGTTTGCCGGTCCAGGTCACGTGCACGCGGCCGTTGGAGTTGGCGTGGGTGATGGTCTCGCCGCCCAGCGGCCAGATCATCTTGGGGGGCGAGTCCACCCCGGTGAGGTCGAGCACCTTGGGCGGGAAAAGATACTCCATCCAGATGGCCCAGAGGGAGCGGCGGTACACCGGCTCGACGTTCTCCTTGTGCGAGAGCTGGCGGTCGGTCCATTCGCCGCAGGTCCGGAGCCATTGGTCCAGGGCGACGACCAGCCGCGCCTCGACCCCGGGATGGCGGCCCATCACGTTGACCTTTTCGCCGGGGTCCTGCTCCAGGTTGTACAGCTCGTACACGTCGTCGAACCCCTTCGCCTCGTGCCGGATGAGCTTCCACGGCGGCGCGCGCACGGAGCGCACGGAATTGGTGACGTTGGCGGGGTCGTCCTCCTTGTAGCCGGCCCTGGCGCTGGAGGAAAAGGCGATGCGGTGGCCGGCCGCGGCCCCGGCCAGCCACAGCGGCTGCAGGCTCTCGCCCATGAAGTAGTCGCGCGCGGGCAGGCCCAGCAGGTCGAACACCGTCGGCATGACGTCCACCGTGCGCACCTGCTGCGTGACCACGCCGCCCGCGGGGATGCGGCCGGGCAGGGAGATGACCAGGGGGAGGTGGGTCAGCTCGTCGAACAGCTTGGCGTTTTTCGAGGTGGAGCCGTGGCCGATGTAGCCGTGCTCCAGCAATTCCTCTCCGTGGTCGGCGCAGAAGATGATCAGGGTGTTGTCGCGCAGGCCGAGGTCCTCGATCTTCCTGACGATCCGCCCGAACTCCGCGTCCATCATCAGCACGTCCGCCTCGTACAGCGCGGTGATGGCGGGCAGGTCCTCCTCCGGCTTGAAGGCCACGGCCCCGGCGACCAGCACGCCGTTGGTCTGCACCTGGAGCACGCGGTGGCGCGAGGCCTCGTTGGGGATGAGGTCGTCCCGCCAGAATTTTTCCTTCGCCCAGGCGGAGGGTTTGTAGGGCAGGTGGGTGTCCAGCAGGTGGTGCCACATGAAGAAGGGCTTGTCCTTGTGCTGCTCCAGCCAGACCTCGGGCGTGGTGAGCTGCATCTCGCCGGTGAAACCGACGTGGCTGTAGTTCTGGTCCACCTGGTAGGCCGACATGCGCGGGTTTTCATACCCGGCGTCGCGCAGGATCTCCATCGGCGTGAACCAGCGGGGATCGATGTTGCAGTTGCGCGTGACGACCCCGTGAACCGGGGAGGGCATGCCGGTGAGCAGCGAGACGATCGATTCGCTGGTCCAGGCGGAGGCGCCGACGCACCAGTCGAACTTCACGGCGGTTTTGGCGAAGGCGTCGAGATTGGGCGAGGTCTTGCGCGGGTTGCCATACAGCGACAGGTGCCTGGTGTTCATGCTTTCCGCGGTCAGGATGACCACGTTGAGCGGCCGCGCGGCCGCCTCCACCCGGTGCTTTTTCGGCAGCATGGAGCATCCCTGCGCGAGCAGCAGCGCGCCGAGGAACGCCAGGACCGTGAATCGCATGTGAAACCCCCTCCGCGGACCCGGTTGGATCCGACATCGCCATTCATACCGCTGGATGCAACGCGGGTAAACGGCGGAATTCGGGTTCTTCCGGGGCCGGGAAGTCCGATACGTCTGATTTTCCATTGACGCCGCCGCGCGTCGTGCAAGGATCGGACAACCACCCGGAGTACCCGACATGCACATCGTGACCCGCCGTTCCTTCCTTTCCTCCACCCGCGCCGCGCCGGCCGTCGCCGCCCTGGCCGTCTCGCTTCAGCGCGCGCAGGCCGCCGCGGCCGCGGCCGTCCCGGGCAACCAGCTCGGCGGGTTCTACATCGGACCGCAATGCTGGACCTTCAACCGCTTCTCCGTGATGGAGGCCATCGAGTTCGCCGCCAAGGCCGGCGGCAAGGTGTGCGAATTCTACCCGGGCCAGAAGTTCAGCCCGGAAAAGCCGGACTGGAAATGGGACCACAACTCGGACGACGAGGCCGCCAAGAGGGTGCGCGAGCAGTGCGAAAAGCACGGCGTCACACCCATGAACTACGGCGTGGTCGGCATCCCCGGCAACGAGAAGGAGGCGCGCAAGGTCTTCGACTTCGCCAAACGCTGGAACCTGCACGGGGTGACCACCGAGTCGGACGGCGAGATCGCGCTGATCGAAAAGCTCGCGGCCGAGTATGACATCAAGGTCTGCTACCACAACCATCCGCAGCGCAAGGACAACCCCGGCTACAAGGTCTGGAACCCGCAGTACATCCTCGACCTCGTCAAGGATCGCCACCCCAACGTCGGGGCCTGCGCCGACACCGGCCACTGGGTGACCAGCGGGCTTGACCCGGTGGCGAGCCTCAAGCTGCTCAAGGGGCGCGTCCACGCCACCCACTTCAAGGATCGCAAGGGCCTGGGCGAACGCACCGACCTCGTCTTCGGCACCGGCGTGTACGCCGAGGCGCAGTTTGCCGAGCTGCGCGCCCAGGGCTTCGCCGGCAATGTCTCGATCGAATACGAGACCAACTGGGACAAGTCCCTCCCCGACGTCACCGCCTGCGTGGACTACCTGCGCAAACTCTCCGCCGACAAGGCCTGGACCTGATGCGCATCCGGTCCGCCGTGGCGGTCATGCTGCTGCTGACCGCCCTTGCCGCCTGCGCCTCCCGCCCCCCGCCGGACTCCCCGGGAGCCGCCGTGGCCGCGCTGTACGCCGCCCACCAGCCGTGGAAGAACCGGTCGGTCGACCTCGCCGATCCGGCCGCCCTGCGCCGCCACTTCGACCCCGGCCTGGCCGAGCTGCTCGCCCGGGCCGCCGCGCAGGACAACCGCGTGCTGGACTTCGATCCGGTGCTGGACGCCCAGGATTTCGGCGACTGGCCCGACGGGCTTCCCCTGACGCTCACCGACCTCTCCGCGCCCGGCCGGGTTCTCTGGCGGGCGTCCTTCCCGCTCTTTCCCGGGCGAACCCGCGCGGAGGACCGGCGGGTGGATTACGAACTGGTGCGGACCGGCGATGGCTGGCGCATCCACGACATGCTTCACCACCACGGGGACCGGGTGTCCTCCCTGCGCACCGTGCTGGCCGCCGCGCGAAACGAAGCCGCGCCGCCGGACCGCAAATGACCCCCGGGCCCATGCTGTTCTTCGGGGTCCATCCGCTCCGCCTGCAAGCCGGCGGGAGGATCACCCTGCCACGGGAATGGCGGGAGGGGCTGCCGGGCTGCACCCTGCGGATTTTGCCGGCGTTCAACCGGCCTTGCCTCCTGATCATGCCCGCCGCGTCCTTGAATGATCGCGATGCTGAATCCGCCCGCAGCCTCGGCCTGACCATCCACACGAGAAGCATCGACGCCCGCGGTCGGGTGCGGCTCCCCGGCGATCTCATCCAAACCGCCGGACTGAAGACCCGCCTCGCCGCGGTCGGCGTGCTGACGGGGATGGAAATCTGGGATCCCGAGGCCTTTGCCGGCTGCAATTCCTCCCGGCACGGCGGTCGCGAGATCGCGGCGGAGATCGGATTCTGACTAGATGTCCACCGCCCGGTAGGCGGCGAGGAGTTTGTCGAGGCCTTCCCGGCCCTGCGCGCTGGTGCCGTGCTCCATGCCGATGATGCCCGCGTAGCCCTTCGCATGCAGCCAGCGGGTGACGGCCTTGAAATCCAGCTTGCCGGTGCCGGGCTCCTTGCGGCCGGGCACGTCGCCGAACTGCACGTAGCCGGCCTGGCTCCACACCTTCTCGGCGCTGGGTAGGAGGTCGTTGCCGATCTGGCCCTCGTGGAAGAAGTCGGTGAGGATCTTGCAGGACTTGCGGTTGACCTTCTCGCAGAGCAGGAAGCCGTCCTGGAAGGACCGCAGCAGCGGCGTGCCACCCTTGACGCCGTGGGACAGCGGCTCCTGCACGAGAATGATGCCGCTCTCCTCGACGATGTCGCAGCAGCGCTTCAGGAGGTCGGCCGACCGCTCGATCTGCTTTTCCAGGTCCGCGTCGCCGCGGCGGATGCCGGGGATCATGGTCATGCAGG
>JAXMHJ010000113.1:0-4435 GCA_046346795.1 Kiritimatiellia bacterium
CGACGTGTTGGCGGGTGCGACCCAGGAGGAATCGCCCGAGCCGGTCGCCGTGTAATAGTCCCAAGAGGTGACCGGAGTCGCCGCCATCGCCATCGGCGCGCACAGGGCGGCCATGGGAATCAAAAGACCGATGGATGGATTGGAACGGCATTTCATGGTTGTGTTCTCCCCTTGGAAATCATCGGTCGCCCGGCGCCAAACGGCTCTGTTTGATCGGACACAGCGGTTTCAGGACGGTCTTTGGAAACGTGGGTTTTCCAGACTACCGGGCGACTAAACAATGCGGAACCCTTGTCCGACTTCGCCCCATGGATCGAAAAAAGACAGGTCATCCCCGGGGAACCGAGCCGGATATCCCGGCGAGACCGGCGGTTGCCCTTGCGGACCTGCTCCGGAGTGTCGGTTGATTTCATCGTGAGGCCGGTTGGTCGGGAGTCTGTCCGGACCCGGCCCGGCGCCGGCGCATGACGCGCAGGAGCAGGGTGCCGGCGACCATCAGCCCGGCGGAGGCGGGCTCGGGGATGGTCGCGGTCAGGCGGTAGTGGAAGAGCACGTTGCCGGTGTCGGTCTCGTACTCCAGGTAGTAGGTGTTCGCCGGGATGTCGGTCAGCGGGTTGATCGTCGAGGTGCCCAGCACGCCCACCACCGATCCGCTGCCGGGGGCGGCGGTGAAGCCGATGAAGTCGGTCTGCACGCCGGTGAAGTTCTCGAACGTCCCGGTGAAGCTGTCGGCGTCCACCAGGATCAGCGTGCCCGCGCCGTCCGCGCCGAAGGAGCTCGGGCGGAAGAAGAAGGGGTTGAACTCGAAGTTCAGCGTGTTGCCGGCGGAGGAGAGGTTGAGCGAGCCGGCGATCTTGAGCTGGTCGTAGCGCATGCCGTAGCTGCCGTAGGTGGGGCCGAGGTCCAGCACGCCGCCGTTGGGCACGGTGATGGCCGCCGCCGTCCCGGTCACGTCGATGATCCGCCCCTCGAACACCGGCTGCGCGCTCAGCGAGCTGCCCGGCGCGCGCCGGTCCGTCACCCCGGAGCTGCCGGAACCATCCGTCTGCATGGTCAGCGTGCCCGCGCTCCAGTTGAAGGCCGTTCCCGAGGCCATGCTGATGCCGTTGGTGCGCAGGGTGCCGGCGTTGAGGTTGACGGTGCCGGAGTTGATCTGGAGGGCCGAGGAGCGCACCTGGGTGGCGCTGTTGATGTTGAAGGTCGACCCGCCGGTGAGCTGGATGACCCCGGCGTTGTCGATGCTGCCGGTGGAGGCCAGGTTGTAGGTGCCCTGGGTGATGAAGACGTTGCCGTTCCAGCTCCCGGCGGCGGTCTGGTTGAAGGTCCCGGCCCCGGCCTTGGTCAGGCTGCCGGAGGAGCCGCCCCCGGTGATGGCGCCGGTGAGGGTCAGCGTGCCGGCGACGGTGAGGGTGTTGGCGTTGTCGGCCAGGATCAGCCCGCGGCTGGTGGCGTACGACCCGGCCCCGGTGATGGACAGCCCGGCCGCGCCGGAGAAGAGGATGGGGCCGGAGCCCATGCCGAGCGGCTGGGCGACGCCGGGGGTGGTGATGGAGGGCACGGCGAGGGTGCCGCTGACGATCTCCACCCCGCCGGAGAAGGTGTTGTCGCCGGTGAGGGTCTGGGTGCCGCCGCCGCGTTTGCGCAGGGAGACGTTCGACCCGGAGATGACGCCGTCATAGGCGGCCGAGCCGCCGTTTTCACCGGTGCTGAGGGTGGCGCCGGAGGCGACGGAGATGTTGCCGCCCGAGGCCCCGCCGCCGGAGAGCAGGCCGACCTGCTCGGATCCGGTGATCTGGAGCGCGACGCTGGCGGAGTCGGCCAGGACCACGGTGGAGAGGTCGCCGATCCCGGTGCCGTTCGGGGAAATGACCAGGCCGTTGTTGATGGTGGTGGGGCCGGAGTAGGAGTTGTTGCCGGAGAGGACCAGGGTGCCCGGGCCGTTCTTGGTGATGCCCATGCCGCCGGCGGCCTCGGTGATGGCGGCGGTGATGGCCAGGTCGGTGGCGGCGGCGCCGTCGGCGACGTCGAAGAGGATGCCGGTGTAGCCATAGTCCCCGCGCATGCGGATGCGGCCCGCGATGGTGGAGGTCGTGGCGCTGCCCAGCACGTTCACACTGGTGCGGTTCCATTCCAGTTGCGAACCGCCGGCGTCGGAAACACCATTGTTGCTCTGCAGGATCGCGCCCGTCATGTTGATGCCACCGGTCAGGTTCCAGATGTGCGAGGTGCCGGAGGTCGTCACGGTGCCGCCATTGATGTTCAGGGTGGTCAACTGGTCCCAGAACCCCAGCCCGGTCCCATCGCCCGTCGTTTCCACCGTCGCCCCGGAATTCACCGTGAGCACGCCGGCCAGCCGGCCGAAGCCGCCGTTTCCGGGGAGGACGAGTTTCCCCTGGCTGACCGTGGTCCCGCCGGAGAAGGAATTTTGCGCGGTCAGGGTGAGGGTGCCGGCGCCGGTTTTCACCAGGCTGCCACCGCCATAAATGCCCGCCTGCAAGGTCCGGCTGCCGGAAGGCACGCTGACTTCGACCTGCGCTCCGTTGTTCAAACCGGTCGCATTCACCCCCCAGTCGGCCGCCGCATCCTCCAGAATGAGCTTCCCGGCGGAAAGGTTGATGCCTCCGATTTCCATGGGGCCGGTGATCTTGAGGGTGCCGGCGCCCGACTTGTTCATGTACCCCCAGGACACGTTGTTGATGTGTCCGACCTTGCCCGACATCAGCAGGTCGACACCGCTCGGATCGCCCGTCACCCCCACGTTGACGGTGCTCGTGTCCCGGAACCGGAGATCGGCGGTGATGGTCGATTTCGAGCTCCCGCCAACGGTGAGGGTCGACTCCAGCACGTATTGCCCCCAGTTGTAGTTTGTGCCACCCGTGGCCTCGACGGTGCCGCCGTTGAGATTCAACCCGTGGCGGATGTCGTTGGCCACCGCAATGGTGCGCAGGATGCCGCCGGCGTTGACGGTGATCGCCCCCATGCCCGCGCCGTAGCTCCAACCGGTCCCCCAGTCGACGTTGGTCTGGAACACGCCCCCGTTGTTCACGGTGACGGGGTTGTTGTTCATCGCGTCCTGCGCGCTTGTAGCAAGCGTTCCGCCGTTGACGGTCGCCCCTCCGGTGATTGAATTGCTGGCCGTGAGGGTCAGCGTGCCGGTTCCACTCTTGATCAACGTTCCGGAGTGGCCGGAGAGATTCAAGAGCTGGGTGCCGATCGTGATGTTCTTCCCGTTGGTGTCGAACTTCGCCCCGTTGTTCCCTACGTACGCCACATTCGAACCGTCCACCGTGACGAAGCTGGCGTTGTCCTGCGCGGCCACGACGGTGGTGCCGTTGAACGTCAAATGGGAACTCGCGGCATAATTCATATCATACGCCCGGATGCTGGGCGTGGTCAGTGTTCCGCCGTTCAGGGTGAGTCCAAACACCGCCCCGTCGGTCACCCCGCCGGCGGCGGTGACATTCGCACTGTCCTGGATCGTCACCCGGCCCCAGTCGCCATCGCCACTGCCATTGGTGGTGCTGCGCAGCTGTCCTCCGATATTCACCGTGCTGTTTCCACCGATGACCAGGTCCCACCGGCCGACCGCCAGGTTCCCGGCGGTATTGAGCGTCACATTGTTCAAGGTGGCATTCCCGATCCCGGGATCGTTGGCGGCCTGCCCCTGCACGGTGAAGGAGGCCGCGTTGATCGTCCCGCCGGAAAAGGTGTAGGTCGCGTTGTTGTTGTTGCGATTGCCCACAAACACCGCTCCGGCGGTTTGGGTTCCGCTCACCGTCACCGCGGTCGCGCCGGCGTTGTTGTTGAAGATGGCGTTGTTCAACGGATCGGTCCAGGCCACCCCGCCGGTCCAATTCGCCGCCGCATTCGACCACGTCCCGTCGCCAGCCGCCCAGGCCAGATCTGACCCCACGGCCAGGACCTGCATGGCGTTCATCTGCTGGCCGATGGAAACGTTGCTGTTGAAACCGGTGGGCTTGAACACGGCATAACCGTCCACGTCGGCGACGATGTTGGCCGTCACGACGGCGTACCGGCCGTCGTCATACCCGTAGCGGTAATTGTTCGCCGTGCCGGAGGTGCCGTTGACGCCGGAGATCGTCACGGTGCGCCCGATATCCGGAAAGCTCATGCTGCGGGAATCCGCCAGGACGAACTGGACCTTGTACACTTTTCCGGCGGTCAGTCCGCGAATTTCGGCGATGTGGTTGCTCCCTCCGGTGACGCCGCTCCCCAGAAGCGGAAAGCTGGAGGAAGGATAAAACGTGTTGTCGCCATACGTGGTCCCCCATGCCACGTTCGGCTCTGAATACCAGGCCTTGACGGCGCCGGAATCATTGTAGGCTGCGTTGGCATTCGATCCCACCCAGTTGATTCCACCCCAAGTGGTCGTGGTGCCCGACCCGTTGGTGCCCCAGTCGATCGCAAGGACGGA
>JAXMHJ010000114.1:0-4280 GCA_046346795.1 Kiritimatiellia bacterium
CACGATTCGCCCGTCCGTACCGGTAGCGGGCGAAATCCCGCACCCAGGACGGGATGTCCACCCGGTCCCGCCACGGCGTTTCAAACATCAGGTCGGGAATCAGCGGGCTGTGGGCGAATCCCTCCATCATCAGGCCCACGCCGCGCACGTTCGCCCCGTCGGGATGCCGCCGCACACCCTCCAGGTCGTTGAACCGGTCCAGCGGCCCCAGGCTGCCGAGGATGGGCCGGTTGCCGTAGTTGTACAGGAACGACCAGACCCAGGGCTTTCCGTAAAACCCCCGCGTCCTGCTCCAGGTCGGCCGTTCCTCGCAGTTGAGATCCAGCACCAGCATGCGTTCCGCGGGCACCGCGTCGAAAAACGCCCGCGTCCGCTCCGGCGTCCAGAAGGCGGCCTGGTTGATGAAGATCCAGCCCTGGAGCACCCACACCGCCTCCGGGTCGGTCCGGGTCATGCCGCCGAGGATCGCCTTCGCCGTGGCGGCGAGGTACGCCGGATCACCGCTGGGCGGCGTCATCTCGATGAACGAGTCGGCGGCGTAGAGGTGGTCCGTCCCGAAGAGCCGGGTCTGCTCCTCGATGAACGCGGTCCCGAGTTGCCGGAACAGCGGGTCCTGCGGGTCGAGCATGTATGTGTTGAACTCGATCCACCGGATCCGCTGCGCCTTGGCGCCGGGGAACTTTTTCAGGATCGCCTCCGGCGTGTGGCCGGTGAAGCCTTGCAGCACCGGCGTCATGCCGAGCGCCCGTTCCCGCGCGAGAATCCGTTTCTCCAGCTCCACGTGCCGGGGGATCCAGTCCTTCGGCAGCGGACCGCCGTGGCCGTCGAGACAGCCCATCCACTGGAAGGGCAGGTAGGGCGGACCCGCCAGAAACGCGTCGATCTCCCCCTCCGTCATGCCAAAGCGCCGTCCCACCGCCTGCCACACCGCCTCCTGCCCGGTCACCGCCAGCGGCTGGTTGATGCCGTTGAGCGCCATCCAGTCGATGAACTCCTCCCACTGCGCCCAGTCCCACCACGCCATCGAATAGGAGAACGTGCAGTAGTTCAGGAAATACCGCGACGGGGCCCAGCCGGCCCGCCGGATCTTTTCCCCGACCGCCGGCAGCCGCGCCGGCAGGTTGAGTTGACGGCCGTTCATCGACACGCTGCACCGGCACGTGTACTTGAGATACCAGTTCAACCCGACCGCGACCGACAGCGGCGAGTTGCCCCGCAACACGACCTTCCCGTCCCGGGATTCGATCTCGAATACATCCCGGCCGTCCTCCGCGGGGATGGTCTCCACAAGGAACTGGTCCGCATGCCCGGGCGCGATCCGCCGGATCAGCCCGCCGGCCGCGAGGCCGGGGTCCTCTGCGAACGGGGCCCCGCCCGGGTCGGGACCGGCCGCGGCCGGACGGGCCAGCAGGACGGCGAGGAATACGACGGAAATCCGGTGGAAACGTGGGTGGTTCATGGTGGGTCCGTTGTTGGAGTCTGCAAGGCGAGGGAAAGTTTCATGTCATGGCGGCGCAGGAGGGCCACGGCCTCGTCGTGATTCAGGCCGCGCAGCTCCCCGAGGATCGCGCAGGCGCGCTCCACCAGCTTTTCGTTGAGGCAGGCCACGTCGATCATGTGGGTGCCCGCCACCTTGCCGCACAGGATCATCGCCGTGGTGCTCACGGCGTTGAGGATCTTCTTCGTCGCCGTGCCAGCCTTCATGCGGGTCGACCCGGTGACCAGCTCCGGCCCGGTCTCCAACCCGATGTGCAGGTCGCAGATCCCGTCCTCCGGCGGCTGCGCGCTCACCAGGACGCTGAAGGCCCCGCGGCGGCGGGCGTGGGCGAGGCCCGAGCGCACAAACCACGCGCTGCCGCTGGCCGAGACCCCGATCACCACATCGCGCGGACCGGGCCCCGGGAGCAGCAGCTCGGGCAGCGAGCTGGCGTCCTCCTCGAAGTCCTCCTCGATGCTGGCGCGGCCTCGGCCACCCCGCCGCTGATCAGCGCCACCGCCTGCTCGGGGCAGCCCGGGGTGCAGCTCAGCTCCAGCGCGTCGAGCGCCGCCAGCCGCCCGCTCGTGCCGCAGCCCAGGTAGATGAGCCGGCCGCCGTCGCGCAGGGCCGCGCTCAACCGGCGGGCGCATTCGGCCATCGCCCCCGCCTGCCGGTTCCAGTTCGCCGCGACGCGGTTCTCGTTGTCCAGGCACAGCCCGATCAATTCCTCCGCCGGGCGGGTTTCCAGCCGGAGCGGGCGCTCCGCCGGCGCCTCCGTGGGCAGCCGCCGGAAGTCAGGGCGCACGTGATGCCGGGCGATCGCGGACTCGGCGGAAATCAGGGCCCGCACCCCCGCCAGGGCGAGGTCGTTGCCTTCGCGGGCGCAGCGGACGATCGGGGCGCGGTAGTAATCGGTCGAGGGCGTCAGGCGCGCGCCCAGCGCGGCCGCCAGATCGCAGCCCGCCTCCCGCGCCGCGGCGACCAGGCCCCCGGCCAGCAGGATGCTTTCGCAGTGATACGTCAGCGCCGCGTTTTCCACCAGCCGGGCCAGGCGGCCCAGGTACTCGTCCAGCAGGGGCCGGCAGTCCGCCCGGACAAACACCCGTTCCAGGTTGTTTCCGGCGGTCCGGGCCGCCAGCGCCGATGCGCTGCACAGTTCGTCAAACGTGCCGTCCGGTGTGCGCAGCGCGCCCAGGAGCGGGAGCTGGCGGTCCGGCCGCCAGCGCAACCCGTTTTTCCAGATCGCGAAGCCGCAGCCGGTCCCCACCACCAGCAGGCCGTGGCATCCCGGGCCGGTGAAATAGCCCGCCCGGGCCGCGCCGATCAACGCGGCGTCGCCGTCGTTGATCAGGGTCACCGGGCAGCCGAACTCCGCCCGCAGCGCGTCGCGGAAGCCCGGCGACTTGAGGGGGTCCAGGAAGGCGTGCCCCGCCACCAGCCGGGTCCCGCCGTAGTCGACGATGCCGGCGGTGCTGATGCCGATGCCCGCCGCCGCGCGGCCGTCGAGCAGTTTTCGCAGCGCCGTCCGCACCTCGTCCGGAAACGCGCCCGGCCGGCCTTCGCGGGACGGATTGGGGATGCGTGTTCTTGCCAGCGGCGAATCCCCGTCCGGGTCGAACGCCGCCAGCTTGATCCAGGTGCCGCCGATGTCGGCGGTGAGCAGGACGGGGCGGGGGAGGGCGGAGGAGTGCTCGGGGTGCATGCCGGCATCCTGACAGAACGCCCCGCCTTCCGCATCGCCATTGTGGATTGCAAATGTCGCAAAAAATGCCACCTATCCCTTCCCGCCCATGACCCGGCCGCCCGATCCCTCCGCCCTCCAGGCCCCCATCCAGCGCATCGTCTTCGCGGATGAAATCGTGCGCGCCCGGGCCACCCGTTTCCGCTCCAGCAGCACGCCCGGGCATCTTCTGCACATCGTCGAATCCGGGGAGGTCCGGCAGGAGGCCGAGGGGCGGCCGGAGATCTTTCGCGCGGGCCATGTCATCTGGTACCACGAGGCCGAACCGGTGTCCGGCCGCATTCTCCGCGCCCCCTGGCGGTTCATCACCATCCACTTCCTCGCCCCCGGTCTGGCCCCGCCGCCGGACGACCGCCGGGTCCTGCGCGCGGGGCCGCGCACCCGTTCCCTCGCGCGGCGGTTACTGCACCTGTGGCGCGACCGGACGATGCCGCCGCTGGAGCGCTCCCTGCGCTGTTTTGAAACACTGTCCGCACTGTTGCTCGACTTCCTGCCGCTCTCCGACGCCCCCGATCCGGTCGAGGTCTATCCCGCCAACGCGCGGGACCGCTGGTGGCGGGTGGAAAAGCAACTGCGGCTGCGCCTCGACCAGCCCGTCGATCTCCGCGCCATCGCCCGGCTGGCGGGCATGAGCGTCCGCACGACGGTCCGCGCCTGCAAGGCGGCGACCGGGATGCCGCCCTGCCGCCGCCTGAAGGATCTGCGCCTCTCCTACGCGGTCAATCTGCTGCAGCACTCCACGCTGACCATGACCGAGATCTCGATGCGGGTCGGCTACGCCCGCGTGCAGGAGTTCAGCCGCGACATCAAGGACCGCCACGGCCTCACCCCCCGCGCCCTCCGCGCCACGCCCCCCGAGTACCGGACCCTGCGCTCCTGATCGGAGCCCCGCCGCCTTCGAGGCTGCGGCCGCGGGGAAAATGTTTGCCGATGGGAGCAAAGGTCGCCAGGGCCGGAACCGCTCCGGGGGGCGGGGAGGGTTTTGCCTTCAGGGGTTTGGCCGTTCGCTCGGATGGGGGGGCGGGACGGGTTTCGGGGTAGACGGGGGGATTTGCATGGAGC
>JAXMHJ010000115.1:0-3985 GCA_046346795.1 Kiritimatiellia bacterium
GGTGCGGATGACGTCCGCGCCCGCGACGAGGATCCCGGTGCGCAGGCCGGGCAGGCCGAGCTTGGAGAGGCTGAGGCCGAGGATGACGTGCTCGTCCCAGTGCGGGGTGGCCTCGCCGAAAAGGATGCCGGGGAAGGGCGCGCCGTAGGCGTTGTCGAGGATGAGCGGAATGCCCGCCGCCTTCGCCAGGGCGGAGAGCCGGGCGACCTCGGCGTCGGTCAGCACGTTGCCGGTGGGGTTGGTCGGGCGCGACACGGCGATGGCGGCGATGTCGGGCGTGATCTCCAGCGCGTCGAAGTCCACGCGGTACTTGTAGACGCGGTAGCCGAGGTCCTCGATGAGCGGCCGGCAGGAGGTGAAGAGGCCGGCGTCGACGCCCTGGTCGGCGTAGCCGATGTATTCGGGGCAGAGGGGCAGAAGGATCTTCTTGTGGCGGCCGTCGGGGAATTCGCCGGCGAGCAGGTTGAAGAGGTAGAAGAAGGCGTTCTGGCTGCCGTTGGTGACGGCGATGTTGTCGCGGGTGAGGTTCCAGCCGAACTCGCGGCGCAGCAGACCAGCCACGGCTTCGAGGAACGCGGGACTGCCCTGCGGGGTGTCGTAGTTGCCGAGCACGGGGTCGATGGCGCCGGAGTCGAGCAACTCCCGCAGCTTTTCGCGGTAGAGGGCCTGCGCGGCGGGGATGGCGGCGGGATTGCCCCCGCCGAGCATCAGGAGCTTTTCCTGCCCGGCCATGGCCTGGCCGAGGTCGTGCATGAGTTCCTGGATGCCGGTGTGCGCGCCGAGCCGGTTGCCGAAGGTGGAGAGTTCGATGTTCATGGGAGCCCGGCAGGATACGGCCCGCGGGGGGGATTTGGCAAGCGGGATAAAGAAGAGGGCCGGCTGCAGAGCGGTCGAGCTGTTTAGCATTTAGCTGTTTAGTTCCAGGAGCCAGGAGTGGGAGGGCATGGGCTCGGGCGGAGGTGGGGAGTGGTCTAAACAGCTATCGCCTAAACCGCTACCTCCTAAACAGCTACCACCTAAACCGCTAAACGACTCCGAGGCGGCCGTCCGCAAATTTTATGGTTTCCCCGGCGCGGGATACCGCCTAGGTTGCCGCCACAACCCCGGGAGCCATGAATCCACATGAAGCGTCACCTCGTTCTTCTCGCCGCCGGTCTTTCCCTGCTGTTCGCCCCGCGTGCGCCCGCTGCGGAGCCGCGGCCCTTCCTGCATCCGCTCTTTTCCGACGGCGCGGTGCTGCAACGAGGGACGCCCGTGCCGGTCTGGGGCTGGGCCGCTCCGGGGGAGACGGTCACCGTCGAATTCGCCGGGCAAAAGGCGTCGGCCATCGCCGGAGCGGATGGCAAATGGATGGCGCGCCTGCCCGCGCTGGAAGCCTCGGATCAACCGCGCGTGCTCCGCGCCGCCGGAACCACGACCGCCGCGCGCGAGGTGCAGAACGTGGTGGTGGGCGACGTGTGGATCTGCTCCGGCCAGTCCAACATGGAGATGGGCGTCGGGATGTGCAACGTCCCGGACGAGGTCGCGGCCGCGGACCATCCGATGATCCGCCTGCTGACGGTGCCGAGAAAGGTCTCCAACGAACCGCTGGACCTGTTCAGCGGAAGCTGGACGCCCTGCTCTCCGGCGACGGTGGTGGCGAACGGCTGGGGCGGATTTTCCGCGACGGGCTATTTCTTCGGGCGGGAGCTGCACCGCGAACTCAAGGTGCCGGTCGGCCTGATCCATTCGTCGTGGGGCGGGACCATCTGCGAAGCCTGGACCAGCGCGGAGGACTGCGCCCCTGCCGGACTTCGCCGAGCGGGTCGCCGGGGTTCAGGCGGCCGCCGCCGCGCAACGGTCCGGCGGCACGACCCGGACACCGTCGAGGCGTGGTATGGGAAGAACGACCCCGGCACCTCCGCCGGCTGGCAGAAGCCGGCCGCGGATGACGCCGGCTGGGCGTCCATGAACCTGCCCGTCGCCTGGGAGAACGGCGGGCTGCCGGGCTACGACGGCATCGCGTGGTTCCGCAAGTCCTTCGACGCGCCCGCCGATTGGGCGGGAAAGGACCTCGTGCTGTCCCTCGGGCCGATCGACGACATGGACACGACCTTCGTCAACGGGGTCAAGGTCGGCGCGAAGGATGTGTGGAACCAGGACCGCGTGTACCGGATTCCCGGAAACCTGGTGCAGGCGGGCCGCAATGTGATCGCGATCCGCGTGCTGGACACCGCGGGTGCCGGCGGCATCAACGGCCAGCCGGCGCAGATGCACGTCGGTCCGGAGGGCGCGGCCGCGCCGGTATCGCTGGCCGGTGCATGGCGGATGAAGGACTCCGCGCCCATGGGCCGGGTCGCAGGACTTCCGGTGGCGACCTCGTCCAACAACCCGAACGTCACCACCGTGCTGTACAACGGCATGATCGCCCCGCTGCTGCCCTATGCCATCAAGGGCGCGATCTGGTACCAGGGCGAATCCAACGCCGGCCGCGGCTACCAGTACCGCGCGCTGCTGCCGGCCATGATCACCGACTGGCGCGCGCGCTTCGGCGTCGGCGACTTCCCGTTCTATATCGTGTCGCTGGCCAACTTCCAGCAGCCGCCCGCACAGCCGTCGGAAAGCGACTGGGCCGAGCTGCGCGAGGCGCAGGCGATGACCGCGAAGAACCTGAAGAACTGCGGCCTCGCGGTCGCGATCGACATCGGCGACGCCGTCGACATCCACCCGAAGAACAAGATGGAGGTGGGGCGCCGCCTCGCCCTCGCCGCGCTGGCGCAAGTCCATGGCCGCGAGGTGGAGTACTCGGGGCCGTGGTACAAGGGCATGACCGTTGAGGACGGCCGGATCCGCCTGGCGTTCGATCATGCCGCCGGCCTGGCCGCGAAGGACGGCAGGCTCACCGGATTCGCCATCGCCGGGGAGGACCGGAAATTCGTGTGGGCCGACGCCGTGATCGACGGCGGAACGGTGGTGGTGTCCGCCGTCGACGTGCCCAAGCCGGTCGCGGTGCGCTACGCCTGGCACGCCAATCCCGTCTGCAACCTGGTCAACGCCGCCGGCCTGCCCGCGGTCCCGTTCCGCACCGACGACTGGCCGGGCGTGACGGCGAACAACAAGTGACCGGGCCCGTAGGGCTCGACCTTGGTCGAGGCCGCAACCCCCCGCGGCGGCCTCAGGCAAGCCGAGGCCCTACGCCGACGCGATCTCGCGGGCGATCAGGGTCTTGCCGGTCAGATCCTCGATGCGCACCGAAAGCCGGTCCGTCGTCACATCGATGACCGTGAGCGTGGCGCGAGCGGGCTGGGGGCCGCCGCCGACCACCTGGAAAAACGGCTGCTCGTCCGTGGGATCGTCGATCCGCCAGTCGTGCGTGTGGCCGCTGACGATCATGCGCACGCCGGCCTCGCGCAGCAGCGGCAGCCACAGGGCCGCGCCGAAACCACAGTAGCCCGCGAATCCGTCGGTCGAGGTGCCGGGGTTGTCGCCCTTCTCCCCGCGCAGCGGAATGTGGCAGAAGAGCACCTTGAACGGCGCGGCCGCAATCTCCGGCCGGGCGAGGGCCTCCTGGAGCCACACGGCCTGGCGCTCGCGGTAGGGCTCGTAGGCGGCGGTGCCGGCGAACACGGGATGCGCGTCGGGCTTGTCCTCGCCGGTGTCGAGTCCGATCAGCGCGAGCGGCCCGTCGCGGAAGGCGAAGTTCCACGGCAGTCCGGGCCGCGGCCCCGGGGCGAGAATGTCCATGACCTCGCGCGCCCGCTCTCCACGCACATCGTGATTGCCGGCGACGAACCACAGCGGACGGGTCGAGGCCCAGCCGCCGTCCGAGGCGTTGTCCGCCGCCGCGCCCGGCGTCAGCAGGATCGCGGCGGGGTCGTCCTTGGCGTCGAAATCGTTGCAGGTGTCGCCGTTCCAGACAAGCAGGTGCGGCGCGGCGGCGTCGATGCGCCCGGGCAGCTTCGCGAGCGTCTCCTTGTTCTCGTGCGTGTCGTTGACGACGGCGACG
>JAXMHJ010000116.1:0-3416 GCA_046346795.1 Kiritimatiellia bacterium
TCGACCAGCGCGCCCTGCGGGAAGGGGCCCTCGACCTTCTGGATGCCGATGGGCAGCAGGCTGGTCTTGCGGCGGATGATGGCGTCGCGGGCGCCGTCGTCGACGATGATCCGGCCCTTCGACTTGTGGAAATGGCGGATCCACTGCTTGCGGTGGCGCAGCGCGCCGGAGCGGGCGGGCAGGGGGCGGCCGATGAGCGTGCCCACGTCCTCGCCGCGCAGGACGCGCAGGATGTTGGCGGGGTCGCGCCCGTCGGCGATGACCGACGCCGCGCCGGACCCGGCGACCATGCCGGCCGCCTCCAGCTTGGTGGCCATGCCGCCGGTGGACAGCGCGCTGCCCTTGCCGACGGCCAGGGCCTTGGCGGCGTCGTCCACCCTGTTGAGGTGGGGGATGCGTTCCTTGACGCCGGACTCGTTCACGCGCAGCAGGCCCGCGACCGAGGTCATCAGGAACATCACGTCCGCGTCGGCCAGCAGGCTGACCAGCGCGGCCAGCTTGTCGTTGTCGCCCAGCTTGATCTCGGCGACGGAGACCACGTCGTTTTCATTGATGACCGGCACCACGCCGCTCTGCAGGAGCTGGTTGAGGGTGTTGCGGGCGTTGAGGTGGCGGACGCGGTCCTTGAGATCGTCGGCGGTCAGCAGCATCTGGCCGCACACCAGGCCGCGGGCGCGGAACACATCGGAATAGAGAGCCATCAGGCGGGCCTGGCCGACCGAGGCGGCCATCTGGAGTCCCGGCAGGGTCTTGGGGCGGGCTTTGAGTCCCAGGGCGTCGATGCCCGCGCCGACCGCGCCGGAGGTCACCACGACCACCTGCCGGCCCTCCTTGCGCAGGGTCGCGATGACGTCGCCGATGGCCTCCAGCCGCCCGGGGTCGGGACGACCGTCCTCGGCCACCAGCACCCGGGTTCCGAACTTCAGGACGACCCGGCGCGCGTTGGCCAGCGAACTGCGAATTTGGGAGAGATGTTCCATGGGGAGGGGATTTTCTAGCACACGGCGGAGTCGCGTGTCGAGTGAGTGTTCATGATTATCGCACCAAGGTGCCCCGAAAACTCTTCCGCCGCATTCCCGCGCCCGCGGCCGCATGACCGTCGGTGGAAAGGGGAATGGAGCCAGTTGTCGGGATTGAACCGACGACCGTCCGATTACAAATCGGGTGCTCTACCGCTGAGCTAAACTGGCGTTGACGGCGCTTTGCGGATGTTCTCCCGGACCATGTCCCGGCGAACATTGGATTCACGTTGGCCGTCGTCGGGAGTAAACGGTAGGCTGGCCGGGTGGACAGGTCAAAGCGGAAAACAGGGAAAATCCGCGCCGGTCACGGCCTTTTCATTTCAGCCCGTTTGCCTCAATCCGCGCAAAGCATTCCTTTCGCGCTTGACCCCGGACCCGTTTTTTGCCATCCAGACCATGGATGAAAACGCAAACGCTCCCCCCCCGGCCTGACGCCGCCCCTCCGGGCGCCGCGGTTTCCCGCGTCGTCGTCCATCCCGTGGACGACCCCACCCAGCAAAAAGAGTTCGATCTTCTGATGGAAGAAAAACACTACATCGGCGCCAGCCCGCCCGTCGGCGAGACGCTGCGGCAGCGGGCCTACCTCGACGGTCAGCCGGTGGCCTTGCTGGTTTGGGGACCCTGCGTGTACGCCTTCACGGATCGCGACCGGCACATCGGCTGGAACGCGCGCACGCGCGCCCAGCGGCTCAAGCTGGTCGTGCAAAACCGCCGCTTCCTGCTGCTCACCGAACGCGGGGAAGCCCCGAATCTCGCCTCCCAGGTTCTCGCCGCCGCCGTGCGCGCCCTGCCCAAACAATGGCGGGAACGCTTCGGCTACGAACCGCTGGCCGCGGAAACCTTCTCGGACATCGAAGCCTTCGAGGGCACCTGCTACAAGGCCTCCGGCTGGGAAGCAATCGGACGGAGCAAGGGCTACTCCCGCCACAAGGCCGACTTCTTCATCCCCAACGGACGCCCCAAGAAGTTCTGGTTCAAAGCGCTGCGCCCCGACGCCCTGGACCTGCTGCGCGCGGACACCCTGCCGCCGGAGTGCGCCGCCGGAAACCAGGGCAACGCCCACGGCGTGATGCCGCTGGGCAAGCCTCTGCGCGAGTCGCTCTTCCGCGCGTTGAGCAAGGTCCCCGACCCGCGCACCTGCAACAAACACTTCTGCCAGCCCGGCCTGCTCAGCATCGTCGTCATGGCCATGATGTGCGGGCGAAAGGACCTCTCCAGCATCCAGCGCTTCGGGCAAAGCCTCACCCAGGCCCAACGCAGGGAAATCGGCATGCCGCGCAAAAAGGGCGGCGTCCTGCGCAAGGTTCCCTCCTACAGCGCGCTGCGCAATTTGTTGAAGCAAATCGAGCCCGACGCCCTGGGCCGCGTGCTCTCCGCGTGGTTCTCCTCCCACGCGGACAGGCTGCCCGGGCAACTCGCCGTGGACGGCAAAATGATCGGGACGATCTGCGGAGTGGTCAGCGTGGTCGACCCCGAAACCGGCGTCCCCGTCGCCATGGCCCCCATGCGCCACAAGGAGGAAGGCCCCGACGGCGAGCTGACCTGCGCCCGCGTGGCCCTGGCCCAGGCCGGGGACTTGAGCGGCAAGACCGTCAGCGGCGATGCGCTCCACGCCGAGGCCAAAACCGCCCGGCAGATCCTCAACCAGGGCGGCGACTACCTTCTGCAAATCAAAGGCAACCAGCCCACCCTGCTCGATTATGCCCGGCGCTCCACCCAAGGCGCCCCCTTTTTCTCCTCCCCCCGGACCCCGGCCACGGACGCGTGCTGGAGCGCCGGCTCCGCATAGCCGAATCCAACCCGATGGCCTGCGACTTCCCGGGCGCGGGGACGATCCTGCACCTGCGCTCCAGCCAGGACGGGGGCCGGACGTGGGAGGATCGCTACGAGCTCGGCAGTCATTCGCCCGACCACTTTTCCCTGCCCCAATGGGCCGGCGTGATCCGACAGCACTGGGGCATCGAGAACCGCACCCACTATCCCAAGGACGCCACCTTGCGCGAGGATGACACCCGCGTGCGCAACCCCCGGATCCTCGCCAATCTCATTCAACTCCGCAACGTCGTCCTCTTCTTCTTCGGCTCCCGCAGCGACGAGGAGGCCAAACGCATGAAATATCTGCCCGCCTGGATCGAGCTCAATCAGCGTTCCCCAAGGCCACTCCTACGAAACATCATGCGGGTTTCATGGCTCAAATGAAAAAGCCGTGGGGAGGGAAACATGCCCCCGCCTTCGCGCTTGCGCATCCGGCCGGGCGCGGCTACAAGAGGCGCCTTCCACCCCCGGAGCCGCAATCATGAAATCATCCCTCATCGCCCGTTCCCTGATCTCGGGAGTTGCCGGGTTCTTCCTGGCCGCCTCCGTCCACGCTCAAACCAACACCACAGAACAGGC
>JAXMHJ010000117.1:0-3197 GCA_046346795.1 Kiritimatiellia bacterium
AGCGATCCGCCCGGCTCGACGATGTAACGGATGCCCGCCTCCGCGGCCGCGTCGATGTTGTCGGCGAAGGGGAAGAAGGCGTCGGAGATGAGCACGCACGAGGCCATCACCTGCCGTTCGAAATCGGGGAGCGACAGTCCGCCCGCGCCGCCGGCGGCGTGGATGGCGGCGATGTTTTCACGCGCCCGGGCGATGGCGAGCTTGCGCACGGAATCCACCCGGTTGGGCTGGCCCGCGCCCATGCCGATGACCTGGAAGCAGCCGGGCCGGGCCTCGCGCACCAGCAGGATGGCGTTGGACTTCACATGCTTCACCGCGCGGATGCCGAAGAGCGCGAGCTGCCGCTTGGTGGCGGGGAACTCGGTCCTGCTCCGGACATCCCATTCCTTCTCCACGCCCGTGTCCCGGTCCTGCACGAGCACGCCCCCGCCGATCTGCCGGAACTGCCGCATCATGCGGGCTGGTTCGATGGGTTTGCGCAGCTTCAGCAGCCGGATGTTCTTGCTCTTGGAGCGCAGGATGTCCAGCGCCTCCGGCGTGAAGTCCGGCGCCACCAGCGCCTCCACGAACCGTCCCTTCAGGAATTCCGCGGCGCCCGCGTCGACCGTGACCGTCGCCGCGATCACGCTGCCGAAGGCCGAGACCGGGTCACCCTCCCAGCCCGCCTGCAGGGCCTCGGCGAGGGTGTTGCCGGTGGCGAAGCCGCAGGGGTTGGTGTGCTTGATGATCGCCACGCCCGGCACGCCGGCCAGTTCGCGCACCGCTTCCAGTGCGGCGTCGCCGTCGACGTAGTTGTTGTACGACATCTCCTTGCCGTGGAGTTGGTCGGTGTGCGCGATACACGCCTCGACGGCCACCGGGTCGCGGTAGAGCACGGCTGGCTGGTGGGGGTTTTCGCCGTAGCGGAGCGGCTCGGCCTGGGTCAGGGCGAGCAGGAAGGGGCGCGGGGCGTCGTCGTCCGCGCGCCCGGCGAGGAAGTTGGCGATGGCGGCGTCGTAGGCGGCGGTGCGCGCGTAGACTTTGCGGCCCAGTTCCAGTCGCAGTTTTTCGGTCGTGGCCCCGTCGTGTTCCTTCATGTCCAGCAGCACGCGGGCGTAGTCGGAGGGATCGGTGACCACGGTGACGCTGCGCATGTTCTTGGCGGCGGAGCGCAGCATGGAGGGTCCGCCGATGTCGATGTTCTCGATGGCCTCCTCGAAGGGCACGCCCGGTTTGGAGACGGTGGCCTCGAACGGGTAGAGGTTGACGCAGACCAGATCGATGGGCTGGAGGTGGTGGGCCTGCATCGTCTGGAGGTGCGCGGGGTTGTCGCGCAGGTGGAGCAGGCCGGCGTGGACCTTCGGGTGGAGGGTTTTCACCCGGCCGTCGAGCATTTCCGGGAAGCCGGTGAATTCGCTGATGTCGCGCACCGGAAGACCTGCGGCGCGCAGGGCCGTGGCGGTGCCGCCGGTGGAAAGCAGATCCACTCCGTGGGCGTGCAGCCCTTTTGCGAACTCGACGATGCCGGACTTGTCCGAAACACTGATCAACGCGCGTTGGATCTTGCTCATGATGCCAATGGATCTCCGATGGGTTGCCCCCTACATGCCCCATCCGCCCGTCCCGGGCAAGCCTCAGCGCGCATTTTCCAAGGCCAGGATGGATCCAAACAGTCCCCGCCGGGGACGGGCCTGATCGTTCGGGGACAGATCGTTCGGGGACAGATCGTTCGGGGACAGGCCTGATTACTTGCGCTGGGGACAGATCGTTCGGGGACAGGCCTGATTACTTGCGCTGGGGACATGCGCTGGGGACAGGCCTGATCACTTGGGCCTGATCACTCGTCGGGGACGGGGCTCCGAGGCGGGGGAGGCATGATGGGGTGTGGACTTACCTGAACAGGCACGCCTCCCGGGTTCGTCCCGGGCAAGCCTAGGCAAGCCGGTGGGGACGGGTAAGCCATCGCGAGTGTTTACCTGCACTTTTGCCTCGTTGCGTACGGGCCTGATCAACCAGAACGCTGCTGGGGACAGGCATATCTTCCTTGGGGACAGGCCTAATGTAAACGTTAGTACTTTACACTTTACATGCGTCGGATAAGTGTAGTATGGTTTCTTTATCAGCCTGTGGCCTACTCCCACCACCAACCCGGAGACCCCTCATGCCGCGAACAAAACGAGCCCTGAACCCCAACCAGAACGGCGCCGGATTCTACCACGTTATCAACCGGACCGTCGCGGGTGATTTCCTCTTCCAAGACGCCGAAAAGGAGGAGTTTACGCGACTCATGCGCAAGACCGCCGCCTACTGCGGAATCAAGATCCTCACGCACGTGGTCATGTCGAATCACTACCACATCCTCATCGAGGTGCCCGTCCGCAAGCCGATGAGCGAGGCCGAGGTGCTCCAGCGGGTCAAGGCCCAGGTCAGCGCGCAGCGCCACGCCGCCATCGTCCGCGAGATCGCCAGGTTGCGCAAGTGTGCCGGGGAGCGGGCCGTCGCCATCCACCTCAAGCGCATCACCGACCGCATGTACAGCCTCTCCGGCTTCATGCACGCGCTCAACCAGGCCATGAGCGAGTGGTACAACCGCACCCACCACCGCTTCGGCCCGCTCTGGTCCGGCCGCTTCAAGAGTGTCATCGTCGAAGGGAAGGAACTGGCCCTGCTATTCATGGCGACGTACATCGACCTCAATCCCGTCCGCGCCGGCATCGTGGCGGACCCCAAGGACTACCGATGGTGCGGGTATGGCGAGGCCGTGGCCGGTCGAAAACCGGCACGGGAGGCCTTGACCCGTCTGCTGAGTGGCCACGGCCGCGCCAAAACCTGGGCCGCGGCCGCGCCGCAGTACCGGAAGCTGATGTTCCTCCGGGGCGAAGAGACCGCCACCCGGCACGGCCTCGCGCGCGAGAAGGTGGTCGAAGTCCTGGCCCGGGGCGGCGAGTTGGCCATCTGGGAGCTGCTGCACTGCCGGATCCGCTACCTCACCGACGGCCTCGCCATCGGCAGCCGCGCCTTTTTGGACGCGGTCTTCGCCGGCAACCGCGGCCTCTTCGGCAAGCGCCGGGCCAGCGGCCCCCGGCCGATGAAGGGCGGGGCGGCCTGGCAGGGTCTGATGACCCTCCGCGACCTCCGCCTCACGCCGATCAGTTGACCGCCTCATCCGGAACGACTCCCGAACATTTGCCGCCGGGCGGAATTCAATCTTTCCCACC
>JAXMHJ010000118.1:0-2952 GCA_046346795.1 Kiritimatiellia bacterium
GTCGTGGCCGCGGTGCCGGTCACCGTGCCGGAGCCGCCGCTGACCGATTCAACCGTTTCCGAGAAGCCGTTGAGGTTGACGGTGCCACCGGCCATGACCAGCTCGGTCGTGTCGGGCAGGACGCCGGAGGCCCCGGACCGGATCTCGCCCAGGATCACCTTGGTCACCCCGCCGTAATCGTTGCCCGTGTTGTTGAGGAGGAGCACGCCCGAGTCCTCCTTGCGCAGGTTGCCGCCGCCGGTGACCTTTCCCTGCACCGTCATGGTCGTCCCGCCCCAGACATACAGGGTCCCCTCCTTGCCGGTGTTGAGAACGATGTCGCGCCCGGCGCCGAGAACCAGATCGACCCCGGTGGTGGTCTGCATGCTGGCGGTCCCCCCCTGGTTGGCCAGCCCCGCGACCACGTCTCCGTTGAAGATCAGGTCGTTGGCGGCGTTCCCGAGGACGGTGTCCACCCCGGCGGCGCCGGCCTGCAGCCGCAGCCGCCCCTTGGTGATGGTCACGTTGCCGGTGAAGTCGTTGCCGGTGTTGAACCAGTCCCAGTGGGCGGCGTTGGCGATGGCGGTGGCGTGGTTGTAGGTGATGCTGCCGGTCCCGGTGATCTTGCCGTAATAAGTGGTGTCGACATGGCCCGGCAGGCCGGCGCCGGTCATGGCGTTGTGCGTCACGGTCAGGTTGCCGCCGGCCCCCAGGTTGAGGATCGCGGACGTGTCGGATGCACTGCCGGTGACGAGGCTGCGAATGGTCTGGGTCTGTCCGTTGAGATTGAACGTGTTGTTGCCGTACTGCAGCACGTCCGTCGCGGCCGGCATGGCGTTGCTGCTGTCCAGCCGCAGGGTCGAACCGGTCCGCAGGTGGGTGTACCCGGTGTAGGCGCTGGCGGCCGCCCCCGAGAACACCAGGGTGGAATTGGTGAAGTCGACAAACCCGGTGTTGTTGAGGAAGCCGGAGACGGTGACCGTTCCGGCGGAGCTCACGATGTTGCCCGTGTTTCCCATGGTTCCGGAAACGGTGACATTGCCGGCCACGTTTTCCAGGCTGCCGGTGAAGGAGGAGGAGCCCGCGAGCACCAGGGTGCCGCCGTCGGTGTGGCGGGCGCCGCCGGTTCCGGACATCGGCCCGTTGATGGTGAAGGTGGATGCGCCGTAGCCGCGCAGGATGCTGACGCCCCCGCCGGTGAACACGATGGCGCGGGTCGCGGCCAGGGTGTTGGCTCCCCGCGCAAGCAGGCCGGCGTTGCCGGAGAGAATGATCTGGTTGGCCGTCGCGCCGAAAGAGTCACCGGAGAATTCCACGAGTCCGGCGGGGATATGTTGCCGACAAAATCGTTCGCGGCGTTGCCCAGGCGGAAAAAGCCGGGGAGCCGCCGCCGGTGTTGCTGATGTCCCCGTGCGCGGCGATGGTCAGCGCGCCGGTGCCGGTGAGCTTGGAGTCGATAACGAACTGGTTGGCGTTGTCGCGCCCGGCGCTGCTGATGGCCAGTCCGCCGGTGGTGAGGATGTTCCCCCCGGTGATCGTCTTGCCGCCGTTCTGGGCGAAGGTGATCGAGGTCGGGTCCACCGTCCCGGGCACCGTCACGGTCCAGCCACCGGTGCCGTCGGTGCCGGCCGAGAAGACGGCCGCGTTGCCATCGGCCCAGAATTGCGTGGCGGAGAGGCCGGTGGAATCCGTCGTCCAGTTGGCGGTGGCGCCCACGTCCCACGTTCCGCCGGCATTGCCGGAATCGGTGGTGGGGCCGGTGGTGTCCCAGTACAGCGTCTGGGCAAAGGCGGAAACCGAAACAAACGTCATGAATGCGAGGCTGCGCATGGTCTAAATCCTCCGTCACTGGAGCTGGAAATCCACTCCGTTCAAGAACCTACCCGTTCCGTCTTCCGCGGGAAAGGAAATATTTAGGGTTTTTAAGGGGAAGGTTAAAAAAACGGTGAAGGGTTTGTCAGAACTGTCCCGACGCGAGCCGGCCGCGGACGGATTTCTGAAAACGCCCACCAAGGGGTTGCGCATTCGGGGGAATTCGGAGTATGAGGACGGAATGAAGGAATCCACCCCGGTTAAGGCCAGGCGTTCGCCGCTGTTTGACTCGCACATGCACACGACGTTGTGCCGCCATGCCATCGGCGAACCGGAGGAATACGCCCGGCAGGCGGAGGCGCGGGGGCTCTCGGGGATCATCGTCACCTGCCACAGCCCCATGCCGGATGAGTGGTTCCGGGGCGTGCGCATGACCCCGGAGGAACTGCCGGACTACTTCGCGCGGGTGGAGCGGGCGGCGACGGCGTTTGCGGGATCGGTCGAGGTGCGCCTCGGCATGGAAAGCGACTACTTCCCCGGCATGGAGAACTGGCTGCGCGAGCTGCACGGGCGCGCGCCGTTCGACTACATCCTCGGCTCGGTCCACTACTTCGGCCACGAATACATGGCGCGCTTCCACACCGGCCGGGACGACGACTTCCTGGCGGCCTACTTCTCCAACCTCTGCGCCTCGGCGGAGTCGGGACTGTTCGACTGCCTGGCGCATCCCGACCTGATCAAAAACCACTTCGGCGACCGCTGGAACTTCGCGGCGGCGGAACCCCTGATCGCCGTGGCGCTGGACCGCATCGCCCGCACCGGCGTGGCCATGGAGCTGAACACCAGCGGGATGATCAAGACCATCCCGGAGATGAACCCGGGCCCGCGCATGCTGCGCATGATCGCGGAACGGAAAATCCCGGTGGTGCTGGGGTCGGATTCGCACATGCCCGCGCGGGTGGGCGACCGGTTCGAGGAGGCGCTGTCGATGCTGGAGGAGGCTGGTTTCCCCGCGGTCTCCGTATTCGCGAAGCGCAAGCGGATCGACAGTCCCGTCAAGCAGGCGCGCGCCGGGCTGCGTCCCGCCCTGGTCGTTCTCAACTAACTCCGCCGGATCGGGCGGGAAATCACTCCGCCCGCAGGGCCTCCGCGGGCGCGATG
>JAXMHJ010000119.1:0-2707 GCA_046346795.1 Kiritimatiellia bacterium
GGCCCGCGAAGGAGGAGGCGCCGTCGACCGGGGTGTCATCGGGCAGGGCGACCGAGCCGGAGCTGGCCTGGCCGTTAGCGGAGCGGACGACGAGGCGGTCGGAGATGTCGCCCCCGCCCGTGTCTCCCCCCGTATTGCCGCCCGTGTCTCCGTTCGAGTCGCCGCCCCCTCCGCCGGAATCGGCCAGGGAGATGGCCCCGGCCACCGCGAGGGCGCCGCCGCCGATGAGGACGGTGGGCCACACCCAGGAGGGGGTTTCGGATTCGGATCCGCCCTTTGACGGAGAGGGGGTGCTTTCCCCCGGGTCCTGCACGCTGACGGTGTACCAGGGGGTTTCGGACCAGTCGCCGGCCTCGTTGGCGGCCTCGATGTAGTAGCGGACGGTGCCCTTGCCGGCCAGGTAGTTGGCGGGGATGGTGCCCAGGAACATGCCCGGGGCGGTCTGTTTCATGGGCAGGTCGACCGGCGAGGCGTCCGCGCTCTGGGAGAAGTGGAGGACGGCCGAGCTGACCGGGCTGGCCGGGCTGTTCACCCGGGCGATGACGCTGAGCGGCTGGGCCCGGGGCGCGACCTTGGCGGGCTGGTGCGAGATGACGGGCGCGGCGGCGGACGGGAGGGTCAGCCCCGTCAGGGCGGCGAGTGCGATGGCGAGGACGTGCTTCATGGGGCGCTCGGGGTTTTGGGGTCGGTTTGCCGGGTCACGGCGTGCGAAAGAACCCTACGCATAAAGCGGGGCGATGATTTGTTCAAGAAGGAGTTCCATCGTAACGAAGCCCACCACCTCGTCGCTGCCGCTCCGGGTGATGAGGAGCATCGGCTGGCGGCTCAGGCGCATGCGCGGCAGCAGCTCGTCCGCCGCCGTGGCCTCGTCGACAAACTGAGGGGGGCGGATGCATTCGGCGAGGGAGAATCCGGGCCGGGCGCTGCCGCGGATGACCTCGCGGGCGTCCAGGATGCCGGTGAAGCGGCGGTTTTTCTCGGACCAGACGGGGTACTGGTCCAGCGGCTGGGCGCGCATGAGCACCAGCAGGTCCTCCAGGCCCATCGAGTCGCGGACGGCGACCAGTCGGGCCCGCGGTTTCATGAGGGCGCGGGAGGGCTTGCCGGCCAGGCTCAGGATGCCGGCGATCACCCGGCGCTTCTGGTCGGGCAGGGTGGGGGTGGCCCCGCTCTCGGGGGACAGCACGAATTCCAGGTGCTCGCGGGTGAGCCATTCCTTGCGGGCCGAGGGGTCGCCCTTGGGGGCCGGGATCACATGGCGGGAAATCCAGCCCAGGGTCAGGGTCACGGGCCGGAACACCACGCTGAAGAACCGGAGCAGGCCGGTGAGGGGCAGGACCCGCTTGATCGGATGGCTCTGGAACCACGCCTTGGGCAGGTACTCGCCGAGGATCAGGAGGCAGACGGTCACGAAGAAGCCCGAGACCCACGGGCCCCAGTATTCCCCGAAGTGCCGGATGGCCATCGACGCGGCGATGACCGGCATCGCGGTGTTGACGAGGTTGTTGCCCACCAGGGTCGTGCCGAGCAACTGGTCCGGGTGGTCGAGCAGGTGCCGGATGAACATGGCCTTGCGGTTGCGCCGGCGGATGAGGTGGTCCAGGCGGAAGCGGTTGATGGACACCGCCCCGGTCTCGATTCCGGAGAAGAAGGCGCTGAGCAGGACCAGCAGGACCAGCAGCAGGATTTCGCCCTGGGTGCTCATTCGACCGGCTCCTCCGCCGGCGCGGGTTCCGCCGGGGCGTCCGCAACCTGCCCGTTCTTCTCGATGAGGATGAGCAGGATCCGGTTGCGGCGCATCTTGCGCACCATCGCCTGGAAACCGTCGCCGTCGACCATGTCGCCGACGACCGGCACCTTCTCCGCCTTTTCCGCGAACCAGCCCGAGAGGCGGTCGGCGTTCTCCGAGTGGAAGCGCAGCCCGGTGCGGTGCGCCGCCTCGTCCAGGCTCAGCTCGGCGTCCACCAGCCAGGCCCGGTCGGTGAGCTGCTCGAACACCTGCACCTTGCCGCCCTGGTCGGGCACGATGTCCCCGGCCAGCTCCTCCAGCACGTCGCCGCGGGTGATCAGCCCCGCCGTCCCGCCGTATTCGTCCACCACCACCGCCACGTCCCGGTCGTCCGCGAGAAACTGCGTCAGCAGCTTGTCCATCGTGCACTGCAGCGGCACGTAAAAGGGCTTGCGGGTGTTGTCCTTGAGCCCGTGGCGGGGGTCGAGCAGGTAGGCGTTCACGTCGAGCAGTCCCGCGATCTCGTCCAACTGCTCGTGGTACAGCGGCAGATAGCGCACCCGCGATTTCCGCACGATGGCCGGGATGTCCAGCCCTGTTACGGAGAGGTCGATCCCCTCGATGTCCACCCGCGGGGTCATCAGGCGGCTGACATACAGGTCTTCCAGGCGCATGACCGACCGCATGAGGGCGTGTTCGTGCTCGTCCAGCGCCCCGGAGCGCTGGCCGGCGTCCACCAGGGCCTGCACCTCGCTCTTGGTGAAGATGTTGCCAAGCTGCCGGAACCGGTCGCGCAGCAGCCGGGTGAGGGCTTCCAGCCCGATTCGCAGCGGCGTCAGGGCGAAGGCGGCAATCTCCAGCGGCAGGGTGAACAGGTGGGCGATCCGGGGGGCCATGACCATGGCGACCCGCTTGGGCAGGAATTCCCCGAACAGCAGCAGCAGGATGGTCACCGCCGGGATGGCGATGGCCGCCCCG
>JAXMHJ010000012.1:0-81529 GCA_046346795.1 Kiritimatiellia bacterium
TTTTGGAGGTTCGCGTTCTCTGCATGGTCGTCCGCCGGAAGTCCGACTGCAAAGAGGCCCGGTATCAGGACCGGCTGAAGGTCCTGGAATGGGAACTGCCGGTCTGTGAAGTAACGCTCGCCGCCGATCCACCTGCCGCGGCGACCCACACGTATTCGTCGTCCTCAAGCTCAGGTGAACCCGAGTCGGGCTGATCTGTCATCAGCCCCTCTTTGCTTCCATTGCTACCTTCTGTAAAAATTTGAAACAGAAGGCAGCAAAGTCAGCAAAGAATTCTTCTTCTCCGCGACCTTCGTGATCTTCTGTTGAAGTTCTTCCCGGCGTCCTGCCACCCATGAATCCCTTCGCATCGCGATGCGTCAAATCGACGTTATGAAGGCCATCCAGGATTCAATCGGTTTAGGGATCTGCGCGCTGGCGGCGCTGCTGGCCGGCTGCGGCGGCAAGCAATGTTCGCCCATGCCACCCATGCCCCGGCCGACCCTGCCGCGGGCCTTCACGCAGACGGTGGAAGTGTTTCAGGTGTCGTTCGACATGGTGCTGGTGCCGGGCGACGAGGCGAAGGGGATCAAGACGTTGTATGTGGGGAGGCATGAGGTGACGTGGGACGAATTGATGCCGTGGATTTACGCGGGCGACTATGGTGAAATTGGGGAAAATCCAAAGGCAATGGCATTAAGAAAAAAGCGGCTTTGCCCCACGGAGATTCCGTACGGGGATATCACTCACGGATTCGGGTGTGAAAAATTTCCCGCCATGCGCATCTCGCGTTTGCACGCGGAAGTCTACTGCGAGTGGCTGTCGGCGGAGACTGGCCGGGCTTACCGGCTGCCAGACAATGAGGAGTGGGAACACATCTTCCGCCTGGGTCGAGGCGGCGCGCCGGACAATCTCACCGAGGAAGAGGCAAAACAACAGGCGGTTTACGAAGGGACAAGTTGGGCGGAGGAACTGGGTGATTGGCAAACTTTCCGGGTGGGATCCAAAGCCCCGGACCGCCTGGGTATCCACGATATGGTCGGTAATGTGGCGGAATGGGTTACCGGAACAGGAACCAACCGGGTGGTCAGGGGCGGACACTTCAGGAGCAAGCAGGAAGAGTTGGGTTTGCGGGGCTGGTTGGTCGAGAACGCCTCATGGAATGAAAACATGCCGCACATTTCGCCTGGAAACCGGTGCTGGTGTGTCGACGCCCCCTGGACCGGCTTTCGCCTCGTCTGCGAGCCGTGAGAATTCGTCTCCGCGCTCTTTGTGTGCTCTGCGAGAAGATATTTCCTCTCGCAGAGATCGCGGAGGACGCAGAGAGGGAGAATGGATGATCGGCAGCCCGGCCTTCTTTGCTTCCTTTGCTGCCTTCTGTAAAAATTTGAAACAGAAGGAAGCAAAGTCAGCAAAGGAATCATCCCCTTCGCGGCCTTCGTGATCTTCTGTTGAAATTTTGCCCGCAGCCGCAGCGTCGAAGGCGGGAAGCTCAATCCTGTCCCCTCCTGTTGATCCCGGGGAGGCATCAACGCCGCGCCGAATCATTCCCCCGCGCCCTCCAGGCCCGTCGGCGGGGAGGTGGCCCGCCCGTTCCGCTCTCCGCAGGCCGGGGTTAGCGGGCGCCCTTGACCACCATGCGGACCCGGTAAAGGCTGGTGCGGGCGGTGATGAAGAGTTCGTCGTTGGCAACACCGCCGAAGGTGACGTTGGCGGGATGCTCGGGCACCGCAATGGAACCCAGCGGCGTGCCGTCGGGGGCGACGACGTCCACGGCGTCATGGGTGAGATAGAGGTTGCCCTTCTCGTCCAGGGTGAGTCCGTCGGCGTGACCGGTGGCGAACCGGACCTTGTTCGTCAGGACGCCGGGGGCGGCGATGTCGTACTTCCAGGTGACGCCGGCGCCGTTGTCGCCGACGTACAAGACCTTGCCGTCGGGCGTGCCGATGATGCCGTTGGGCCGCTGGAGATCGTCGATGACCCGCGTCACTCCGCCGGTGGGGGCGATGTAATAGACGCCCATGACCGGCTGCTCCATCCCGTCCTCCCGGCCGTACCGGGGATCGGTGAACCACACGCCGCCCGCGGGGTCGGGCCAGAGATCGTTGGGACTGTTCAGCTTCTTCCCCGCATAGGCGTCGGCGAGCACCTCGACCTTCCCGTCGGCGGCGGTGCGGGTGACGCGCCGGTTGTCGCCCTCGCAGGCGAGCAGGCGGCCCTGGTGGTCATACCACAGGCCGTTGGCCCCGCCGGAGTTCTCGCGCAGGGTGGAGAGCTTGCCGTCCACCGACCAGACCAGGATGCGGTTGGCGGGAATGTCGCTGAAGGCCACGTTGCCGTGCGCATCGGCGGCGGGTCCCTCGGTGAACTTGAAATCGCCGGCGATCTTCTCGGCGGTGGCGCCGGGAACGACGGGAACGGCGGCCCGGGCGGCGGTGGCGAGCAGGAACAGGAGGGACGGGAGGCGTTTCATGGCTGGACTCCGGGGGGGGCGCGTTCCTCGTCGAGGAACAGCTTGTATTCGACGCTGTCGAGCAGGGCCTCCCAGGAGGCCTCGATCAGATTGGTGGACACGCCGACGGTGCGCCAGGTGTCGCGGCCGTCGGTGGACTCGATGAGCACGCGCGTCTTCGCGGCGGTGGCCTCCTCGGGGTCGAGGATGCGCACCTTGTAGTCGGTCAGGCGGACGTTGCCGATGGCGGGATAGAAGCGGGTGAGGGCCTTGCGCAGGGCGTGGTCGAGCGCGTCGACGGGGCCGTCGCCCTCGGCCACGGTGTACTCGGTCTGCTCGCCGACCCGGACCTTGACGGAGGCCTCGCTGACGGCGGCGCCGGCGGACTGGCGCTTCTCGGAGATGACGCGGTAGCCCTCGAGGGCGAAAAATGACTTGTGGCGGCGGAGGACCTTCTTGACGAGCATGCGGAAGGAGGCCTCGGCGCCCTCGAACTCGTACCCGGCCTTCTCCATGCGCTCCAGCTCCTCGCGGATCTGGCGGACCTCGGGCGCGTCCTTGTTGAGCTCGACGCCCATCTCCAGCGCCTTGAGCAGGACATTGCTGGCGCCGGACAGCTCGGAGATGAGGACGTGGCGGGCGTTGCCGACGACGGCGGGGTCGATGTGCTCGAAGCTGGCGGCCAGCTTGCGCACGCCGTCGACGTGCATGCCGGCCTTGTGGGCGAAGGCGCTCTCGCCGACGTAGGCCTGCTTGGTGTCGGGGCGGACGTTGGCCAGCTCGTACACGAACTTCGACACGTCGGTGAGCTGGGCCAGGCTGTCGTCGCGCAGGCAGTCGAGGCCCATCTTGAGGCGCAGGTTGGCGCAGATGGCGTTGAGGTTGGCGTTGCCGCAGCGTTCGCCGAAGCCGTTGATGGTGCCCTGGACGTGGGCGGCGCCGGCGCGGATGGCGGCGAGGCTGTTGGCGACGGCCAGCTCGCCGTCGTTGTGGGTGTGGATGCCGACGGGGATCTTGAGCCGGCCGAGCACGATGCGGGTGGCCTCGGCCACCTCTCCGGGCTGGGCGCCGCCGTTGGTGTCGCAGAGCACCACGACGTCCGCCCCGGCGCGGGCGGCGGCCTCCAGCGTGGCGAGGGCGTGTTCGGGGTCGTCCTTGAAGCCGTCGAAGAAGTGCTCGGCGTCGTAGACCACCTCGCGGCCGTGGTCCTTCAGGAAGGCGACGGTGTCGGCGATCATGGCGCGGTTCTCGTCGACGGTGGTGCGGAGGATCTCGGCGACGTGGAGTTTCCAGCTCTTGCCGAAGATGGTGCAGACCGGGGTGCCGGCCTCGATCAGGGCCTTGCAGCCGGGATCGTCGGCGGGGCGCACGTTCGCGCGGCGGGTGCTGCCGAAGGCGGCGATGCGGGCGCGCTCCAGCGGGTGCTTGCGGATCTCCTGGAAGAAGGCCATGTCCTTGGGGTTCGAGGCGGCGAATCCGCCCTCGATGCAGTCCACGCCGAAGCGGTCGAGCCGCTGGGCGACCCGCAGCTTGCCCGCGGCGGAAAACGAGATGCCCTGCCCCTGGGCGCCGTCGCGCAGGGTGGTGTCGTAGATTTCGATTCGTCTGGTCATGGGAAAGTTTCCGGGGGGGTGAACGTCCGCCGCTGGACTGCGTTTCCTTAGCGTATGCCGGGCGCCCCCTCAACGCCTTTTTCGTGCCGGGAAACCCGTGTACCCATGCGGGCGCGGCCGGGTGGTTCGGCAACTCCGCGCCGTGGTCTACGATTGCGCCGGGAGCCCCGCCCCGCGCGCCCCGCCCGGCTTCCCTCCCAAAAGAATTGCCGCGGCCGCAACCGGCATGTAACGATGCGGCCAACCCTTCCCGGAGCGCCCATGACCCAGCACAAACTCGCCGGCAAACCCGCGCCGCGGTCCATCCTCGCCAACATCCCGCGGCTGATCAGCGCGTACTACACCGAAAAGCCGGACCCGGCCAACGCGGAGCAGCTCGTCGCGTTCGGCACGTCGGGCCACCGCGGGGTGTCCACCAGGGGCACCTTCAACGAGGACCACATCCTGGCCATCACGCAGGGGATCGCCGACTACCGCGCGGCCAACGGAATCCACGGGCCGCTCTTCCTCGGCATGGACACGCACGCGCTGTCGGAGGCGGCCTTCACCACCGCCCTGGAGGTGCTGGCGGCGAACCACGTGACCGTGATGATCCAGGCCGGCGGCGGCTACACGCCCACCCCGGTGATCTCGCACGCGATCCTCCGCCACAACGCGGCGAAGAGGGGTCCGGCCGCGGACGGGATCGTGATCACCCCCTCGCACAACCCGCCCGACAACGGCGGCTTCAAGTACAATCCGCCCGACGGCGGGCCGGCGGACACGGCCATCACGACATGGATCGCGGACCGCGCCAACGAGTACCTGAAGCGGAACCTGCAGGGTGTGAAACGCCTGCCGGCCGCCCGGGCGCGCGCCGCCGCCACCACCATCGCGCACGACTACATCGCCGCCTACGTCGACGACCTGGAGAACGTCATCGACCTGGCGGCGATCCGCCTGGCCGGGCTGAAGATCGGCACCGACACCATGGGCAGCGCGGGCCAGGCCTACTGGGCGCCCATCGCGGAGCGCTACGGGCTGGACATCGAGGTGATCAACGACCACGCCGATCCCGCCTTCAGCTTCATGTGCGTGGACAAGGACGGGAAGATCCGCATGGACTGCTCCTCGCCCGCGGCGATGGCCGGCCTGATCCGCATCAAGGACAAGTACGACATCGCCTTCGGGAACGACCCCGACGTCGACCGCCACGGCATCGTGACGCGGACGATGGGGCTGATGAATCCCAACCACTACCTCGCGGTGGCGATCGACTATCTCTACCGCCACCGGCCGGGCTGGCGCGCCGACGCGGCGGTCGGCAAGACGCTGGTGAGCAGCTCGATGATCGACCGCGTGGCCGGGGCGCTGGGGCGTCCGCTCGCGGAGGTGCCGGTGGGCTTCAAGTACTTCGTGAAGGGCCTGGTGGACGGGTCCTACGGCTTTGGCGGCGAGGAAAGCGCCGGCGCGTCGTTCCTGCGCAAGGACGGCACGGTGTGGACGACCGACAAGGACGGTTTCATCCTGGCGCTGCTGGCGGCGGAGATCACCGCGGTCACCGGCCACGACCCGGGCTGGCACTACCTCGAGCTGACCCGCCGCTTCGGCAATCCCGTGTACGAGCGGATCGACGCCCCGGCCGACGCGCGGCAGCGCGCCGCGCTGGCGAAGCTGTCGCCCGACCAGGTCTCCGCCACGACCCTCGCCGGCGAGCCCATCCTGGCCAAGCTGACCCGCGCGCCCGGCAACGGCGAGGCCATCGGGGGGCTCAAGGTGGTGACCGAGAACGGCTGGTTCGCCGCCCGGCCCTCGGGGACCGAGGACGTCTACAAGATCTACGCCGAGAGTTTTCAAGGCGCCGATCACCTCGCGCGGATCCAGGCCGAGGCCCGGGCGATCGTCACCAAGGCCATCGGTTGATTTTTCCGGCGGCGACAAAGCGCCGCCCTCCACCGGCCCTGGCCCGACGGGTTGGACGACGACGGGCGGGCGAAACGGCGTATTACTGTAATATCAATCTGTGGGTTGCCCCTTGCGCGGGGATCGTCAAACCTGTACATCGCACATCCGGAAACCAACCCACCCTGGAGAACACACCATGAAGCGCTTCGGAATGATCGCCCTCACCGTTTCCGCCGCCCTGCTCGCGGGCTGCGGCGCCAAGCAGGACGCGGCCGCGCCGGCGGACGGCAAGAAGACCGTCACCGTCGGGTTCTCGCAGATCGGCGCGGAAAGCGCCTGGCGCACCGCCAACACGCAATCGGTCAAGGACGAGGCGGCGAAGCGCGGCATCAAGCTGGTCTTCTCCGACGCGCAACAAAAGCAGGAAAACCAGATCAAGGCCCTGCGCTCCTTCATCGCCCAGGGCGTGGACGTGATCGCGTTCTCGCCGGTGGTGGAGACGGGTTGGGAGCCGGTCCTCAAGGAGATCAAGCAGGCCGGCATCCCGGTGGTGCTGTCCGACCGCGCGGTGGACGTCAGCGACGAGAGCCTCTATGTGACCTTCATCGGGTCGGACTTCGTCGAGGAAGGACGCCGCGCCGCCACCTGGCTGGCGGAGAAGACCGGCGGCAAGGCGGTCATCGCCGAACTGGTCGGCACGCCCGGGTCGGCCCCGGCGATCGACCGCAGGAAGGGCTTCGGAGGTGCTGGCGAAGCACCCCGAGATGAAGATCATCAAGTCGCAGAGCGGCGACTTCACCCGCGCGAAGGGCAAGGAGGTCATGGAGGCCTTCCTGAAGTCGCCCGAGGCCGCCCAGATCACCGCGCTGTTCGCGCACAACGACGACATGGCCCTCGGCGCGATCCAGGCCATCGAGGAGGCCGGCCGCAAGCCCGGCCAGGACATCGTGATCGTGTCGATCGACGGCGTGAAGGGGGCCTTCGAGGCCATGGCCGCGGGCAAACTCAACTGCACCGTCGAATGCAACCCGCTCATCGGTCCGCAGATCTTCGACGCCGTGGCCAGGATCAAGGCGGGCGAAAAGCTCGAGCGCCGCATCAACGTCAACGAGGGCGTGTACGACCAGTCCAAGGCCGCCGCCGCCCTGCCGACCCGCCAGTACTGACCGTTCCGGCGCCGGCGCCCCATGGACTCTCCGCTCCTTGAGATCCGCGGCCTGACGAAGGGGTTTCCCGGCGTGCAGGCCCTCTCCGGGGTCGATTTCACCGTCCGCGCCGGGGAGATCCACGCCCTCATGGGCGAAAACGGCGCGGGCAAGAGCACGCTCATCAAGGTGCTCACCGGCGTGTACGAGCGCGACGCCGGCGAAACGAAACTGGCCGGCGCGGCCATCCGCCCGAAGTCCCCGCGCGACGCCGAGGCCCTCGGCATCAGCACGGTGTACCAGGAGGTCAACCTCATCCCGCACCTGTCCGTCGCGGAGAACATCTGCCTGGGCCGCCAGCCGGTGCGGTTCGGCGCGATCCGCTGGGGCCGCATCCGCGAGCGCGCCCGCGCCGCCCTCGCGCGGCTGGACGTCGACATCGACGTCAACCGCCAGCTCTCCTCCTGCTCCATCGCCATCCAGCAGATGGTGGCGCTCGCCCGCGCCCTCGACATCTCGGCGAAGCTCCTGATCCTCGACGAGCCGACCTCCAGCCTCGACGAGCAGGAGGTGGGGGAGCTGTTCCAGGTGATGCGCAAGCTGCGCGGCCAGGGCATCGGCATCGTGTTCGTCACCCACTTCCTGGAGCAGGTCTACGCGGTGACCGACCGCATCACGGTGCTGCGCAACGGCCGGCTGGTCGGCGAATACGCGACGGCCGGCCTCTCCCGCCTGCAGCTCGTCGGGCACATGATCGGCAAGGACGTCGAGGAGGTGAAGGCGCTGCACCAGCGCCCGGCCGCCGCCGCGCCCGCGGGCGGGGCGCCGTTCCTCGAGGCCGCCGGGGTGGGACGCCGGAACTCGATCCACCCCTTCGATCTCTCCATCCACCCCGGCGAGGTGGTGGGGCTGGCCGGCCTGCTCGGTTCCGGCCGCACCGAGATCGCGCGGCTGCTCTTCGGGGTGGACCGCGCCGACAGCGGCGTGCTGAAGATCAACGGCGAAGCCGTCAGCCTGCGCAACCCGCGCGTCGCGATCGCCCGCCGCATCGCCTTCACCGCCGAGAACCGCAAGACCGACGGCATCATCCCGAACCTGTCCGTCCGCGAGAACATCATCCTCGCCCTGCAGGCCGGCCGCGGCACCTGGAAGCGCCTGCCTCCCGCCCGGCAGCAGGAGCTGGCCGACCGCTTCATCCAGGCCCTCGCCATCAAGACCCCCGGGCCCGGGCAGCTCATCCGCAACCTCAGCGGCGGCAACCAGCAGAAGGTCCTGCTCGCCCGCTGGCTGGCCACCGAGCCGCGGCTGTTCATCCTGGACGAGCCCACCCGCGGCATCGACGTCGGCGCCAAGGCCGAGATCGAGAAGCTGATCGAGACGCTGCGCGCCGACGGCCTCGCCGTGCTCTTCATCAGCTCCGAGCTGGAGGAGGTCGTGCGCACCAGCCAGCGCGTCGTCGTGCTCAAGGACCGGCGCAAGATCGCCGAGCTGACGGGGGCCGACATCACCGAGAGCGCGGTCATGCGGCGCATCGCCGATTCGGGCGGACCGGAGGGCGAGGCATGATCGCCAACGTCCTTTTCTGGCTCGCCTTCGGCGGGGTGCTCGCGGCGGTGCGCAAGCGCCTGCTCTTCTGGCCGCTGCTGGCGCTGGGGCTGCTGCTGCTGTTCAACCAGTTCTTCACGCCGGGCTTCTTCGACCTGAAGATCCTCGACGGCCACCTCTACGGCACGCGCATCGACATCCTCAACCACGGCGCGAAGGTGATGCTGCTGGCGCTGGGCATGACGCTCGTCATCGCCACCGGCGGGGTGGACCTGTCGGTCGGCGCCATCATGGCCATCGCGGGCGCGGTGGTGGCGCAGCTCGTCGTCGCGCAGGGCGTCTCCGCGCCGGCGGCCCTGGCGGCGGCGCTGGGGGTGTCGCTGCTGCTGGGCGCGTGGAACGGCCTGCTGGTCGCGGTCATCGGCATCCAGCCCATCGTCGCCACCCTCATCCTGATGGTGGCGGGGCGGGGCGTCGCCCAGCTCGTCACCGACGGGCAGATCATCAACTTCAACGACGCCACCCTCGTCTACCTCGGCAACGGCCACCTGCTGGGCCTGCCCTTCACGCTGACGCTGGTGCTGGCGATGCTGGCGGCGACGCAGCTCCTGACCCGCCGGACGGCGCTGGGGCTGTTCATCGAGAGCGTGGGCGACAACGACACGGCCAGCCGCTACGCGGGGGTGAACGCGCGCCTCGTCAAGTTCATGGCCTACGTCTTCGCCGGCTTCTGCGCCGGGCTGGCGGGGCTGGTGGCGGCCTCGAACATCAAGAGCGCCGACGCCAACCACGCGGGCCTCTACCTGGAACTCGACGCCATCCTCGCCGTCGTGGTGGGCGGCACGGCCCTGACCGGCGGGCGGTTCTACCTCATGGGGTCGGTCATCGGCGCGCTGCTCATCCAGACCCTCACCACCACCATGTACGCCCGCAACGTCAGCGCCGACATCGCGCCCGTGCCCAAGGCGCTGGTGATCATCGCCGTGTGCCTGCTGCAGAGCGAGGTCTCGCGCCGCTGGCTGGGCCGGGTCTTCCGCCGGGGGAAGGCGTCGTGAAACTCCACGCGCGCCACATCCCGCTGGCGGCCACGGCCGCGGTCATGCTCGGGCTCTACCTGCTCGGGGCGCTGAGCTACGACAACTTCACCTCCCCGCGCGTGATCATCAACCTCTTCGGCGACAACGCCTTCCTGGGCGTGGCGGCGGTGGGGGCGACGTTCGTGATCCTGTCGGGCGGCATCGACCTCTCGGTCGGCTCGGTCATCGCCTTCACCGGGATCCTGGTCGCGACGCTGGTCGGCCACGGCTGGAGCCCGCCGCTGGCGCTGGGGCTGGCCCTGGTCATCGGCACGGCGTTCGGCGCGGGCATGGGCGGGCTCATCCACGTCTTCCAGCTCCCGCCGTTCCTGGTCACGCTGGGCGGGATGTTCCTGATGCGCGGGCTCAGCTTCATGATCCAGCCGCAGTCGCAGGCGATCAACCATCCGTTCTATTCCGATTTCCTCCCGACCCTCGCCATCCCGGCGGGGCCGCGGCTGGACATCCCGTTCACGGCGGTGTGCTTCGTGGTCTGCGTGATCGCGGCCATGCTGGTCAGCGTGTACACCCGGTTCGGCCGCAACGTGTACGCGATCGGGTCGGACGAGAATTCCGCGCGGCTGATGGGCGTGCCGGTCGGCCGCACCAAGGCGGGCATCTACGCCCTGGCCGGTTTCTTCTCCGCGCTGGGCGGCTGCGTCGCCACCTTCTACATGCAGTCGGGCAACCCCGCCTCGTTTGTCGGGCTGGAGCTGGACGTCATCGCCTCCGTGGTCATCGGCGGGACCCTGCTCACCGGCGGCGTCGGTTTCCTGCCCGGGACGTTGATGGGCGTCCTCATTCTCGGCCTGATCCAGACCCTCATCACCTTCCAGGGCGACCTCAACACCTGGTGGACCAAGATTGCGGTGGGCGTGCTGCTGCTGCTGTTCATCGTGTTGCAGAAGGTGATCGCCGGGCGCAAAACGTAGGATGGGCGTTCGGCCCGTCCGTGAATGCAAACCTCCGGTTTGCCTTCGGCCGGGCCAACCACAGGTTGGCGTTTCCGCTCGAGCCGCCCCTTCATCCGACGGGGTCGCAGAAAGGCTCAAGCCGCGGCGATAAGGATGCGGGTGTTCACACCGACCCTGTTTTCCGGTCACCGGAACGATATGGCAGGCCGGATTCCGGTCGCCGGAACGCGGGTTGGTCTTCGGGCCGGACGGGTTGCCCGCGGCGGCGACAAAGCGCCGCCCTCCAGGGGCTCAGGCCGAACGGATTGGAGGGCGGACTTTCATGGCCGCCGCATTTGGCGATGGCCGGACCGGGTGGGGCCGGCAAAACCCTGTCGGACGGAGATTGACACCCGGGCGGAAGGGGAAAAGATCGCGGATCGAGTCGAGCCATCCGACCCGGGTGTCGGTAAGGATCTGGATACCATGGCAAACGAACACCAACCGCCGCACAGGACATGGCGTTCCATTCCCCTGTTTATCTCCTCCACGTTTCGGGACATGCATGCCGAGCGGGATGAATTGAATGATGTCGTGTTTCCCGCCATTTCCGAACGCCTGAAGTCCCGGCGCTGCCGTCTGGAGCCGATCGACCTGCGCACAGGCGTCGAGACGGATGATTCCCGGACTGAGCGGGACCGCGAACTCCGGATTCTCAATGTATGCCTCGCGGAAATCGAACGAAGCCGCCCGTTTCTTCTGGTCCTGTTGGGAGACCGCTATGGCTGGATGCCGGGCCGGGACCGCATTGCCGCGGCGACTCGCGAGGCGGGTTTTTCTCCCGCCGATGACCAGGTCAGCGTCACCGCTCTGGAAATTGAATACGGCCTGCTCAAGAAGAGTCCCGGCCATCGGCGCCGAAGCCTGGTCTGCCTGCGCGAGCCGCTCCCCTATGCGCGGATCGCGAACGAAAAAGCCGGGATTTACAGCGATGCCCACGCCACGGACAAGCAGGCCTCGGATCGCGTCCGGCGGCTCGACAAACTCAAGGCGACCCTTCGCGCCGACCGCGAACTGGCGGAGCATCGCCTGACCTATTCGCTCGACTGGGACGCCGACGTCCAGAAACCGACGGCCTCCAGCGTGAAGCAGTGGGGGCGACGGGTGGAGGCCGCCCTCTGGAAGCTGCTGGACGAAGAGACCGGAGGTTACGACGCGCAGAGGGCGGCCACCTGGGAAGAGGAGGAACTGTTTGCGATCGAGGAACTCGTGGACCGCCTCAACGGCGGTTTTGTCGGCCGGAAATCCCTTGTGGCCCGGGCCCTCGACCTGGCGGCCTCTCCGTCCGGCGAAGGCGCCGGATGGGGGGTCTGCATCACCGGGGCCACCGGCTCGGGAAAGAGTTCGCTTTTTGCCCGCCTGCACCATTCCATGACGAACCCCGCCGGCACCGCCCCCCCCCCGCTCGTTCTGTCCCATGCGGCCGGGATCACGCCCCGGGCGGGACAGGTCGAGTGGATGTTGCGCCGCTGGATCGGAGAGATGGGCGCCGCCCTCGGCGAACCGCCCCGGTTGCCCGCAGACCATCCCGCGGATGTTCTCGAGCGGCTGTTTGCTCAGCAACTCCATCGGGTGGCCGCCTCGCGGCGCGTGGTTCTGCTGGTGGATGCGCTGGACCAGTTCGTGCCCACCCAGCGCGCGCGCGCGGTGTCCTGGATCCCGCTCCCATGGCCCCGGAATGCGCGCCTCATTGTCACCACGGTTCCCGGCGAGGAGAGTGCGGCCCTGGCCCTCCACGCCGGGGTAACGACCGTCCCGATTCCGCCGCTGGACAGGGAGGACTCGCGCGATCTGGCCGGGCGGGTGTATGGCCGTTACCACCGCAAACCGAACGACGGGGTGCTGGCCGAACTCCTCTCCCTGCGTCATCCCGATGGCACGCCGGCGTCCGACAACCCGCTCTGGCTCTCGCTGGCGCTCGAACTCCTGAACCAATTCGGCGGGGATGACTTTGCCGAGGCCGAGAAGTCCTTTGCGGGGAGTGCCGAAGAGCGACTCCGCCTCCTGACCCTGGAACGCGCCCGCGGTCTTCCCCCCGACATGGAGGGCCTTTACCGTTCCCTGCTGGCCTACGTGGAGAAGGTTGCCGGGGCGGTCGAGACCCGCGCTTTCGCGACCCTGATCACCCTGGGCAGAAACGGCTGGCGGGAACAGGATTTCCGCCACCTGCTCCCCAAGGTGGCCGACCGGCTGCGGGCGGCCGGAAAGGCCGGGCCATCTGAGTCCCCCCGCGGGCTCGCATGGGATCCCCTGCGCTTCGCGACGTTGCGCCGGTGCTTCCGCGCACATGTTGTCCTTCGCGGCTCCCTCACGCAATGGGACTTTGCACATGCAACGCTCCGGCGCGCCATTCACTCCTGCTACCCGGTCAGCCCGGAGGAGCAAAAAGTCCTCCATGGCCTCGTCCTGGACTATTTCGAAAGCGTCCCGCCCGGGGACCCCCTGCCCGGACGCTAGAAGATGTTCCATGTGGTTGGACACCGGGATGAACATCGGGCGGCCAGGTACTTCGCGCAGATCGCCCAGCAGGGGGGAAAGACGGGAACCGCCTCGGTGCGGGAAGCGGTCGAATCCCTCGCAAACATGCTGGCCGACGCCGGCTCAACCCGGGAGGCGGGTGCCATTCGGGAGTGGCTGGCCGCCTTGATCAGGAATCCCGATCATGGCTTTTGCTCCCATGTCGTTGCCTTCGTGGTATTCCGCCTGGATGCCGTGCTTGAGCAGGATCGGTCGTTGTGTGCGGATACGACCCGCGAAATCCTCCTGCGGGCATGCCATGCCGCCACGCTGGAAGAATACGAAAAATCGCGGCCCGGGCGTGGAAAACCCCGTTCCGACCGATCCGTGCGCGCCCCCGGTGCCCGCGCAAGGATCGAAGCCATCGATGGGGAACTGGACCTCCTCCAGACCCGCGTGATGAGCGGCTTTTCGGCCGTCATCATGCAGAGGCTGGCCGACCTCCTCCGGAGCCGCGATCCCGACGCCGCCCGGGAGGCGAACCGCCTGGCGCTTCGCTACTCCACGGAATTTGACAACGCCCAGTTCGGGCGCGTGCATGCCCGGCCGTCCGTCTCCGACGCATCGCTTTTCAGGGACATGGTCGCCGAACTGAATTCCAATTCCATCTACCTTCTCCCCAGCCTGGCCGCCCTGTTCCGCGAGGGCGAATTCCTATTGGCGAAACGATCCTATCGGGAGGCGCTGGAGACTCTTGTTGCCGTTGAAAAGGGAGTGGGAAAACTTTGGGGCGGATTCGACCCCGCCTCCACGAAACTCGCAGCGGCCGGTCGGATCCTGACTGGCGAAACGTTCCTTGGCCTCGGGGAACCCGAAAAGGCGGTCGAAAACCTGTGCCAAGGCCGGGACTTGCTCGAGGATAAACTCGAGGAAATTGCGGCAAACGAGGCGCTCATTGAGAGCGTGACCGTGCGGGCGGGATCGGATCTGCAGGACATCATGCGGCAGATACAGGCCGGGCCGCGGATGCGGATCGCAAGTTGGCCGAACGTCTCGGATTGGAAGTATCTGATCGCGGTAGCCCGCCGCCGGGCCGGAAGAGCATGGTTGGCCGCCGGAAACCGGGAGAGGGCGGGATCGGAGTTTCACACAGCCGAACGCATTCTTTCCGAACTTCTGCCGGGCGACCCGGGAAACGCCGCCTATCAATATTCCCTCGCACTCGTGCAATTGGATGCGGCGCGCGGTCTGGCCGATGCGCAAAACTGGCCGGCCGCGGAGGAATCGGCCCGGGCCGGATGCGCGATGCTGGGACTCCTGCTCAAACGCCGCACGGACGATCCCGGCTTGCAGCGGCTCGCCGCTCGCGCCGCGATCCTGAAGGAGCAAATTCACACCCGGAAAGGAAACCCGGGAAAGAACGGACCGGGGACTCCATGGCCAACCGTGGCGGAAGCCCGGACCGACGACGGCACCCTTTCCGACGAGACGGGCGGCGTTTGGGCACAAAACTGCGCGCAGTATGAATTCACCGTTATGGCCAGCATACAGCGAAATGATCTCGAACTTCCGGCCGACACCCAAAGCCTGCCCATCGTGCAAGTGGAACGGCGCGTACCGCCGGATCCGCCCCGGGCGTTCCATACCGTCGCCCTCGCTCCTTCAGATTTGACCCGGACGCAGCCGCGCGATGAAGTTTCAAGCTGCCGGCAACTGCTGGCGTCGGGGCGGACGCAGGAGGCGATCGATGGGCTGCGGAGAATCCTCTTTCCAAACGACAGCCTTTCCATGCGGGACAACGCCCCCGTTGACGCCCGGATCGAGTTCGCCACGGCCTTGATTCTCGCGCAGAACAGTGAAGGCGCGGAGGAATGCCTGGCCGGTCTTGAAGGCGTGGACCACCCGCGGGTCGCCGCTTTGCGCAAGCTGCTGCACGGCTGGCAGGCCTCCCTGTCCACCCTGCAGCGGCTTGGTATCCGACGCAAACCACCCCTGCCGCGTCCCCCGCTCGAAAACCCGTGAAATGATCACCCCCCCAGCGTCCTCAAAAACGCGACGATCTCCCCGACCTGGGTGTCGGTGAGGATCAAACCGAGCTGCGCCCGGCCCATGATGCGCACGGCGTCCTCCAACCGGTCGACGCTGCCGTCGTGAAAATACGGGGCGGTCCGGGCGACGTTCCGCAACGAGGGCACCTTGAAATAGTGGCGGTCCGCCGGTTTGCCCGTCACCGCTCCCCGCCCCTCGTCCGGAACCGGGCTGCCCGTCAGCTCCCAATAGCGGGCGAAAATGCCGAAGGGCTCGTACATCTTGCCGCCGGCCGAATCCCCGCTGTGACAGGGACTGCAGCCCAGCTCCAGAAAGTTGGACAGCCCCCGCAGCTCGGTCGGCGTCAAGGCCCCGAGATCACCCGCCGCATACCGGTCGTAACGCGACGGCGTGACGAGCGTTCTCTCGAACGCGGCGATCGCCCGGGTGGCGTTTTCAAACGTGATGACCGGCCCGCCCCCGGGAAACGCAGCGCCAAAGAGGTCGCCGTACGTGCCCGCCTCCCGCAGGCGCGCCTCCACCGCGACCCGATCCGGCATGCCCATCTCCTCCGGATTGATGATGGACATCCCCGCCTGCTCCTCCAGACTCGCCGCCCGCCCGTCCCAAAACTGCGCCACGTGCAGCGCGGCATTGTACACGCTCGGAGAGTTGCGCCGACCGGACCGGCCGTCATGCCCCGGAGAGGTGCGCTTTCCGTCCATTCCAAACCGATCCATCATATGGCACATGTTACACCCTTTGCCGACCGCGCCGTTCGCGGCGCCGACACCGCTGCCAAACTGATCCAGCGGATGGCAGGTGTTGCAACTGAGACTGCGGTTGACCGACAGCGCAGGCTCAAAAAAAAGACGCCGCCCCAGCTCGATCCGCGCCTTGTCCTCGTTTGTAGCCGGTGGCGCAGGTTCCTGCAACGGAGGCAGATAGGTGACGGCCAGATGATGCAACTGCCGGGCTGGATCCGCACCGGCACGGTCGGACCGGGGTCGAAAGCCACCCGGCGAAAGCGCTCCGGCCACACCCGTCGTCAGGGCGAAACCCACCGCCACCAGAAGACCAACGCGGACTATTTGCGCAGGATGTCGCGAAAGGTCCATGTGTCGTTTTCGGGCTTATAGACAAAGGTGTACGTGTTGCGCAGGGGGTCGCTGGCGACGATCAGACTGAAGCTGAACTCCAAACCCTTGACCTCCATGCGGCCGTCGCGATGGAATTTGATGGACGAGGCCTTGTCGAACGCACCGCCCACCTGGTTGGCGAGGGACACCTCCAGCCGCGGCGGTCCGGTGAACCCGCCCTGCCCGTCCAGGGCGATGGAACGCACCTCCGATCGCCGCGCGGACCCGAAGTAGAGCCGGCGGTCCCGAGCCCCGTTGAAGACGGCGAGGCCCAGGGCGTCGACACCCTCGTGCCGGCTGAGAATCGCGCGGGTCTTGGGATCGATCTGGAAGATGACGCCCTTTTCCGCCCTGGGTCCCGATCCCGCTACGGAACAGGCGTAGAGGCTCTTCGTCCCGCAGTCGTACGCCAGCCCCATCACGCCGAAGGGATTGGTGGCGGAGGGGGGCGACTCCATCGGCAGGTGGGTGAACTCGGTCATGCGGCCGCTCTGGCCGTCGACGATGTAAAACTGATTGGTGATGGGCGGCGTCTTGCGCCCGCCCGTGCGGAAAAAGGGGATCGGGGCGACGTACAGGTTGCCGTCGCGATCCAGCGTGTGCGCGCCAAGGTTGCCGAAGGCCTCCCACTCGGGCAGGCGGAGCGGCCGGGCGTTGGGACCGGCGCCGATCAGCGAAAATCCGGCGGTGCCCTGCCCGCGGAGATCGATGGCGATGGGCGGCTTCAGCCCCATGCGCAGCGCGAAGGGAGGCATGGTGGCGCAGACATCCGCCGGGCCGGGAACCCGTTGCGGCTGCGGTTTCGGTCGCGGCGCGGCGTCCCGGGTGGCGAAGTAGATCCCCGCCACCGCCGGGACGACCAGCAGCACCCCCGCCAGCAACCAGCCCCGGCCGGCGGGCCGGACGGGCGCGGGCGCGTTTGCGGGAGGTGGTTTCGGGGGTCGCCTGGCCATGTCGAGGAACCCTCAGGGCTCGGTGAACGGGATGAACATCGGCCCGACAACCGCCGGCCAGAACACGTTTTTCGCCTTGCCGTTCTCCACGACAACCTCCGCCCAGGAATATTGCTTTCCCGGCGTGGAGTCGCCCTGGAACTGGGGGACGTACCAGACGACCAGCTTTTCGCCCGCCAGGCCCTCCGGCTTGTCGCCGATGAACTGGTCCGGCCCCTGGCGTTGATCGCTGTTGCAGCACTCGCCCAGGTTCGGCAGGTCCTGGAAGCCCTCGGCCAGGCTGGGGTGGTCGACCGTCACGTAGGCATAGGCGTGGTCGCTGCGGCTGCCCTCGCCGAACTGACCCCAGCAGGGCTCGATGGCATACCCGCCCTTTTTGCCGGTGTGCATCCGGAACAGCAGGTTGCCGGGAGCCCTCGGCGTGGCGTCCTCCTGCAGAAACCAGCCCTCCTTCTCCCACGGCTTCCAGGCGGCGCCGTCCCACTGTTCAAAGCGGGTGGAGTCCTCCTGCGCCAGCTCGATGCGGATCACCGGCCGGTACCACACGCCCGGCTGGCAGCCGCGGCCCAGATTCGCGGCGGAGATCCGGAACCGGCCGTCGGCGTAGAACTCGTAGCGGTTCTGATACCGGTAGTTGCAGGCCACCGGCCACACCGCGCTGCGGAAATCCTGCACCAGCACGAAGCCGCCCTTGAGGGTTTCGGTCGCGGGAAGGCCCGCCAGCTCGGGCCCGCGGAAGGCGACCACCTTCGACGAGCTGAACATCGGGCAGCCCATCGCGTCGGTGTAGCCGAATCCGTTGTTGAAGAGATAGCTCACGTGCCACTCCACCAGCTTCGCGCTGCGCAGGACGGGCTTGCCCTGGAAGGCGACGTTGACGATCTCGAGGCCGTCGGAGCGGGTCAGGCGGTAGGTGATGTCCCAACCGTCGCGCGCCAGCTTGCGGTCGGTGTCGCAATACGCCTCCATGATCGCGTCGTTTTGCAGGCTGCGCTCGGTCACCTTGAGCGAGGGGCGGCCGTTCTCGACCGTGGTCCACTGCCAGCCGATCACCTGCCAGTCGGCGAGGTCCACCAGCGTCCACAGGGCCAGCCCCTTGTGGTGGAACACCGGCGCGGCGCACAGGTGGCGGGAGCGTTCGCTCTGGGAGACCTCCAGGGTGACGGGGATCGCGGATCCGTCCTCCCCGTCGGCGAGTCCGAGTTCGCGGCGGATGTCCGGATGGTGCAGGGCGAGCTGCGTGGCGAGGGCTTCGAGGCGCGGGCCGACCACGGGGGGCGTCGCGGAGATCTCCTCGACCCGGGCCACCTTCTTCGCGGCAGGAGTCCACCAGGCGAGGGTCGAATAGTTGTAATAGTAGTTGTAGAGTTCCGCGGATATGCCGCCCGGCCGGGTCGGGCGCGGCGTGCGGGAGTTCGTTGAGCAGCGGCTCCCCGGTGTCGCGCTGGACAGGGTCGCGCGCGAAGCGCAGATCCGCCAGCGCGAGGTCGGCGGACTTGAGCGCGGGATCGGCCGCAGCCGCGGCAGGCCGACCACCGGGCGGTCGGGAGCCAGAACCGTCTTCACCTCGTCCGGGTCGGCGCCCAGCGCAGATGGCAACGGCGGACTCCTCAGCGGGATCGGCACGGCAAGCCGATGCCGAGGGCGGCGGGCGCGGATTCCGCGGTCGGCGGGGCCGGGGAACGGGGAGCAGGAGGACGGAAGGCCGAGGGTGAGCCGGCCGGGAAGGAGGAGGAATGGCGGCGAAAAGGATGCATGACGCTGCGCCACCCTAAAGACCGCGCCGGAAAGGGTCAATCCTTCCTGCGGAGCATTCCGCATGAGGTTGCGGCTGCGGGGACGAACAACAGAAAGGTCGCGAAGGCGCGAAGGACAGGGGGAGCGCAAGTGGAGTTTGTAAAGGATGACCCGTGAGGCGGGCGGGGCTTCATGAATGCATGTTTCACCCACGAAGATCACGAAGAGCACGAAGGAGGGAGGGCGGCACGGGAAGCGCCCCGATCTGTACGAAAGAAGCAGATCGTTCGAGAATTTTTTAAAGTGCTGAATCGTGGTTTGCCCTGGAGTTTTAGAAAGGATGGATATTCAATCGATTGCTTCCCTGGCCAGGATTGCCCCTTCGTGGTCTTCGTGGTGAAAACGAATTTCCGGCCAATGCCTGCGTCGCGAGGGCGAAGCCTCCACAAAGCTGACATGCGCCCAAGGACGGGAATCTTCGCTGGCTTTGCTTCGTTCTGTTTGAATTTTGAACAGAAGGCAGCAAAGGAAGCAAAGGCTGGGGGATGAGCGGAAACGTGGGGTCGGCGACCCTCTCCTTCCGATTGCCGCCCTGGCGGCATGAGGAATCTACTCGCGTAGCGAGTTTCCAGATGGAAGTCCGCAAGGCGGGCAGATCCCTCGCCCGCCGCGGCGGGACTCGGGATGACACCTTGGCCGTGCGGGCAGGTGTTTGCACGGTCGGGCGTGGCTATGCTTGCGTAAAGTGGACACCCCATCCAGAAATTTTCCAGCCTTCCAGCATTCCTCATAGAATCCCTCTTGGCGTCTCTGCGTCTTGAGGCCGCTACCGCGGCCGGGCGTGAACATTGCATTCCCAACAGCGACATGCACGACCGGGAAAAAACACCATTGCACCCGTCCCAACTTCGGGGCAGAGGGGCGGCATGAAGACCTTCATCACCGGCCGGATCCTTCGTCATGTCGCGTTCGCGCTAGGCCTCGCGGGGCTGTTCGCCGGGAGCCCGGCGCGCGCGGAGTCGACCCCGGCCCTGGTGTGCGGGACCGGCGGGGCGGACCTGGTGAAGCTGGAGGGGCTGGATGTGGCGGCGCTCGCGCAGACCGCGGCGGAGCGGGCGAAGGACCGGCTGGGCGGGGTTCCGGCGAAGGCGGTGATCGTCCACTCCTTCACGCCCTATCCCGCGGACAAGGTGCTCGAGGGCGTGGCGCGCGTGTTCCCCAAGGCGATCACCCTGGGCGGGCCGGTGTACGGGGTCATCACCGAGGACGGCAACGTTCATTCCGTGGGAGTGATGGCGGTGGGCGGCGGCGTGGAGACCACCGCGGTGCTCGCCACGATGGACGGCGGTGCGATCAAGGCGGCGGACACGTTGGCGGCGGGCTTCCACGACGCCCTGGCGGCCGCGTCGTCGAACGGGTGGACGAGCGCCGCGCTGTTGTTCGGCGACTGCATCCAGCCGCGCGACGGGGCCTTGCTGAAGCAGCTCGCGGTGAAACTGGGGAATGATCTCCCGGTGGCGGGCGGCGCGGGTGCGGGCGGGGTATATTTCCGGGGCGCGGTGGCGAGCAACTCCGTGGTGGCGGTGCTGATCTCCGGACCGTTCGAGCTGGGCCACGCCCTGCTGGGCTCCTCGGGTGCGCGCGACGCGGCGGATCTGCTGCGCCTTTCGCTCGGGGCGGCGAACCAGGCGGTCGGCGGCGCCACCAATCGCGTGGACCTCGCCTACGTGGCCAACTGTGTTTCCCGCCGCAACGCCCTGGGCAAGCTCCTGCCCGACGAGTCCGTCGCCTTCCGCGCCGCCACCGGCGAGGCCCCGGTGTTCGGTTTCTACGGCAACGGCGAGATCGGCCGCAACTCCCCCGGCGAACCCTCCGCCGGCGCGACCCACAGCATCGGCGTCACGGTGTTCCGGACGAAGGACGAGCTAGGAGAGACGGCCCCGCCCGGGCGGTGAGGCGCTGGTGTTGTTGACGAACGACCAAGGTGAGCGACAGCCACTGGCAGCGCGCTCGCGTCTGCAAGCACAGTGTAGTGTCTCCTGTGCATGTCAGAATCACAGCGCTTAGTGGCTGTTCGCTCCACCTGCTTGTTCGACGTTCATCGACTGTCCGCAATGAACGCAGTTTTTCGTCAGGTAGTTTATCATCTGGAAATGTCCTCTGAAACCTTCGGCCACATAAAATGGCTTCTCACAACGAGGACATCGAGACCTGCCGAATGAAAAGCCGAATACGATCATCACTGCCAAGATGACAAAACCGATGCTGGAAACAACCGACGTCACCCTTCCCACTGCTTCGGGCAGCAACACCGAAATAAATCCGCCGCCAACCCAGAGAAGCGCACCCAAACCCACCGTCAAGAACACCACGTGATGGTTACGTCTTAGCCGTCTCAACCTTGCGGGGTCAACTGTGCGTTCAGAACTCATTTCGTCGAACGACACGGATCACCGGCCCCGCGCCCATGACTCCAGAGCGGAAAACGAGACGCGATCGCGGGGTTCGGTGTATCCGGCTTGTTCGGCTGTTTCTGTTCTCATTTCGTAAAGGTCTTGAGCACCTCTTTCGCCAGCGCCTTCGTGCCCAGTGTTGAGGAGTCATTACTGATCAACTCCTCGACTATCTGCTTCGCTTCGACCGCTCTTCCCGAGCTATTCAGCAACGCAGCCCTGTTCAGGGCGCAAACCCCGTATGTCTCCGCATCAGGATCGAGTGACAGTGCCTTCTCGAAGGCTGCCAGGCGCTGTTCAGTCCCTTCGGTCAGCAAAGCCCTTTCCTTCCAGGCAGGCGCAAAGGCCGGGATATTAGTCGTCATTCGGTCAAGAACCGCTCTTCGTTTTTCAGATTCAGTCCACTCTAGCGAGACAAAGGCAAGATACGTTCCCTTGGGAAAGATGCCTTTTCTCTCTCGGTCCAAGGTCCAGAGAGCAGTCTTGGTGGTGAAGAACCCTCTTGGTTCTGTCGCCGGTCCACCTCCCTGTAATTCCGCGAGAGCGTGTCGCGTCTCCCTGGAGCAAGTAGGTGAAGGCCATGTTCGCATAATAGAGGGTAGGCCCAGTCTGGGCGATCTCCGACGCCTGTCTCAAGAGGCCCAGTGCAGACGTATAGTCTCCCGGATTCCCCTTTCGCACGAGCCTGACGATGCAGTTTCTCGGCTTTGGCCGGGAACGGCTCGACCTCCGATGACCTGGTATGCGGCCGCCCCGTCCCCAATGCTCTTCACATCGGTCGTCTTCTTTCCATCCGCTTTGATGTACTCCACGCGGTCGTGTTCCTCCTTCTTGCTGCAGCCGGTGATCAACGCTCCGGCGAGCAACAGGATTGCCATAGTGAGGCAGTTTACGGTGCTCATGATGCCGAACATGTTATTGTACGTCACGGTTAGCATGACGGGTATTACGGTTTCTTGTGATACCCGTCAAGCCTGCCCTTGGAAACCAATGGGTTACGAAGGTAAGTTGACGCATAGCAAAATCGGAAGGAGCTTTGCTATGCGTCAAAACAGGCCTGGGAGCGGGATGGAGTTGAACGCGGGGACGAAGGGGCCGGTGGGGATTGTCGCCCCGACCCGGGAACAACTTCCCCGCATCAACCCTGCTGATGGCCCGATCCCAAGTACGATTCATGACCCGAGCAATACCCGCATGGGAGGGAAGGGGTCAACCCGGATCTTGCGGCCCCTCTCCGGCGGGGCACAACAGCGCTTCATTGGCGGTTCCGGAAAGTTCCTGTCTGAAGGTTCTTTAATCTCACCTTTTCTCGCGCAGAGGCGCGGAGGCGCAGAGAAGCTATTGGAAAAGCCAGACAACAAGCCCTTGCAAAGCCACCCGGACTTTGGAGTGGAGGTTGGACCTCCCGACCCCTTCTCCGCGCCTCTGCGCCTCTGCGCGAAAAATTTAAAAATGGACGAGTCTCCGGCAGCCTGGCACTCTTTGCTTCCTTTGCTGTCTTCTGTTCAAAATGGAAACAGAAGGAAGCAAAGCCAGCAAAGTTTTGTACTTCGCGATCTTCGTGATTTTCTGTTTAAATTTTCCGCGCAGCCGCAGCCGCGAAGGCCTGATTCCTCATCCTGACGGGTGGAGTCAAGGGGTCCCGGTCGCGGGGCGGACCAGGATCGAGGCGCCGGCGGGCGCGGAGAAGTAGAGGGCGGTGCCGGTTTCGGTGGTGACGGTTTCCCCGCGCAGTTCGACGCCGGGGGCGGTCGTGCGGTCGATCGCGCGGGCGTCCGGGGCCACGTCCGTGACCAGCACGTTGCCACCGGCGGCCGTGAAGTCGGCGCGGCCGTCGACCGCCAAAATCACCTGAAGGGGCGCGCCCTCCACCGGCGGGGCGTCCACCACGGCCAGCGGCGGGGCGGCTGCAGCCGCAGCCTCGGAGGCCGCGGGTACGACCACGCCCGCGGGGCCGTGGAAGGTGCGGCTGCCGTCAAAGTCGATGTCCTCAAGCCAGTAGAAATACCGGCCGGGGGCGAGGTCGGCGTCGACCAGCGAGTAGGCGGCGCCGGAACCGGTGCCCTGCCCTTCGATCAGGTGCGGCCCGACCGGCGTGCGCGCGCCGTTGAGACGCGTGCGCGGTAAATGCGGAAGCCGAAGTTGTCCTTTTCCGACGCGGTCGCCCCACGCCGCGGACGCCGGAACCGGCGGCCTCCGCGCGAAGGCGAGCTTGATCGCGGTGGTTTTCGCCGATATACCCCGAAGTTGCCGCGGGCACACGGCCCCGGCCACGACGTCACGAAATATTCCTCCGGCGTGGTGTTGTTGACCAGACCCGGCGGCAGGGTCTGGGGATTGACCCGCACGGTAGCGACCGGGGCGAGATGGTTGAAGAGATGAGCCCGCGGACGCCGGAGACGGAGGAAGAGGGGTGGTGGCCAGGGCGGGTTCGAGCGGAACACCCTGGAAGACGGAGAACAGGGTGATCTGCGCCCCGCCGATGCCCAGCGCCTCCAGGTTCTCGTCGGCGGTGCTCGCCATTGGCCGAGATGTCGTTTCCACCACGCCCGAGATGCCGCCCCGGCGGAACGGCAGGCCGGCGTCCAGGGCCGCCTCCCGCCGGGTCCGGTCCACCGGGGGTGAGCTGATCGTCGATATCGGAGTCCAGCGCGGGATCGCCGCCGCCGCCCCCGCCGCGGTCGCCGCGTAGCCGGCGGGAATCTCGACGCCGACGAAATACGCACCCGGGGGACGAGAAATTCGTAGCGCCGTCGAGCCGGAGAAGGTCGGCGCGACCACTGCGCCGTCCGACTCCGCGGGCAGCCGGACCTCCAGGCCCGTCAGGCCGGATTCGCCGGAATCCTGGAGGCCGTTCGCGTTCGCGTCCAGCCACACACGCCCGGCGACGCGCACGGGGGCGAATCCGGCGTCGACGTTGGCGACCGTTTCGCCCTCCACCAGGGTGATGAGCGCGGTGCGCCCGGTGACGCCGTCCGCGTCGGAGTCCTCGAAATCCGGGGCGTTGTCGCGGGTGGTGAAGGAGTGCGGCAATGGCAGGGAGTCGGGGTCGAATTCGATGATGGCCCGCGGCAGGAAGAGGCCGGGGAAGGAATACGCCCCGGCGGCGTCGGTGGTGTTGGTCGCCACCAGGAATCCGTCCTCGTCGAGCAGCCGGACGAGCACGCCCTGCAGCAGCGGTTCGCCGGCGTCGCGCGCGCCGTCCCCGTCCTCGTCGGCCCAGACCACGCCGTCGATGCGGGAGGGCTGCGGCTCGGCGGTCAGGGTGACGGTGGCGGGGTTCGACACGTTCGCGAACGCGTCCTCGCCGGTGTACTGGATGGGCGTGGGGTCGCCCTCGTAGCCGGGGTCGGGGGTGAAGGTGATGGTGCCGTCGCCGGTGTTGACGTTCCATTCGCCCTGACCGGGCACGGCCAGGGTCAGCTCCGCGTCCACCCCGTCGCGGATGCGCACGGTGGAGGGGATGATGGGGTCGCCGGTGGTGTCGTTGTCGAGCACGAACACCACGCGGTCGACGCCCGGGGTGTAGGTGCCGCTGTCGTCGGTGGCGACCGGGCGGCTCGGAAGGTTGATCCCGGCGTCGATGTTCTGCAGGTCGTCGCCCACGTCGAGAAACAACGACGGCGTGATGCCGGAGCCCGGGTCGGGATCGCTGTCGTCGGTGCCGGAGCCCTGGCTGGCGGGGCTGAAGACGAAGTCGGGCGGCAGGTCGCGGAAGACCGCGCGGTAGTTCCCCGGGGACAGGTTGAAGAGGAGATAGGTGCCGTCGCCGGCGGTGCCGGTGGAGACGAATTCGACGTCGTTGGTGTCGAGAAGGGCGACGGTGACACCGCCGACCCCGGGTTCGCCGGGATCCTGGAGGCCGTCGCGGTCGAGGTCGTGGAAGACCCGGCCGGCCACGGACCCGTATTCGCGCTCGAGGAAATCGGCGCCGGTGATCTCGCGGGTTTCCCCGGCGATCTCGATGGGGATTTCATTGCCGATGGCGTTCGGGTCGCCGCCGTCGGCGTCGCCCAGGCTTTCGTAGTCCGGCGGCTGCTCGGGCTGGACGACCTGGTAGGTGCCGAGGAAGAGGTTGGTGAAGCAGTAGCCGCCGTCGGGCCCGGAGACGGTGTGGTAGGGCTCGCGGTCGCGGTACTGCAGGTTGCCCGCGCCGTTGAGCAGGGCGAGCAGGACGCCGGGGAGGGGAAGAAGTCGAGGGTTCGCCGCCACCGCCGAGGGTGTACACGGTGCCGCAGATGCTGCCGGGGAGGAAGGGTCGGCCTCGAGCGCATCGACGAAATCGCGGTCGTAGGCGTCGAAGCCAGGTTCAGGTGGATCAGCGACATCCCCGATTTCATCCGGACCGCCGCCGTCGGCGTCGCTGGCCTTGGTGAACCCGGCGGGCGCAGGGTCACGACGGTATTCGCCGGGCGCGAGTCCCTCGAAGGCGTAATAGCCTTCGCTGTCGCTCAGCGTGGTCACCAGCGCGCCATCCCCGACGACCGGCGAGCCGTCGGCGAGGCACGGCCGCAGCAGCACTCCGTCCAGGCCGTTGTCGCGGTCCGTCGTTGTCGATCACGGTCACGCGTCCGTAGATGAACGCCTCGTACGGGAGGAACCCGGCGTCCAGCGCCGGCGGTGTCGCCGTTGGAGCCGGTGGTGATGGTTCGGTCCGGCCGCCCTCGCGGTCGGGATCGGAATCGCAGGCGACGGGCGTCGCATGCTGGAAGGTAGACACCGTGTTGGGCCGGCGGGACGAACTCCACGACGTAGGAGCCCTCGGGGACCACGAAGAAGTAATCGCCGCTTTCGTTGCTGAAGGCGGTGCGGACGATGGAATCGTCCAGGCTGTTGCCGCAGCCACCATCGAGCATGGTGACGACGGGCTCCTCGACGTCGCGGAAGCCGTCGGCCCAGCGGTCCAGCCAGTCCGGCCAGGACCGACCACGTTGGCGGTGGTAGGCCAGGCCTCCAGGTCCTCGTTGCCCAACCGGCGCGGGTTGGAGGCGGCGCCGGTCGAGGTCGATGTCGTAGAAGGCGTGGGCAGGGCCTTGGCCTCGTGGTGGCGTACAGCGCCCCGTCGATGGCGAAGGACAGCCCCTCCAGGTCCGGTCACGCCCGGGTCGCCGATCTCCGCGATGCCGCCCCGTCCGCTTGTCCACGGCCACGAGGCGGGCGGTGAGGTCCGGCGCGTACATCAGGGCCACCGAGCCCCCGCCGACAGGATCCACGGCGATGTCGGCATTCCAATCGTCGAGGGCCACGGTGCGCAGGCAAGCGGGCATCGATCGGAGACATAGTCCACCCCAGGGCCGAAGGCGTCCACCACCGCCCCGGTGTTGGTGTTGATCTGGAACAACGGGTCGTTTTTCCGCCGACGGCGCCAGCGCCGCGGACGCGGCAGGGGGCGGCGGATCCCGACGGCAGCACCCGACGGTGCGCCGGCTGGGACTCGGCACCTGCGTCATGTCGAGGGCCAGCCCGTCCACATCGGAAAGGGTGATCGGCGCCGAGGGCGCCGTCCGCCGTGCCGGAAAACCGGCGCCCACGGGCGTGGCGGCGGCGGCGGTGACGGCCCCGATCGAGCTTGACCAACCGCCCGCCGTCCGCGAACAGCGCCCCGCCGCGCTGGTCTCGGCCGCCTCGTCCAAACGCGTTCCCCGAAGCCGAGGTTGGTCTCGACCCCGTGAGGCGGTGGACGCGCGAGAGGCGGTCCTCTGCCTCGTCCAGGGTCCGCCGACGGCGCCGCCGTCCGCGATCCTGAAGCAGCTTTCCGGGGCGTCGCGGGATCGCGGCTCGATGAAGCGGCCGGCGTTGGTTTCAAGGCGGACTCCACGAAGATCGTTTCCACGTCCCCGATGCGGAGGGGGTTGCCGCCGACGGCGTCCGACACCGCCGGATATCCGGCCGGCAGCACCAGCCAGACCTGGTATTCGCCGGGCGGCAGGTTCGGGAAGCGGAATTCTCCGTAGGAATCGGTGACCTCCTCGCGGCTGCAGGGTGCCGGGATCGCCGTCGACGTTGCCGGCCGCGTCCTTCGGCACCACCGTCGCGCCGGACAGGGCCAGATCGGCGCCCTGCCCCGGCCCCGGCGACGGCGAGCAGGCCGGATCGTCGAACGCGCCGGTGTCGCCGCCGATCAGGCTGGATCGCCGTCGATCCCGGTGAACACGCCGTTGTTGTTGTTGCCGGAGGTGGTGTTGGCGGTCATCTGCAGGCGGATGACCCCGGTGTCCTGGTAGTTCAGGATGAAGGCGCCGGTGACGTCGTCCTCCGGCACGTTGCCGCCGGGGCCGGTGAACAGGTGCGAGGTCCCGCCGTTTTCCGCCACATGGGTGGTGCCGCCGGCGAGGGCAACTGGTAGCTGAACCCGTCGGCGGTGAACACGCGGATCGATTCGGACTGCACCGCCTCGCCGTCGATGTCGTACATCAGCAGCCGAAATTCCGGCAGCACGACGGGGGTCGTGAACGCGCCGCCCCCGGCGAAGAAGCGCAGGGTGCACATCAGGCCGCCCTCGCCGTAATTCGCGCCGCCGACGTAGGTGTAGACCACGCCCGCGTCGCCGGCGGGCTGGCCCGGCAGCGAGCTGTAGTCCGGCAGGGATCCGTCGTAGCGGTAGCGCGGGGTGGTCACCCCGGTGATCGTCATGCGCATGTCGATGTTGTCGCCCGAGCCCGGGGCCACGTTGGTGAAATCGAGGGTCGTGCCCGTGTTCCACGGGCCGAGCCCGCCCGGGGCGGTGCCGTTGGTGGGCTGCACGGGGTTGGTGAAGACAAGGTCGATCACCGCGAGCGCCGGGGACATTCCCGAAACGATCAACAAACCGAACAACAGCTTTTTCATGTCTCCCCCTCAGGTTTCGCCCGGAAAGGATCGCCCGGGCGTCGAAGCCGTCCCGCCTGCAATTACCGCTTGGCGCAGGCTTCTCCCTCGAAACGCCGACATTCTACCCGGGTTTGCCGGGGGATAAACGATAAAATGAGGCGGAGTCCGGGGGAATCCGTTCAGGTCGATTGCGGCGGTGCCAAGGGGATCCCAAGGCGTCCCCGCGACCAAATGCCCTTGCTCCCCGGGACGCAAACGTACTATCCTCGCGACGAAGGAAACCGCGCGGCTCCGCGCCGGAGGAGGACGTGACCCCACCCACCGATGATGACTCCGCCCGGGCGACCCGAGATCTGGTTTCTGGCGCCGCCCGGCCGCCACCAGCGCCGAAGAGTTGGTTTCCTTCTCGTTTGCCGAGGGCTGGCCCCGACCAGATCGCCCCCGGGATCCTCGCAGGTTACCGACCTGTACGCCTGGCTGTCGGGGACCTCGTGGGATTCGACCAGCCGGTCGGCCAACGCGGATAAATGGAAACTGTCGCCACTTGCCGACCCGTTATTTTCGTTTTGCCTTCTTCGTCGAACCGGGCTTCGTGGCGGACATCGACCGCGTCGAATTCGATTACAAGAGCCAGCTATTCCTTTCCTTCGGCCAGGGCCGACCGGGTAGCGTTCTGCTGGCCGGCAAGCTGGGGACTCCCTGGTGCTGCGCTTTTCCGAGGGTTGGCAGGATTTGACCGTGGACAACGCCTGGCATGCGGGTATCGCCGCCACCAACGCGGGTGCCGCCGTCTACTTCCCGGTCTGCAGGGTCTTGTCACCAGCGGCGGACGGGGCGAACGACGACACGCTGGATCTTTACATCGACAATCTGCGCATCTTCGGGGCGATCCGACCGGATCCGGACCGTCCGGACCTTCTGGACAGCGTCGCCCGCACGGCGCGCTGGCCTCGCCCTCGGCGGCGTGCAGACACCGTCTTCTTCCGTGCGGCAGTCCGGCGATGGCGTTCTGGAAGCCATCCTCCAATCTACGCAGCCGCCCCGCGCCCACCGCGGACATCGCTGCCGAGGGCGTTTCCACCTCTATTTCCAGGTCCTCGCGTCGCGCTCCCGCATGCCCTCGACCGATCCTCTCCGGCTTCTGGAGTGTTTCCTCCAGCACCCCAAGCGAGCGTTTCAACAGGGTGTCGGCTGAGGCGGCGGGAGGGCGAAATCCGTTTCGGAAATCGGCGTTCTGGGCCGCGAGGACGCCTGGATTTCCTCAGGGAAAACGGGGGCACCTGATGGACGGCACCCTGTCGCCGGGAGGCCAGTTGCGCGGCTCCTTCAATTTCATCGTGTCCGGGACCACCGCCACGGGCAGCTACGATGCGGTTGTATACCCATGTGCAAGTCTGGCAAGGCGCAGCCCTGAGCGCCACCCGGCGGCCAGGGCGGGCAGCTGCACCGAGGATCAGCGGGGCCGGAGGCACCGCGACATTTCCCTTTCCGCCCGTATGTGGTCATCGCGGCGAACACCCTCGCCCCCATCGACGCCATCACCGGTTCCGACGGCCGCTCCCTGAGATGGGTGCCATGTCCTTTCTGATCTCCTCCATAAACACCCCGTGATTCTCCTTGCTCCAGAACAGCCCGGATGGCCGCCCCGCCCTGGTGGGCAACGGCTTTTCCGGGCAGGCGCACATGATGCATACAACCCGTGGAGCTCCATCACGGCGGTGCATGTGCCGGAACCGTGATTCCGGACAAGGAAGAACCGGAAATGCCCAACGACCGTGCAGTTCCGCTGCAACCCGGAGCGAAGGCTGTCGAGGACTCCCCCGCCAAGGCCACACCCCGTATCCGCTTCCGGTGATCTCGTCCGCCCGCGCCTGTCCCGAAGACCCACTGTGGCGGCGCGCTCTTCTTCCTCGGCGCCGCTTCCTCTGCGCCCGGGCGGCGGACGCACCACGTGCCCCCTGTCTGGCGAGCGCCGCGACCCGACCCCCGCCGACGACGGGGTCGCCCGGCTTCGACGACCACGCCTGGAAATCCGGCCCCGGCGGGCTCGGCGGCCGGGGAAGAAGGCCCCGGATCGTTATCGAGGACGAGCTGGTCCACCTCCGTCGCTGCGCCGCGCGCTTGCAACTGGAAGATCCCCGCCCGACCCGCCCTGTACCTCCACTACGACGATGATGCCGAAGTCTGGCTGAACGGCCGGCAGATCGCCACCCTCGATTACACCGTCAGCTACCAGATGATTCCCTGGACGCGGCGGCCGCCGAGCTGCTGAAGACCTGGGGAGCTGCGGCGTCCATTGCCACCAGGGCGTCGGCGGGCGTACATCGACGCGCACATTGTCGACAGCGCCGCGCTTCCGGACCTGCGCAGCCTGGTCGGCCGCGACGGCGCGGTGCGCTCGGACCTGATCACCCCGTGGGGCGAAACGGTGACGCCGGAAAACGCCTGGCGCGAATATCCCCGCCCGGAACTGCGGCGGCCGCAATGGACCTGCCTGAACGGCCTGTGGGACTATGCGGTGACCGCCCTCGACGCCGCCGCCCCCTCGACGTGGAACGGAAAAATCCTCGTGCCCTTTCCGCTGGAATCGCGCCTTTCCGGCGTGCGCCGCCTGCTCCAGCCGGGCGAGGCCCTCTGGTACCGGCGCGCCATCGACGCGGCCCCGCCGCCCGGCAAGCGCACGCTGCTGCACTTCGAGGCGGTCGACTACCGCTGCCGCGTCTGGGTGAACGACTCCGAGGTCGGCGGGCACACCGGCGGCAACCTGGCCTTCCGGTTTGACATCACCGACGCCCTCAAGCCCTCCGGCAACACCCTGACCGTGCGCGTCGAGGACGCCACCGGCGGCGCCCAGTTGCGCGGCAAGCAGACCCTGAACCCCGGCGGCATCTTCTACACCCGCACCTCCGGCATCTGGCAGACGGTGTGGCTCGAGGACGTCCCCGCGCGCCACCTCGCCGGGATCGCGGTCTCGACCGACATCGCCACCGGCGGCATCAGCGTGCGCGCCGATCTCGCGGGTGCGCCCGCGGCGGGCGAGACGCTGTCGCTGCAGGTGTCGGAGGGCGGGAAGACCGTGGCCGAATCCAAGGGCGCGCCCGCCGTCACCGTGCCGCGGCCGAAGCTGTGGTCCCCCGCCCACCCGAACCTCTACGACCTGCGCGTCACCCTGCGGGACGGCGCGGGCGCGGTGATCGACGAGGTCGAGTCCTACACGGCCCTGCGCAAGGCGGGCCGCGCCCGCGATGCCGCGGGCCACTATCGCTTCACGCTGAACGACCAGCCGATTTTTCATTACGGCCCGCTCGACCAGGGCTGGTGGCCGGACGGCCTGCTGACGCCGCCGTCCGAGGAGGCCATGGCCTTTGAGATCCAGTGGCTCCACGACGCGGGGTTCAACATGATCCGCAAGCACATCAAGGTGGAGCCGCGGCGATACTATTACCTCTGCGACCGCATCGGCATGATGGTGTGGCAGGACCAGGTCAGCGGCGGCGGCAGCCCGCGGTGGACGCGCATGGCCCCCGACCCCGCCGACGCCGAATGGACCGACGAGGACCACCGGCAGTGGTTGGAGGAGCTGGACGGGATGATCGCGCAGCTCGGCCACTTCCCGTGCATCGTGGTGTGGACGCCCTTCAACGAGGCGTGGGGGCAGCACCGCTCGGCGGAGGTCGGCGAATGGATCATGGCGCGCGATCCGACCCGACTGGTGAACATCGCGAGCGGGGGGAATTTCTGGCCGGCCGGGCACATCGCCGACGAGCACCGGTATCCGCATCCGGGTTTCCCGCTGGAGGACGCGCGTTTCAAGGACTACGTCAAGGTCGTCGGCGAATTCGGCGGCCACGGCTGGCCGGTGAAGGGGCACCTGTGGGACGAGAGCAAGGGCAACTGGGGTTATGGCGGCCTGCCGAAGAGCGAGGACGAGTACCGCGAGCGCTACGCGAAGTCGATCGGGCTGCTGGTCGACCTCAAGGCGAAGGGCGTCTCCGGCGGCGTCTACACCCAGACGACGGACGTCGAGGAGGAGATCAACGGGCTGATGACCTACGACCGCCGGGTGATGAAGATTCCCGCCGGAGACCTGCGGAAGCTGCACGCGCCCCTCACCGGGGAGTGACCGGGCCCGCATTCTTTCTTTCCACCGGCGTTTGCAGGGGGTAGGGTGCCGGGACCATGAGCATTCGAATGCAATTTCTCGGCGCGGCCCGCAATGTGACGGGATCGCGGACACTGGTGGAAGCCTGCGGGAGGCGGATCCTGGTCGACTGCGGCCTGTTCCAGGAGCGCGACATGCAGGAGCGGAACTGGGATCCGTTCCCGGTGCCGCCCAATTCGATCGACGCGGTGATCCTCACGCACGCGCATCTCGACCACTGCGGCCTGCTGCCCAAGCTGGTGCGCGAGGGGTTTGACGGCCCCATCCTGTGCACGCACGCCACGGCCGACATCGCGGAGATCGTGATGCGCGACGCCGGGCGCCTGCAGATGGAGGACGCGGCGTTCAAGAAGAAGCGGCACGAACGCGAGGGCCGCCACGGCCGCTACCCGGAGGTCGCGCTGTACGACGAGGAGGACGCGATCAACGTGCTGCCCCTGTTCCGCCCGGTGCGCTTCCGGAAAAGCACGCGGGGAACGTCCGGCATCTACGCGGAGTTCTTCGAGGCCGGGCACATCCTCGGCGCGGCGAGCGTCGTGCTGACCCTCGGCCACGGCAGGGAGGCGCGCACGATGCTGTTCTCGGGCGACCTGGGCCGGCCCGACCAGCCGATCGTGCGGGACCCAACGCGTTTCGACCATGCGGACGTGGTCGTGATGGAATCGACCTACGGCGACCGCGACCATCTTGACAACACGCGGGTGGACGACCGCCTGGAGGAGGTCATCCACGCGGTGGTGAAGGCCGGCGGCAACCTGGTGATCCCCAGCTTCGCGGTGGAGCGGGCGCAGGACATCCTGTACCACCTCAGCGCGCTGCTGCGGGCCCGGCGGATTCCCCAGCTCATGGTCTTCCTCGACAGCCCGATGGCGGTGCGCGTGACCGACGTGTTCAAGCGCCACCAGGACCTGTTCGACGAGGAGACGCGCCGCCTGCTGGCGGCGGGGCACCACCCGTGCGATTTCCCCGGGCTCAAGATCGTCAAGACGGTCGAGCAGTCCAAGGCCATCAACCAGATCCGCGGGACGGCGGTCATCATCGCGGGGTCGGGCATGTGCACCGGCGGTCGCATCAAGCACCACCTGATCAACAATCTCGGACGCCCGGAGAGCACCGTGTTGTTCGCGGGCTACCAGTCGGCGGGCACGCTGGGCCGGCAGATCCTCGACGGCGAGCCCGAGGTGCGCATCCACGGCCAGCCCGTCGCGGTGAAGGCCAGGATCGAGCGCATCGAGGGCTTTTCCGGGCACGCCGGCCGGCGCGAGCTGATCGACTGGGCCGGGGCGTTCAGGGACGATCCGCCGCTGAAGGTGTTCGCCAACCATGGCGAGGCGAAGGTGGCCGCGGGTTTTGCGGAGACGCTGAACAAGACCTATGGCTATGACGCGGTGGCCCCGGGTTACCGGCAGGAATTCGAACTTTCCGGAATGCAGGTGTCGTGCGGCGAATGATCGCCATCCTGGCCCTGCTGGGGCCCTTGGCGCGGCCGCAGACGAACGTCCCGCCGGCGGCGGTTCCGGCGCCCCCGGCCGCCCCCGCGGAGGCGGCCGCCCGCGAGCGCGTCCCGCCCCCGCGGCCCCCCGGACCTCCGGGCCTTGGCGCCACCGAGAGCGAGGTGCGCGAGGTTCATGGCGACCCGGACGGGATTTTCCGCTACAAGAACCGGACTTCCTTCATGTACGCCCGGCGGGGGCGGTTCGAGTTTGAGGACGGCGTGGTGGTCCGCATGAAATGGGAGGGGAATTTCCAGACGCTGCTCACCCAGCCGGAGCTGGCTTCGCAGCCCTACACCGTCGCGGTGCGGCCCGAGATCCGCCCGCCGGGAACCCGTCCCGGCGACCGGGTGGTCCGCAAATCGGACGGCCGCTTCATGATCGTCACCAACACTCCTCCCAACGCCGCCCGGAAGCCCTGAGTCCGCCATGCTGCCCAAGAACCTTGCCAGACTGATCCCCCTTCTCACCGCCGCCGGCCGGGGGGCGCGCCCGTCCTCCTCCCGCGGGCGGCGCCGCACCCGGCGGCCCGCCTCCATCATCGGCGTGATCGTGGCCGTCGCGGCGGCCCTCTGGTCGCAGTGGAACCGGCCCGGCCCCGCCGCCGGCAAACCCGGCAAGGCGCCGGTCGAGGCCGGCGAAACCGTCGCCAAGATCGAGCCGGCCACCATTGCCCGTGTCATCGATGGCGACACGGTGGAGGCCCGCATTTCCGGGCGCAAACTGAGCATCCGCCTCATGGGCATCGACGCGATGGACTCGCACAACGAGGAAAAGCGTGACGAACAGGCCGGCCGGCACGCCCTTCCGGCGGTCCAGATCGAAGCCCTTTCCAAGCAGGCCGCCGCCCTGCTGCAGGAGTCCACCGGGGGCGGCCAGGTGGACATCGTGCACGCCTCCGGCAGCCGCCAGCTTGACGACTACCAGCGGGTCCTGGCCTACATCGAGGTCAACGGCCGCGACGTCGCGGAGGGTCTTCTGGCCGCCGGTCTGGCCGAGGCCCGCCGGGAGCCGCACCCGCGCTCCTCCCGCTACCGCGATCTGGAAAAGCAGGCCCGGTCGGCCCGCGCCGGCATCTGGCAGAATGCGCGGTAGGAGGCTGGCGCGGACGCAAGCGCCGGGACCTGCAAATTGCCAATTGGGTAAACGGTCATCTTTTTGCCAATAATGTTTGATTTGTCGTGTGGGGATGACAGCGTCATGCTTTGTGTTTTCCCGGCCGTGGGGGGGGCTCAGGGAGGGAGAACACAGGGAAGTTCACCATGTCTGAAATACGTTTCCGATGCCCGGGCTGCCAGCGCAAGCTGAGTGTCGACGACAGCTACAGCGGCAGTCCGATCCAGTGCCCCGCCTGCAACACCAGACTGGTCATACCCCAGACCCCCGCGGTGTCGGTGCAGGACGACATGCTCCAGTTCTGGGGACTGGCGTTTCCCCCCTTTGAAAATCTAGGGGGAATGGACCTGTTCTATCCCGCCAGCCAGCATACCGAGGCGATCGCCCGGGCGACGTTCGCGATCCAGACCGGCAAGGCCGGCGTGTTGATTCTGGGGGACTACGGGGTCGGCAAGACCTTTGTAAAGAACCTGCTGGTCGAGCAACTGCGGCAGGATCCCTCGCTCTTCGTGGAGGTTCTGGACAATGTCCTGCTCACCCCGGCGGAGCTGCTGCGCTATCTGCTGGAGCGCCTGGTCTCGCGCGAGGCCGCGGTGGCGACCTCCCCGTTCGCCAGCGACTCCCCGGCGTCGCTCCAGGACCGTCTGGCGGGGGTGGCGCGCGACATTCTGGCCCACCAGCAGCGCCGGATGATCCTGTTTCTCGATGAAATGCAACTGGTGCAGGATCCGGTGATGCTGGAGCAGATCCGCCTGTTGATGAACCTGGTGGATTCGGCCGGGCGGCCCCTCTTCACCTTCATCCTGTTCGGCCAGCAGTCGCTGCTGGCCGCGCTGGAAAGGTCACCGTCGTTCCTGCAGCGCGTGGCGATCCGCTGGAAGATCCTTCCGCTGACCGAGGCCCAGACGGCGGAATACATCCGTCACCGGCTGTACCATGCCTCGGCGAAGCAGGACATCTTCACCCGCGACGCCATCCGGCGCATCCACGAGATCAGCGCGGGGCTGCCCCGTGCGATCAACAACCTCTGCGACCTGTGCATGCACTTCAGCTATCTGCACCGGGCGTGGGAGGTCGGGCTGGACATGGTCGATGCGGTGGCGGACGACGTCGCCACCGCGGGCGCCGCGGGAGAAGTCCTGGCATGACGCTGCGGCGTCACCTGCTGATCACCGCGCTGGCCTGTGCCCTGCGCGGGGCCGCCGCCCCGGACCCGCCGGCCGCCGTTCCGCCGCGCGGGCTGGCGGACGCGCACCGCCTGATCGCGGATGGAAGCCTGTACGAGGCGGTGGAGTCGCTGAAGACGGGTCTGGAGACGAACCCCAAGGATTCCGCCGCCCAGAAGCTGCTGGCCCTCACGCTGTTCCGCGTGCGCGAATACGACGGGGCCGCCGCGTACGCGGGAACGGTGTTGTCGGACGCCCCGGACGACGCGGAGGCGCGGCGCGTGCTGTCGCTGTCGGTGCTGCTGTCGGATCCGGACCTCGACCCGGAAAACGCCCCGGCGCTGCTGGAGCGGGGCCGCTTGTGCGCGGCGGGCGGCCTGTACGGGCTCGCCGCGGACCACTACCGTCGTTATCTGGAGCGGGTGTCCCACGATGCGCTCGCGCGGCGCGAATACGCCCGGATCCTGGGCTGGAGCGGGCATGCGGGCATGGCGCTGCGGCAGTACGGGGAGTGTCTGCAGGCGGCCCCGCGCGACCGCGAGCTGCGGCTGGAAATGGCGCGGCTGATGAACCAGTCGGGGATGCACCGGGAGTCGGCGCGCCGGTTCCGCGAACTGCTCGCGGAGGACCCGGCCCTGTCCGCCGCGCGGATGGACCTGCTGCGCGCGCTGGCCTGGGACGGGGACGACGAGCCCTGCGCGCAGGAGCTGGCCGAACTGGCGGCGGATCCCGGACGGCTGGAAACGGCGGACCTGGTGTTCGCCTCGGAACAGGCCGCGCGGCTGGCGCGCCCGGCCGCGGCGAAGTCCTTCCTGCGCGAGCTGGAGCGGCGCGAGCCGGGGCGGGCCGGGGTCCGCGAGCGCCTGGCCCGGCTGGAGTCCGGACCGGAGCCCGCGCCCGGGGCCGCGGAGGCGGAGGATCTCCTGCCCGCGTTCCGGCGGGAACTGCGGGAGCGGCTGCAAGCCCGCCATGCGGACACCGTGCGGCGGGCGGCGGACTGGACGGCGCGGAACCCGGCCGACCTGCGCACCGCGATCGCGGCGGCGTTCCTGCTGGAGCGGACCGGCGACGCCCCGGGCGCCCTCGCACAGTATGCCCGGATCAACGCGGTGAAGCCGGTCCCGCTGCTGCGGGAGCGGGACGCCTTCCTGGCCCGGGAACCGGCCCCGGCGGCCGCCCCGGAACGCCCCGGGGGCGGATCATGAACCGCCCCGGCTGGAGCCTGCGCCGCATCGCCCTGCTCTGTTCCCTCGCCCTTCCCATGCTGGTGCTGCTGCTGGTGGCCGTCGTGGCCCTGCGGCACAGCGACAACCGCATCCCCGCGTTCTTCGCGCGGCTGTCGGTGGGCGTGCTGACCAGCTTCCTGCTGCTGCTGACCCTGCGCTACCTGCTGGTGCTGTTCCTGTCGCACCGGCATCACATCCGCTGCCCGAACCGCGAGGTGGCCAACCTGCTCTCGGGCGCGGACCTGCCGCCGGACCGCGCCGACCGGCCGGGCGTGACCATCCTGGTGCCCGGCTACAACGAGGGCAAGGTGATCGAGGCGTCGATCCGGTCGCTCCTGCTCCTGAACTATCCGGTCGTGCAGGTGCTGGTGATCGACGACGGTTCGACCGACGACACCTTCGCGCGCGCCAGCTCGCTGGAGGGGGCCCACGGCCGCAAGACCGTCACCGTGCTCTCGCAGCGCAACGCGGGCAAGGCCGAGGCGCTCAATCACGGGATCCGGAAGGCGGCGCACGACTTCATCATGTGCGTGGACGCGGACTCGAAGATCGAGCCGGACTCCCTGCTGCACGCCATGCGGCACTTCGCCGATCCGGAGGTGGTCGCCGTCGCCGGGAACGTGAAGGTGGTCAACCGCGGCCACTTCCTGACCGACCTGCAGTCGCTGGAGTACATCCAGGGGCTCAACATGGTGCGGCGCGCGCAGGGGCTCTTCGGGGCCGTGAACATCATCCCCGGCCCGTGCGGGGTGTTCCGCAAGGAGCTTCTGCGGCAGGTGGGCGGCTACGACAGCGACACCTTCGCGGAGGACTGCGACCTGACCATCAAGATCCTGGGCACCGGCGGGCGCATCGTCTACGAACCCTACGCGGTGGCCTGGACCGAGGCGCCGGAGACGGTCGACAGCTTCATGCGCCAGCGCTACCGCTGGACCCGCGGCATCCTCCAGTCCCTGCGCAAGCATTCCGACCTGATGACCGGCCACACCACCCCCAAGACCCGGATCACCCTCTGGTACATGGCCTTCGAGGCGCTGCTCTGGCCGGCGATGAACATCTTCGCCTCGTTCTTCTTCCTCTACATCGTGTTCTTCTTCAGTCTCGGCCGCTTCGTGGTGATGTGGTGGATGCAGCTCACCGTGCTCGACCTCTCCGCCTCGCTGCTGTGCCTGATCATGGAGCGGGAGACGATGCGGCTGGCGCTGTTCAGCATCCCGTACCGGTTCGTGTTCGTGACGATGACCGACGTGTGCAAGCTGCTCGCCTCCATCGAGGAGCTGTTCAGCGTGGAGATGACATGGGGGAAACTCGAGCGCGTGGGGGTTGTGATCCCGTGACCTTCGATTTCGTCAACCTCCTCGCGCACGTGGTGCTGATCTGCACCCTCGCCACCATCCTGTTCTCGGTGGCGGCGTACGCGGCCTCGCGCCGGCGCACCCGCCGGCCCCGCAAGCCCGCCGCCGCCCCGGCCGCGGCGCCCTCCCCCCGCCGCCCCCGGCCGCGACCATCACCCGCCTGCACAAGGCCTCGACCCCGGACGGGGAGGGCAAACGGTGAACCCCTCCCCCGCCCTCCCCGGGACCTCCGGCCGCGGCTACCGCGCCCCGGTGTTCCTGCTGATCACGCTGGGCCTGCTGGCGGCGACGTACCTGCCGTTCCGGGCGGTCATGAACGAAATGGCGCGCGACAAGGCCCTGCCGGTGCCGTATCCGGGCCGGCTGCCCGGATCCGGGCCGGCGCCGGCGCCGCGCTTCAAGGCGGGGCTGGTCGACAGCGCCGCCACCCGGGCCTTCTTCGCGGCCGACCCCCTGTCCACCGGCACCGGCGCCATCACCGCCGCCTGGCGGAGCTTTCTGGACGCGGAGGGCATCCTCTACGAGGTCTTCGACGCGGTTCCGGAGACGGGCCGGCACGAATGCCGGGTGATGATCCTGCCCGCGGTGTCGTGCGCGTCGAACCGTGAGCTGGCCTCGCTGCGCGTCTTCCTGGAGCAGGGCGGCGGATGCATCTTCACCTGGGACTTCGGCACCCGCGACGAGCACGGGGTGTGGCGCGAGTTCTCCGGACTCAAGACGCTCGCCGGCATCTCGGCGCAGGAGGGCACCCCCGAGATCTTCCCGGCGGAAAGCCAGTGCTCGATCGCTCCGGTGCCCTGGCTCACCGACGTGATCCCGACCGGCCAGCACCTGCTGGTGCCGCGCTACGCCGCGCCCATGCTGGCCCGGACCATGGAACCGCGCAACCTGGCCGCCGGCCACTGGCTGGCCGCCTCCCCGGGGGCGAAGGGCGAGTCGGAACCCTCCTCCCCCGCCATGGCGGCGGGCGCCTACCGGGGCGGGCGCACCTTCTGGATGGGCTTCAACCTGGGCGACACGCGCGACCGCAAACCGCAGAGCCTCGTGCTCCGGGACCTCATGCGGCAGGTGATCCTGTGGACCGCCGACTGTCCGCAGGTGGTGAAGCCGACCTTCCCCAAGGGCTGGACCGCGGCCGCCTGGACCGGGGTCAACGTGCCGGCCGACGCCCCCGCGCTGGGCCTGGCCGCCGAGACGGCCCGGCGGACGGGCGTGCGACCCGTGTGGTTCGCCGATCCGGCGCTGATGGCCTCCTCCCCGGGCGGCCTGCACCTGCTGGCCGACGCCGGCGAGGTGGCCCTGCTCTCGGGCGAGGGCGCGGCCGACGGATGGACCGTCCGGGAGTTGAAGGGCATGCGCGAGCGGCTCTCGGAAATCTGCGGCGCGGACGTCGAGGGCATCCGCGTGGAGGGCGCGCTGCTCGACGGCACCATGGACAAGATCTCGCGCGCCGGGTTCCGCTACCTGGTGACGCGCGACGCCGAGAGCGAACTGCCGCGGCTGGTGCGCGAGAAGCGCACGGTGCCCGTGTTCTCCCGCCCCCGGTATCTCTGGGAGATTCCCGATGCGCGCTCCTCCGGGCCGACGCGCCTGGCGGGCCGGATGGAGGGGCGGTTGTTCAGCCTCGATGAGTTTTGCGCGGCGTCCCCGCCGCCGGCGGCGAAGGGCGTCCTGTCCGACACCCTCTGCGGCCTGCGCCGCGGCTGGGAGCTGTGGTCCTCCCTGAAGTCCTCCGTGGTCACCTCCGGCGGCAGCGGCTCCGTGGTCTCGTTCTCCAACACCGGATCGGACGGCGCCCGGGACTGCGTCTTCCGCCTGTGGATTCCCTCCCGCGCCATGCCGCGCCTCGTTCCCTCCAACATCCGCACCCCGCAACCCAGAATCAGTCCGGCAGGCCCCGGCGTCTGGGACATGGAGTTCCCCTCCATCGCCGCGGGGCAAAACCTGGCCTACCGGCTCCTCTACTGATCCCATGCTCTTCCCCACCGCAGAATTCGCCCTCTTCTTCCTGATCATCCTGCTGGTCTCCTGGTGGACCAACGGGAGCCGCGAGCTCTGGAAGACCCTCATGCTCCTGGCCAGCTACTTCTTCTACGGGTACTGGAACTGGTCGCTGCTCGGGCTCATCATCGGCTCGACCGTGTTCAACCACTTCATCGGAAACCTCGTGCGGCCCTCGGCGGAGCACCCGCACCGCAAGGCCTGGCTGGTGGCCGGCATGGCCGGCAACCTCGGCGTGCTGGGCTGGTTCAAGTACTACAACTTCTTCGCGGCCTCCACGCGCGACCTGTTCCAGACCTTCGGGGTGTCGGTGCCGCTGCCCCACCTGGACATCCTGCTGCCGGTGGGCGTGTCGTTCATCACCTTCCAGGCCATGAGCCTGGTGATCGACGCCTACCGCGGAACGCTGCACGAACACCCCTCCCTGCTCGATACCGCGGTCTTCATCGCCTTCTTCCCGCAACTGGTGGCCGGGCCGATCCTGCGCGCGGCGGACTTCCTGCCGCAGGTCATGCGCCCGTCCTCCCCCGAGGCGATCGACATCGGCCGCGCCACGCTGCTGATCCTGGGCGGGCTGTTCAAGAAGATCGTGATCGCCAACTCCCTGTCCAGCATGCTGGTCGACCCGGTGTTTTCGGAGCCCGAGGCCTGTTCGGGGCTGATTTCCTGGCTGGCCGTGTACGGCTACGCGGTGCAGATCTACTGCGACTTCTCCGCCTACTCCGACATCGCCATCGGCGTGGCCCTGCTCATGGGGCTGCGCTTCAACCTGAACTTCGACGCGCCCTACCTGACCTCCAGCCTGCGCGACTTCTGGCGGCGCTGGCACATCTCGCTGTCGAGCTGGCTGCGCGACTACCTCTACATCCCGATGGGCGGCTCGCGCGGCGGCGACTGGCTCACCTCGCGCAATCTCCTGTTCACCTTCCTGCTGGGCGGGCTCTGGCACGGGGCCGCGTGGACGTTCATCGTCTGGGGCGCGGTGCACGGGACCTGGCTCACCGTCGAGCGCCTCTGGCTGCGCCGCTATGAAAAAACCTGCTCCGGCCCGCTCTGGAGCCTCGCCCGCGGGGTGGTCACCTTCCACGTCGTCTGCCTCTCGTGGTTGTTCTTCCGGTCGCAGACCTTCGCCGACGCCGGGTGGATGCTCAAGGGCATGTTCTCCGCCGGCAACGGCGAGGCCCTGCCCTCCGCGGCGGTGTACGTGCTGCTGGCCGCCGGCTTCCTGATGCAGTTCGCCGACGGCACCCGCGCCCGGCGCCTGTGGGACGGCTTCAACCGCCTGCACTGGGCGGCGCAGGGAGCGCTTGCCTCCTTCGTCATTACCTTTATCCTCGCCCTGGGGCCGCGCGGCGTGGCCCCGTTCATCTACTTCCAGTTCTAAAACCATGAACACCCGCCACCTCCCCATCGAAGAAGCCCGCCACGCCCAAAAGGCCGGTGTCCCGCTTGCCCGCATGTTCGCCGCCGCGTTCGTGTTCTACGCGGCCGCCACGCTGCTCAACGCCGAGGGCCTGGAACGCAAGGTGAAGCGCCTGCGCTTCAGCCCCACCCGCGACGCATGGCTGGACATCGTGACCCCCGTGGCCAATGCGTCCCGGGCGCTGCACCTCAACCTTCCCCGCAAATGGATCGAAACCTTAAACCCCGAGAACCCATGAAAACCTCCCTGCTCCGTCCCTTCGTCCTCCTCCTCGCCGGCCTGCTGTCCGCCGCCGCCGCCGGCGCGGAGGGCGGACCCGTCCTGCTGGTCGGCGACTCCCTGATGAAGGAGGTCGGCCGCTCCGCCAAACGCCAGCTCGCCAAGACCGGCGGCGAGGCCGTGGTGGAATCGTCCATCGGCTCCGGCCTCGCGCGCCTGGACCTCTTCGACTGGCCCGCCAAGCTCAAGGAGAAGCTCGCGGCCAAGCCCGCCTGGGTGGTCCTGCTCATCGGCGCCAACGACGACCAGGACCTCGACTCCCCCACCGGCTCGGTGGCCTACGGGACGCCCGCGTGGAGCGAGGTGTACGCGCAGCGCGTCGACGCCATGCTGGCGGCCGCGAAGGAGGCGGGTGCGAAGGTCCTGTGGGTCGGCCTGCCCCGCATGCGCGACGCCCGCTCCGACGCGCACGCCACCCTGGTCAACGGCATCATCAAGGCGCGCATCGCCGCCGCCGGCCGCGGCGAGTTCTACGACATCGCCCCGGTGTACGCCGTCGGCAACAAGTATTCGCCCTTCATCCTGCTGCCGCCGAACGACCAGGTGCTCCAGGTCCGCGGCGAGGACGGCATCCACTTCAACCGCGAAGGGGCGGAGCACCTGGCCGGCCTGATCCTCGGCAAGCTGAAGTGACGCGGCGACCGCCCATCCCGGTTTGCGGGCTGCTGCTGCTGCTCGCGGCGGTGTCCGGTTTCCTGCCGGCCGCCCGCGGCGGCGACCCCGCGGCGGCCGCGCCCGACCACCAGCGGGACATGGACCGGACCCTCCGGTCGATGGTCATCCCCTGCGCCCCGCCGCCCCGGGGCGCGGGGGGCGACGTCGTCTCGTCGCCGCTGCAGGGCCGGGCGGTCGCGGCGCTGGAACTGGTGCAGGAAGGGCAGGAGCTGATCCAGGACGGCGAGCAGGCGAAGGGGGTGGAGACGCTCAACCGGGCCATTCCGGAAATGGAGGCCGTCTTCCAGGCCGACCCGAGCATGCAGGCCGTGTGGGCCTCGCTCGGCTGGTGCTACTGGCTGGTGGACCGCAAGGACGACGCCGAGAAGTTCTGGCGGCGGCTGACCACCCTCGACCCCGACAACGCCCGCGCCCACGAACTGCTCGGCGGCGCCCTGCTCGCCCGCAAGAACCTGGACGGCGCGGTCGCGGAACTCCGCCGCGCCGCGGATCTCGACGCCACGCTGCTGGAGGCCCGCCTGAAGCTCGGCCTCGCCCTCCGCTGGCAGGGCAACTACTCCGAGTCGGCCGCCGTCCTGCGCGCCCTCCGCCAGGGCGACCCCGCCCGCAAGGACTTCCAGGACGAACTCGCCGTCACGCTGTACTTCAAGGGCGACTACCGGGAGGCCGCCCCGCTGCTGGCCGAGGCCCGCACCCGCATGGTCAACGCGCCCGAGCTGCTGATGTACGAGGCGCGGGCCCGGCTCGAGGCGGGCGAGATCGACTCCGCCGAGACCCTCGCCGACCAGATGCTGGACAAGGACCCGCGCAACGTCTTCGCCCTGCTCCTGCGCGCCGAGGTGCGGCAGATCAACGGCCGGCTGGAGGAGGCCGCGGAGGATCTGCAAACGGTGCTCGACCTCGCCGACGTGAAGGAAAAGGAGGAAAAGGAGGGCGCCCCGCCGGCCGGTTCCTCCGTGCTCACCCCCGAGGACGAGGCCCGCGCCGCGCGCCCGCTGGTGCGCATCCTGCGCCTGCTGTGGGACCGCACGCACCAGGCCTCGTTGATCAACCGCTCCATGCCGGTCATCGAGCGCATGCAGGAGCGCTGGCCCCGGGACGTCGACTGGTTCCTGCTCGAGGGCGAGATGGCCCTGCTGACCCGGCATTACGGCGCGGCCGAGGAGGCCTTCGGCCATGTCATCGACCACATGAACCCGCAGAACCTGCGCGCCCTGCGCGGCATGTACGAGCTGGCGCTGGCCAAGGGCCGCATGATCCAGGCGAACGACTGGAGGAAGAAGATCGAGGCGCTGAACCCGAAGGACAGCTACCACAACGTCGCCGCGGCGCGCTTCGAGCTGGCGCGCGGCAACATCCCCGGCGCCTACCGCTACGCGGACCTCCTGCAGCAGGCCGGAGCGCGCGGGGCGGTGGCGGTGCTGATCTACCACGACCTGCGCAAGACCGACACCATCGACAGCATCTCCGAGGAATCCTTCCGGGCGCAGGTGCGCGGCCTGCGCGACGCCGGCTTCCGCTTCGTGAAGATCGAGGAGGTCCCCCGCATGATGCGGGACGCCGGCGCGCGGCACGTCGATCCCCGGACGGGGGCGCCGGAGCGCATCGTGGCCGTCTGCCTGGACTATCCGGCCGCGGAGGCGCTCAGGCTGGCCGACGCCGTGGCCGCCGATCTCGACATCGTGGTCTCCACCTTCCTGCCCGCCTCCACTGCCGGCAACGAGGACACGGGCCAGGCGGGCTGGGCGCTGCTCGACGAACTGCGCAAGTCCGGCCGCTGGGGCTTCGGCGTCATTCCCGGCCTGCCCGCCAAGCCCGTCCTCGACAAGGACGGCCGCCCGGTCCACCCCATGTCCAACCGCATCGGCAAGGCGGACGGAAAAGATGAAACCCCCGACGAGTTCACCGCCCGCCTCCGCGACACCTACCGGAACGACCGGCAGGCGCTCAAGTCACGGCTCTCCAACGCCTCGCTCAACGCCTGCCTCTACCCGATGGGCGACATCGGCCAGACCGCCGCCAGCAACGAGCCCTCCGCGGTGCCCGCCAACCTGCGGGAGGCGAAGCATTCGTTCGAGTTCGGCCTGCTGCCGTCGAACTTCGGGTACGGCATCACCGGGGACGATCCGATGTGGTGCCACTACCTCGTGCCCCTGGCCACGTGGAGCGGCGAGGAGACCGCGCGGATCGTGCTCGAGAACCACCCCCTGCAACTGGCCCGCCTGCTGCGGCTGCAGGCCGCCACCCTCGACGGCCGCTACCAGCGCGCCCGCGAGACCCTGAAGCTGCTGGCGGACACCGGCTATCCGGAATCCAGCGTGACCCTCGCCAGATTCTGGATGAAGGACCGCCTCGTCCCCATGGGCACCACCATCGTCTCCAAGCTGCCGATCGACCGGCAGCAGGAGGTGCTGCGCTTCAGCCGGGGCATGCTCACCCCCACCGTGGAGGCGCGCTACACCAGCCAGCACACCAGCATCGAGGACGACAACTGGGAGGCCGGCGTCGCGGGCAGCCTCAAACCCCTGCACTTCCTGCGCCTCAAGGCCTCGGCCGGCGAGGGGGCCTGGTCGCAGGATCTGAAAAAGGAGGTGCGCGGACCGGACGGCCTGCACCGGGAGTCGGCCGGGATCTACGACGTCGACGAGACCTACGCCGGCCTGGAGGCGTCGGTGGCGCTGGTGCCGAAGAAACTCGGATGGAATCCGCTGGAACTCCGCGCCGAATGGCTGCGCCGCGAGTTCACCGGCGACACCGAACAGGGCGTGGACCGCACCGCCGCGGAACTCGGCCTGCACGTCATCCTGCCGGTCTACCTCGCCCTGAAGATGGAGCACGACATCATGCCCAGCGCGCGCTCGGTGGTGGAGAACACCACCTATGACCTGCTCTCCGCCAGCGCCTACGCCGAGATCCGCAACGGCTGGCTCTTCCAAGGCAACTACAGCGACTACGACATCTCCGATGACAACCAGCGCCGGAACGCCACCGCCCGCTCCATGTTCGAAATCTGGGAGGACGCCGGCCTGTGGATCGGCGGGCACGTGGGCGGCGTGGATGCCGACGAGGCCCGCGACGAGTACTGGACCCCGTACAACTACCGCGAATACGGCCTCGTCCTGCAATGGCGCCGGCGCTTTCCCAACATGGCCTTCGACTGCTGGGCGCTGGCCGGCCGCGGCCGCGGCGATGTGCGCCCCGAGGTCAACGCCGCCTATGAAGCGCTGCGCCAGCAGGCGGTCCGCCAGCGCTGGGTCGACAAGCTGGGTGACGCCCCGCACGAGGACTGGGAGCCCATTCTCACCCTGCAGGCCCAGTGGATGTTCAACCTGAACAAGCTTCTGGACGGATGGATCCAGGTCCGCCGGACGGAAGTCCCCTCCTACGACGAGCGGAACTTCTCCGCCGGCCTGCAGTACAAATTTTTCTGATGCAAGGAACCCGAATGCCCCCCCCCTCCCGCATGTCCCGGCCCTTCGGCATCGCCTTCCTCGCGCTGGGGACCTTCTTCCTCGTCCAGACCGTGCGCATGACCCTGGAGGAGCGCGACCGCCAGGGCCCCCTCGCGGCCGGCCTCTTCTCCGGCGAGCAGGCTCCGCGCACCCATCGCGATTTCCAGACGGTGCTCTACGACGCCTCCACCTGGGCCTTCACCCGCGCCGAACTGGCGCGCGTGGACGACCATGTCGGGGAGATGAGCCGCGTCGGTTTCCAGCCCATCCTGCCGGCCGACGTCTCCCGCTTCGTCTCCAACGGCGACCCGCTCCCGGCCAACGCCGTCCTCGTGCTGTTCTCCGGGCTCGACCCCGCGCAATTCCAGCAGGTCCACGACCTCATGGCCCGCCGCAAGTGGCCCTTCGCCGCCGCGGCCTCCCTCAAGCACATCGCCTCCGAGGCCCTGCAGGTGAAGATGAACCAGCTCGCCGGCCCCTCCTGGGAGATGGGCCTGCGCCTGGAGACCCCGGGGGCCGCGAACGACCGGGATCCCTGGCTTTCCCTGGACCCGAAGCTGTACCGCAGCAAGTTCGCCCATCGCGCCCATCCCGTCTCCCCGCTGGAAATGCCCCCGCTGGTCCCCGTGGTTTTCGGCGGGATGGACGCCGCCTTTTCCAACGCCTGCATGGCCCCCGGCTCGCTGAACTGCCTGTCGGTGCGCCCCGGCTGGATCGGCCGCGACCTCGTCGGCAAGCTGCTCGCCGAACGGGGCGCCGCCGAATCCGCTTCCGGCCGCGGCGGCATGGGCTGGTTCGCCCGCACCGGGACCGCCGGCTGCGACTCCAGCGTCCTCTCGCTCACCACCGCGGCCGGGGGCCCGCCGCGGAAATCTCCCCCGCCCTGCCCGAGGAAAAGGGCCGCCAATGCGCTGTGTTCGAGTTCGAGAACGACCCCGCCGGCGTCACCCTGTTCTTCGGGGCGGAGAAAACCACGCCGTCCGCCAGCCTGCGGTTCGAGGCCGGCGGGAAGCTCGCCGGCACCCTGTACGCGCCGGGAACCGCCGAACCCGCCGTCTCCCGCTGCGTCTCCACGTCCGCGTCGGGCAAGACCCGCGTGGAAATCTTCGCCAGCGACGGCGACTGGTGGATCATCGTCAACGGCACCCCCTTCCCCGAAACCGCCCTCCCCCTGCCCGGCGGCTGGGGTGGCGGCTTCTTCTCCGTCCGCCTGGATCCCCCCGCGTCCGGCACCGCCACCGTCCGGTTCCGAGCGACCCTGCGCAAGGACCTCGCCGAAAAGTTCACCCCGCCCTCCGTGCGCCCCGCCCCTTCCTCCGCACCCGCCGCCGGGGAAACGGCCGAACCCGCCGCCAAACCGCCCGCCCCCCCCGCCCTCTCCACCGACGCCCCCGCCGTCAAAACCCCGGACAGCCTGCGCGCCGCGGCCGAGTCCGCCCTCGCCGCGGGCATGACCCTGGAAGCCCTGCACGCGCTGGCGGAATGGTGGGCCGCCGCCCCCTCCGACGTCCGCCCCGCCGAACACATCGCCGACGTCCTGATCCGCCTCGGCCACAAGGCCGAGGCCCTGGACTTCCTCCGGCAGGCCCTGGAACTCGATCCGGCGCGCGAAACCCTGGCCCTGCGCCTCTCCGACCTCCTGCAGGAACTCGGCCGCGCCGAGGAGGCCCGCACCGTCCTCAACGATTACGTACAGCTCCACCCCGACTCCCCCGCGCTGCTGCTCGCCCAGGCCGACTGGCTCCGCAACCGCAGCCGCATGGCGGAGGCCGCCGAACGGGCCGCCCGCGTGATCGACCTCGACCCGGGCAACCTCCGCGCCCTCCTGATCCTGCTCGCCGGTCAGTCCGCCGCCGAACGAGGGACCAACACCGTCCGGCTGCTCAAGATCGCCGCCACCCCGGGGTCCGAACGCCCCTTCCTGGAGGCGGTCGACCAGGCCGGCCTGCTCTCCATGCCCGGCCCGGAACCCCTCTGGTCCGCCGTCGTCGAGGCCTGCGCCCGGGTGCGGGACCCGAAACTCACCGAACAGATGAACCTCGTCAAACCCGCCCCCGCCAGCCTGCCGACAGGCTTCGCCGGGGACAAGCTCGACCCGGCCTGGGAGCTTCGCGACGCCACCCCCGCCACCGCCACCCCCGGGGGCGGGCTGGACCTCAAGGTCAAACCGGAACTCCGGGAGTTCTCCCTGCGCATGCGCCCCAGCTCGCAATGGCTGGACGGCTTCATCGAAACCGAGGTCGGCGGGCTCACCGGCGGCCTGTGGCTGGTCGCGCGCAAATCGGTCGACCATGTCGTGCGCTTCGGCTTCGACCGCCAGGAGGGCCGCGTCTTCCTGCAGACCTGGACCGGCGGCGGCCGCACCCTGCTCGCCAACCAGCGCTTTGATCTCCCCCCGGACTTCTTCTCCTCCCGCCACGTCTACCGCCTCGAATGCCGCGGCCGCGGGGTGCAGGCGTTCCTGGACGGCGTCGCCCTCGCGCGCGTGCCCGAGGCCCTGCCCTCGCCCTGGGAGGGCGGCGCCTGCGGGCTGGTCGTCCGCGCCGACGAACCCGGCGAGGCCGCCGCCACGATCTCCCGCCTCTCCTGCGCGTCGGTGCTGCCCCGCGTCACCCTGCTCCCCGGCGAACCCGGCGAAGGGGGCGGGGAGATCCCACCGGACCAGGCCCGCCTCATCGCCTCGGTGTCCTCCGCCCTCAGCCCGCGACAGTTCACCGCCGCCGCGGACGGCACGTTCACCTCGGCCCCCGGCCCCGCCGACGACTTCATCCGCCTGCTCGCGCGCTACCACAAGCTGCACTACATGCCCGGCATCACCTGCACCAACGCGGCCCTCCCCTCGGTGGAGGCCCTGGCCGACCTCGCCGGCATCCACGCCGCCGACGGGTTCGTGCTCCACGTCGACACCGCCCCCCCCGCCGAATGGCTGGCCGCCGCCCGCGGCCTGTTCCTGGCCCGGGGCGCCGGCCTCGTCTGCGTCCTGCGCAAGCCGGGGGAATCCGCCGCGACGCTGTACACCAACTTCGGCCCCGGCCTCGAACACCCGCCCCTCAACGCCCGCGTTGTGGAGGATCTGAACGCGACCCCGGCCCCCGAACCGCTTGACCCGGTCCTGTATATCGTGAAGGAGAAGACATGAACTCCGCACCCCAGCCGGTGGCGGCCCTGACCGCTCTCGTGCCGTTCGGCCTGCCCTTTTTCGACCACCCCACCGGCGGCATCCCGGCCGGGGGCGTCACGCTGCTCCATGGCGAACCCGCCTCCGCCCGCGCCCTGGCGGGCCTGGTCTTCGCCGAATCACGGCTCGTCACCGGCGCCGCGACCCTGGTGATCTCCTCCTCCTCCCCGGCCGACTGGCCGCGCCTGCCCGCCTCCGGCCGCAAGGCCTCGGAGAATGAAGCCATCCTCTTCGCGCAGATCCCCGCCAACCCCCTCTCGCCGGCCGACGCCCGGCTCGCCTGGACCGAGATCCTCCCCATGGTCCGCCAGGTCCGCCCCACGCGCCTCGTGCTCTTCCCCGCGCTCGCCTGGTTTGAATTCGTCCCCGAGTCCGCCCTCTCCCTCTACGCGGTCAAGTTCCTCGCCGCCCTCAACAGCCTCCAGTGCGAGACCCTCCTCACCTTCCCCGCACCGCGCTCGCGGCAGGCCCGGCTCCTCATCTCCATCCTCGCCGGCCTCTGCCCCGCCGTGATCCGGCTGCAGCCGGGATCGACCCCGACCTCCGTGTTCTGGACCACCGAACACCTCCTGCATCACACCGCCCGGCCCGCCACCGAGCTGGACCTGGCCTCCTTCGCCGAGATCAAATCCGCGCCGGGCGCCCCCGCCCCCGACGCCGCCCCCCCCCGCCCCCGCCCCGGTGTCCCGCGAACCGGTCGTCACCTTCTCCCCGACCGGCGAAAAGAAGCCCATCCGCATCCAGTTCTCCACCCTCATGGGCATGGCCGGCCCGCGGACGCCCATGGAAGCCAAACCCGGCCGGAACCCCTCGCCATGAACATCACCCTGCCCCCCTGGCTCGACATGGACCAGCCGGTCGAAGCCGCCGTCGCCGCCATCGTCCTCTTCCTCGTCGCGGGCTTCTTCCTGCGCGGCCGCCGGCCCGAACCCCTCCCGAACCGCCGCCCGCCGCACCACCGCCCCCGCACCGCCGGCGCAGGCCCCCGCGCCCGCCCGCCCCGTCGATCCGGCCTTCCAGGATTACCTCGACCTCCTGGAAAGCCTGGCCCCGGCCCCCGCGGATGCGTCGGAAGGAGTCCCGCGTGCGGCGCACTGGTCCGATTGATCGTCTCCGCCACCTGCTCGCGGGCTTCTGCGCCCTTGCCGCCGGCCTGAACGCCGCCGCGGAAGGGCCCGTCGCGCAGCCCTACCTCGACCTCGCCACCGGCGACATCGCCCCCGCGCTGGATGCCGGCCGGCGGGGCCTGGCCGCGTGCACACTCGGGTTCGTCGTCGCCAACCCCGCCGATCCGCGCACCCCCTCCTGGGGCCGCGCCGGCCCCGCCGACGGCCGCACCTTCAGCAATGAGGTCCGGCGCCTCCGCGAAGCCATCCCCCGGCTCGCCGTCTCCTTCGGCGGCGCCGATCATCCCGATCTCGCCGGCGCCGACCAGACCCCCGGGGAACTCGCCGACGCCTACGCCGGCGTGTGCGCCGCCTATGCCGTCGATGCCGTCGATTTCGACGTGGAAGGCCTCGCCCTGCTCGACCTCGCCGCCACCGGACGCCGCGCCGCCGCCTGGAAGATCTGGCGCGGCCGCGGCACCATGCCGCCGGCCACCCTCACCCTCCCCGTCCTGCCCTCCGGACTCACCCCGGACGCCCTGAAACTCCTCGCCGCCCACCGCGACGCCGGCGCCCCGCCCGACCGGCTCAACCTCATGGTCATGAACTACGGCCCCGCCAACCTGCCGGAGCCCGGAGTGCCCCTGGCCGATTACGCCCTCCGCGCCCTCACCAACACCGTCGCCCAGCTCCGCCAGAACGGCCTCGGCGACCTCGTCGCCGGCCCCGCCGGCGTCTCCCGACTGGGCCTCACCCCCATGATCGGCCGCAACGCCGTCCCGGGCGAGGTCTTCCAGCTCGACGACGCCCGCCGCCTCCGCGCCTGGGCGGTGGAAAACCAGCTCGGCCTGCTCTCCTACTGGTCCCTCAACCGCGACCGCCCCTGCCCCTCCGACGCCTCCAGCCTCCACGTCTGCTCCGGCGTCGAACAAACCCCCCTGCAGTTCCTCTCCCTCCTCGGCCCCTGACCGCCTTGCCCCGCTATTCCGGCTCCCGGAAACCAAGCTTTAGGGCAAGTCACCCCCGAATAATTGAACTTTTTTCAAAGCCCCCCGTATTGTAGTGTTATTCCCGATGGCCGGATCGGGGTTTTCCGCATCCGCGATTGAACAGCGAAACGGCCGCCATGGTCTCACCCAAGACAGACGAGGAGCATAACATGAGAGAAGACAACAACTTGATCAAGGTTTACCTCCGGGAAATCGGCCAGGTCCCCCTGCTGACCGCCGCCGAGGAACTGGAACTCGCCGAACGCGTGCAGAAGGGCGACGAACAGGCCCGCCAGCACATGGTGAAGGCCAATCTCCGCCTGGTGGTGAAAATCGCGCAAGGCTATGCCAACTACGGTCTTCCGCTCCTGGACCTCATCTCCGAGGGCAACATGGGCCTGATGAAGGCGGTGGAACGGTTCGACCCGACCCGCGGCGCCAAGCTGAGCACCTACGCCGCCTGGTGGATCAAACAGTCCATCAAACGCGCCCTGGCCAACCAGAGCAAGACCATCCGCCTGCCCGCCCATCTGGTCGACAAGGTCGCCAAGATGCGCCGGCACATCCAGCGCCTCACCGCCGAATTCAAGCGCGAACCCAACAACGCCGAGATCGCCGAGGCCATGGGCGTCGAGCCCGGGCAGATCGCCCACTGGCGCAACATGTCCACCAACCCCGCCTCCATCGACGCCCCCGTGTCGGACGACGGCGACGCCGAGTTCGTCGAAATGATCAAGGACGAGCGCCAGCCGACCGCATGGAAGGAAATCAACGACCGCCAGGTGCGGGCCGACGTCTTCCGCTTCATGGACCGCCTGGACGACCGCGAACGGGACATCCTGCGCTACCGCTACGGCCTCGACGGCGTGGAGGAGGAGACGCTCGAAGTGGTCGGGGAACGCTTCCGCATCACCCGCGAGCGCGTCCGCCAGATCCAGAACTCGGCCCTGAAGAAACTCCGCGACATGCTGGACGACCAGGACGCGCCGAATCTCGAACCGGCCGGCGTCTCCGCCGATTGATTGCGGCCGCGGCCGGATTCACCCCGGCAGCAGCCGGATGATGTCGTGCTCCACCGTCATGCGCAGCCCCGGGAACAGCCGGGCGCGCAGCCGGTCGATCTCCTCCAGCGACGGATACCCGCCGGTGCCGTTGAACAGCCGCGCGTCGTCGATGAGCACCGCGTGCGCCTTGATGTGATGCGCGCCGATGACCGCGAGTTCGCGGTCCACCGGACAGGGGTCCATCCGGCCGGCCGTGCCCGGGCCGGAATAATGCCCGTCGAGCCAGAAGACGCAGGGTTCGGTGATGCGCCGCAGAATGCTGGCGAGCAGATCCGGACTGGACCCGCCCAGGCAATGCACGTGCGGCCAGGCGTCGAATTTTTTCCGCGCCCGCTCGTACAGCCCGTCGTCCAGCTCCATCGTGTAGATCTCGCGGAAACGCGACTGCATCGCCCGCACCATGTCGCCGAGATAGGTGCCCGTCTCCACCAGCACCCGCGCCCCCGTGGCGGACGCGGCGCCGAGGATCACCTGCTGCTTGTAGCGGTGCGGCGGCGGGACGGGGTTCCCGCCTTCTCCCAGGCGCGGAAATCCAGGCCTGCTTGACGCCCCCGAACCAGTCGTAAAGGAAACTGCGGTGAAGTTTTTCGCGGGTCGTTGCCATGGTCGGGGGCGCCGGATGAGTGGTGAAACCGCCATCTTGAAGAAAGGGACCGTTCCGGTCAACGGAATCGTTTGCCCGGCGGAGTTCCGGTGACCGGAACACCAGGAGGGGCGGGAGGGGTGCGCAGGACAACGCTGCACTTGCACGAGAGCGGGTGCGCAGGCCCCCGCTGTACCAGAGCGGGTGCGCAGGCCCCCGCTTTACCGGGCGGACCGCCAGGGGTCGGCATACGTCCCGATCTCCGCGAAGGGGATCGGCCGGAAACCGGGCGGCGGCGGGCGGGCGCAGAGGTCCGCGACCGAGGCGGTCGAGGCCTTGTCCTCAAGGTTTCCGGCGAGCACCGTCTGCCCCTTGTCGCGCCGCAGCATCTCGCCGCAGCGCACCAGCAGGTTGCGGGTGAACACGTTGACGTTGATGCGCGCGTCGGGCTCCGCCAGCGCGGGATAGCGCCGGAGGTGCAGGTCGCGGTCCATCCCCGCCAGCTTCATCTTCTCCTCCACGAACTTGATCCACCGGTCCGGCTGCCAGGCGCTGAGGCTCAGCGCCGACGAGCAGTCGACGAACAGGTTGTTGTCCACGAGGTTTTCCTTTCCGCCGTGGATCTGCACCGCACCAAAGCCGATCTTCCCGTCGGCCGCGCGCTCGAAGACGTTGCCGTACACCACCTGGCCGCTGATGGCGTCGTCAAAGCGGATGCCCGCCCGGCCCAGCTTGGGCGCCTCGCCGGCCGCGGCCTTGGACCCGATGTCGTGCCAGTAATTGAAGCGGAACACGTTGCCGCGCAGCGTCGGGTCGCCCCACATGTCGACGCCACCCTGATCGTCCGACTCGGTCACCACGCGGAAGACCTCGTTGAACTCGACCACATGATCGTTGCCGCCCAGCCGGATGGCGCTGCTGGGGATGTCGTGGAGGCGGTTGTGCGCGACGCGGACGCCCACCCCGTTGACGAGTATTCCGGGCGTGTAAGTGTGGTCGATGCGCGAGAGGTCGTGAATGGCGCAGTTCACCACCGCGTGCCCGGACGGGGCCAGGTTCGCGCGGTTGCCGCCGCTGACCAGCACCCCTCCGCGGCCCATCGACGAAACCTCGCACGACAGCAGCAGGTGTCCCTCGCCGCCCTGGATCTGCACGCCGTTGCCCGCGCAGCGCCGGAGGACGCACCCGGCGAGGGCGACATCCCCACCCCCCTCGATCTTCACCGCGTCCGCCGCGCCGAGGTCCCACTCGATCCCCGCCCAGCGGACATGCCGGACGTCCTTCATCTCGACGAACCATTGGGTCAGCAGGGAGAGTTCGAAGCACGCGCCGTTGGGATCCGTTTCCGAATAGACGTGGAGCCGGCCGTGCGCGCGGTCGGCGTACCATTCGCCGGGGGCGTCGAGTTCCGCGAGCAGGTTGATCGCGTGAAAGGGCTGCTTCGGCCGGTATCCGTAGGTGTGGAAGGGCGCCTCCAGGGTGATGAGGCGGGCCGCGGGGTCCACGGCCGCGACTTTTTCATAGCTGTCGGCCCAGTCCCAGAACCAGTAGCCGTAGAGCCACGCGTCCGGCTCGGCGGTCCAGCGCGCGAGACGGTCGGTGTCCACCGTGAACACGCCCTCCTTGCAGCCCTTGAGTCCGTGGATGACGTTTGATGTCGACCCGCGGATTTCCGCAACGGCCAGGTCGCCGGAGTTGGGCCAGCGGGCCGGATGCTGCGGCGCGCCGTCGCGAAAGAGTTCGGGGGTCGGATGGGTGCCAAATCCGCGCCCGCTGCCAAAGCCGCCCAGCTTGAGCGGCGGGAGGTCCGTGACGCCCTGCGCCCGCAGATCGGCGGTCCAGATGTTTCCGCGCGCCGCGTCCGGAATGCGGGCCAGCACCGCGGGATCCTTCTCCCGCTGGAAGTCCCGCACCCGAACCCCGCCGGTGAAGCGCGGCCGCGCGCCGCGCGCCGCGCGGTAGACCACCGGGGAGGCGGCGCCGTCCCCGCCATCGGCTTTTTCAAGGATGAAGGTTTCGGTCACCCGGTAGTCGCCCCCGGCGATCCACACCGTGGCGCCGCCGGCGGGCAGTTTGCCGCCGGTGCGCGCCTCCCGCACCGCCCGGCGGGCGCGTTCGAGCGTCGAGAAGGGCTTTTCGGCGGTGCCGGGATGGGCGTCGTCGCCGTTCGGGGCGAGGTGGAATTCGACCCCCGGTTTTTGGGGAAGGTCCAGCCGCACCCGCGAGGCCTCGGGATCGCGGGCCGGCAGGTTCCGCGCGAGCCGGTCGATTTCCGCGAGCCGCTCCCGCGCCTCGGCCAGTTCGTGCGGCTGCGCGCCCGCGTCCCGCAGGACCTGCTCCAGCAGGGGCTTTGCCGCGTCCGGATGGTTTTCCGCCAGGTGCCGGTTCGCATCCATGAGCAGCGCGAGCACCGGGCCGGGCGGCTCCTCCGCGGCGCGGACGGCAAGCAGGGGGAGCAGCAGCGGAATGACCAGCAGGTGGATTTTCATGGGAAGCAGACGCCGCCGCCGCCCCCGCCATTCGCCCTCCTCCAACGCGAAGGAAGCCCGCCACGGCGGGCAGATCCCCCGTGTGCACTCGGAATGACAACCTTGCTGTGCGCGCAGGTGTCGTCACGGGCGGACATGAGAGCGCTTGCGTAAAGTGGACACCCCTCTTGGCTTTATTGGCTTTGTTCCATTCATGCGGCAACATCACCGCTGAGCTTCGCCATTCCGATGGCGTAATGCTCCGGCAGCTGGTTGGGCGGCTTCCATTTCTGCCGCCGTTTCTAGCGGTGACTTCGATTTGTGACGTTCAATCAACACTTTCAACTCGTCAAGCGACACACTCGGGCTTATCGGAAATCTTCGAGGACTGCGATGGACGGGCTTGCGGAATACCAATGTGGGCCATCGCGACGAGCCTTCTTCAATACGAAGCTCGACAAGTTCCGAATATTTGTATCGCCAACAATGTTTTCCTTCCGACACAACAATGCCATCAGGGGAGACTGTGACCATCGGCGGGATAATCACCATCGCGCAACACATGGCCAAAATGACAGCAAGACATACCATGCACTTGAGAAATGCGGAGACCCAATCAAACTCGAAACCTTGAATCAGCTTCGGCATGAGATAACTGGCAGCCAGAAACACAGCGATTGCCATGACGGTAATACGAACCAGCGCTGCCGGCGTGAATATCTTCGGGAGTTCGCGCTTTGCCAAATCAATTTGGTACTGCATCGGAACCCACCACCGAATTTTGTTCTTTTCTGTCATTGTTCTAGCCCAACATGTTATTGTGCGTCACGTTTAGCATGACGGGTATTACGGTTTCTTGTGATACCCGTCAAGCCTGCCCTTGAAAACCAATGAGTTACGCTTGCAAATTGACGCATAGCAAAACCGGAAAGCGCTTTGCTATGCGTCAAAATGGGCCGTGACGCGGAGCGCCGGTGAACCCGGAGCCGAAGGGACCGTATGGGTTTGCCGCCGTGGCTGGGGAGTCCAGGGCGAAGGAGTCTTGATTTCGGAGCACCACCTTTGCACCACGCGCGGATTGAATCCCCGGAAACACACCTTCCGGCCACCCCGTCGCTCCCGACGGTCCTGCCGTGGCCCGGTAAAAACCCACCGGAAGAACCTCATTTCCGGCCTTCCAGCTTTCCTTATAAAAAATTCTCCTCCCCCCTCTTTTCCTGAGTTCATGAGTTCCTGATAAAAATTCTCCCGAAATTCCCGCACCCGCATTCTCTCCTCCCCACTCTTTTCCTGAGTTCATGAGTTCCAGATAAAAATTCTCCCGAAATTCCCGCACCCGCATTCTCTCCTCCCCCTTCTTTTCCAGCTTTCCGGCCTTCCTTATAAACAATTCCCCTCCCCTTCTTTTCCTGAGTTCATGAGTTCCTGATAAAAATTCTTCCAAAATTCCCGCAGCCGCAATCTCTCCTCCCCCCTCTTCCAGCTTTCCGGCCTTCCTTATAAAAATTTTCCCTCCCCTCTTTCCCGAGTTCATGAGTTCCAGATAAAAAAATCACCCCGGCGTGATCGCTCCGGATGAATCCATTCCAGGAGGAGGGCGGTGTCTTCCAGGGTGTCGACGGCGTGGTCGCAGCCCGCCGCCAGCAGGTCCGCCACCGAATACGGCCCGGTGGCGACGCCGATGGCGGTGGCCCCGATGACCTTGGCCGCCCGGGCGTCGCGCGGGGTGTCGCCCAGCAGGAAGGACGCGCCGATCCGCTCGCCCGGCTGCAACGCGGCGGCCATGCGGTCGGCGGCCAGGCCGGCGAGGATGTCGCGTTCGGGATGCTCGTGCCCGAATCCGCCAGAGGAGGAAGCGCCCGGGCAGGCCGGCGTGATGCAGCTTGTGGAACGCGCAGGCGCGGTCGTTGCCGGTGATGAGGCCCAGACGCACGCCGGGCAGCCGCGCCAGCGCGGCGACGAGTTCGCGCACGCCGGGCAGCAGCAGCGGCGGCTCCAGGGCGAGCGAGCGGTCCATCTCCACGGCCATGCGGGCGAAGAAGGCCCCGCCGTCGAGTTCCGCCCGGGAAAATCCGTGGCGGTCGGCGACCTGGTGGAGGATGTCGAGGTCGGTCGCGCCGGCGAAGCGCACCCAGGAGAGGTCGTCGTCGAGGCCGAGCACGTCCTTCAGCGTGCGCACATAGACGCCGCGTCCGACGCCGCGGGCGTCGAGCAGGGTGCCGTCGATGTCGAACCAGACGGCCGTGAGCGAGTCGGACATGGTTCCTGCCGCGCGGGAGCCTCCGCTCATCACCGGAGCGGAGCGGGGGCGGCGAATTCCTCGCCGGCATCGGCGGGGGGATCGAACCGGCGGAAGAATTTCGCGCCGGGGGGCGGCTCGATGGCGGGCGCGGACGGACCCGGCGCGGGGGGAGTCGCGACCGGGGGCGCGGGCGGCACAGGCGCGGGCTCGACGGGAATGGGAGCCGACGCGGGCGCGGGCGCGGGCGCGGGGACCGGGGCGGCGGGCGGAGCGGCGGCGGCGGCCTTTTCCTCCGGTTGCGGCGCGGGGGGCGGCGGTTCGGGAACGGAGACGGGTTCCGCGGGGATCACGTCCATCTGGATCTGCAGCGGATGGGCGGAGGAGGCGGGCACGGCTTCGGCGGGGGCATCGGGCTGGAGTTCCGACGCCCGGGCGGCCCGGGTCTCGTCCTCCTCGGCCGAGCGCGCCAGGGCGCGTTCCCGGTAGTTACGGGAGAGCTTCTTTTCCAGGTCGGCGGCGGCGCGGGCCCGGTTTTCCTCCAACTTCTGGCGGTAGCGGCGTCCTTCCTCGTTGACGGGCTTCTCGCCGGCGAGGGGGCTGTCGGACCAGCCGCGGTACCACGTCTCGTCGCTGGCGCTGGTGGCGTCCTTGAGGCGGCGGGTCTCCTCGATGGCGTCCTCCGCGGACACCAGCACGTAGGGGGTGAGCAGGACGAGCAGCTCGGTGCGGGCCTTCTCCTTCTTGGTGCTGCGGAAGAGGGCGCCCAGCAGCGGGATGTCGCCCAGCAGCGGCACCTTGGTGATGGTCTCGCGCATGTCGTCGCTGACCAGGCCGCCCAGCACGATGGTGGTGCGGCTGGGCACGGTGACGGACGCGGCGAGCTGGCGGGTGGTGATGATGGCCACCTCGTTGCCGTCGATGGTGACGTTGCCGCCGACGTTGTCGACGTTCTGCTCGACCTCCATGGTGACGTACTGCTTGGGATTGATGCGCGGCAGCACGCTCAGCTCGATGCCGATGTTCTGGTATTCAAAGGTGCTGCGGATGGTGCCGCCGGAGGTGGTGCTGCTGCTGGTGGGGACCGGGCGCTTCTCGCCCACGACGATGCTGGCCTCGGTGTTGTCGGTCGTCAGGATCACCGGCGTGGCCAGCACCTTGGAGTCGCCCGACCCCGCGGCGGCGGTGATGATGGCGTCGAGGTTGAGGTCGTGGAAGGTGCCGTAATAGGTGAAGGCCCCGGGGTTGAGGGTGATGTCGCGGCCCACCTTGGCGGCGTCGATGAAGGCGTCGCCCGCGCCGGTGCGCTGGCCGCCGCCGAAGGAGAACACGGGCTGGGTGACCGCGACCCCGCCGCCGGGCCCCTGGGTCTGGGAGTTCACCACCGTCATGGAGCGCTGCAGCCAGTCGACGCCGTAGCGCACGTTCTCGTTGAGATTGACCTCGATGATGACCGCCTCGATGAGCACCTGGGCCAGCATGACGTCGAGCTGCTTGATGAGCGACTTGATGGTCTCGATGTCCTGGGCGCGGCCCATGAGGATGAGCGAGTTGGTGCGGAGGTCGGCGATGAGGCGGGTGTCCTCGGAGATGTCGCCGATGCCGTCGCCGGGCGACCCGCCGGGAGCGCCGACCGCCGCCGCGGTCCCGGACCGCGGTCCCCCCCGCCGCGGTCCCGCCGGCGGCCTGCTGGTTGCGGCGGTTGAGGAATTCGCGGACGCCCTCGCCGCGCGAGGAGGACGAGGTGGAGTTGCGATTGCTGGAATTGGTGCGCGAGGAGGAACTGCCGGTGCGGGAATTGCGGTTGTTGCTCCCGCCGATGGGGAAATCCTCGTTGCCGGCGTTGTTCCCGGTGCGGTTGTTCCCGAGTCCCGTGCCGCCGCTGTTGCGGGAGCCGGAGCTGGAGCCGCCGGTGCTGGAGGTCTTGGCGCCGATCAGGTCGCCCACCATGCCCGACATCTCGTCGGCGTCGGAGAATTCCAGCCGGATGACCTCGAAGATCATCTCGGGGTCGACCTTGCGGTCGAGCACGTCGATCATCTTGTCGAAGAATTTGAAGTTCTCCGCGCGGGAAATGATGATGAGGGAGTTGGTCCGCTCGTCGGGGACGATCTTCACCTTGCCCTGCACCAGGCCGCGCTCGGCCAGGTCGGCCTCGTAGGAGCCTCTGGCCGCCCCGGCCGCGGCCGATGCGCCGGGCGTCATGCCGGGAACGGGACGGATCACTCCGCCGGGGGTGGAGACGGTGACCGGCGAGGGCGGCGCGGCGGTGGTCCCGGTTCCGGACACGGCCCCGCGCGAAATGCGGTTGGCGTTCTGCTGGGCGTTCTGCTGGCTCTCGGCGATCAGCTCGTTGATGCGCCCGGCGACATCCGCCGCCTTGGCGTAGGTCAGCTCGTACACGCGGACCTCCTCGCGGACCTCGATCGGCACGTCCAGGTGCTCGATGAAGTCCGCCGCCCGCGCGACGTTGGCGGAGGTGTCGGTGACGAGCAGGGCGTTCATGCGCGGAATGGCCTGGATCTTGCCGAAGGGGTTCAGCAGTTCCTGGATGATGGGGGTGACCTCGTCGATTTCCAGGTGCTTGAGCACCATCAGCTCGCTGCGCATCTTGTTGAACTCGGTCGCGCGCTTTTCGGGCGGGATCTTGATGATCGGCTGGTTTTTCAGGGCGACGTCGCTGGGAATCGCGCGGAGGAACTTGTCCCCCTCGGGCACCAGGGTGATGCCGTTGAGGGAGAGCATGCTCTCGATGGCCAGCAGGTATTCCTCGGTGGTGAGCTTCTGGTTCTTGGGCGTCTTGAAGGTGAAGGTCACCTGGGGGAGGCTCGGGGCCTTGAGAATCGATTTGCCGGTCATGGTGGAGTACTCGTCCAGGATGACCTCCAGGGGGTTCCCATTGTAGTTGGGGCCGTGGGTCTGCCCCTTGTATTCCGGCAGCGGCGGGGCGATCTGGGCGGTCGACGGGAGCGCGGCGCAAAGCGCGAGGGCGAGCAGGAGCGGGGCGGTGGTCTTCATGGGAGGTCCCTCACGGTTGGGGAGGAGCGGGGGCGGGAGCGGGAACAGGAGCGGGCACAGGATCGGGAACTGGAGCGGGCACCGGCGCGGGTGACGACGGGGCGGGCATGGGCGACAGCGGGCGGGTCCGCTGGATGCGGACGGTGCGGTTGGTGGAGGGCGGCTGTTCCGGAACAGGCCCGGTCGGGGGCCGGGCGGCGGCGGACGACGGAAAGGCCGACGCAGGATTGTTCGCGGGCGTATCGGTGACGACCCCCGGCGCGGCGGGAAAAGCCGGAGGGCCGGAAACACGCGGCGGCGGCGGAATGCCAGGCGCGGCGGGCACGGAGGGTGTCGCGGGGACCGCGGGCGAAGCCGGGATCACCACCGGCACGGCGTTGGTGGCGGGTGCCGCGGGGACGTCCGGAACCACCGGCTCCGGAGGAGGCTCCGCGGGGGTTCCGGGCGGGGCCTTGCGCTCGACGGGTGTGCCGCGGGCGTAGGCGAAATCGACCGAGAGGGTCCCCTTGAGCCGCCCGGGCTGCTGGTCGCTGCGCATGCCGGCCTGCCGGATGGCCATGACCGGCCCCTGCGACTCGATGTCGTAGAGGAACCGGATGAAGTCCGCGAATCCACCCTCGAAGGTGCAGTCGATCGACTGCTCGGACAGCCCGGTCTGCGCCGTGATCTTCTCCTCCTTGGGGCGCATCGACCCGAGCATGACCTTCTGCGCGTCGGCGACCTGCTTGACCTGCTGGAGCATCCGCGGCTTGAGGTCGAGCCCCTCGGGATGAACCGGCAGCAGCGCCTTGATCTGGTCGAGCCGGCGCATCAACTCGGGCTTGCGCGCGCTGATCCGCTCCGCCTTGGCGACCAGCATTTCCAGGCTCCCGGCCTTGGCCCCGAGCGAGTTCCACTCCTCGATCCGCGGCTCGACCATCCACCAGGTCAGCGCGCCGAGAACCACCACCGCGGTGGAGATGCCCAGGACGATTTCGCGGCGGGAGGCGTTCATGGCGACCCCTCCACCACGCCGGGCCAGGTCGCGGACACGCGGAACTTGGTCGCGTCGGAGGGTCCCTGCACGTCAATGTTGCTCACCTTGAACATCGGCGACTTGCTGAAGGTGTCGGTAAACGAGAGGACCCGGTCCGACGGACCGGTCCCGCGCAGGCTGAAGCCCAGGCTCTTGTTGTAGGACAGTTCGGTCAGATCCACGCGCTCCGGCAGGGCCTCGGCCACGGACAGGATGACCTCCATGACCGACCGGGTGGCGTTGGTGTAGGCGGCCAGGGACTCCACGCGGTCCTGCATCTCCCCCACCTCGGCGACCGGTCCCTTGAGGGCTTCGTGGCGCTTTTCCAGCTCCATCACCCGCCCCTTGCGCAGCCCGAGCAGCCCGAAGAACACGGCGAGCAGCAGCGCCCACGCCGCCAGGCCTCCGCCGGCGGCGATCAGGGTGCGGCGGCGGGTGAGGCGCGAGGCGCGGGCCACGCCCCATTCGGGCGGGGCCAGGTTGACGACGCCGGCGGTCGCGGCGACGGCGCGCTGGGCGAGCCCGTCGGTCAGGGGGTCGAGCGAGGCCAGGGCCTCGGCGCGGGGCCGGACGCCGCAGACCGGCTCCAGCAGCTCCAGCCGGGCGGGCGGGGCGTTGGTATACCACGCGGTGGCGGAGAGGACGGGTTGCGCGCCCCACTCGGCCTCGGCCGCAGCCATGGCGTATCCGGTGTCCTCGGCGATCGCCCTGAGATCCTCCTCGCCGGCGCAGACGCCCATGGAGCGGATCAGGACGGGGCTCGCGTCCTCGAACAGGATCAGGGTCGTGGCGGCGTCCTCGAACAGGAAGGCGATGTGCCGGCCCCGTTCGGGCAGGCGGCCGGCCTTGCGCATCACGGCCAGCCAGCCCAGCAGGTCGACGTCCACCCGGTGGATGTCGAGTCCGGCGGCAGCGGCCGCGTCGCCCAGCGGCTGGATCACGCTGCGGCGGACCGCGCACAGGAGCACGCGGGTCGCCCCCTCGGCCCGGGCGACCGGTTCCCACGACGAGGTGATGAACTCGGCCGGGAACGGACAGACGTCGTCCATCTGCAAATCGACCATGCCGGAGATCTCGGCGGGATCGGTCGTGGGCAGCTCCAGCACCCGCATGAGCACCTGGTCCACCGGCAGGGCGAGGTGCAGCGCGGCGTGGCGGAGGCGGGGTTCCTCCTCGCGGAAAAGCCCGTCCGGCGGCAGCGGCGCTCGCGTCTCGGCGGTGCGCGGCAAGGCCTTGCGCGAGGCGACCGGGGCGTCGGGACGGCCGGTCTCGCGCAGGGTCCATTCCAGGCCGCCGGGCCGGACGATGATTCCACATGCGAGGTTCTTGGACATGGTCAAACGGAGGTTCCTACAGGAGCCCGGAAACTTTTCCAAGCGCGGAGGGGGCCGGTGCCCCGGGTTTTACGGGGCGAGGAAGGGTGCGATTCCACCTCCCGACCGACGCCAGGAACCCCTTGAGACCACTCCCGCGAACATGGTGTTCAAGAAGTTCGGTGGAAACGGATGTTTCACGCCCAGCCGCGGTAGCGGCCTCAAGACACCAAGACGCCAGAAGAACTTCAGACAGGATGAACAATGAGGAATCAGGCCTTCGAGGTTGCGGCTGCGCGGAAAATGTAAACAGAAGATCAACAAGACGGGAAAGGCCGCCCTCTGTCAGGGAGTGCCCCCGGTCCAGCGGAGGTTGCGGAGGCCGCGCGGTTCGGGCCAGGGGCGGCCGTCGATCTTCACGACCTGGCCGTCGCGCACGATGCTGCCGGCGGGGCTGATGCTGAACTCGGTGACGCTCCGCCAGTCGGTCAGGGGCGCGGTGATTTTCGGGTCGGTCGCCACCAGATCGGACAGGCGCACCGAAACGGTCTGAAAACCGGTCGCGGCCGCAAGCTCCACGGCCACGGCGTAGTCCACCGCGGGTTTGCCCGGCTGGATCGCGCCCCAGGAGTTGCAGGTGAAGGTGAGGACGAGGGTGTTGTCCACCGGGCAGCGGATGTCGAACTCCAGCGTCGCGCCGTCGGGGCCGCGCCACGTGGGATCCTTGAGCTTGCGGGTGGCGGCGGACCAGAGCGGCGGGTGACCCCAGTTGTTGCGATACCAGTCGTGCCAGCCGCGCGCGCCGTCGTCGATGAGGCGCGAAGGGGCGTCGGTCGCCTTGACCCCGGCGGCCTGCAGGGCGGCGGGCGCGGCGGAGAGGACGCGGGAGCTGAGGATGAATTCCTCGTGGCGGGCGGTGCCGGTGCATTCCGGGATTTCGCGCTGCGGCGCCGGCATCTCGTACACGACGTTGGCGTGGACGAAGAGCGGCTGGGCGGTGTCGAGCAACGGACAGGCGGCGGTCCAGCCGGCGTTGGTTTTGACGGCACCGGCGTCGCGCCAGAAGCGGGTCAGGGCGTGCGGATCGGCGGAATAGAAAACGTCGACCCGGCGCACGGGCAGGGATTCGTCGGGGGAAACGGCCACGCGCGGCACGCCGTCGGGCGAGGCGAGGGTGAGGGTCAGGCGCGGGGTTTGCGGCATGCGGAAGGCGCCCTTGAGGTGCTCCTCGAACCAGAGGTGGCGGGTGATCTCGGAGGCGTCCTCGTGGCGGTGGTTGTAGTGCGGGGAGATGCTGAAGCGGACGAGGTCGTCGGGGACGTCGCGCCAGTTCCAGGCCATGTTGTCGATGATCGCATGGAAGTCGTTCTGCGGGGAGACCCAGAGCACGGGGCGGGCGATGCGCGGGATGTAGGCGTTGTCGGAAACGCAGGCGAGTTCGAAGGCGTCGGGCTCGGTCTTCTGGCAGCCGGGGAGGTCGGCCTGGCTCTTGAGCACGACCCCGGAGCCGCCGCAGGACGGCACGGATGCGCGCACGCGCGGGTCGATGCCGGCGAGGTCGGTGGTGAGCTTGCCGCCCATGGAGTGGCCGCAGACGCCGATGCGGCCGGGGTCGACCTCCGGCTGGCGCTCGAGCACGCTGACGGCGCGGCGCGCGGCGATGAGCACGACGAACCAGTTGCTGTTGCGGGGCGAGACTACGGGGTCGAGGGTGAACTGGTCGGGAGAGAGCGGGCCGGCGAAGTGATTGACCGGGTTGCGTTGCGGGGGATGGGTGGCGTCGAGGTTGCCCCAGTCGGTCTGCGGGCCGTCGTATTCGCCGCCGGAGCGGCCGAAGTTGAGTTTGTTGCCGCCCCAGTTGAGCGAGAGCCCGGCGTAGCCGCGGCGGGCGGAGGTGATGACGTTGTCGAGCGAGGCGGACTGTCCGCCGCCGTGCAGGTCGAGGATCGCCGGGAGCTTTTGCGCGCCCGTGGGGAAGGCGTAGAAGGCGGCGACGCGCGAAGGGGCGCCCTTGAAGACGCCGACCTGGTATCGGACCAGGCGGCAGGTGACGCCGTCCACGTTCCACTCCTTGAGCACCTCGACCTCGAGCGGGGTGGCGCGGTCGAAGGCGTCGTAGCCGGCCCAGAGTTCGTCGAGGGTTTGCGGAATCTTCGCGGGGTCGAGGAAGGTGTCCGCGGCGCCCGCCTCGGCTGCGAGTGCGAGCGCCAGCATGCCGGCGGCCAGGGGCGGGATTCTCATGATGACCTCGGGGGTTGTGCTTTTCGGGGTGCGGCTGCCGGCTCCGCGGCCGGCTATTCAGGGGAGGAGACCGGCCCGGGTGCGGGGACGCCGGGGGTGGAGGTGCTGCCGGGTTTTACCGGAAGATCGAGACCCGACTTGTAGGTGAGGTGTTCCTGGTGCGCGGCGGCCTTGATGTCCTCCAGCAGGACGGTGACGGCGGCGAACAACTGGGGGTCGAACCCGGCGGCGCGGGAGCCCGGGGGGTTTTCCACGGCGATGTCGGGCTCCGCCCCCTGGCGTTCCATGTCGATGCCGTCCGGCTGGGAGAACCATCCCCGGTGCGGGATGCGGAAGGTGCCGAGGTCGAGCACCTCGCGGTCGGAGGTGGAGATGACGCCGCCCTGGGTGGTCTTGCCGACGAGCTTGCCGCGGCCGGTGGACTTGATGGCATGGGAGAAAATTTCGCCGTTGCTGGCGGTGTGCTCGTTGCAGAGCACGGTGACGGGCTTGTTCCAGCGCGGGCGCTTGAGGTACGAGCCCTGGTATCCGGGCTGGCCGCCGCGCGGGATGGTCACGGCGTGCTGCGGGTAGATGAGGATGGAGAGGATCTGGTCGGCGGTGAAGCCGCCGCGGTTGTTGCGGACGTCGATGACCAGTCCGTCGCGGCCGTCGCCTTCCTCATAGACCATTTTTTCGAAGAGGCGGAGATCGTCGTTGCGCATCGCCTCGAGGAGGATGTACCCCGCGCGGCCCTGGCTCCATTCATGGACCTTGGCGCGGGCGGCCTCGGTTTCGGCCTTGCGCGCCAGCTCCCGGATGGAGTCGGAGGTGCTCAGCGGCAGGCGCACGACGAGGTTGGCGTTTCCCCGGCGCAGCGTCAGCAGCACGTCGCGGGGCAGCGGGCCCTCCAGCAGGGGGCAGAGGTCGTCGTCCGGCATGACGGGAGCGCCATTGATGTGCGTGACGACATCCCCGGGCACGAGCCGGGAGACATCCCGGTCGGCGGAGGAGCCGGCGATGACGGACCGCACCAGCAGGCCGGGTCCGGCGAACGAGGGGTCGAAGAGGATTCCCGGATGGCCGGTTTCGCGTTTCCAGCCCGCGGTGGCGGCGCCTTCCCGCCGGGGCGTGAATCCGAGGTGGGACGCGTTGAGTTCCCCGAACAGCATGGAGGCCAGCCGGGAGAAGGCGGAATCGTCGATCTGGCCGGCGATCTCGTCGTAGGCCGGCAGCACGGCGTTCCAGTCGAGGTGGTTCAACTTCTCGTCATAGAACTCGTCGCGCATGGTGCGCCACATCTTGCGCAGGCCAAGGCGGCGCCAGGCGGACTCGTCGCGCTCCAGGCGGACGGTGAAGGGCAGTTTGCGCTCGTAGAGCGCGGGCACGCCGCCGACCGACCAGCGGATGCCCTTTGCGGTCCACTCGGCCCATTCGCCGAAGGTGGCGCTCATGAATTCGGGCTTGTCCGGGTGGGGAAAGAAGAGTTTCCAGGTGCCCTCCCTGCCCTCGCGGTTGGCGCGAAAGGCCAGGGCCTTGCCGTCCCAGGACCAGAACAGGCCGGAGGGGACGCCCCCGCCGGCGTCAACCGCCTGGACGCCATCGGCGAGGCCGTCAAAGTCGATGCGAACGGCCTCGTCCTTCTTTCGGTTTTGCCGGCCGGGGTCCCGTCGTCGCGCCGCGTGCGGCCCCGGTCCTCCCTCCGGAGCCAGGCGTACTGGATCGGGAAGGTTCCGTCGAAGCGCCGGCCGATCCAGGCGATCACCCGGCCGTCGGGCGACCACTCCGGGTTGCCGTCCCAGTCGGGATGGCGGGAGAGGTTGTACGGAGGCTGGGCGCCGTCGGCGGAGACAATCCAGACGTCGTGGTTGTCGTCGCTGTCCTCGGCGGAGCAGACCAGCCAGCGGCTGTCCGGCGACCACGAATAGCCGGCGATCCCGGTGGCGGCGATGACGCGCACGGCGTCGTTGCTGCCGGGGTGGCGACCCAGAGGAGCCGGGGGCCTCCACCCAGGCGATGCGTTTTCCGGAGGGGTCCGCCGAGAGGCGTTGGCGTCCGCGGGAATCATCGGTCAACGCGGTGAGGGTGAACCCCGTGTTGCGCCACCAGGGCAGGGCCGGATCGGCGCGCCCGGCCTTCCACATTGCAGCGGTCGCCGGTATCGCGCAGGAAGTACACGGTGTTGGACGAGCCCGGGTTGAAAAAGGCCCAGCCGTCCTGCGCATCGCTGCCGCGGGTGACGGGCACGGGTTCGCGCAGCTCGGTGTCCATCACCCAGAGGTCGCCACCGGCGCTGAACAGCACCTCGTCGGCGTCATGCGTGAAGGAGACGGAACCCGGAATGTCGTCGTTGTCCGCGCGGTTGAGGGTGATGCGGCGGGTGGTGGCGGGCGAGCTGTCGGGCGGGGCGGTGATCTGGATGAGGCTGGGCTCGGCGGGATCGGCGGGGCTCCAGCGGTAAAAGTCAAAACCCGCGCGGAAGACGAGGACCGATCCGTCGCGCGAGATGGCCGGAAAAGACGCCCTGGCCGCCCATGAACGTGCGCTGGCGTTCCTCGCCGGTGGCCAGGTCCTTTTCCCAGAGGTTGGAGGTGCGGGAGGCGTCCTCGCGCGCGAAGTAGACGGCCTTGCCATCGGGGCGCCAGAGGGGCCAGCGGCATTCCGCGCCGTCCGCCGAGCGGACGAGGTTGGTGAAGGTGCCGGTCTCGAGGTCGGCCAGCCAGATCGTCGCGGCGAGACTGCCGCGGTATCCCTTGCGATAAACGCTGTCGCCGCCGTGCATGTAGGCGATCTTCCGGCCGTCGGGCGACACGCGCGCCCATTCGCCGGGTTCGTCAAAGAGCTGCCGCTCCGCCTTCGCGCCGGCGGTGTCGACGGAGAAGAAGCGGCTGGCCAGGAAGTCTCCGCTGTCCCGCGCGCCGCGGACGACGAGGCGGCGGCCGTCGGGAAACCAGTCCTGCGGCCCCGAGCCCTCCGAGTGGCGGGTGACCTGCCGCGCCTCCCCCTCGCCCAGCGGGATGATCCAGGTCTGGTAGGTGCTGTCCCGGTTGCTCATGAAGGCCACCGAGGCGCCATCGGGAGACACCACCGGGAAGCGGTCCATGGCGGGGTGCCGGGTGAGCGCCCGGGCCTGCCCCCGAAACGGGAACGGTCCAGAGGTCCTCCTGCCACTCGAAGACGAGGGTGGAGCCGTCCGGGGTGAGGGCCGGGGTGGCCGGCAGGCGCACCGGGGTTGCGTTCGCGGTCAACCCGACCAGCGTGAACAAGCAGAAAGCAGGAACGGAACCGGGCATGAGACTCCTTGTGCGGGGAGGGCGGCCCACCCGCCCCCGGCAACCTCAACGGGTGACGTCATGCGGGGATCGTTATTCACCCATGTAAAAAGCCCCCGGTGGGTACCGGGGCCGTGGTGCGCGCATGGACGGAAGCGTTACTTGGCCTTGATGCCCTCGACGCTGACGTTGATCTTCACGTCGTCGCCAATGGCCTTGTCGCCCGAGCCCAGCAGGCCGTTGTACTTGATGTTCCAGTCCTGGCGGTTGATGGTGGTCGTCGTTTCAAAGCCGATCCGGATGTTGCCGTAGGGATCCGTCACGGGGCCGTTGAGGTCGACCGGCAGGGTGACGGACTTGGTGACATCGCGCATCTTGAGATCGCCGGTCACCTCGTACTTGCCCGCGGCGGTCTTCTTGACGGCGGTGCTCTTGAAGGTGATGTCCGGGTTGTTCTTCGCGTCGAAGAAGTCCTCGCCGCGCAGATGTTCGTCGCGCTTGGCCTCCTTGGTGTCGACGCTTGCGACCGGAATGACCGCCTCGGCGGCGATCAGGACGCCCTTGTCATCGGTGGTGAGGGTGCCGGTGACCTTGCCGAAGGCGCCGCGCGTGGTGCTGACGACCATGTGGCGGACCGAAAATCCGATGTCGGCGTGCGAACCGTCGAGATTGTAAACGACGTTTTCGGCGCGGGTCTGAAGGCTGAGGGCGACGGCCGCGGCGGCCAGGACGGGTGTGAACTTCATAGGGTATTCCTTGGTTTGTGTTTTGGGCGGGGATCTCCCCGGCTGGCGAAGATAGCCCAAAAAACAGGGCCTGCAAGTTGCAGGCCCTGTCGGGAAGGAAAAGAGGCCGGAATCAGCGGCTCAGATCCTTCACTTTCTGCTGCTTCACCGCCTGGATGCGGGCGGGCAATTCGGTCTTGTGGCTCAGGTAGGCGGCCGAATCGGTGCCGGTCGAGAGCTGGCCGAAGTTGACGAGCAGACGCGGCCGGACCGGGTCGGTGATGTCGAGCAGGATGGCGGTGTCGCCGCCGAACCCGAGGACCAGGTAGCTGTCGGTGTCATCCAGGGTGGTGAAGACCACCGCGCCGGACTCGGGCACCTCGACGACGGCGAGTTCGCCGCCCTGCGGGGCGACGTCCACCTCTTCCATGCGGAGCGGCTCGGCGCTGTCGACCACGCGGGCCGCGGACGCGCCTTCACCGGCGTAGAAGAGGAGCTGTCCGTCGACCAGGGCGGCGGCGACGGCGACGCCGTCCACCTCGACCTGGGAGCGGGATCCGTCGCCGACGGGGGCGACGCGGTAGACACCGGGCTCATCGATGACGAAGGCATCGGCGTCCGCGGTCTGCTCTTCCACCACGGTCACGATCACGGGGCCGTGCTGGGTCAGGGTGCCGTCGAAGTCGACGTCCTCCAGCCAGTAGAACCAGCGGCCGGGGGCGACGTGCAGGTCCGTGTAGGTGTAGGTGGCCCCGCCGCCGGTCCCCTGCCCTTCCACCAGGGCGGTGTTGACCTTCACCCGTTCGCCGTTGAGGCGCGCGGAGCGGTACAGGTTGAAGCCGAAGTTGTCGGTCTCGGACGCGGTGCGCCAGGTCAGGCGGACGCCCGTGGGATCGACCGCGGCGCCGAACTCGGCCAGATCGATGGCGGTGGGGTCGGGCGCCAGGCCGAAGTCATTGATGTACGAGGAGGGCACCGCGGTCAGGTCGACCGTGTAGACCACCGGCGTGGTGTACTTGGTGTACTTGGCCGGGATGGTGGTGTTGTCCAGCCGCACCAGGTAGACGCGCGGGGTGAGATTGCTGAACGCGTAGTAGCCGGCGTTGGCAAAGTCCAGGCCCGTGGTGGTGGTGGCCACCAGGCTGGTGACGCCGCCGGTCACGCCGTAGAGCTGCACGACGATGTTGGAGATGCCCAGGTTGACCAGGTTTTCGTCCGGGATTCCATTTTCATCGACATCCTCCCAGACCGTGTCGCCGATGAAGCCGAGGGGCTGCAGGCCCAGGTCGAGGGTGGTGTTCACGGTTCCGGAGGGCAGCGGACCGGTGGGATCGGTGACGGCCGTCGCGGGATCCGCGTCGGAGTCGTTCACATCGTCCCCGGGCAGCGCATCCTTGGGGGTGACCAGGGTGCCGGCGGGGAAGGTCGACGCGTCGAAGGCGGCGTAGTAGCTGCCGGGGGGCAGACCGGCGACCTGCCAGAGGCCGTTGGCATCGGTGACGTCCGATCCAACCGCGACCGCCGTCAGCGCATTGAAGACGGTGACGGTGACGCCTGGAATCGCGGGCTCGGGGGCATCCTGGCGGCCGTTGCCGTTCTGATCCCGCCAGACGTAGTCACCCAGGGTGACGGGCTGGTAGGCGCCCAGGTCCAGATCACGCATGATCTGGCCGCTGGTCAGCGTGATCTGCCGCGTCTGTCCGGCGGCATCCCCGTCGGAGTCCAGGTTGTCCGGACCGACGGTCGGGGTGGTGGCCACGAAGCCGGCGGGCAGGGTGGTGAGATCGAAGCGGACACTGTACGTCCCCGCGTTGATGCCCGTGAAGGCGTAGAAGCCCGAAGCGGTGGTGGTGGTATTGGCCACGACGGCGTTCACGCCATTCAACAGCGTCACGGTGACGTTGGGGATGCCCGGTTCGCCGACATCCTGCAGGCCGTTGCCGTTCAGGTCTTCCCACACGAAGTCCCCGATGAGCACCGGGCGGGTGTCGATGAAGTCGTTGCCCGCGGCAGTCTGTCCGGAAACCACGGTGACGGGAATCAGGTTGTTGTTCGGCGGGGCCGAGTCGCCCGTGGACGTGTAGCCCGCGGGATCGACTTCCTCGACCACATAGCAGCCGGGGCGGAGGTTCACGAAGGCGTAGTTGCCAAGTCCCGTGGTGCTGGCGACGGCGATCTGCGGACCGTCGGCCACCTGGTCGCAGTTGGCATCCGGGAAGAGGCGGACGGTGACGCCGCTGATCGGCGGGTCGGCGTCGGCGAGATCGCCGTCGGAATCCTGGTCTTCGCGCACCTGCCCGGTGATGCCGCCGAGGCGCAGCAGCCCGGCGTCGCGGGTCAGATCAACCTGCCCGGCGGTCAGGACGAAGTTGGCGGTGCGGCCGGTGGCGGGATTGATGTCGCTGTCGACCCCGTCCGGACCAAGGTCCGGATTGGTGGGCAGGTAGGTCGCCGGCATGGTGACGCTGACCGCGTAGGTGCCCGCGGCGAGACCGGTGAACTGATAGGCGCCCGTCGGGCTGGTGAAGGTCGAGGCCAGCGGGACACCCCCGCTGTTCAGCAGCACGACCTGCACATTGTTCAGGCCGGGCTCGCCCGAATCCTGGAGACCGTTGCCGTTGAGGTCATCCCAGACAAAGTCGCCGATGATGCCCTGGGTGGCCACGCGGGCGGTGTCAACGCGGGTGAGCGGCGGGCCGAGGGGCGGGGTGCCGGTGGCGCTCGCCGTGTTCAGGAGGTCGGCGGCGATCACGCGTTCCACGAACTGCGTCACCGTCTGCCCGACGGCCAGATTCCCGACGTTGAGCAGCACGGTCGGGCTCAGGTCGTTGTCCGTGAGGGCCACGTTGGTCAGCGGCGCGTCCCCGGTGTTGGAGATGACGAAGCAATAGGTCACCGGCGCGCCGTTGGTCGAGGTCACCAATTCGACCCCCTGGCACGAGGCCCCGCCGTTGTGGCCGAGGTACACGGTCTTGCTGAGGAGGAGGTTCGGATTGATCACGTCCACCGCCGCGGGGTCGTTGTCGGTGACGGGCGGACCCGAGGGCGGCGTTCCGACGACGGTGGCGGTGTTGACCAGGTCCACGGTGGCGGTCCGGGTGACCGAGACGGTCACGCTCTGCCCGATGCCCAGACTCCCGAGGTTCTGGTTCAGGACCGGGCTGATGTCGTTGTCGGTGAGGATCACGTTCGCCAGACCGCTTTCACCGTTGTTGGTGACCACGAAGCAGTAGGTGACCGGGGCGCCGTTGGTGGCGACCAGCAGTTCCACCCCGGGGCACGGCGCGCCGCTGCCGGCCACGACCGTCTTCTGGATGACGATGGAACTGTTCAGCGAGATGAGACCCGCGTCCACCGTGCGGTTCACTTCGCCGGCGACGACGGTCACGGGCGCGGTGAATCCGTCCGGGGCGGCATCGCTGTCCAGCGCGTCCCCGCCGCTGTCCGCCGTCGTGAAGTCGCGGCCGGCCGGGGCGATGAAGCGCACGCGGTAGCTGCCGGGGGGCACGATGAAGGAGTAGAGGCCGGCGGCGTCGGTCACGGCGGAGCCGAGCTGGTTGGTGCCCGCGCCCTCGTAGAGCTCGACGGTGACGCCGGGAACGGGGCTGTCGGGTCCGTCCTGCACCCCGTTTTCATTCGCATCCAGGAAGACATAGTCCCCGAGCTGCGCGCTTTCATCGGTGGCGAAGGTGATGTCGTTGATGATGGCGGTGTTGACCAGGCTGACGCCGAGGGCCGGGTCGACCGACACCAGGACGCGCACGGTGGCCGATCCGTTTGCGGCCAGCGGGCCGACGTTCACCGTCAATTCCCCGGCGGCGTAGACCCCGGCGGAATCGTCGCTGATGTACGTCGCCCAGGACGGCAGCGGATCGCGGATGATGGCGGGGTTCACCACCAGCGGGCTGTTGTTGGTGACCGCGATGACGTATTCAAACACCACGTTGGTGGTGCCGGGCCGGGCCGGGCCGCTGGTCTTGGTGATGATGGTGGGCACGTACACCCCGGCGTCGATCGTGGTGTTCACCTCGCCGGCGGCCACGGTCACCGGCGGCGCGCGGCCGGTGGTCACGTCCGCGTCGCTGTCCACGGCGTCCCCGCCCGCATCCGGGCTGGTGAAGGAGGCCCCAGCGGGCTCGACAAACTCGACCACGTAGGTCCCCGGCGGAACGACGAAGGAATAATTGCCCCCGACCCCGGTGGTGGTGGAGGCCACCTGCACGAGCCCGTTCCGGCCCGAGGAATACAGGTTGACCGTCGCCCCGATGACCGCCGTGTCGCCGGCGTCCTGAACCCCGTTGAGGTTGGCGTCCTGGAAGACATAGTCGCCGATGACCGCGTTGGTCTGGATGGCGATGTAGACGTCGTTGACGATCGCGGTGTTGACGAGATCGACCGCGGTGCCCGGGTTGTCGGAAGTGACGCGGACCGCGATGGTGCGGGCCGTGTTTCCGGCCAGGGGGCCGACGCTGGCGGTGAAGACGCCGCCGGCGGCCGATCCGCCCGCGTCGTCGCTCACATAGGTGGCCCAGGCGGGCAGCGGGTCGCGGACATCGACCGGGTTGGCGGCCAGCGCGGTGGTGTTCGACACGGTGATGAGGTAGTCGAAGGTCACCGGACCGCTTCCGGGCAGCGCGGCCGAGACCGACTTGGTGATGTCGACGGGCAGCAGGACGCCGGCGTCGAGGGTCCGGTTGATGGCGCCGGCCGCGACCGTGACCGGCGCGGTGAGCCCGCTGGTGGTGTCGGCGTCGCTGTCCACCGTGTCGTCGGCGCCGACGTTGGCGGTGGTGAACTCCGCGTTCGCGGGGGCGTCAAAACGCACGGTGTAATCGCCCGGGGGAACGATGAAGAAGTATTCGCCGGCGGCGGTGGTGTTGGTCACCCCCAACTGGACGGTTCCCGAGGAGTCGAAGAGCCGGACCGTGGCGTTGGCCACCGGGGTGTCCCCGGCGTTCTGGGTGCCGCTGGCGTCGTTGTCCACGAACACGAAGTCGCCGATCACCGCGTTGGTGGCGGCGGCGAAGAACAGGTTGTTCAGCGCGGCGGTGTTGACCAGGTCGAAGGAGGCGTCCGCGGCGGCCACTTCCACCCGGACCACCACGGAGGTGGAGGAATTGGGCGGGAGCGTCCCGAGATCGGCCGTGAACACGCCCCCGGCGAAGGACCCGCCGGCGTTGTCGCTGATGTAGGTGGCCCAGGCCGGCAGGGTGTCGGTGATGACCGCCGGCGTGACCGGCAGCGCGGTCGAGTTAACCACGCCGATGACGTAATCAAAGGTCACGGGGCCGGAGCTGGCCACCGCGGCGCGGGTGGACTTGTCGAAGACGACCGGGATGAACACCCCGGCGTCGACGTCGCGGTTGACGTCGCCGGCCGCCACGGTGACGGGCGCGGCCAGGCCGCTCACCGCATCGGCGTCGCTGTCCACGGCCTCGCCGCCGGCGTTGGCGGCGACGAAGGTGGCGCCGGCCGGCGTCGTAAAGCCGACCACATAGGTGCCCGGGGGAACGATGAACCCGTAGGCCCCGGACCCGTCCGTCGTGGTGGAGGCGAGCTGGACGGTCCCGCTGGAGTCGTAGAGGTTCACGGTCGCACCCGTCACCGGGAGATCGCCCGGGGACTGGAGGTCGTTGCCGTCCACATCCAGGAAGACATAGTCGCCGATGAAGGCGTTGGTCTGCACGGCCAGGAAGAGGCTGTTGACGGCCGCGGTGTTCACCAGGCTGGCGGCCGGACTGGCGGCGTTCACCCCGACCCGCACGGAGATGGTGCGGCTGCCACCGGCGGCCAGGGGACCGACCTCCGCGGTGAACACGCCGCCGACCATGGAGCCGCCCGCGTCATCGCTCACGTAGGAGGCCCAGACCGGGAGCGGATCGGTGACCGTCGCGGGATTCACCACCAGCGCCGAGGTGTTGGACACGGTGATGAGATAGTCGAAGGTGACCGGGCCGGATCCGGGGACCGGCGGCGCGACGTCCTTGACGATGTCGACCGGCACATAGACGCCCGCGTCCACATCCAGGTTGGATTCGCCGGCGGCCAGGGTGACCGCCGCGGTGCGGCCGGTGGTTTCATCCGCGTCGCTGTCCACGGCTTCGCCGCCCGTGTTGGCGGTCACGAACCGGGTGCCGGCCGGTGTGGTGAAGCCGACGGTGTAGGAACCGGGCGGCACGATGAAGCCGTAGTTGCCGGAGGCATCGGTCGTGGTGGTGCCCAACTGAACGGCTCCGGAGGCGTCGTACAGGTTGACCGTCGCACCGGGAACCGGGAGATCACCGGGGCTCTGAACGTTGTTCAGATCGGAATCCTGGAAGACCACGTCCCCGAGGAACGCGTTGGTCTGGGTCGCGAAATACAGTCGGTTCGCGTCCGCGGTGTTCAGCAGGTTGGCGCCCGCGTCCGCGGCGGAAACCTGCACGCGCACGGTGACCGTCCGGCTGGCGTTGCCGGCCAGCGGCCCGATGTTCGCCGTGAAAACGCCACCCGGCGCGGCGCCGCCCGCGTCGTCGCTGACATAGACGGCCCAGGCGGGCAGGGGATCGTTGATGACCAGGGGGTTGACCGCGTAGGCCGAGGTGTTCGAGACCGTGATCAGGTAGTCGAAGGTCACCAGTCCGGCGCTCGGCCGGGCGGAGGAGACGCTCTTGTCGATATCGAGGGTCGAATACAGCCCCCCGTCCACGTTCAGGTTGGATTCCCCCGCGGCAACGGTCACCGCGTCCGCGCGCCCGGTGGTGGCGTTGGCGTCGCTGTCCACAGCTTCGTCCACACCGGTGTTGGCGGTGACGAAATTCATGCCGGCGGGCCGGACGAACTGGACGGTGTACCGTCCCGGCGGGACGATGAAGCCGTACAGGCCGGAGGCGTCGGTCGTGGTCGAACCCACCTGCACCGATCCGCTGGAGTCGAACAGGTTGACGGTCACGCCCGGCACCGGGGTGTCCCCGGGGCTCTGCACGTCGTTCAGATCGGCGTCCTGGAAGACCAGGTCCCCGATGAACGAGTTGGTCTGGGTGGCCAGGTAGATGGTGTTGGCCGCCGCGGTGTTGACCAGGTCGGCGCCGGCCGCGGCCGCGGCCACCTCGACCCGCACCGCGATGGTGCGGGAGGCGTTGGCGCCCAGGGATCCGAGGTTGGCGGTGAAGAGCCCGCCCGCGAAGGAGCCGCCCGCGTCGTCGCTGAGATAGGTGGCCCAGACCGGGAGCGGATCGGTGATCACCACGGGATTGACCGCCAGGGCGGAGGAGTTGGAGACGGTGATGAGGTAGTCGTACGTCACCAGACCCGGGCGGGGCAGGGCCGCGGACACGGTCTTGTCGATGTCCAGCGGCACAAGGACGCCCGCGTCCACATCGAGATTGGACTCTCCGGCGGCCAGGGTGACCGGGGCGGCCCGGCCGGTGGTCCCGTCGGCATCGCTGTCCAGGGCTTCATTCCCGCCCTGATCGGCCGCGACGAAGGTCGCGCCGGCGGGTTCGACGAAGCCCACGGTGTAGGTTCCGGCGGACGATGAAGCCGTAACGGCCGGCGCCGTCGGTCGTGGTGGAACCCAACTGGACCGTGCCGCTGGCGTCGTAGAGGTTCACCGTTGCGCCCGAGACCGGCAGGTCGCCGGGGCCGAACACGTCGTCATGGTCGATGTCCTGGAACACCAGGTCGCCCAGGAAGGCGTTGGTCTGGGCGGCGAATTCGGCCTGGTTGACGGTGGCGGTGTTGGCCAGATCGTCGGCCGCGTCCGGGTTGACGACCTCGACGAGGACGTTGATGGTGCGGCTGCCGTTCGGAGGCAGCGGCCCGACATCGGTGGTGTAGACGCCGCCGGGGGCGGACCCGCCCGCGTCGTCGCTGACGTAGGAGGCCCAGACCGGAAGCGGGTCTTCCACGATGGCCGGATCCGCGATGATGGCCGTGAGGTTGGTGACCGTGATGATGTAGTTGAAACGGACGTTGCCGGTTCCGGGCAGCGCGGGGCTGACCGCCTTGGTGATGTCCGTCGGCGTCAGCAGACCGGCGTCGACATCCAGGTTGATTCCGCCTTCGGCGAGGGTGACCGGGGCGGTGGCCCCGGTGCCCGTGTCGGCGTCACTGTCGACGGCCTCGTTCGCGCCGGTGTTCGCCGTGGTGAAGTTGACGCCGGCGGGGGCGGTGAAGGTGACGGCGTATTGGCCCGCGGGGACGTTGAAGAGGTACTGGCCGGAGGCATCCGTGACGGTGGTGGCCAGGACGGTCCCGACGGGGTCCGTCAGGGCGACGGTGACTCCGGGCACTCCGGCGGAGAGTTCCACCGGATCGCGCAAGCCGTTGCCGTTCACATCGCGCCAGACAAAGTCGCCGAGCACGGCCAGGCGGTTGGTGCTGCAGTTGTTGGCGAGGGAGGTTTCGGGCAGGCCGATCTCCACGCACGCGGTGTTGGCGACCGCGGTGGACACGGCGTTGGTCACCTGGACGGTGAGCCGGAGGTCGGTGGCGGCGCCGGCGGCAAGCGCCGGGACGACGGCGGTCCAGGTGCGGGTGGCGGGGGTGTAGGTGCCCCCGGCGGCGTCGGAAACATAGGCGAGGCCCGCGGGCAGGACGTCGGTCACCAGGATGGCGGTGGCCGCCCGTTCGCCCAGGTTGGTGACGGTCAGGTTGTAATCGAACGTCACGTTGCCGGTGCCCGCAACGGGGTATACGGCGGTTTTGATCACGGCCACGTCGTTGGGCAGGAAGAGGCCGGCGTCCACGGTGGAATTGGTGAACACCAGGACCCCGGGCGGGGCCTGGTCGAAGAGCGGGATGATCGCCGAACGCAGGGTGGCCAGGCTGACGTCGCTGTCGCGGGTGTCGTCCCCTCCGGCGTCCGGCGTGGTGACTTCATAGCCCGCCGGGGAGACCACTTCAACGACCCAGTTGGAGGCCACGAGGGCGGGGAAGAGGTAATAGCCGGTCGCATCGGTGGTGGTGTTGGTGACCTGCACTCCGTTGATGTCCAGCAGGTTGACGGTGACGTTGGGGATGCCGGGCTCGCCGGGATCCTGCACGCCGTTCTGGTTGACGTCATCCCAGACGAAGTCCCCCAGGGCTTTGCAAACCCGGATACCAAAATCGGGGGCGACGAGGGTCACGCCGCAGAGGTTGGGAAAGGTCACGGCCGCGGTGGACAGCGTGGTGAATCCGCAGGCGGCCGAAGGCAGCGAAGCCGGGTCGACGCGGATGATGTATTCCTGGTTGATGATGACGGTGAAGGAATAGCGTCCGTCCGGACCGGTCACCTCGGTGCGGGAGATGAAGTCGATGAGCGGATCGATCACCCCTTGCGGTCCACGTCGTTCCAGGAGTCGACGGTCGCGTTCGCGACCGGGGTCTCCACGCCGGAAAAGACTCGTTGACGAGCGGATCCCAGAACACGATGCCGTCCAGGGTGCTCACCGCATCCGGGGTCACGAGGAAGCAGTCGGATCCTCGTAGTCGCCCGTGCCGGGGATGGGGCCGATGAGGGTGGTCCGTCCCAGCGGGGGGTCCCCGGGCAGGATGGGCGGCAGGATGTTGATCTTGAAGAGCGAGTTGGCGGTCGCGCCACCGGCCGTTCCCGTACTGCCGTACAGTTCGCCGCGAACCGGGTCAAAACTCATCCCCTCCATGTCCTGGAACCGGGTGACTCCGTCCGGGGCCAGCAGCGGAAAGTGCCCGAGGATGCCCCCGGTGAACTTGTCGATGAGCACCAGCTCGTCGAAGGTCCCGCTGGCGTTGGCGATGCCGTACATCACGCCGTCGAACGTACCGATGGCGATGTCGTCAATGTCGGAGAGCACCTGCCCGGTGCCGGTGGTGACCGGGGTGATGGCGATGTAGTCGGCCCCGACCCCGAAGGCGTTGGAGACCACCCGGCCGGTGGTGGCGTCGATCTGGAACAGGATGTCGGCAACGCCCGGGTTGTCGGTCCTCTGAACGGCGTACAGGATGCCGTCCTGGGTGGCGTCGAATTCGAGTCCGTCGACGTTGTTCAGGTTGACTCGGCCGAAAACGCCGGTTCCGGTGCCGATGGGAAAGGGCATGGGTGTCCAGCGGCCGTCGGGAATGGCGTTGGAGGAATCCCAGTCGATGGTGCCCAGATAACCTTCATTCAGGGTCCCGGGCCCGGTGCCGCAGGTGGGTCCGGCGTCTACGGAATAGAGGATGGGGGAGATGTTTCCGACCTCGGGAAGGGCGAAGGTGAGGGCTTCCAGGCAGTTTGCATTCGGAGGATTGGCCGGAAAAGGCTCGATGGTGCCGATCAGGGTGGACACGCCGTTGGTGATGTTGAAGGAATAGAGCCGGTCGGGACCGCCGGGGTTGGCCACGTCGGAAGCGATGAAGCAGGTGACGGGACACTGGCGGGCGGCGTCGATCACCACCTCGCCGTTGGAGGAAACCTGGCCTCCCCCGGGCACATTTCCCGTGACGTTGATCACATTGACCACGTCGCCGGTGATGATGGTCTCGCGATAGAAGGACAGGATCTGTCCCGCGGCCAGACTTGTAATATTGGTCGTGAAGCCGGACAGGTCGCTCACCACCAGATTGGACAGGAGGGTGGTGCCGGTGTTCGAGACCACGTAGCAGTAGGTGAGGGGCGAGGCGATGTTGTTGCGCACCGTCGCCGTCCCGGGGCAACCGGCCCCGCCATTGGCTCCGTCATAACCCGTCGCGTTCAGCGTCACCGAGGACTGGGCCCATGCCGAAGCGGCGGCCAAAAGAGCCGTCCCGAAGGCGGCATTCCTGACGAGTCGCGGGAAAAACCCCGCGCAATTCGGCCACATTGATGTCTTCATGACGCGTCCCTTGGTAATGGGGCCATGCATGCCCATGGGCTCGCGTTTGAACGATCCGCAACAGGCACGGTCCCCGATTTGAGGATAAGGCTACGCCCGATACCCCAAGGGAGTCAACTAAAACATTTGGGACACATCACGCCAGGACTCGCCGCGAAAACGCTCCGCAGAGGCCTTTACAACACGACTTCGATCTTCAGACGATAGAAGGTGCTGGGGGGGTTTCCTGCCGGAGAAAGCGGCACGGTCACATCCTGACCCTGCCCGACGATATTCTCGAACCCGGGGACGGGCGCCCAGATTCCCTGGTCAATGTTCACCGCGCACTCGACCGTGAAGAGGCGGGTCATGCCCACATATCCAGCCCCGGTGGCGGCCTTGGCGTTGAAGACCAGACTATTGTTGCCCGCAGGCCCGGGAAGAAGGGAAATCCCGTAGGAGGGGCCGGCGTTGGGCGGGGTGCCCAGGATAAATTCCTGATAGTTGGTCAGGCCGTCGTTGTCCGGGTTTGCGGTGGCGTCGTTGACCAGGGGGTTGAGGCCGAAGGCCGTTTCGAACAGGTCCGGCATGCCGTCGTTGTCATCGTCCGGATCGACGGCATTCGGAATGCCGTCCCCATCGGAGTCCTGTCCGGCGACAAGGGTGGTGTTGTAGTACACCATGTCGGCCTGTGCGCTGGTCCCGGAGACGGCCACCACCGCGTCCAGGTCACCGTCATTGTCCAGATCGGCAAGGGCCACGCCCTTCTTGTTCTGCGTGGTGCTCGAAAAGGTGGTCTTGGTGAAATTGGCCTGCCCGCCCGAGGGTGCGTTGAGATAGGCGAAGTCCGACCCGCCCTTGACCGCCATGAAGGCGTCAATGTCCCCGTCGAGGTCCAGGTCGCCCAGCGCGACGCCGTCCCGGACGGCGGTGCCGGACTGAACCTGCAGCGCGCTGTACTGGAAGGGCGCGGCGGGTGAGCCGGTGTACCG
>JAXMHJ010000120.1:0-1971 GCA_046346795.1 Kiritimatiellia bacterium
GGGGGCGGGGAAAGATGGGGACGGGAGACAGGAGGCGGGGGACATCAGCCCCATCCGTCCCATTGGGCGCATGAGGCGCGATGTCGCACAACGTCAGAAGTCAGTCGAGCGATGAGAGAGGAAACATTTGGCCGCAGCCGCAACCTCCATGGCGCGGGAGGGCTGGTGGATGGATGGGAGGGAAGCGAGGAGGGCGGCGGGGGTCAGTGGGCGCCGTTCTGCTGTTCGGCGAGGTGCCATTCGAGCAGCTCGCCGAGGAGGGTGTCCTCGGTGCGTTCGACGCAGCGGCGGACGGTGGCTTCGGTGTCGAGGGTCTCCAGTTCCTGTTTGGCCGACCGGAGGTAGTCGGCGAGTTCCAGATAGCGGAAGCGGCGGCGGCCGAGGTCAAGGGCGGTGCGCAGGGAGATGAACACGCCGGCGGTCAGGGGCAGGGCGATGGGCAGGAGCAGGAAAAGGATGGCGAAGATCCAGGAGAGGCCGTCGGCCGCGGGATCGCTCAGCGGGGCGGGAAACGAGGCGTGATGGATCTTGGCCACGATGCCGCAGACCTTGAACACGAACGCCAGGGCCACCACGAGCATGGCGGCGATGCCGAGCATCCAGCCGGCGGTCAGTGTGCGTTTGTAGCTTTTCGCGGCTCTTTCGCCCTTGCCGCCGAAGTAATTGATCTGGCCGCTTTCTCCGGTCAATCGGTTCCGGAGGTACATGTCGCGCGCGTCCCTCCACTCCGGGGGAGGCGGGGTCTCCGAATGGCACATCAGGCCGACGGTGATGGCGAAGCGACGCCAGTCGGATTTTTTGCGGGCGATCAACGGGTGCAGGGGGTCGAGCAGTCCGCCGCAGTCGGACAGGACGCGCATCTGCTCGGTGGCGACCCGGGCGTCCAGCCAGTGCTCGTGCACCTCCTGCTGGCGCAACCGCTGGGTGCGAACAATGGCGAGTCCGACCAGCACGGTTTCGAGGAGAGCGAGGGCGGCGAGCGTCACCTTCCACTCCAGGCCGGTCTGGGGCAGGATGGCGGCGACCGCGGCGACCAGGGTGGCGAAGCCGTGCCAGGCGATGATCCAGACCAGGCTCTTCCGGAAACGATCCGCCATGTGGTTGGAGCAGTCGGACAAGCGCTGGAAGAGCGAGGCGAAGGTGCCGGGCATGTCCTTGCACTTGACGCACGGGTGGCCGGCGCAGTTCTTCACGCGGTCGAAGACCTTGCGGCAGGGGGATTCCCTGGCCAGCGCGGTGTCCAGCCCGGTTTCCATCGATGCGCCGCCGTTGACGGGAAGGGTGATACGGGGCTTGCCCATCGCGGTTGCGGCGGCGAGCAGGTGCGAGGTGCCGCCCAGTTTGCCGTTGTTCACGCCGTCCCAGACGGCGAGTAGCACATCCGCGACCTCGAGTGTTTGCATGCCGGCCTCGTAATAACATTCCGGGGCGGTCTGCCCGCCGGCGATGACCCGCAGGGTTCCGCCGTTCACTCCGGCACGGGCGTCCTCGATCTGCTGCAGGGTGCGTGACCAGTCAGAGGTCCGGAAGACACCGCCCGCCGCCGGGTCGCCGTCCCAGAAGTCCGCGGCGAATCCCTTGCGTGGGTCAGGCCGGCCGGTGGCGGGATCGGTGACGACAGCTTTGGGGAGGATCAGGTGGACGGGGATGTTCAACTCCCGCGCGGCCGCTACCGCCAGGGTGTCGGCGCCGTAGGCAATGCTGCCATAGAACTCAAGCTTGCCGCCTGCGGCTTCGACCCTTTTTTGAAGGCCCTGCAAGGCCTCGCTCAGTGCGCGGGCGACTGGCGCGGGATTGGACAGGTTTCGATGTCCGGTGAAGGCGACCAGGTAGCGAGGGGAGATCATGGCAGTTTGTTTTGTGGCAGCATTCCACTCCAATCTCAACCTGTTTTGCCGGCGGTCCGGCATGCCGATTGATTTACCTTCATCATCCCCGTTCCGATGTGGTATGGGGCGTGGCATGGGCAAC
>JAXMHJ010000121.1:0-1917 GCA_046346795.1 Kiritimatiellia bacterium
CCGGTCGGCGAGGTGAACACCGGCAGCCCGCCCGCGGCGGTGTCGCCGATCAGGCGCATGGCGGCGTTCCAGCTCGAAAAACTTCCCGCCGCGGCGAAGAGTTCGCCGGAGTCGCCCCCGCTGGCTTCCCAGTACCACGCATCGATCGTGTGCGGCCCCGCCGCGAGGGTGACCGTCGCCAGATGGTCCTGCGGGCCGTGCGTCGTCGGGTCGTCCATCACGATGTTGCCGTCCACGCTGATGCGCCCGCCGTCGTCGCTGTTCAGGCCGAAGGTCCATGGCCCGGCGGACGGAAGGATGATCGTGCCGGTCACCCGGTTCACATAGTGTTCGGCCGCCCAGACGGGCAGGGTCAGATTGTCGCCGAAGCGGCCCTCCGCCCCTTCGCCCAGAAAGTTGAACCGCGGGATGATCTGCGTCTGCTCGTACAGGATGTCGGCGTGGCCCGCCGGCAATTCCAGCAGCGAGATCGCCGCGGCCTGGGTCCACAACGCGCCGGTGGAGGTGTTGCGGGCGCGGATCAGATTGGTGAAACCGGGCACGGTCATGCCAAAACCCATGCCGGTCCGGCCCGTGGCCCAGCCCGCCGGGGGCGTCGCGGAGGTGTTCCAGTCGGCCGGGAGCTGGCCGGCGTTCAGCGGCACCGCGTACGCTCCCGTCGCCGCCTCGGGCACCAGCACCGTGCGGGTGAAGGCCCGGCCGAAACTGCGCCCGTCCAGATGGGCCGCAAACGCGGGGGCGTACTCCTGCTCCACCGTCACGCCGTCGGGGCGGACGAGCGCCAGATATTCCCCCTCGTTCTTGAGCGAAAAATTGGCGTGCAGCGGCAGCCCGGGCACGCGCCGGTCCTTGCCGGAGGCGAACACGACCAGAAACTCCCCGGGCGCGAGGGTGACGGCCGGAAACCGCCACTTGGTCCGGTTGGAGGCGTTGTCGGTCAGGTACCAGCCATTCAGCGCCGCCGGGGCGGCGTCGGGATTGTGGATCTCGATCCAGTCCTGCGGCGCGGCGTCCTCATCGGGTATCGCCCCCATGCTGTTGGCGGCGAACTCGGTGATGAGTGGAGCAGGCCGCGCCGGCAACCCCGCCATCAGGAGGGCCGCGACCGGCAGAAGGACGGGATATCGGGACGGCATCTTGGAAGCATACGCCTTTTGAGCGCGCAGAGTTACTCAAAACGAAGAAAAACGACGTTAACCCGCGCGACTGGACAAACCGGCCCGGAGGCTCCACCTTGTCGCTCCGTCAGCAAGGAGACCATGAACATTCCCACCCTCGCCGGCATCCTGCTGGCCATCACCACCACGACCGCCCCCGCGCAGAGTCCCGACCCCAAGATGAAGGTCGAACAGATCTTCCAGACCTACTGCTCGTCCTGCCACGGCGACAAGTTCCAGGGAGGGCAGGGCGGGGTGCTGGTCGACGGGGTGTGGAATCACGGCTCGACCGACGCCGAGATCACCCGCTCCATCGCCAAGGGCAACCTGCAACTCGGCATGAACCCCTGGGAGGAAACCCTTTCGCCGGAGCAGATCCGGGCCATGGTCGTCTTCCTGCGCGAAAAGGAGAAGGAGTTCGCCGGCCGGAAAATTGAGTATCCCAAGCCGGAGCCGGGCAGGATCACCAAAACCGAACTGCTCGACTACAAGATCGAGCTGGTCGCCGACCAGCTTGAGATCCCCTGGGCCGTCGCCTTTCTGCCCAAGGGGGAGATCCTGCTGACCGAACGCCCCGGCCGCCTCCGGGTCATCGACGCCGACGGCAAACGCCGCGATAAACCCGTCTCCGGCACGCCGGAGGTCATCCACCACGGCCAGGGCGGGCTCATGGATGTCGCGGTGCACCCCGACTATGCGAAAAACGGCTGGATCTACCTCGCCCTCGCCGACGGCTGGCGCGAGGGCAACGATCCCCGCA
>JAXMHJ010000122.1:0-1880 GCA_046346795.1 Kiritimatiellia bacterium
TCAAGGCGGTCTTCGCCGCGCTGCCCGCGTTGCTGCTCATGTCCGACGCCTACCTAAAGGCGCGCGACACCTTCATCGATCCCGTGTCCACCACCGCCCAGTCCCCCTCCGAGAAATGGGACTGGGCGACGCAGTGGAGCTGGCCGCCGGCCGAGACGGTGGACTTCATCGCGCCCGGGTATCACGGCCTGCGCAGCGGCGATGCCGACGCGGAATACTGGGGCGTGATGGGGCGCAGCCCCGGCTGGGAGAAGACCGGCGAGGGCTTCCGCAACTTCAAGCTGGAAAGCCAGTACCTGGGCGCCCTGCCGGCCGGTCTGGCCCTGCTGGCCGCGGTGCTGGCCTTCGCTCCCTTCGCCCGGAATGCGGGTCCCCGGGGCGATCTGCGCTTCTGGACCGTCGCGACGGTGCTTCTTTTCCTGCTCTCCTGCGGGAAGTACCTCCCGCTGTACCGGCTGTTTTACGAGCTGCCGTTGATGGCCTCGATCCGGAACCCGAACAAGTTCCTGCAGGTCTTCCAACTCGCATTCGGCGTGCTCGCGGCGTTCGGGCTGGACGCCCTGCTGGGGCGGACCCGCGCCACCCTGGGGACCGCGCTCCGGCGGCACGGCGGACGGATCGCGGCCGCGGCCGGCGTGCTGGCCGGGGTGACGCTGCTGGCCTGGCTGGTGGGAACCGCGTCGACGGACGAACTGACCCTGAAGCTGGCCTCGCAGCACTACGCCGGCGCGGCCAAGCTGGCGGCGCTGGCCGCGTCCTCGCTCGGGCATGCGTTCGCCATGACCGCCGCGCTGGCGGCGCTGCTCTGGCTGGGCCTGGCCGCCCGGTGGGCCGATTCCACGCGCCTGCACGCCTGGCTGATCCGCGCGGCGCTGGCCCTGGTGGTCCTGGACGCCGTGCTGCTCTCCCGCGATTTCATCACCAGCCAGGACCTGCGCACCATCCGCGGCAACCCCGTGGCGGCGTTCCTCAAGCGGGAGGCGGCGGGATCGCGCGTGCACGCGCTGGACCAGTCCGGCCTGTACGGCCACCTGCTCACGTATGTCTTCCCCTACGAGGGGGTGGACGTGATGAACGTCCTGGCCGCGCCCCGGCTGCGGTCCGATGTCGGGGAGTACATGAACGCGACGGGCCGGAACATCCTGCGCCAGTGGAATCATTTCGGCGTCAGCCACGTCCTGGCCTCGGCCGGGCAGTGGGAGGAGATCCGGCGGAGCCCGGCCCTCGCCGGCCTGCTGGAGCCGGTGATGGGGTGGGGGGCGGTGGCCGACGCCCGGTCCGGATTCCGGTTCGTCGAGGTGCCGCTCGACCGGAAGCCCCCGCATCTCATCCTGCGCTACAAGGGCGCGCCCGGGCGCTACCGGCTGGTCGGGGCGTGGCATGAGGTCCCGCGGGCCGGGGTGCTCAAGGCGCTCGCCGATCCCGCCGGGGAAACCGACGCGGACGTCTGGGTCGAGGCCCAACCCGGAGAGGTTCTTCCGGCCGCCGGGGCGCCCGGTCCCGCCGGCACGGTGAAGGCGGTTCGCGGCATCAACCAGGTCGACCTCGCCGTGGAGGCCGCCCGCCCGGCGCTGCTGGTGCTGTCCGACCATTTCAACCCCCGCATCCACGCGTGGGTGGACGGCAAACCGGTCTCGATCCGCCGGGCCAACCACCTGCTCATCGCCGTGCCGGTGCCCGCCGGGGCGTCGCGCGTGGTGGTGCGGTTCGAGCCCTCCCGGTCCGGCATCCGCGCGGTCCAGGCCGGCCTGGCCGTGTGTTTCGCCGCCGGTGTTTCGTTGTTGCAGCTTCCCGGCGGGCGGCGCAGGAGGCAGGCCGCATGATCACCCTTCCGTCCCCCCTGGACAGGCACCTGCACCTGCGGCAGGGCGCCATGCTCC
>JAXMHJ010000123.1:0-1728 GCA_046346795.1 Kiritimatiellia bacterium
CCGCAGGGCCGTTTCCAGGCGGGCGGTGAAGGCGGGGGACCCGGCGATCCGGTCCATGCCGCCGGACTCCCGGTCCACGCGGACGACCTGCTGTCGCTCCGCGAGCACGCGGGTCTTGGTGATGGTCGGAATCTCCGGGGAGACCAGCACGCCGGACGTGTCCACGCCCCGCGCCGCCAGCAACCCCAGCAGCTCCCGCCCCTGCGCGTCATCGCCGACGATCCCGGACAGGCTGGCCCGGCCGCCGAGCGCGGCGATGTTGGCGGCGACGTTGCAGGCCCCGCCGGGCACGCTGTGTTCGCGGGTGACCAGCACGACCGGAACGGGCGCTTCCGGCGAGATGCGGTCCACCCGACCGTGGACGTAGCGGTCCAGCATCAGGTCGCCCACCACCAGCACGCGACGCCCGCGGCAGGCCGCGAGCAACTCTTTGGCACGATCAGGATTCAGACTCATGGGAAATGCATATGCCGCTAGTTCTTCTTGTTCACAATCCAGAAATCCTTCCCGGGGCCGTTCACTTCCTTGAGCAGGATCTCGACATTCGCGAAGGGCGTGTCCGCCACCATCTTCAGCATGACCGCCCGCGGGTCGCGGGAAACGAAGACCGTCATGTCGCCCTTGTGCACGAACAAACCGTTGAACTCGGCCTTGGGGATGCACTTCAATCCATCCAGTTTGCCGTACTGGGAGATCTTCACCTTCTCGGTGGTGAAGGTGTTGATGGTGAGGTCGTAGATCTTCTCGTCGGTGTCGACCCGGGTCTTCAGGGTTTCGTTTTCGCCGAACGGCCGGCCGCGCATCCAGTAGAGGAAGCAGAGCAGATCGCGGGTGTCCGCGTCGATGTCGTAGGTCTTCTCCTTGTTCTTGCGGAAGGATTTCCAGTGCGCCTTCAGGGCGGCGTGGTCGAAGCGCACCTCCTCGTCGTACTTGTGCCGCCCCTCGCTCATGCGCTTGGAGAAGCGGACGGGCAGGAAGGTCGCGGGGTCGATCAGGCTCTCGAGGTTGTCGTCCACCGGATACACCTGCGCGATCACCCGGTTGCTCTGCGCGCGGGCGTGGACGCACAGCAGCCGGCGTCCCTCGAAGTCCACCCAGGAGGTGGTCACCGACGCGCGGGCCACGGGGATGATCCCCCAATAGACCGTGTACAGGATCTCCTCCCCGACGGGAAAGGGCCAGGCCTTGGCGAGTTCGTCCAGTTCCGCCTGCGTCTTCGCGGGCGGGGCGTTGGTCGCCGCGGCCGGGGTGTTGGTCGCCGCGGCGGGAAGCGCGGGGGTTTGCGCAAGGGCCGGGACGGCCAGGAGGAGGGCGGCGGTCAGACAGGCGGGAAGGTTCACGGGGTCTCCCTAGGCGGCTTTTTGCAACAGCTTGGTGAGCAGGAGCTGGATCTGGAGCCCGGCGGGCAGGCCGCTGCGGAACAGGCGGTCGTGCGCCTCCGCGATCCACTTGCGGGCGCGCGCCAGCTCGGCGGCGGAAAATTTCTGGGCCTGCTGGGCGATGAGCATCTGCCGGTACGGATGGACCTTTTCCTTCCCGGCGGCGGCGAAGAATCCGGTCTCCGCCTCGGGCGTGCGCCAGACCAGCTTCATGTAGTTGGCGCTGCCTGATAGCTGCGCGGCCCCGCTGTCGAGGGCGCCGCGGAAGAGGGAGAGGTCGCGGAACCGTCCGGACAGCCCCATGATCATCTGCACCTCGCTGACCTTCTGCTCGACCAGCAGGTCCACC
>JAXMHJ010000124.1:0-1549 GCA_046346795.1 Kiritimatiellia bacterium
GGCGAAGGGCAGGCCGCCGGCGGCCACGCGTTCCATGTCGGCGGTGACGGCCGCCCAGTCGGGATAGCGCATCTCCGGGTCGCGCGCCATCATCTTGCGCAGCAGCAGGGAGAGGGCGGGGGGGACGGCGGGATTGAGCTTGTGCGGGTCGTCGAGGTGGCCGGAAAGCTGGCATTCCAGCACGGTGTTGCCGGTCTGCCCGTCAAAGGGGATCTGCCCGGTGGCCATGTGGTACATGGCGGCGCCGAGCGAATAGATGTCGGCCCGGCAGTCGGGCGGGGGGGTGCCGCGGATCAGTTCGGGCGGCGCAAAGTTGGGCGTGCAATGCAGTTCCTCCTGCTGGCCGGGGGCGGGTTCGCGCTCCAGCATCAGGGCGAGGCCCAGGTCCGCGACCTTCACCGTGCCGTCCTCGTCGATAAGCAGGTTGTCGGGCTTGATGTCCAGGTGGATGAGGCGGGCCTTCTGCCAGGCGTAGTCGAGGGCCTTGGCGACGTTCACCCCGACGGCGACAACATCCTGCGGCGCAAGCGCTCCGGAGCGCTCGATCCAGTCGCCCACGGAATAGCCGTTGACGAACTCCATGGCGATGAAGGAGGTGCGGCCGTCCTGTCCCGCCTCGTACACCTGCACGATGCCGGGGTGTTTGAGCTGCGCGGCGGTCTGCGCCTCCTTCTTGAAACGCTCGATGTGCTGCGCATCATCCGCCAGGTGGCTGGGCAGGACCTTGATGGCCACCATCCGCCCCAGCGAGAGCTGCCGGGCCTTGAAGACGGCTCCCGCCCCTCCTTCGCCCAGCTTCTCGAGCAACTCAAAACCTGCGATGACCGGATTTGACATGGATTCCTTGACCCAGCCGCGGGACGACCACTGTCCTTCGGCGGGGTTTTGACTCCCCCGCATCTTGCATGTTCCGGGCGGGAAGGGAAAGCCCATTTCGGGAGAAAACGACGGACCCGGAATTTGACTTTTCCGGTCCCGGGCGCAGACTGGGCCGCAAACCCAAGCCGGAGAAACCCATGCTCAACCCCATGACCCGCCGCATTTTCACCCTGGCCGCTGGATTCGCCCTGGCCGGCCTGACCTCCCAAGGCGCCGCCAAGGTCGGCGAGGCCGCCCCCGACTTCACCCTGAAGGACACCAAGGGCGTTGAACACACCCTGGCCGGCCTCAAGGGCAAGTACGTCGTCCTGGAATGGCTGAACCACGGCTGCCCCTACGTCGCCGCGCAGTACAACAGCGGCAACATGCAGAAGTTGCAGGAAACCTGGACCGCGAAGGGTGTCGTCTGGATCTCGGTCAACTCCGCCGGCCCCGGCAAGGCCCCCTACACCAGCCCGGAAAAGGCCGACCAGCTCACCGCCGAAAAGAAGGCCAGGCCCACCGCCGTGGCCCTGGATCCCGACGGCACCGTCGGCCATGCCTTCGGCGCCAAGTCCACCCCCACGGTGGCCGTCATAGACCCCGCCGGCAAGCTGATCTACTTCGGGGCCGTCGATGACAACGACTCCGGCAACGCCGAGGACGCCCCCAAGGCGAAGAACTACGTCAG
>JAXMHJ010000125.1:0-1502 GCA_046346795.1 Kiritimatiellia bacterium
GTCGAGTTGGCGGGCGATGTTCCGGGTGACCGTGTACATGCGGTCCAGCTCCCGCCGCGCCTGTTCGGGCGAGGCGAGCGCGCGCTCCACCTGCTCGGTCATCAGTCCGATCTGCGACAGGCTCGCCCCCAGGTCGTCGTGCAGGTCCCGCGCCAGGCGCGCCCGCTCCGAGGACAGGGCCTGGCGATGCTGGAGCACCTCGTTCTCGAACCGCAGCCGGCGCCACGCGGCATAGCGCCACCCCCCGGCGGCGAGCGCCAGCAGCAGCAGCGCGCACAGGACCCAGAACCAGGGCTGGCGGGTGACCGGAACCTGGAAGGCCAGTTCCACCCGCTGCGGCCGGACCAGATCGCGCGCCTCCACATGGATGCGCCAGACGTATTCCCCCGCGGCGGTCAGCGCGGCCCGGCATCCCTCCGCCGCCTTCAGCGCGGGGTGCAGCCGGCTGTACACGAAGAGGTCGCCATCCCGGGCGCCCGCGCCACCCAGTTCGATCTCCATCGCGCCCTGCAGGCTGTTGACCCGGCGCACCTCCTCCGCCCCGCAGTAGATGTGCAGATTGGAGCCGATGAGGACCGGCCGTTCCCCGGCGGCCGCAAGCGGAGTGAAGCGAAGCTGCTGGGAGGCGCCCGGGGCGAGCGGCGGAGTGGTCCAGCCGCCTTCCACCACGCCGAGGTAACGGTTGTCCCAGAACGACCAGACCGCGTACCGGGCGGCGGGATCGAGCCCCGCGGCGGCGAAGTCCAGGTGCACCGTGCGCTCGGTCGACCCGGGATTCCACAACAGCGCCACCGTCATCCGCCCCCATGGCCGCGCCACCTGGCTGATCAGGCGGGACCACTCCCGCTCCCGGCCCAGATCCGCCACCTCCGCCGTCTCCCGCGCGGGGGGCATGAGCACCTCGAGATTGCGCCGGTAATCCCGGAAACCCTCCTGATACCACGGGTCCGAGGTGATCGCCGAACCGCCGGAGAGACCGACGATGCTCAACCAGGTCCGCACCAGCGGCCAGCCGCCCTCGATCCGGCTGACATTCGCGATGTCGGTGCCCATGAAGATGCTGTCATTGTCGAGCGCGAACCAGCGACCGTTGAGATGGAGCGCCCCCAGCGAGGCGTCCAGCGCCGGCCGGAGCCGGTCGCGCGTCACCTCGTCCCCGGGTCGGAACGCGTCCACCAATCCGACCAGGGCCCGGTTCGGCAACAAACCGTAGGCGGTGATGTAGGCGTCCTCGCCCGCCGCCGCGCGGATGTTTTGAAAATAATCGCGCACCACCTCCAAGGCGGTCCATTTGCGGTTCGACCAGCCCGATCCGTCCAGGTCCCCATGGATTTTAAAGTACGAGAAACCCTGCTCACGCATCTTCCGGAAACACGATGCGATATGCTCGCGCGCCCGGGGGTGGGTGGGATCAAGGATGCCATACCCGGTCGGCTGACTGGACGACGATATGTCGAATCGGCCGCCCTGCACCGCCTCGCGATTCCCGGGGTCCTTCGCCC
>JAXMHJ010000126.1:0-3356 GCA_046346795.1 Kiritimatiellia bacterium
AGGGCAACGGCGTCGAAGGCGGCCACGTAAATGTAGACGCGATCCTCGCGGGAGGCGTCGAGGATGCGCTCGGCGGCGGTCGTCACCTGTGGACTCGGGGCCAGCTTGTCCGCCCCCACCAACTGTCTGATTTCGCGTTGATTGAATCCCACGGTGGAGGCGGTGCCGTCGTCCTCCATCATCTCCAGGCTGGAGAGGTTGGCGGTGCCGAAACTGAAAACAACGGCCTGGGTGGGGGCCGGACCGCCCAGTTGGGTGCGTCGGTAGCCTTGGGTCGCGAGCGCCGCCACGACTTCACCGACCATCTCCTCGCGGGTGGGCATGGGCTCGCCTGCGATCGCGTCGCCCATGGGCTTCTCCTTGCCGCCGAGCAGAAAATAATAGACCGGTTTCTCCGGGGTAGGGCGGGGTGCTTGCGTCGATTCCACCATCCGGTCCGCGACCACGATCACCTCCGGTCCGGTGGCCTTCTTGGGTGCGGATTCCAACCGCGGCGCCACGACCAGGAGGCAGCTGAGCAGCGTCAATGCACCCGCCATCCGGGATCGCGCGGTGAGATGCCGGAGTGACGTGATACCGTGGTGGAACGAAAGGAACCCGCCGGCGTTCCGCCCGACGCTCGCGCGGGGTGCGACGACGCAGTCTGTCAATGAGCGTGGAAAGGAAACGGCCATGACGGGGCGCGGCGAAAGCTCCTGAGCTGGTCGAACTCTGGCGTCAGGCCCGACCTGCGACAAGCTCAGAGACACCCGCCCGCAGGGGATTCACGCGAAGACATAAAGCCGCGAAACGAGGTCCTGGGGCGCCTTGTTGGCTGGGTCGTGCCTTTGATCTGCTGTGCCAACTCGAAGCCAAAATGTCCGACGGTACAGACCTGCATTCGGAACATTGGAACTTCGGACTTCGACGTTCGGAGTTGAGCGTTGCTCCCTCCGACACCTCCTGCTCCTTGGCGGCTTCGCGCGAGCCTTTGGGGCACGCCCTACCGGCTAGGGGCTCGGGGCTTGAGGACCTCGCTGATCCAGGTGCCCCGTTCGTTGACCACCGTTGTGCCCTCGACCCGTTCGGTGTTGGCGTGAATTTCCCGCCAGACCCTTTCGCTCCGGCCGTCGGAGAAGATCGAGATGATGAATACGCCGCCAGGCGCCAGGAACTGCGCGTAGCGCTCCAACAGGCGGTCGCACGCGGGCACATAGTAGATCGACTCAGTGAAGAGGATGGCGTCGAACTGGCCAGCTGGCTGATAGGTCACCATGTCCGCCGCGACATACTGTACGGTGTCGCCGGCAAAGGCCTGGGCGCGGGCAATGGCCACGTCGGAGACATCCACCCCGACCCATCGCTCGAACGGCATCGAGCCCATCCGGCGTTGCAGCAGCGCCTCACCGCACCCGATCTCCAGGACCCGGCCGCTCCGGGCATACTGCCTCAAAAAATCAGCCACGGCGGCAAACCGCGCGTCTTCCTCCGGTTGCTTTAGGTTTTCCCAGCGTCCCTCGCTGTACTGGTGGTTCCAGCGCGCGCGCCGATCGCGCAGGATTCTCCGCCGAATCCAGGAGAGAAGGGAGTGAAGCAGGGTCATGGAGTCGCTCGCATCGGGGATCAAACACGAATCGCACCCACGATCTCCGCTTGAGGCACGGACACCGCCGAGCCTGTTCTCCGGTCACCCGGAGCCGGATCGGGTTCGATTCCCACGCAAAGCTGAGACTGCACGCGACGATGCTCAAGCGGCAATTGCCCGGATGGCTTAAGCTGGCCCTCCCACCCGGACTGATGCCCAGGCGTCGGGTGCGCCTGGCTCGATTTTGGCTGCGGGGCGCCTGGTGGCACGGCGGTGCACCGTGCCGCTCCGCCCGCCGGAAAAGCCTGCGCTCGGGTTGTGGGCGGTCTCGCTGAGACAGCGACGGGACCGTCGGTCCCGCCTCTGTGCAGCGTTCGAGGGGCGTAACGCCAATCCCTGCGGGTTCGGCGACCCCACCTCCAGCGGCAGGAGCCTGAGCGGGCATCACCCGCCGCTAGCGTGAGGCGTAGGGTCCGTGGATCGAGCGGATGCGCAGAGACTCGTCGGAATCGTCCAGAACCAGGACCTGGTAACGGGCGCCCCCGGGAGCGACCCGCACCACGCAATGGCCCTGGGTCGCGGCGAGAGCGTTGAGCTTTTCGAGGTGCGCCCGGGCCGGTGCCTCGCCCAACAGCTCGATGAGGTGTTCGGCGCGGCCCGTCCAGAGTCCGTTGGTGGCGAAGAGGTCGCGGGGGCCGGGGTAGATTCGGTCCGACTGGAGGCGGGCAAGGGTGACCGGATCGAGCTGTTTCGCCGCCCACACCTGGGCGATGCAGACGCGCGGCTGGAGCACGCTGAGGAAGAACGGGGTGGAGGCGTCGGCATTGCCATGATGATTCAGGACCGCGACATCGACCGGACCCGTGACCCAGGCGATGGCGGATTCCATGTCCGCCCAGGCCGGCTGGTCGGGATCGGGTGAGCTGCCCGGAATGTCGCCGCCCGTGAAGTAGTCAAATGCCCCATACGTCAGGCGGAACGCGGCGCTGTGGGGGTTCTCGTCGACCTTCGCTCCCGCCGGGAAGCGCGCGCGCACCTCGGTGCCGACGCCGGTCCAGGCCTCGCCATTCACCGCCAGGTTGCGCACCGAGAAGCCGGGAAAGTCCGCCGGGGCGTGACGCAGCCGGATCTGGTCCGCCGCGCCGGCGCGAAACCGTTCGACGGTCGCCTGGTGGCGTTCGACCTGGTCCCGCAGGGCGGCACGGTACCGGGGCGCAAGCGGTCCGGAAAACGGGAGCGGAGCGCCGTAGTCGGGCCATCCCCGATCCAGCACCGTTCGAACCGTGACCTGCCGAAGCAACTCGGGCACGCCACCCATGTGATCGGGGTGAAAGTGGGAGATGACCAGGAAATCGACCGGCGCGGACGTCCCGCCCGGCTGAACGTTCTTCAGGTATCGCGCGACCCACTCTCCCGGCATCCGCGACTCGTCGGGCTTTCGGGGTGATTTGTACCGAGGTGCCCGGGCGATCTCAGCGCCGTCACCGCAATCCACCAGAAGGGTGGTTCCGTCGGGCAGGACAAAAAAAGCGGCGGCGCCCTCGCCGGTATTGATATGGTGAATATCCAAGCCACCCCTCTGCCAGGCCGGGAGCGGTTCGCCCACCGTCTGGCCCGCGCCCGACGTGGCGACCAGCAAGGCGAGCAAACCGGCGCCGGCCCGTGAAAACATCGACGTCATGTCTCGAGCATCATCGCCCCCCGCGTGGCGGCAAACCCTCAAACGAGAGACCACGAATCCCGCGGCCGCGCACGCGTGTCAACGGAAGCGCGATTCGAAGTCACCGTCCGG
>JAXMHJ010000127.1:0-2416 GCA_046346795.1 Kiritimatiellia bacterium
ACGAGATCAAGCGGCCCTCCCCGAAGTTGGACTGACCGATTGCCCGCTGGAGATGGAGTGCCTTGGCGGCTGCGGCCGCGGCCTGATTTTCCGGTGTGAAGGGGCCTGGGTCCGATGCCCATCGGGGATTCACCCCGAAGTCATCATACGGACCCTTGGTTTTGGGCAACCCCCAACAGGAACCTGCTCACACTTTTTGCGACCCCGCCGCAATCCCGCCCTGAATCTTTCCCATTGCCCCCCGTCCATGCAAAGGATAGCCAAACCGCCGAAAGGAACCCCCATGAAGAAACTCCCCGTTCTCGCCCTCGCCCTCTCCATCCTCGCCTCCCCCTGCTTTGCCGAGGACGGCTGGGTTTCGCTCTTCAACGGCAAGGACCTGCAGGGCTGGACGCCGAAATTCACGGGCTATCCGCTCGGGGAGAACTTCAACAACACGTTCCGCGCCGAGGACGGGGTGATCAAGGTGTCCTACGACAAGTGGGACGGCTTCAAGGGCGAGTTCGGCCACCTGTTCTACCAGACCCCCTACTCCAACTATGTCTTCAAGATGGAATACCGCTTCACCGGAGACCAGGTGAAGGGCGGTCCCGGCTGGGCCTTCCGCAACAGCGGCATCATGATCCACGGCCAGGATCCCAAGACCATGACGCTCAAGCAGGACTTCCCCTCCTCCATCGAGGTGCAGATCCTCGGCGGCAACGGCAAGGACGAGCGCACCACCGGCAACATGTGCTCGCCGGGCACGCACATCGAGAAGGACGGCGCCCTCATCAAGCAGCATTGCGTGAACTCCACCTCCAAGACCTTCCACGGCGACCAGTGGGTCACCATCGAGATCGAGGTGCACGGCAACAAGTCGATCAAGCACATCATCAACGGCGAAACCGTGATGGAATACCAGAAGCCGCAGCTCGACCCGGGCGACAAGAATTCCAAGCCCCTGATCGAGGCCGCCGGCGGCGACGTGATGCTGAAGGGCGGATCCATCAGCCTGCAGGCGGAAAGCCACCCCTGCGAATTCCGGAACATCCAGATCCGGCCGTTGCAGGATTGAGCGGATCCCGGCCCGGCCGGGGTCGAGCCGCCGCTCAATCCGCCGGAACCATCCAGCCCCAGGGAAGCGCGGCGGTGTCCCGGTCGAGAGGACAGGCGTCACCGGCGTGAAGAACCAGGGAACGGACCAAACCTGATTTCTTTCCCGCCGCCTCGCGAAAGGCCCTGAGCCCGGTCGTGTCGCCGGCGGTCACCCGGCTCGCCAGCTTGATTTCCAGGGCGACGCACCGGCCGTCCTGCTCCAGGATGAAGTCCACCTCGCGGCCGGAACGGTCGCGCCAGTAGTGTATGCGCCGGTGCAGCGGATCGAGGGACACCCACACCCGAAGGGTCTGATAAATCGTTTGCTCCAGCCAGAAGCCCGCGTCCGGCCGCCCCGCCAGATCCTTGGGATCGCGCAGACCGGCGAGCACGGCGGCCAGCCCCGAGTCGGCCCAAAGGAGCTTCGGGCTCTTCACCAACGCCACCGAGGGATTGGTGGCATAAGGACGGATGCGATGGAGGAGGCATCCGGTCTCGAGCAGATTCAAATGGCGATGGGTGGTGGGATGCGACAGGCCCGCGTCGCGGGCCAGCTCGGCCTGGTTCAAGAGACGCCCGGTGCGGTGCGCGGCCAGGGCCATGACGCGCTGGAAGTCGGGGAGGTTCGAGATCGCGCTCAACTGGCGGAGATCGCGCTCCAGGTAGGTTTGCACATAGGCGGAATGCCAGAGCGTGCGGTCCGCGTGGTCCGCGATGCCCAACGCGGAGGGATAACCTCCCCGCAAAAGCCAGGTCGTCCAGTCGCCCCGGACGACGGGCCATTCGCGCAGGTCGAAGTCCGCGGCAAAAAGCCGGTCCAGCGGCTCCAGCCCCCCGGCACGCCCCAGCCATTCGCAGGGACAGAACGGTGGCAGCTCAAGGTACAGGGCCCGGCCCGCGAGCGTATCGGCGACCTTGTCCATCAGCAAAAGATTGGCGGAGCCGGTCAGCAGGTAATCCCCCGCCCGCCGCCGCGCATCGACCGCCCGCTTGACCGCCAGCAGCATCTCCGGAGCCCGCTGAATCTCGTCCAGCGTCACCGGGAGGCCGGATAGCAGTTCCCCGGGATGGCGACGGGCCGTGTCCAGCACCCCCAGGTCATCGAACGTATAGGCATGGCGGCCGGCGCCGCATTGCCCGGCCAGAGTGGATTTTCCGGTCTGCCGCGCACCGGTCAGAACCACCACGGGCATGACCCGGAGGGCCGACCGCAGCCGGGGAAGAATCCAGCGCTTTCGAATATGGTCCATGCCGTGAAACAAATCATTTCACGGCGTGAAATACAATTAAAAACACCGGGAGCCTGGATTGTTCGGGTCGGAGGGACGCGAAGCCCGGC
>JAXMHJ010000013.1:0-76257 GCA_046346795.1 Kiritimatiellia bacterium
TTGAGGTTCGCCCGGTGGGCCGGTTGCCCGTTGACCAGGACGGGGACGGCGGCATCGAGGGTTACCAGGGTCAGCGTGCGGCCGTCGTCCAGGATTTCCGCGGCTTCGCGGTCGTTTTCCCCGGGCGGGCACAGCGCCTGGCGCCCGGTGCGGATGACCAGCGTCCGGGAGGCGGGGGTTTTGGGGACTGGAACGAGGCGGAACATGGGGTTTGGAAAAGGCTTCCTAGTCCCCTCCGGGTCTTGACCGCAAGCCTCATCTTGCGCAGGATGGCGGGCTATGAATGACAAAACCAAAGCATTGACCCTCGAAACCCTGACCTCCCTCTGCAAGCGCCGGGGCTTCATCTTCCAGTCCTCCGAGATCTACGGCGGCATCAACGGCTTCTGGGATTACGGCCCGGTCGGCTGCGAACTGAAACGCAACGTCCGCGAGGTGTGGTGGAAGACCATGACCCGCCTGCGCGACGACGTCGCCGGGCTCGAGGCCACCATCATCATGCACCCCGACATCTGGAAGGCCTCCGGCCACGTGGACACCTTCAGCGACCCCATGGTCGACTGCAAGCTGTGCAAGGGCCGCTTCCGCGCCGACCAGATGGACACCACCCCCTGCCCCATCAAGCCGAGCAAGATGGCCTGCGCCTGCGAGGGCGAGAAGACCGAGCCCCGCCGGTTCAACCTGATGTTCAAGACCTACGTCGGCCCGGTGGAGAGCGCGGAGAACGTGGCGTGGCTGCGGCCCGAGACCGCCCAGGCCATCTTCGCGCAGTTCAAGAACGTCCTCGACACCTCGCGCCAGCGCGTGCCCTTCGGCATCTGCCAGGTCGGGAAGGCCTTCCGCAACGAGATCAATCCGCGCAACTACACCTTCCGCTCGCGCGAGTTCGAGCAGATGGAGCTGGAATTCTTCATCCGCCCCGACGAGGCGGTCGAACTGGTCTGCGGCAAGGTGACGACGCTCGAGGACAAGCCCGACCTCGCCGGCGCCCCGCAGCCCTCGTGGGGCTGGGAGGTCTGGCACAAGTACTGGGTCGAGCAGCGGCTGGCGTTCTACCATTCGATCGGCCTGCCCGCCGACTCGCTCGTGCAGTACTGGCAGAAGAAGGAGGAGCTGGCGCACTACGCCCGCGCCTGCGTGGACATCGAGTACGCCTTCCCGTTCGGCGTGCAGGAACTCGAGGGCATCGCCGCCCGCAGCGACTTCGACCTCTCGCAGCACCAGAAGCACAGCGGCAAGTCGCAGGAGGTGTTCGACGAGGAGCTGAAGACCGCCGCGGCGAAGCTCGACCCCGCCGCGCGCGACGCGTTCGTCGAGAAGGTGGCCGCGAGCTGGCAGGCCGCGGGCAAGCTGCCCGAGGACGCCCGCGCGTTCTGCTTCAAGCTGTTCGAGGGCAAGTATGTCCCGCACGTGATCGAGCCCTCGGCCGGCGTCGACCGCCTCGTCCTCGCCCTGCTCTGCAACGCCTACGCCGAGGAAAAGGTGGCCGACGAGAAGGGCAAGGAGGAGATCCGCACCGTCATGCGCTTCCATCCCTCCATCGCCCCGGTCAAGGCCGCCGTCTTCCCGCTGCTCAAGAACCGGCCCGAGCTGGTGGAGAAGGCGCAGGAGGTGCACCACCTGCTGCGCGCCCGCTGGAACGTGTTCTACGACGAGAGCGGCGCGATCGGCCGCCGCTACCGCCGCCAGGACGAGATCGGCACGCCGTTCGGCATCACCATCGACTTCGACTCCCTGCAGGACGGCTGCGTGACCGTGCGCGAGCGCGACGCGATGAGCCAGCAGCGCGTGAAGATCTCCGAACTGGAAGCCTGGCTCGCCGCCCGCCTCGGCTGAGGCCGCCATGCCGGAGGAACTCCTCATCGCCGGCAGCATCCGCTGCCCCTCCTGCGGAGCGGTGCAGCCGGACGACCGCCCGGTGTGCCTGGAATGCGGGATGCATTTCTCCGCGAAGATCCAGATCCTCGCCGCCCGCCGTCCCCTGGGTCTGCCGCCCGTGATGCTGGGGGTGCTCGGGGTGGCGGGGTTGTTCCTGCTGGTGGCCTCGGTGAGCATGAGCCGCAAGCCGCCCCCGCTGGTGGTGCCCGAGGGCGTGGACATCTTCTCCCCGCCGCCCCCGCCGGCGCCGGTGGTCCCCGCCCTCACCGGTGCCCGCGTCGGCAACCCGCGTCGAGACCCCCAAGCCCGTCAGGCCCGTCCTCCCCGTCCCGGCGCCCGCGCCCGCGCCCGCGCCCGCGCCCGTTCCCCCGCCCCGCCCGGTCCTCACCACGCCGCCCCTGCCGCCCGTGGTCGGCACGCCCCCGCCGGTGCCGGCGGAGACGCCCGCGCCCGCCCCCCCGGCCGTGGATCCGGCCGTCCTGGCGGAAAAGCAGCGGGCCCTCCAGCAGGAGGTGGTTCGGGAATGGGAGCGCGCCCGCCCGATGTTCGAGGTCGGCGCCTACGCCTCGCTCTCCCTCGCCGCCGGCGGCGTGACCGAGGGACAGGTCAGCATGATCGGCGACGACAACGTGCTCGTCTCCTTCGCCTCCGAGCGAAAGCGGGTCGCCTTCACCGATCTCGCCCCGGAATCCCGGCTCCGCATCGACGCCGCCTACCGGCGCGGCCGCGTCGTGGAGGAAGTGATGAAGCGGATGTCGGGCGCGCCTTCCGACGGCAGGGATTCCCGCCCGGCTCCCGCCACATCCACGCCGTGAAATCGCCCTCTCCGCCGCTTGACGGCGCCGGGGACGGGAGGCTAGAGTCCCCACCAGTCACCCAAGGCACTCCCATGAAAGCCTCCCTTCCCATCCGTATGTCCTGCTTCGCGTTGTTGTTCGGATCGGTGGCACCCGGGTCAAGCGCGAGTCTGATCGGCTTGGACTCCTTTTCCTACGCCGACGGCGCCGTCGCCGGCCAAACCGGCGGAACGGGCTGGACGTATGAGTTGACGGACGAGGCCGGCGCGCCCGCGCAGAGCCCCTCCAACTGGGACCTGGTTTTCGGCAACTCCCCCGCCGTGACCGCCGGCGCGCTGGTGACCGAACGCGGCGGCGTGAAACGCGAGTTTGGCGGGACCACCACCGGCTCCACCTTTCCCAGCAACGAGCGGGAAGGCGCCCTCCGGGGCTCCGGCGTGTGGTACGCCGGCGTTGATTTCCGCGTGGGGAATCTGATCGCCGCCGGTGTCAACCAGTGGGCCGGACTCAGCTCGTACGACTTCGACGCGGAGCGGATTTTCTTCGGCATGCCCGGTCAGACCACCGCCACCCGGTATTTCGGCATCCAGGGCGCGCTGAGCACCATTCCCGTCCAGGCCAACACCGACTACCGCCTGGTGTTCGGCCTTGATTTCGACAACGACCTCCTGAGCCTCTGGGTGAACCCCGACGGCGCCGACAACGCTTCCAGCTATGACTTTTCCCAAGCCTACACCGGAGGCAACTGGTCCACCGCCGTCCGCCTGGCGTCGGGGGGGGACGGAAGCGATTCCATTCCGGTGACCTACGACAACCTGGTCGTTGCCACCGACTTCGCCACCGCCGTCCCCGAGCCCTCCGCCGCCGTCCTGGCCCTGCTCGGCGGCCTGCTGCTGGCCCGCCGCCGGAGATAGGACGCTTCCGGAAAAGAATCCAAATCCGGCGTGACACCCGCCGCGTGATGGGGCACGGTGCGCGCCCCTGGAGGAACTCCCCGTGTCGTTTGAATCCGGATCCGTCGGTCTTCGCCTTTTCCATCTCACCCGCAAGATGCCCGCCAACATCGCCGAGCTGCTCTCGGCGCATGCCATGCCCTCGTTCGAATACATCAAGGACGCCCCCGTCTTCGGCTGGGTCTCCGGCCGCCACCTGCTCGAGCGCCGCATCGACGAGGACACCGCCTTCCACTCCGGCCACCTGCGCGTCGCCCTGCTCAAGGCCGAACGCAAGGTCCCCGGCGCGCTGCTCAAGGCGGAAATCCGCCAGGCCGAACTGGTGCGGCTGCAGGCCGAGGGCCGCGCCTTCCTCTCCCGCCACGACCGCCAGGAAATTCGCGAATCCATCCTCGCCCGCCTGCTGCCGCAGATGCCCCCGCAGCTCAAGGCCGTGCAGATCGCCCACACCAAGGGCTCGCCCTGGCTCTTCACCGACGCCCTGCCCACCGCCAACGCCGACGAACTGGTCATCCACTTCCGCCACGCAGTGGACTTCGCCCCCGAACCGGTCGAACCCGCCACCGCCGCCCGCATCCGCCGCCGCGTCGACGTGCGCGACTGGATGCCCGCCAGCTTCACCGACGCCATGCGCGAGGAGGGTGTCGACAACACCCCCGGCCACGACTTCCTCACCTGGCTCTGGTTCCGCAGCGAGACCGACGGTCATGTGAAGCTGCCCAACGACGGCGGCAAGGTCGCCCTGGTCGTCGAAGGCCCGCTCACCTTCATCAACACCACCACCGGCGGCGCCCAGGAAAGCGTGCTGCGCAAGGGCAATCCCCCCGCCAGCAGCGAGGCCAAGGCCGCGCTCATCGCCGGCAAGAAACTCGCCGTCGCCACCATCAACCTCGCCCTCAACGACGAGGTCTGGAAAACCACCCTCGTCGCCGAAACCCTCGTCAGCCGCGGGCTCAAACTGCCCGACCCCAAGGAGGACCTCGATCCCTCCGGCGGCTTCCAGTACCGCATGCTCAAGATCCAGGAATACACCGACATCCTGCTCGGCCTCTACGACGCCTTCGTCGACCTCCGCATGGAAAAGAACAAGTGGTCCGCCGAGATCAAGAAGATGCGCCAGTGGGTCAAGGACCGCCAGGCGGTGCATTGAGTTTCCTGTAGGGCTCGACCTATCCCATGATCATCACCGTCAAAGGTCAGATCACGATCCCGCAAAATTTTCGCGAACAATTCGGGTTGCATCCCGGTGCCGAGGTCGAATTTGTGGCCGATGCCGAAGGGCTTCGCATCCTCCCCCTCCGCCGGGGCCGCCGAAAAACCTCTCCAGCCGAAAGCTGGCTCGCGAAAGCCGCGGGTTCCGCGACAACCAGACTGAGCACCGACCAGGTCATGGCGATAACCCGGGGCGAGGACTGACGCATGGTCCTGGTGGACACGAATGTGCTGCTGGACATCGCGACCCGCGATGAAAAGTGGTTCGAATGGTCCTGTTGACCCGGGATCCAGTGAGATACCGGACCTACTTCCCCTCCGTCAAAATCATCGCCCCCTCCCGTCGCTGATGGATGCCGGCCGGCGAATTCCAGTCGTGGCCTGGCAGCCTGATGGGTTTACTCAGCCCCGCACCCCAACCCCGACCGCCAGCCTTCGGCATAGGCTTCGAACACACGCCGGATCTCGTCGCGGACGACGCGGAACTGCGCCATGATCTCCTCGTCGGTTCCGGTGGCGTGGGCGGGATCGACAAATCCCCAGTGATGCCGCCGCACCTGCCCCGGATACATCGGACAGACCTGGTCGGCGTTGCCGCACACCGTGATCACCGTGTGAATGTTGCGGTCGAGAAAGTCGTTCATGTGCTTCGACGTGTGCCCCGAGATGTCGATGCCGATCTCCGCCAGCGCCGCGATGGCCTTGGGGTGGACGTACCCGGCGGGCTTGGACCCCGCGCTCTGCACATCGAGCAGGTCGCCCGCGGCGGCGCGCAGGATGCCCTCGGCCATGTGGCTGCGGCAGGAATTTCCGGTGCAGAGAATGAGGACGGAAGGCTTGGAGTCGAACATGGCAGGGTCCGGTTTTGAAGGTTGAGTTGGAAAGGTCGAGCAGGGCGGCCAGCCCGCGCGGTTCATGAGCTGCCACCGGAATGAAGATCGTTTCGCGCGCGTGCTGCGCGGCGACTTCGAGATAGCGTCGCTCGGATTCGGCGCGGGCGCGCGGCGGGTCGGTGGAGCCGCAGCCGGGCAGCCTGATTGACCACCCAGGCCGCGGGTTCGATACCCGCGCGGCGGGCGATCGTCCTGGAGGGCTGCGGCCTCGTGCACCAGCGTGGCCTCGGGCAGGGTCACCAACAGCACGCGCGTGTAGGCGGGGTCGCGCAGCCGCGCGAGCAGGTGGAGGACTTCCGGCGGATGATCGGCGCGCGCCTGCCGGACCAGTTCGCGGTGATGGGACTGCGTCGCGTCGAGCAGGAGCAAGGTGTGGCCGGTCGGCGCGGTGTCGAGCACGACGAGCCGCTCGCCGCCCGGGCCACCTCGCGTGCGAAGGCGCGGAAGGCGGCGATCTCCTCGGTACAGGGCGAGCGCAGGTCCTCCTCCAGCAGGGCGCGGGAGGCGGGGTCGAGGTCGCGGCCGGCGGTGGCGAGCACCTCGCGACGGTAGGCCTCGGTTTCGGCCGCCGGATCGATCGATCCCACGGTCAGGGGCAGGGCGTCCGGCGCGAGGTCGTTCGCACCGTCGAGCAGCGTGTCTCGAATGTGCGCGGCGGGATCGGTGGTGGTCAGGTGGACCGGAACGCCCCGGCGGGCGAGGGCCGTGGCGATTGCGGCTGCGACCGTCGTTTTGCCGACGCCTCCCTTGCCCATGGTCAGGATCACGCCGCGTGCCGGGCGAGGCAGGCGGTCGATCCATTCGCCGAGCGGGAGCAGGCTCTTGGGCAGGGCGGGGGCTTCGGTGGTGGCTGGAGCAGGCGCGGCGCCGGCGTCGTCCTGAAGCAGGTCGCGCGGCCAGGCCAGGCCGAGCACATTCGAGGCGCGCAGGGGCACCGCGAACACGGGCAGCGAGGACAGAAAGCCTTCGGCGGCGAGCAGGGCGGCGTCCGCGCGGGCCTGCATGGCGGCGGCGACGGGATCGTCGGGCGCGGCGACCTGGAAGACGCCGTTGACGACCAGGAGCTGGCGGGTGACGCCGATGGCGCGCAGTTCGCGGCGGTGCGCTCCGCCTCGCGCAGCGCGCGTCTGCGGGCGGGTCACGAGCACGGTGTGGTCCTGGTTTCGTCCGACAGCGTGCGCACGGCGTTCTCGTACACCGCACGCTGCCGTTCCAGGCCGGCGAGCGGTCCGATGCACGAGGCGCCGGAGGTGTTCCCTTCGAGGAACCGGTCCCACGCCCCCGCCAGTCCTGCTCCAGGCGCGGCGTGGCGGCCGGTGGGCGCGGTGTCGAACACCACGTGATCGAAGGCGCGGGCGGATGCGGGATCGCCCAGGAGCGCGGCGAATTCATCGAAGGCCGCGATCTCGATCGTGCACGAGCCGGACAACTGCTCCTCCATGCCGCGCAGCACGTCGTCGGGCAGCCCAGGCCGCGCATCAGGGCGGTGACATTCGCGGTACGCGGCCGCGGCCTCCATGGGGTTGATGTTCATCGCCTGCAGGCCGGGGGCGCCAGGGACGTCGCGCAGGGTGCGGTCGAGCGGGAGGCCGAGCACCTCGTCGAGGTTGGACGCGGGGTCGGTGCTCACCAGCAGCACGCGGCGGCCGGCGTCCGCGAGCCGCAACGCGGTGGCGGAGGAGAGCGAGGTTTGCCGACGCCACCCTTGCCGGTGAAAAACAGAAAGCGCGAAGGCGCCGTCCGCGTCGGGTCGGAAGGGCGGGAGCACGGGCGGCATGATCAAGGTCCGGCCTGGATGAGCCAGTTGCGCGCCCTCTGCGTCGTCGGGATGCCGTGGTCCTGCAGCAGCAGCGCGCCGTCGGCGTAGATCGCGGGCAGCGCCGCCGCGCCCTTCTCGCAGGAAGGCGGACCGCGAGGTTCGCGGCGAAGGCGCGGCGAGGTTCCTGGCCGAGGTTGCGGCGCTGGACGCACGCCGCGCTCCTGGAGTTGCTGGAGCAGGGCGGCGAAGCGCACCAGCGCGGGGTCGACCAGGGACCCGCAGACGCCGGTGGAGCAGCACATCGCGGGGTCGAAGATTTCGAGGAACTTCATGGGGATCCCCGGGCAGGAGGTTCAGGGAGTGGCGGCGTCGTCGCGCGGGCGGCCAGCCAGCGGCGGCCGAGCCAGAGGGAGACGCCGACGAGGCTGATGAGCAGGGACTTCGACAGGGGGCCGATGACGGTGGCGAGAGCCCGCCCAGCCCGCCAGGAAGACCGAGATGGCGACGGCGATGGCGAGTTCCAGTTGTTGCCCGAGGCGGTGAAGGCGAGGGTGGCGGAGCGTTCGTAATCAGCCCCCACGCGCCGCGCCATGAGGAACGACGTGAAGAACATGATGACGAAGTACAGCACCAGCGGAAGGGCGATGCCGCGCGATGTCCTGGCACGGCCGAGATGGTCGCCCTTCAGGCTGAACATGATCACGATGGTCAGCAGCAGCGCCACCAGCGTCAGGGTGAGATGCGCGGCAGGAAGACGCGGTCGTACCAGTCCGCCCCCTTGCGCGGGCGCAGGATCGCGCGTGTCAGCGGTGCCGAAGAACGGGATGCCGAGGTAGATCATCACGCTTTGGAAGATCTGCCCCATGCCCAGCGTCCACCACCGCCCCCTGGAGTCCGAGCTTCGACGGCAGGTAGGTAGCAGGGCAATGCGTAGGGTCGAAAGACAGCACCTGGAAGATGCTGTTGAAGGCCACGAGTCCGGCAGCGTAGTCGCTGCTGCCCCTGGCGAGGTCGTTCCACACCAACACCATGGCGATGCAGCGGGCGAGGCCGGTAATGATGAGGCCGACCATGTATTCGGGGCGGTCGGGCAGCAGGGTGACCGCCAGGGTGAACATGAGCACGGGGCCGACGACCCAGTTCTGCACGAGCGAGAGCAGCAGCACTTTCCAGTCGCGGAAGATGGAGGGCAGGGCCTCGTAGCGCACCTTGGCGAGCGGCGGGTACATCATCAGGATGAGCCCGATGGCGATGGGCAGGTTGGTGGTGCCGACGGACACGCGGCCCACGGCCTCGCCGACGGCGGGGGCGAAGCGGCCGAGCAGGACCCCGGCGGCCATGGCCAGGAAGATCCAGAGGGTGAGGTGGCGGTCGAGGAAGCTGAGGCGGGCGGAGAGTTTGCTCACGGCGATTTGCGCGGGGTGCGGGATTTGGCGGCGCCCTTGCCGGCGGGGCGGTCGAGGATGCAGCAGAAGATCTGGGTGAGGCAGGGGTCCTTGAGGCGATAGAACACCTGGTTGGCGCGGCGCTCCATCGTGATCATGCCCCGCAGCCGCAGCGCGGACAGGTGCCCGGACATGGTGGACTGGTCGCAACCGGCCAGCTCGGCCAGGTCGTTCACGCAGCGCTCGCCATTGGCGAGCACATCCACGACCATCAGCCGGATGGGATTGCCGAGGGCCTTGAAGACCTCGGAAGCGGTTGTGTACGGGGCGAGATCAACAGGGGAGAGGAGAGATGTCATGCGCGTCTGTATATTGGACTATACCAATATAGCAAGCAAATATCGTTATGGGATCGCCGGGCACCAGCCCGGCTCTTGAAGTCCGATTTCCCGGGATCGCTGGAAACGTTCACGCAGCCGCCAGGAAAGGGGATTTCACGCCCAGCCGCAGTAGCGGCTTCAAGACGCAAAGACGCCGGGAGGAATTCGGACAGGATGAGCAGGGTGGGACGGAATGATTTCCCCGCAGCCGCAACCTCGAAGGCGGTCTTCACCGCAAAAACGAGGTTTCCACCGTGATCCAGACGCCCAGGAGCGCGAGCAGCAGGCCCAGCGCGGGCTGGAGGCGGGCGCCCCAGGTTTGCAGGCCGGAGACGAGACGGGAGGCGGCGCGGGCGCTGACCGCCAGCACCAGCGCGAAGGCCAGCACCGGAAGCGCGGTGGCGGCGCCGAACACCGCCGGAAGGGCCAGCACCTGACCGGTACGCAGGACCAGCGGCATGAGACTGCCGAAAAACAACGCGGCCGACACCGGGCACAGGGCCAGCGCGAACAGGGCGCCGAGCAGGAACTCGCCGAGCAGCCCGGCCGCCCCGAGCCGCTCCATGCGCCGCGCATCGAGGCCGCCCCGGAACGCCGGCAACGAGATCCAGCCGAGCAGGATCAGCCCGGTGAATATGGGCAGCGGACCGATGAGGCCCTGCAAGCGGTTCTGGAGAAACCACGAGGCCGCCGGCATCGCGAAAAGTCCCTTCGCCAGCACGGCTGCCAGGACGGTGTAGGCCAGCGCCCGTCCGAGCGCGTACGCCGCGCCGCCGGCCGCGACCGCGCGGGGGTTCGCGCCATGCCGGCCGAGATACGCCACCGCCGCGATGTTGGTGGCGAGGGGGCAGGGACTGACGGTCATCACCAGCCCGAGGCCCGCGGCGGCCAGCAGGGGCAGCTCGCTCATGGCTTCGGCGCCCCCGCCATCACGCCGCGCACGCCTGCGCACATCATGTCGTGGAACCCCGCGGGATCGTCCAGCAGGTCCCAGACCTGGTCGAAGCGCTTCCAGTTCACCTCCCGGCCCGCGCGGCGGTCGGAGACGACGACGGTCTTGAGGGAGATGTCGTAGTCGTCGGTGAAGTGGCGGTTCTCGGGGAGGCTGGTGTTGATCATTTGGAAGCGCACCCGTCCGTCGGCCAGCTCCGCCGCGAAGCATTTGTCGAGGCTTTCGCGCGTCAGGCGCTCGATGGTGAGGCAGGACTCGCAGCGGATGTTGGTGGTGAAGTAGGTGACGACCACTTCGCGCGCCGGGGCCGCGGAGGCTGCGGCTGCGGCGGGCGGCGGGGCGGCAGTGGCGCGGATGAACAAATCCTTCGCCCAGACGGCCAGCCCGGCGAAGGCGACCAGCAGAAATGGAATGCGCAGGTACTTGGGATTCATGGCGGGCTCAGGCGAGCAGCTTCTTGAGTTCGTCGGGGGAGGGCACCTTGCCGGTCGCCTTGACCACGCCGTCGACGACCAGCGCCGGGGTCATCATGACGCCAAAGTCGGCGAAGCGGAGGATGTCGGTGACCTTCTCGATCTCGGCCGGTATTCCGGCGGTGGCGACGGCCTGCTGCACCGCCGCAGTGAGGGCGTTGCACTTTGCGCAGCCGGTGCCGAGGATATGGATCTTCTTCATGACGGGGTCTCCTTGCGGGGTGGTCAGATCAGGCGGGCGTAGAGCCACCCGCTGAAGGTGGCCATGACGATGACGAGCAGGCAGTAGACGACGGTGCGGCGCGTGCCGAGGATCCGGCCGATGGCCAGCATGCTGGGCAGGCTGAGGGCCGGGCCGGCGAGCAGGAGGGCGAGGGCGGGCCCCCGGCCCATGCCGCTGCCGATCAGCCCCTGCAGGATCGGGATCTCGGTGAGCGTGGCGAAGTACATGAACGCGCCGATGACGGAGCTGAGGAAGATCGCGCCGAGGGAATCGCCGCCCACCCACGCGGCCACCCATTCGGACGGGACGACGCCCTCGTGGCCGGGCCGCCCCAGCAGGAATCCGGAGACGAACACCCCGCCCAGCAGCAGCGGCGTGATCTGCTTGGCGAAGCCCCAGGAGGACTCGAACCAGTCGCCCAGTTCGCCCCCGGCGGTGGAGGTCATCCACCCCAGCGCGACGATCCCGACGCCGAAGGGGATCAGTGGATGACCGGGCGAGAGGAACGCGGCGGCGGCGGTCGCGGCGGCGGCCAGGACGACTTTCCAGGGGGCGAGGGCGAACCAGCGGATCAGGGCCGCGCCGATGCCAGCCGCGGCGGAGGCGGTGACCGGCCATTTCCAGCGGGCCACGGCGGCGAAGAACCCCGCCTCCCGGTCCGCCTCGCTCCAGTTGGCGAAGATCAGCACGGCCAGCATCAGGCCGATCCACACCGCGGTTTTCCAAAGGGGCCGCGCGGCGGGGACGGGCGCCGGTTGGGCGGCGGCGGCCGCGGTGCGCGCCGTTTCACCGCCGCGGAAGATGCGCGCCATGATCAGGCCGATCACCACCGAAAAGGTGATCGCGCCGACCGCGCGGGCGATGCCCATCTGCGGGCCGAGCACCCGCGCGGTGAGGATGACCGCCAGCGCGCTGATGGCCGGGCCGGAGTAGAGGAACGCCACGGCGGGGCCCAGGCCCGCGCCCATGCGCCAGATGCCCGCGAAGAGGGGGAGGATGGTGCAGGAGCACACGGCGAGGATGCCGCCGGAGACCGAGGCGACCCCGTAGGCGGCGGCCTTGGGGGCGGCGGGGCCGAGGTGGCGCATGACCGACTCCTGGCGGACGAAGGTACCGATGGCGCCGGCGATGAAGAAGGCGGGCAGCAGGCACAGCACCACATGTTCGCGGGCGTACCAGCGGGTCAGCTCCAGCGCTTCGGAGAGGCCGGCCTGGAAGCGCGCGGAACCCAGCGGCAGGTGGTAGAGGGCGAGAAACAGCGCGGCGAGGCCCGCGAGCTTTCCGCGTTCGCCGGTCCAGGTCATGACGTCCCCTTGCGGGTGCGGCGGGCCGGCGTCGCGGGGTCGAGGCACTTCAGGAAGGTGGCCACGCAGGGCAGGGCTAGGCGGTAGAAGATCTGGAGTCCGCGTTTGTCATCCGCCACCACGCCCGCGGAGCGCAGCACCGAAAGGTGGCGCGACACGGTGGACCAGCCCGTCTTCGTTTCCGCGACGAGTTCGCAGACGCAGCATTCGCCATCGGTCAGGCGGCGGACCATCCGCACCCGTGCGGGATGCCCCAAAGCTTTGAAGACGTCGGCGGCGCGGTCGGTTCGGGAGGGTTTCATGAGGACGAGTATTTCCGTATTATGCGAGATAGGCAAATTAATTCACGGGGCCATTTTCAACGCCTGCCGCCGCGTATCGTTTTTATGAGGAAGGCTGGAAGACGGGAAACGGGAGGGTTCCATCTGTCCCGGGGAGTCCCTTTGCGTCGCAGCCGCAACTTCGAAGGCCGGATTCTCTCACCGAGCACGGAGATCACGGAGAGCAGGCGTGACGGGTTTTTCCGTGCCTCGGTGACTCCGTGAGAGCATTCCTGATTTATATTCCGATGTATTCGAGTTCTGGCGTCTTTGCGGCTTGAGCGCAGCGGGCGTGAGATCCACTTCAGGATTCATTGGCGCACCCTCCCCTCCGATTCGTGTAACCCCGCAAACCGCAGCCGATTGCGCCTCGGCTTGCGCGGCTGATTCCGCAAACCCATCACGCGCCGCTTGCCAAACGGTCCCTCGTGTGGGTAATCAGGCGGTCATCGTCATGTGGTTCTCCAAGTCATCCCGTTCCTCCCCTCCCAGCCGCAGCGTTCTGCGCGCCAATGTGCGCCGGAACGAGGGCGCCGATCCCATGCCGTTGAAGATCCTGCTCGGCGCGGTCGCGGTCGCCGGCCTGGTGATGGCGGGATGGGGGTTCGTCACCGGGTTCCGCTGGTGCGGGCGGGCGCTCTACACCGGCAATCCGGAATACCGGGTCCGGCATGTCGACGTCGCGTCCGACGGCGTGCTCAAGCCCGCGCAGCTCGTCGACTTCGCCGAGGTGCCGGACGGCGCCAACCTCTTCGAGGTCTCCCTCGACGACATCCGCGCCAAGCTGGAGCAGATCCCGCTGGTGGCCGGCGCCGAGATCCGCCGCGAGATTCCCTCCACCCTGTCCATCCGCGTGCACGAGCGCACGCCGGTCGCGCGCCTCGCCCGCGACGCCAACGGCCTCCACTACATCATCGACCGCGAGGGCCGCCTGCTCGGCGTGCGCGAGCGGGCGTCGCACCTGCCCATGATCCTCGGGGTCCCCCTGCGCGCGCCCCGTCCGGGCAAGATCCTGGAGGAGCCGCGCCTGGCCGACGCCCTGCTGCTGCTCGATCTGGTGCGCGTGCGCAAGCTGTCGAACTTCCTGCCGATCGAGATGGTCTCCATCGCCAGCCCCGACTACCTGGACGTCCGCCTCAAGGGCGGCCGGGCGATCTGGCTTCCGCGCAAGGGGCTCGCCACCAAGGTGGATCCCGCGGCGGCGATCCTCCAGCGCGAACGCGAGGCCGCCAGCACCAACACCTTCTACAACTTCACCACCGGCGCGAACGTGATCGCGCACTGACCATGCCCCCAAAAACCTCCCCCCCGGTCGCCGCCCTCGAAATCGGCACCAGCAAGATCCGCGTGCTCGTCGGCGAATACCGCGCCGGCGGCCAGCTCTTCGTCACCGGCCTCGGCCAGTGCCTCTCGCGCGGCGTGCGCAAATCCGAGATTGTCGACTTCGAATCCGCCCTGGCCTGCGTCAAGGACGCGGTCCGCCAGGCCGAGGAGATGTCCCGCGTCGGCATCCACGAGGTCCATCTCGCCTCCTCCGGCGGCCACCTCAAGAGCATGGTCAACCGCGGGGTCGCCCCGGTGCGCGGGCCCGGCCAGGTCGTCACCCTCGATGACGTCGAGGACGTGCAGAACAACGCGCGCGCCGTGGTCCTGCCCGAGGACCGGGAGCTGCTGCACAGCATCTGCCAGCGCTTCTACCTGGACGACCGCCCCGTCGCCAACCCCGAGGGCATGTCCGCCGCCCGGCTGTCGCTCGACATGCTCATCCTGCACGGGGTGAGCAGCCGCATCCGCGACGTCGCCCGCGTCGCCCGCGAGGCGCACGTGGAGGTGGAGGACTCGGTGTTCTCCGGCCTCGCCGCCGGCCTGGCCGTGCTCACCGCCGAGCAGAAGGACAGCGGGGTCCTCGTCATCGACCTCGGCGCCGGCACCACCAGCTACGTCGTCTACGCCGGCAAGGCCATCTCCCACGCCGCCGTGCTGGCCGTCGGCGGGGACCACGTCACCAACGACCTCATGCTCGGCCTCAAGCTGCCCTCCGCCCAGGCCGAGCGCATCAAGCTGCAGAACGGGGCCGCGCTGGTCGACCTCTCCCGCCGCAGCCAGATGGTCAGCGTCCAGGCCGAGAGCGGCTTCGAGGCCAAGCAGGTGCGCGTCACCGACATCCAGACCATCATCAGCACCCGCATCGAGGAGCTGTTCGAACTCGTCCGCCGCGACCTGGAAAAGAAGGGCCTGCGCAACCACCTCGGCGCCGGCGTCATCCTCACCGGCGGGGGCGCGCACATGCCCGACATCGTCCGCCTCGCCGAGCGCGTCTTCTCCCTGCCCGCCGCCGTCGGCGTCCCCCGCGGCTTCGGCGGGCTGACCTCGATCACCGAGGACCCCGACTTCGCCACCGGCATCGGCCTGCTCAAGTACGCCCAGCGCAGCGTCGAGAAATTCATCAACCGCCGCGGCCTGGGCGACCGCCTCCGCGACATGTTCGGGAGGGGCTGATGCAACTCGACACGCGCAACCTGGACGATGTGATGCGGCCCACCCGGATGCTGGTGGCCGGGGTCGGCGGCGCCGGCTGCAACGCCCTCAACCACATGCTCCGCGTCGCCGGCTCCGCCCCCGACGCCCTCGCCCTGCACACCGACCAGAACGTCCTCGCCTCCAGCCTCGCCCCGCGCCGGTTCCAGATGGGCGCGAGCGTCACCAACGGCCTCAGCACCGGCGGCGACGCCAAGCTCGGCCGCATCGCCGCCGAGAGCGACGAGTCCAACCTGCGCGACCTCTTCGCCGAACACCACCTCATCGTCTTCCTGGTCGGCCTCGGCGGCGGCACCGGCTCGGGCGCCATCCCCGTGCTTGCCCGCCTCGCCCGGGAAATGGGCGTGCTCACCCTCGTCATCGCCACCCAGCCCTTCCTGTTCGAGGGCGACGAGCGCCGGCGCAACGCCGACATCGCCATGGCCGACCTCAAGGGCGTCGCCGACGCCATCCTGACCTTCCCCAACGAACGCCTCTTCGCGGTCGTCCAGGCCGGCGGCAGCCTCGGCAAGGCCTTCCAACTCGCCGACCGCTACCTGGTCGACGGCATCCTCGCCATCTGGCAGTTGATGAACCAGCGCGGCCTCATCCACCTCGACTTCGCCGACGTCCAGCGCCTCGTCCGCCACAGCGGCGGCCTCTGCACCCTCGCCACCGTGGAGATGTCCGCCGTCGAGGGCGCGCAGCGCGCCACCGAGGCCCTGCTCGCCTCCCCGCTCCTCGACCGCGGCCAGGTCGTCAACCGCGCCCACGGCGCCATCCTCGGCATCACCGCCGGCCCCGAACTCTCCCTCGACGACATCCAGGCCCTCGTGCGCGACCTCCGCGGCGCCGTCGCGCGGCCGGACCTCCGCTTCGCCATGGGCGTCGCGGTCGAACCCGCCATGGCCGGCAAACTCCGCCTCCTCCTGCTCATCACCGAGGAGTGGCGCGACCTGCCCGGCGCCACCCCCGCCCCGAACGGCGAACTCGACCTCGACGCCGACTCCGGCGAGGCCGCCAAACCCAAGGTGGTGCAGGCCGACCTCGACCTCGACACCGGCGACTCCTCCAAGGGCCGCTTCAAGGGCGTGGAGGCCACCGTCGTCGAAGGCCAGGACCTCGACGTCCCCACCTTCATCCGCAAGGGCATCCGCATCGGGCTCTGACGCCGCCGCCGCGGTCCCCGGCGGATGGCCCCGCCCCGGAGGCTGCGGCCGCGCCGGAATTTCGAGACGGCGGCGTCCACCCTCTCTTTGGCTTTCCTTGCCGCGCTGAATCGGATAACCATGCCCGGTCCGTGCGACGCACCATGGGAGCCGGACCGGAGATCAACGTGATCACACGAAAACGAATTTGGGAGGTGGTGGAACTGGCGGCCCCGCACGACCGCGCCGGCCGCCGGTTTGGCGCGCTCATGCTGCTGCTGATCTTCCTGAATGTTCTGGCGGTCGTTTTCGGCTCCGTGCAGTCGGTGTACGCCCGCTGGGGCGGGGCGTTGGACCGGTTCGAGGTGTTCTCCGTCGCGGTGTTTTCCCTCGAATATCTGCTCCGCCTCTGGGCCTGTCGCGAGGACCCCCGGTTTGCCGCCCCGCTGACCGGCCGGGTGCGGTTTATCCTGACGCCCATGGCCATCGTGGACGCCATGGCCATTCTGCCCTTCTTCCTGCCGTTTCTGGGCTTCGACCTCCGGTCCATCCGCGCCCTGCGCCTGCTGCGTCTTCTGCGCGTGGCCAAGATCGGGCACTACTACAAGACGCTCGGGTTGATCCGCAGCGTGGTCCGCGCCAAGCGCGAGGAACTGATCCTCACCTCCGCCCTCATGCTGATCCTGCTCGTGGTTTCCGCCAGCATCCTGTTCGCCTGCGAGAACGCCGCCCAACCCGAAGTCTTCTCCAGCATTCCCGCCACCATGTGGTGGTCGGTCGCCACCCTGACCACGGTCGGGTACGGCGACATGTATCCGGTCACGGTGGCCGGCAAGATCTGCGCCGGCATCATCGCCATCCTCGGCATCGGCATGTTCGCCCTGCCCGCCGGCATCCTCGGCTCCGGCTTCGTCGAAGCCGTCCAGAAGTCCAAACCGAAACACCACACCTGCCCCCATTGTGGTGGCAGCTTTGATGCGACCCATTCGGGAGATGAAAAATGATCCTCGAAACGATGCTCCAGAGACTCTACGCCAGCCTCATCAGCGGGCCGTCCATGAATGCCCGCCCTCATCGTTCCCGCCAGCGTTGCGATTGGATGGATCTCAACTGCTTCAAGGGTGTCGCCGCCGAGACCGCGCTGCGAACGTTGTTGGAAACGGGCCGGCTGGAGTTTCCAGCCAGGGTTCAGGCGTTCGAGAGCCCCGAGGGCCCCGAAAACGAATGGTCGCCGGAGCAGAGGAAGCATCGCAACGAATGGGCCGCGCAAAACCGCCTGCTCAAAAAGTTGCGTGATGTCGTGGAGGACGCCCGAGACTATCAAAACGATCATGGCGAGTCGTGCCTGGCGGTGGGTTTCCCCCTGCTTTCGATGCCTCCCGCGTCGCTGGAGTCCGGCGCACGCGCGACCTCACGCATCCTGGCACCCCTGCTGCTCATGCCGGTTGAACTGCAGGTGCGGACCGCGAGCCGGGCGGGCATCACCCTCATTGCGACCGGGGAGGGGGCCGATCGTTTGACGCCAAATCCCGCCCTTGTCGCGTGGCTGGAAAAGCAGACGGGAAAACCGGTCGGCGAACTGTTTGCCGATGAAGGCGCCAGCGAACCGTGGCGTGAAGTCGCGGAGTTGCTGGGGAAAATCCAGTCCCATATCAGTGTGGATCAGCCCGTCGATTTCACCGCCGAATCTATTCTCGCGTCCGTGCCGGCGACGGAAGACCTGCCCGCCCGCCCGGCGATCCTGTGTGGCGCGGTCCTGGGCTTGTTCCCCCTCTCCAACCAGTCCCTCTTGCGCGACACACGCTGGATGCTGGAGAATGAATCCGCCTTGCAGCAGCCCGTCACCTCGTTCCTCAGTTCACAGGCCTTGCATCCGCGGGAGGACGGAGACTCCGCTCCCGCCGCCGCTCCGGACGGGGCGCGCCGGATCGAGTCCGAGTGGCTGGTTTCCGCCGCCGACCCCTGCCAGGCCAACGCCGTCGTTTCCGCCCGTGAAGCCCGGGCGCTGGTGGTCCACGGACCACCCGGCACCGGCAAGAGTCAGACCATCACCAACATGATCGCCGACCATCTGGCCCGAGGCGAGCGGGTTCTATTTGTGTGCGACAAACGCACGGCCCTGGATGTGGTCAAGTACCGCCTCGACGCCGTGGGCCTGGGTGATTTCTGCGGAGTGGTGCATGATCCCGGGGCCGACCGCAAGGAGTTCTATCTCGCACTCCGCGCCCGTTTGGAAAACCTGAGCGATATTCCTGCGCCGGCGGATCCACGCCGCCGCCTCTCCCAGATCAACCAGCAACTTGCGGCGCTTCACGCGGAGCTGGAAGCGCTGCGATGCAAAATCCACGACCGCCCGGATCCCGGGATCCGCTCTTTCCACGAGTTGCTGGGCGAATGGCTGAATCTTTCCTCCCAACCCGACCTACCGGTCCTCGAAGCCATTCCGGAATTGACCGAGGCGGAGGCCGGGCAGGCCCGGATCATTCTCGAGGAGACGGTGGAACGTTCGCGCCGGGCCGGATATCCGGAAAATCCATTTCGCGGCTGGTTGGGTATCGAAGTCGCCGACTGGCTGGCTCTCAGCCCGGCGGCCGCGGATCGCGCGCTCCGGGGGATCGATGAAGCGGCGACGATGGCGGATCAACGCATGCCCGCTGAAAACTTCGACCATTGGGTCCCTGAGGCGCCGCTGAGCGACCAGATGGCAAGACGCCGTGAACTCGCCCGGCTGCTGCGGGAGATCGCGGCTTCCGGCGCCCGCGACACGGCTCGGCACACGTTGCATCTTGCGGCCGCGGCACGTGATGCTTTGGAGCGGGACGGCGATACGGTGCGGGGATGGCGGGAGCAGATTTCCGCGGCGCCGCTGGAACAGGAGCTGCTCCTGGCCGCAAAGGCGGCCGGCACGATCACCCTTGCGGAGGTGAACCGGCACCTGTCCGCCATGAACGCCTGGGCGGAAGTGGCGGGAAGTTTTTTCAAGCGCCTCTTCGCGGGATCGCGGCGCACCGGAATGCTCGCGGCCATGTCCCCGCTCGGCCTGTCACCCGGACAGGACTGGCCGAAGGCCCGCGCGCTTTATCAGGCGTTGCGGCCCCGATTGATGTTGAGCGACTGGATCAACCGAGCTCAAGGCTCCAATTCCGGAGGACTGCTGGACGACATCGATCTGGAGGTTCGACATGCGGTGCTGCAGAAGGCCTGGCAGTCCGCCCGGCTGGCCGGGGGGCTGCAACTTGCCTCCGAATGCTTGAACGCGATGGAGTCCGATGATCAATTGCTCTCCATGGCGGTTCGACTGGAGGCGGAGGCCTCCTGGGCCGAGGGCATCGCCAAAATTATGGAGGCCATCCAGGCCAGCGGTCTGTTTATCGCGCAAGCCGGTGCCACCCTCATTCCCGCCTGGTTGGGCGGGCATCCGGCAACAGCGACCACCCAGACCTGGCGCGCCGCCGCCTCCACACTCGAGGACATGGTGCGGCTTCGCTCCTCGCTGCAGCGGCTGCCCGAACATCTTCGCGGCGCTGTCGACCAACTCCTCGTTCAGGGGGTGGACGCGGAGTCGGCCTTTTCCGCGATTCTGCACCTTTCGTTGGGAAATGAACTGCGGCAACGACTCGCCCGGGACCCGGCCCTCGCGACCATGGATGGCGAACGGATTCAGGCCGCGTTCACGTCCTACCAACTGCTCAGCGCCGAAAAGCTCCAGTGCGTCCAGGATCACGTCCGATTCCTCTGGATTCAGCACCAGCGCAAACGACTTCTGTCCGGAACGGGGACGCAGTTGAACAAGCTCGGGGCCGGGCTGCGGCAGCGTCTGTTTGTGCGAGGGAAGAAGGCGCTGAAACTCCGCCAGATGCTCGCCACCGGTCAGGACAGCGAGGGCGGCGATCCGATTTACGATCTCTGTCCGATCTGGATGGCCAGTCCTTCCACCGTCGCACAGATTTTTCCGCGCGCGCCCATCTTCGACGTGGTCATCTTCGACGAGGCGTCCCAGTGCCGGTTGGAGGAGGCGCTGCCGGTCCTGATGCGCGGCAAGCGCGTCGTGGTGGCCGGGGACCAGAAACAGTTGCCCCCGACCCGGTTTTTCGAATCGGGACTGGCGGATTCGGGCGACCACGACGCCGAAACGGCGGATGAGCTTTTCGTGCAGCAGCAAAGCGACGCGGAGGACCTGCTGAGCGCGTCACTCAATCTGGACGTCCGCGAAGCGTATCTGGATGTGCATTACCGAAGTCGAAACGAGGGATTGATCGGATTTTCCAACGACCATTATTACGGTTCCCGCCTGCAGCCGATCCCAGGGCATCCGCGCAACAAGGCCTTGAGCACACCGATCCGCATTCACCGCGTGGATGGTGTCTATGAAGAGCGCGCCAACTTGAAGGAAGCCGCCGCCGCAGTCGCCCTAGTGTCGGAGCTGCTATCCGCGCCCAATCCGCCCTCGATCGGTTTGGCCTGTTTCAATCTCACCCAGCGCGACGCGCTGCTGGAGGCGCTTGACGATCTGGCGGAGAAGGATCCGGAGTTTGCCCGCCGATTGGAAGAGGCGCGGTCGCGCAAGGGGCGGGATTCCTTTGAGGGTCTGTTTGTGAAGAACCTGGAGAACGTCCAGGGGGACGAGCGGGATGTCATGATCATCTGCACCACGTTCGGGCCGGATGAAAAAGGCAGGTTTCGCCGGAATTTCGGGGCCTTGTCGCAACGCGAGGGCGGGCGTCGCCTGAACGTGCTGGTGACGCGCGCCCGCGAGGCCGTGCATGTCTTCACCTCCATTCCCACGGCGGAATACCGCTCCGTGGAAAACATGGCCCCGGACCAACCCACCAACGGACGTCTCCAGTTGTATGCTTATCTCAAGTATGCCGAGACGCTGGAGCAGCTCTACGAGAAATATCACGGTGATCTGGAAAAGATGAGGACCGATTCCGCACCCACGATGTTTGTACGGGAATCCATCACCCCCTCGCCGGTCGCCGAGGCATTTGGCGGGGCATTGCTGGCGCAGCACCAAACAGGCAGCCATATCCACTGGGGCAACGACGGTTTTTGCGTGGATGTCGCCTGCATCAACCCCTGTCTGCCGGCCGATGTCACCGTGGGCGTGCTCACCGACTTCAGCCGTTTCCACAAGACGCCGGACCCGATCGAGTGGGATATTTTCCGCACTCGCGTCCTGCAATCCCAGGGCTGGGAGCTGGAGCGCCTATGGTCTCCGGTTCTGTTCCGGCGCATGGAGCAGAGCCTCGCCTTCGTGAATCAGCGCCACCGGGCTAAACTTTCCCCCGCGGCTGGAGGGTCGGCCGTGGAACAGCAATCGCCGGTGTGATCCCGAACTCACTGAACCTGGCCGATGGCGAATACACTTGCCTGACCTGATTTCCCGGGCAAAGTGAAGTTCACTTCTCTGATCGACGACCTCATTACAAAGGACTGCAGCATGATCCCCAAAAGAGTCTCCGACCGGCTCGTTCGTTCCATGGGCAAGTTCAAGGAAGTGCTCCAAATCGCGAAGGACCGGGATGTGAATGAAGCGGATACGGTCTCCATCATCAAGGATGTGCTGGCGGAGGTCTTCGGCTACGACAAGTACCTCGATCTAACCAGCGAGTTCGCCGTGCGCAGCACGTATTGCGATCTTGCGATCAAGGTCGACAATTCGGTCGAGTTTCTCATCGAGGCGAAGGCCATCGGGCTCGACCTGAAGGAAAATCATCTGCGCCAGGCGGTGGACTACGGTGCCAACAAGGGCGTTCCCTGGGTGATTCTAACGAACGGCATGTCGTGGAGGATCTACAAGATCCGTTTCGAACAACCCATCGGCTACGACATGGTCTGCGAGTTTTCCTTCTCCGAGCTGGATCCGAAGGACGAGGAACACCTCGAAAAACTCTATATCGTTTGCAAAGAGGGGTTGGTTAAGGACGCCCGCGAAGAGTTTCATGAAAAGGTCCTGACCATCAACCGCTTCGTATTGGGGGCATTGATCCTGAGCGAGGATGTCATCGCGGTCATTCGCCGCGAGCTGCGAAAAATTTCCGATGGGGTTCTTGTGACTCCAGAGGAAATTCAACGTGTATTGTCCACCGAGGTGCTGAAGCGGGACGTGATTGAGGGCGAAGACGCCGAGAAAGCCCAAACGCGCATTCGCAAGTTCTACACCAAACAGTCCCGCCGGGCGAAGAATGCGGATGAAACCAAGCCGGAAGAGGGAATACAGGCAGAGCCGGATTCGGGCTCCACGGGCGAAACGCCAGACCCTTCGTCAGAGCCCTCCGACACATCGCCGTCCATCACCGCACCCTGACGACCGGCGGGGCATCCCGCTGGGATGCCGCCACCAACCAATGGACACGACGCTAAAGTGAAGAAAACAAGTGTTGCCGCGTCGGTTTGCGTGTATCCTGCAACGGTCGACCCGAACCGCAAACCCTCCTGAGCAACGCCATGAACCTGACCCGCCGTGACCTTCTCAAATTGGCCGGAGCCGCAGCCCTCACGCCGGTCATTGCCTCCGGGGAAGAGGAGGGAGGGCTGGACTTCAGTGCGCTGATCCAGCCGGTGCCGGAGGGGGCGAAGTTCGCGGACCCGGAATACAACGTGTGGTGCGGATCGATGATCCGGGACGACGACGGCAAATGCCACCTGTTCTACAGCCGCTGGCCCAAGCGCCTCGGACACCTGGCCTGGGTCACGCACTCGGAGGTCGCGCGCGCGGTGGCGGACCACCCGCTCGGACCGTACCGCCATGCGGACGTCACCCTGCCGGTGCGCGGCAAGGAACTCTGGGACGGACTCTGCACCCACAACCCCACCGTCGTGCGCTTCGGCGCGAAATACCATCTCTACTACATGGGCAATACCGGCGATGGCAAGGCGGTCAGCGGCGGACTCAACTGGACGCATCGCAACAACCAGCGCATCGGCGTCGCCGTGGCCGACCACCCGGCCGGGCCGTGGACGCGGATGGACAAGCCCCTGATCGAGTGCACACCCGGCTTCCACGACGCGCAATGCTGCGCAAACCCCAGCGTGGTCGCGCGCCCCCAGGGCGGCTACCTGATGGTGTACAAGGCGGTGGCCGACAAGGGCAAACAACCCTTCGGCGGACCCGTCGTGCACGTGGTCGCGACCGCGGACCAGCCCACCGGCCCCTTCAAGAAACATCCGAACCCGGTCTTCACCGCGGCGGGCGCGGCCTTCCCGGCCGAGGACCCCTTCGTCTGGCGCGGGGCGGACCGCTACTGGGCCGTGGTCAAGGATTTCAAGGGCCACTTCACCCCGCACGGCCCCGCGCTGGTGCTCTTCGAGTCGCGCGACGGCATCGACTGGAAACTCGCCGCCCACCCGCTCGTCACCAAGGTGGGCGTGCGCTGGGAGGGCCGGGAATGGCAGGTGCTGCAAAAGCTCGAACGACCCCAGGTGTGGTGCGACCGCGACGGCCCCGCCGTGCTCTTCTGCGCGGCCGCGGACCGCCCCGACCTCAACCACAGCTTCAACATCGCCATCCCGCTCCGGCCGGTCGCGCAACTGAAATGAGCACCGCCCCGGCGATGCGATCCCCGACGCGCAGCCTTGAATTTCGACTTTTCCGGCAACATCGTGTCAGAGATGGCATAGCGTATTTATTTTCGCGCAGAGGCGCAGAGGCGCGGAGAAGAGGGTGGAAGGCTAAAACCCCAACCCGAAAATTCAAATGGATATGATAGGGGGTGTTGTGTGGTTCTTCCGATTTCTTCTCCGCGCCTCTGCGCCTCCGCGGGAGAAAAGGTGAGGACAAGGAGCCGCCAGACATGAACGTTTCGGAAGAACCTGAATTTGCCGGCCGCGTCACACCCATATGAAGCACACTCTCCCCACGCTGCTGACTGCTGCCATGACCTTTGGCATCGCCGGTCATGCGTCGCGCGCCGACGTCAATTGCCAGATCGACTCGCCCGTGCCGCACGAGGTCTTCCAGCGCCAGTCGCCGACCTCCGGTGTGATCCGGGTGAGCGGCGCCGCAGCCTCCGGGGCCGTCGGGGTCCGGGTGGACGCGGGGGACTGGCAACCGGTGACGGTTCAACCTGGGGATGGTCGCTTCTCCGCCGGACTGGCGGTTGCCGCGAAGGGCTGGCACCGGGTGGAGTTCCGCCTGCCGGACGGCGCGGTGCGGCGGATCGAACCCGTCGGAGTGGGGGACGTCTTCATCGTCGCCGGCCAGTCCAACGCCGGCAACTACGGCTCCGAACGCCAGCGCTCGGAGAGCGGAATGGTCTCCAGCTTCGACGGCAAGGCCTGGCAGCCCTGCCAGGATCCGCAGCCCGGCGCGGGCGGCAACGGCGGCAGCTTCCTGCCCGCGCTCGGCGACGCGCTCGCGACCGCGTACGGCGTGCCGATTGGTTTCGCCGCCTGCGCGTCCGGGGGCACCAGCGTCCGCCAGTGGCTGCCCGAGGGCGCGGAAATGACGCAACAACCGACCACCGGAACCCTCGTCCGCCCGGTGCGCCCCGGCGTGTGGGCTTCCAACGGGCAACTGTTTGCCGCGCTCGAACGGCACCTGCTCCACTTCGGGACCAACGGCGTGCGCGCGGTGCTGTGGCACCAGGGGGAATCGGACGCGGGCCAGGCCCGGGCGGGATATCCGGCCGACCGGCAGATCAGCGGGGAGCAGTACCGGGTCTTCATGGACCAGTTGATCGGCGCGTCACGCGAACGGGCCGGATGGCGGGTCCCGTGGATCGTCGCGCTCGCAACCTATCACAGCGAGTCGGACGCCGCCGACGACGAGTTCCGCGCGGCGCAACGCTCCCTGTGGAAGGCGGACCTCGCCTGCGAAGGCCCCGATTCCGACGCCCTGCGCGGCGACCTCCGGGACGGCGTGCATTTCAACGCAAAAGGCCTGCGCGAGCATGGCAGGCGCTGGGCTGAAAAAATTCTCCTCCTGTATCCGGGCAGCACCCCCTGAATTCCCCATGGCCGTCCCCTCCCCCCGCCTCGCCGCCGCGCTCGCCCTTGTTCTTTTCAGCGGGACCTGGCCGCCCGCCCGCGGCGACAGCAGGGCCGCGCCGGTGCGGGAGGACCTCCCCGCGCCGGAATTGCTCGCGCCCCGCGACCGCATGGAGTTGACCGACATCGCGGCTTATTTCCAATGGACGCCGGTCGCGGGTTGTTCGAGTTACGACATCGAGATCGCGCGCGACGCCGGGTTCGAGCGGATGTACGTTTCGCGCCGTACGCAGGATGTCCGCTATCACGAGCACAGCTACTTCCCGAGGGAGGTGCCGCCCGCGGGTTGCTACTTCTGGCGGGTGCGCGCCGTCGCGGCGGACCGGCCGGGCCCGTGGAGCGCCGTGTTCAGCGTGAACATCAATGGCGACCACGAGCCCGCCAAGGCCGCGATCCGGCCCATCGGCCCCGAACATCCGGTCTTTCTCATGCGCAACCGCGCCTGGGATCCGGGCGGGAATTCCGGTCATCTTCGCGAGATCATTCCGGAAGACTGCCGGGAGGCCATCGTGCCGGATGATATTTTCATCGGACGCGGCACCAGCCGGAGGCGCTCGCCCGGGCGGCGAAGTACGAGGAACTCGGGGTCAACTTCGTCGTGTGGAACAACCGCGCCCGGGTCCCGCTGTCCACGCTGGAGTACCTGTTCCAGAATTTTCCCCATTGCCTCGGCACCGCCGAGGGCGAGCACTTCTGGAGCTGGTACTGGGAAAAGGGTCCGGAGGGCAACGTGTCCGAGTGGGATTACATCCCGCGGGCCTGGACGCTGTGCGCCAAGTACGGTCGCTTTTATTTCATGGGCGAGGGCGAGCATTCGAATTACACCTGGACGCTGGCCGCCGACCAGCTCCGCGAAGAGATCCGGCGCAACCGCGCGACGGTGGTGCCCATGTTCAAGTCCACGGTGGGCGAGGTGGCCCTGCACTCGATGGGCGTGGTGGAGGGGTTGCTGGCGGCGGGCTGGGTGGACAACGCCGGTTTCTGGGCCGATGAGTTCGTCTGGGGGCGCTGCGGCTTCGGCCGCCTGGGCGAGATCGATCCCGCCCGCGAGGAGGACGACCGCCTGTGCCCCTACAGCTACGACATCCAGATGTGGCTCATGGGCATCGCCGGCGGGGGCACGGTGTTTCAACTCGAATCCGCCCACCAGTGGACCTCCGAAGGCGCGGGGGCCGAAAACTACCGTCGTTATTATCTGCCCTTCGTCACCGCCGTCGTCCGCCGTGGCCTTATTCCCTCCCGCGAAGAGTTCCTGGGCAGTCTCAAGGTCGCGGTGGCGTGCGACCTGAAGGCGGCCCGGGGCAAACACAACGGGCGGTTCGAGGGCTCCTTCGGCTTCTTGAACGAGCTCTACGGGCTGAAGAACACCCCGTTCCAGGAAATCCTGCCCGACAACAGCCGCTATGGCATCGTGGCCCTCCTGCCGCCCTCCGCCACGTGCCTGAATCCGGCCACGCAGGTGATTCCGCAGGTGGAGCTGGCCGAGCCCGGCCGCGCCGCCGGGTTGTTCAAGCGCGCCTACCCGGAGCGTTTTCAGGGCGAGGCCTTCATGTGGGAGTGCGACGGGACCCTCATCATCACCAACAGCCGGGAGAACGAGGACGTTCCACAGTCGTTCTCCATGGGCCTGGAACGGGGCCCGGTCGCACGGATCACCGGAACGGTCAACGTCCACGACTACCTCATCGGGAAAATTTGCCCGGGCGGCGAAAGCCTCTGGTTCCAGGCCGGGTTCGGTTTCGATGCGCAGGCCACCCGCAATGAACCCAATCCGGAACGACATCTGAAACTGGAGTTGGAATGTGCTTCGGAACCCCGGATCAACGTCACGCCCGCCGCGGCGAGGGTGGACGGAAACTGGGACGCCTCGAGCCGCCGATATGCCCTGACCCTTTCCTTGAAAAACGGTCCCGTCGAGTGTGAGGTCGTCAACCTCAGCCCCGACGCGGCCCTCTCCGTAACACCAAGCCCCCAGCCGAAATGAAACCAATCATGAACCGGTTCTCGTTCCCGTCCATCGCCCTCCTGGCGTTTCTTTCCTGCGCCCCGTCGGCCCGGTCCGCCGACCCGGCGCCGCGCGCCCCCGCCCGGGAGGCGTTGGTGCCGACCGAGGCCGAGAAGGACGCCCGGCTGGGCTGGTGGCGCGAGGCGCGCTTCGGGATGTTCGTGCACTGGGGCGTCTACTCCAGCCTGAGCGGCACCTGGAACGGCAAGGCCTACGGCGGATATGGCGAACACATCCAGCGCATGGCGAAGATCCCTTGCGCCGTCTACCGCAAGGAGGTCGCGGGGTCTTTCAATCCGGTGGAGTTCAACGCCGACGAATGGATCCGCCTCGCGAAGGAGGCCGGCATGGGCTACTTCGTCATCACCGCGAAGCACCATGACGGCTTCGCCATGTACGAGTCGAAGGTCAGCGACTACAACATCGTCAAGGCCACGCCCTTCGCGCGCGATCCGATGAAGGAGTTGCGGGACGCCTGCAAAAAGCACGGCATCAAGTTCGGTTTCTATTATTCGCACGCGTTCGACTGGGGCGAGGAGAACGGCCCGGGCAACGACTGGGACTACGACAATCCCGGCGGAGACAAACTGCTGCACGGTGCGAACTGGTGGGAGAAGTTCCCGGAGTTCCTGCCCAGGGCGCGCACGTACGTGGATGAAAAATCGATCCCGCAGTTGCGGGAGCTGATCGCAAACTACGACCCCGATATCATCTGGTTCGACACCCCCCACAAGCTGCCGCCGGAGGAAAATCTGCGCATCCTCGCCGCGGTGCGCAAGGCCAAGCCCACGCTGGTGGTCAACGGGCGTCTCGTCAGCGGCCTCGGCGACTACGCCAGCACCTGCGACCGCCCCGCGGAATTTCCGCAGCAGGCGGGCGACTGGGAGGGCGTGCCCACCACCAACGAATCCTACGGCTACAACCAGAACGACAAGTCCCACAAGCCGCCGGCCCACTTCATCCAGCTCCTCGCCAAATCGGCGGCGCGCGGCGGCAACCAGCTCATGAACATCGGTCCGACCGGCCGCGGCCGCATCGACGAGGCCGACGCGAAGATCCTGCGCGGCATTGGTGCGTGGTGGCGGGTGTATGGCGACTCCATCCGCGGCACCACCCGCACTCCCCTGGCGGTGCAGGCCTGGGGCGAGTCCACGCGCAAGGAGAACCTGCTCTACCTGCACGTGTTCGAATGGCCGCGCGACGGCCGGCTGGTGGTCGGCGGGCTTACGACCCCAGCTGCGCAAGGCCTGGCTGATGAACGACCCCGCCACCGCGCTGAAGACCGCCCGCAAGGGTTCCGATGTGTTCATCGACGTGCCATCGGCCGCCCCGGATGCCGCGGACTCCGTCGTGGTGTTGGAATGCGAAGGCGAGCCGGCGGGCGAACCCGATCGACTTCTCTCCACCACGGTCGCGGCCAACGTCCTGCGCGGATTTGACGCGCAGATCTCAGGCGGGCTCAAGTTCGGCCCCGGCAAAAAGAGCGATGCGTGGATCACCAACTGGACTTCCGCGAAGGCCGGCGTGGTCTGGCCGGTGCGCCTGCTGGAAGCCGCCACGTTCGAGGTCACTCTCGTGTACGACGCCGACAAGGGCGCCGCAAAGCCCAAGGTCGTTGCGGGCGACGCCGGCGCGGAACGCACCGCCGCGCATGGCGGCGCGGGCGGGACGTTCGAGGTGAAGATCGGCGGGCAGACGCTGCCCGGCGCGGTGAAGAACGGCCGCGAGGTGAAGGCCGCGCTGGGGCGCGTCACCCTGTCGCCCGGCCGTTTCGATATCCGCGTCAAGGCGGTGAAGATCGACGGCGAGGAACTGCTGCGGCTGCGGTCGATCATCCTCACCCCGGTGCGCGCCTCGCCGTAGGGCTCGACCCTTCACGCCACATTTTCTCCGCGCACTTTGCTGCCTTTTGTAAAACATTGAAACAAACGTTAGCAGAGCCAGCAAAGAAAGGTTTCCATTGTCGCCCTCGTGATCTTCTGTGATTATTCTTCACCACGAAGGACACGAAGTGCACCAAGGAGGATGATTACGCCCGCTCTGGCTTCTCGACGCATGTACGAATATTCAAACCACGGAGAACACAGGGAGCACATAGGTAATATCCATGAGAACATTCTTTCCGGACCCCTCAACACATACTTCAATTTTTTCTGCAACTCCTCTGTGCTCCCTGTGGTGAAAGGTCCCCCGTCATCGACGAGAAAATTACCGCCGTCCCAAGATCCCCCCCTTCGTGCTCTTCGTGTCCTTCGTGGTGAACATCCTCCATTGGCTGTTCCCGTTCCATTCTCTCCTCATTCCGCTTGAACGCCGCCTCCGCAAGGAGCAGACAGCAAAGACACGCGTGAGTCCAATCCCCGGAGTCTCAACATGAAACCGTTCCCCGCTTTCGCCCTCCTGAGCCTCCTGTGCGCGGGTGTCCATTCCGCCAATGCAGCGTGGCAAGCCGGGTGCCGGCTCGACAGCCCGGATGGCGCGTTGACCTTCGTCCTCGAACGCGACGAGACCACGCAGGCCCTCGCCTGGTCGGTCACCCGCAAGGACCGACCCGTCGTCACGCGGGGCGCGCTGGGGCTGGAGCTGACCGGGCCGGGCGTGGTCGCGGACAGGGGACCGGTGACGAAGGCGGAGACGCGCTCGGCGGACACGCGCTGGAAACCCGTGTGCGGCGAACACGCCGGGTATCGCGACCACTTCAACGAAGCGACGCTGACCCTGGCCGCAGCCGCAGCCGGCGAGGCGGTCGTCCGACTCCAGGTGCGCGCCTACGACGAAGGGGTCGCCCTTCGCTATCTGGTCGACGGCACCGGCCCCTTCACGGTCACCGGGGAAAATACCACCTTCCCGCTGACCGCGCAGACGCAGGTGTGGGTGTCCGACCGCGCGCAGAGCAAGGTGCGCAAGGCCGCCGTCGACCAGGCCGGAAAGGATCTGGAACGCCCGTTGACCGCCGAACTGGCCCCGGACCTCTTCGCCGCGTTGGGCGAAGCCGGCCAGCGCGACCACGCCCGCATGAAGTTCACCGCGGCCGGGGCCGCCACGCTGGCGGCGCGCCTCGCCGGGCCGTCGAAACATCCGGCCGCCTTCGCCACGCCCTGGCGCTATGTGCGCGCGGCCGCGTCCCCCGCGGAACTGGCGCAGGGCAACGGGATGCTGCCGAACCTCAGCGAGCCCTCGGAAATCGCCGACACCTCCTGGATCAAACCCGGCAAGGCGCTCCGCGAAACCACCCTCACCACCACCGGCGCGCTGGCCTGCGTGGATTGGATCGCAGCGCACGGCCTGCAGTACATCCTGTTTGACGCGGGCTGGTACGGCGAGGAGAACGACCCCCGGTCCGACGCCCGAGCGGTCAACCTGGACCCCAAGCGTTCCAAGGGTCCGTTCGATCTGCCGGCGGTGATTGCGCACGCGAAATCCAGGGGCGTCGGCGTCATCCTGTATGTCAACCACATCGCGCTCGAGAAGCAGCTCGACGACCTCCTGCCGCTCTATGAGAAGTGGGGCGTCGCCGGCATCAAGTTCGGGTTCGTCAATGTCGGCCCGCAGCAGTGGACCTCCTGGCAGCACGATGCGATCGCGAAATGCGCGAAGCACCGGCTGATGGTCGATGTGCACGACGAATACCGCATGACCGGCGTCGAGCGCACGCTGCCCAATTTCATGACGTCCGAAGGCATCCGCGGCGACGAGGAGAGCGCCGCCAACGAGGAGGTGGTGCGGACGATCTTCACGCGCGGCCTCGCCGGGCCGGGCGACCAGACCAACTGCTACTTCGCCCCGCGCGTCGCCACCATGGGCTCGCACGCCTCGCAGCTCGCCAAGACGGTGCTGATCTACAGCCCGTGGCAGGTCCTGTTCTGGTACGACCGTGTGGCGCCCGCCGGCGCGAATCCGTCCGCCCCGGGGTTCTTGCAGGATGTCCCCGAGATGACCTTCTTCTCGCGTCTGCCGACCATCTGGGACGACACCCGCTGGCTCGAAGGCCATCCCGACACCCACGCCGCCGTCGCGCGCAAGAAGGACGGGGTCTGGTTCATCGGCGCGATCAACGGCGCGGCGGAGCGCGAGCTGCGGCTGCGGCTTGATTTTCTTGATCCCGGCAAAAACTACACCCTCCAAGTCTTCTCCGACGATCCCGCGGTGAAAACGCCCACGCACGTCCGCATCGACACATCGACCGTGGACCGCTCCGCGGTTCTCACCCGCAAACTCGCCGTGCGCAACGGGCTGGCGGCGATCCTCACACCCGCGCCATAACGTTTCACCCCCTTCCCGGGAGGAATACGCCCCGTGAACATCCGAATCGCGATCCTGTTGCCGGCCGCCCTGCTGGCCGCCCCGTCAATCCGCTCCGCCACGGCAACCGGCGGGCCCGTCCGCGCGGTGGTGCCGCAACTGGACCGGATGCAGAAGTGGGATGACATGCAGGGCGACACCGCCGATCCGTTCTGGGCGGATGACGACAACCTCTACCACTTCACCTGCGACGGACGGGGTTTTGGGCGGCAACAGCGGAACATCAGCTTCAACCAACTGGCCGGGGCGGACGTGGAGCACCTGGTCGGAATACCGGTCAATTCCATGGACGAGTACGGGAAGGCGGGCGCGGTGGAAGCCGACGGCGCGACCTGGAAGGTCACCGGGCAGGAATGCGTCGACGGGGTGTTCTACGCGTTCGTCGTCCGCAACATCTACGGGGACAAGTCGAACGACCCGCTGCTGCGGCAAACGTCCTTCAACGCCAGCCTGATCAAATCACACGACCGAGGCAAGACCTGGACGCGGAGCGCGGCGGAAAACTACGCCGCCCCGATGTGGCCGGGGGAACGGTTTGGAGCGCCCTGCTTCATTCATTACGGCAAAGATGGCGGGCGGGTCGACCGGGACAACGCCGACCGGTATGTCTACGCCATCTCCAACAACGGTTTCTGGAACGGGGGCGACGACTACATCCTCGGCCGGATCCTGCGGACCGACCTGCCGAGGCTCCGGGCCTCCGACTGGACGTATTACCGCGGGGGCGACGGGCTCGTCGATGAGGCCTGGACCGGTGAGCTTTCGCAGGCGCAGGCGATCCTCGACCGCCCGGGCCGGCTGGGGTGGACCGCCCCGGTTTTCGTGCCGGCCCTGAACCGCTACCTGCTCGCGGCCTGGCACGTCACCCCGACCTTGATGAAATGGTTCGAGCCGGGCCAGGTGGTCTATGAATTCTTCGAAGCCGGGCACCCGTGGGGACCGTGGACGTTCGTGTCCTCGTTCGACGACGGTTTCCTGGCCCCGGGACAGCACATGTACGGCCCGAACCTCTGTGCGAAGTTTCAGCGGAAGGCGGGGGACGACGTGCAGGTCGACCTCTACACCTCGGGATGTCCCTTCGAGGACGTCCGCACGGGGCTGTACAAGAACTGGCGAATTCCGCTGACCCTCCAGACCCGGCCGCCGCCGGCCGTGCGGGTGGTGAACGATGACGACCCGGCGATCCGGTATGCCGGGGGTTGGAAGGCGGGCGCGAAACGCGGAGTTCACGATCACAACGACGACATCCATTACTCGAACACCCCGGGCGACGCGGCGGAGTACTCCTTCACCGGCACCGGCATCGCGCTGCTGTCCGAGAAATACGCAGACCAGGGTTCCGTGGAGATCCGCCTCGACGACCGTCCCGCCGTCCCGGTGAATCTCAAGTAGGACAATTTCCCCCGCCTCGCCCGCATCCCAGTGTTCAGCGCCCAGGGACTGCCGGCCGGTCCGCACACCCTCCGCCTGGTGAATACCGGAACCGGCTATGCCGCCCTCGACGCCCTCGTCGTCTCCACCGGGCCGGACGCGCAGGCGGCCCCGGAGAAAAGAAGCGTGCCCCCGCCCTCGCCCACTCCGGCAGGTGCGCTGGCAGGCATCGGAATTCAACGGCTTCCTGCACTTCACCGTGAACACCTTTACCGGAAAGGAGTGGGGTTTCGGCAACGAGCCGGAGTCCGTCTTCAATCCCACCGACCTCGACGCTGACCAGATCGTCCGCACGTTCAAAGAGGCGGGAATGAAGGGGGTCATTCTCACCGCGAAGCATCACGACGGGTTTGTCTCACAAGCTCTCCGCCTTCACCGAGCATTCCGTGAAGAACAGTCCTGGAAAAACAGGAAAGGCGACATGGTGCGCGAGGTGGCCGACGCCTGCCGCCGGCAGGACATGAAGTTCGGCGTCTATCTCTCCCCCTGGGACCGGAGCCATGCGGAGTTCGGTCGTCCGGCCTACGTCACCTATTACCACAACCAGCTCCGGGAATTGCTGACGAACTACGGACCGCTGTTTGAGGTGTGGTTCGACGAGGCCGCCGGCGCCGATGGCAAGGGGGCGACGGCTGGTATGGCGGGGCGGGCGGGGTGCGCCGCATGGACCCGGCCGTCTATTACCGCTGGCCCGAGGTCTTCGCCCTGATCCGCAACTTGCAGCCGGAGGCGCACATCCACAGCGACATCGGCCCGGACAGCCGCTGGGGTGGCAATGAAAACGGCGAGGCGGGGGAATCCCTGCTGGGCGACCGTGCGCAACCGTGAGCTGGTGTTTCCCGCCTTGAACCAGTCGCTGGACCTGCACGGCCACCGAGATGGCGACGTGTGGATGCCCCCGGAAATGCCGCATTCGATCCGCTGCCCGAGCTGGTTCTGGCGGGAGGGAGAGGACGCCCGGGTGGAAAACCCGGAAATCCTGTTCCGCAAATACCTCACCACGGTGGGCCGCGGCGCGACCTTCCTCCTCGGCCTGACGCCGGACACCCGCGGCCGGATCCCCGACGCCGACGTCGAGGCGCTGCGCGGCCTGCGCCGGATCATGGACGTCACGTTTCAAGAGAACCTCGCCGCCGGCGCGGCCCTCGAAGACCGGCAACGTCCGCATGGGGCAGGAGCGTTTTTCGCCGCGCCAGTGTCTGGACGGCAACCGGGAAACCTACTGGCAGACCGATGACGGGGTGACCACCTCGGCGCTTGTGCTGGAGTTCCCCAAACCGGTGAGCTTCAATCTCGTCCGCTTGCGGGAACACCTGCCCCTGGGACAGCGGATCCGACGGCGATCGCTCGACCACTGGAAGGGCGGGCGGAATGGTGGGATCACCCGGGAAACCAGCGTTGGAAACTGCCGGCTGATCTGGATCGGGGATGTCACCGTTTCCAAGTTGCGGCTGCGCATCCATCAGGCCTCGGCCGCGCCGGCGCTTTCGGAATTCGGGTTGTACCGGTATCAAAACCCGGTCGCGACGCCATCCGCGCCTTGACGCGCCCGGGGCGAACGGCGGGGCGGGCCTGATCAGGGTTGCAGCGCCTTGTAGAATTTCCGCGTTCCGGGGACGGCCGGATCGGTCCACCAGGTGAGCGCCTCCGATGCGGTGAAGCCGTGGGCGGGAATCCAACCGACCAGATCCGTGCTGGATTGGACCCGGTAATCCAGTCCCGGGATGGTCGCAAAGCCGAGTTCAAACCGGTTGACACCGGGCAGGGGCCGGGCGGTGGCGATGTGCAGAGGCGGGTACTCGGTCAGGGCGAAGAAGCGGTCGCCTCCCGCCCGGATGGCGGTGATGCGCCGGCCGGCCACGGCGCCGGTCATCACCACGGCCACGGGCTCCAGGCGCGAGGTCGTGGTGCCGTCACCAAGCTGGCCCTTCCGGTTGTCCCCCCAGGCAAAGGCCCGGCCCCGTTCATCCAGCGCCACGGTGAAATAGTCGCCGGCGCTGATCGCCACGATCTTGCGGCCCGCCAGGAGTCCCGCCACCTTGAAGGGCAGCGGACGCTCCGCGATGGTGCCGTCGCCGATCTGCCCGTGGTCGTTGAGACCCCAGGTCCACACCTCCCCCTCGTCCGACAGGGCCACGCTGTGCCAGGCCCCCGCGTCGATCCGGGTGGCGACGGCGGGCAGTTCGGTCTTCACGGGCAGGGGTTCGAAGAAATTCGTTCCGCCCGTGCCGAGAGGGCCGTAATAGTTGATGCCCCAGCCAAACACCGATCCGTCCGATCCGAGCGCCAGGCTGTGCACATAGCCCGCGGCGATGTCGACCAGGAACCGGCCGGCCAGCACGCCCGTGTCGTCCACGGCTTGCGGAACCAGGGCGCGGGTGAAGGTGGTTCCGTCGCCGAGCTGCCCGTCGGCGTTGTCGCCCCAGCCATACACGCGGCCCTCCGAGGTCAACGCCAGGCAATGCTCGAAGCCCGCCGAAATCCGGGTGACCGTCTTGCCCGCCAGCGCGCCGGTCAGGTCCGTCGCCACCGGCACGGGTTGCCGTATGGTCTGCAGCCCGTCCCCCAACTGCCCGTCCTGCCCGTGTCCCCACGCATGGATCAGGCCCCCGGTGTCCAGGGCGAGGGTGAAATCCCATCCGCCCTCCAGTGCGGCGATCGTCCTTCCCGCGAGGCCGCCTGACGCCGGGAAACGCAACGGAGAGAAAAGCTCGCTATGCCAGGAGTACCCCGCCTGAAAATGGAAATTGTGCCCCCAGGCGGCGAGATTTCCGTCCGCCGTCGAAACCACCGCATGGTACCGCCCGACGCCCAGGACGCCCATTCCTCCACCCGCAAGCACGGGGCTGTCCGGCACCAGATCCAGGGTGGTCCGGTAGTCCGGGGTGGCATCCCCGAGCTGCCCGTAGTCGTTGTCTCCCGTAGCCGCCAGCGCGGGTGGAACGGGTGGCGGGGTGGTGAAGGACTGGTCGGCCCCCAGGGCCGTGCCGAGACTGTTCACGGCGCGGACGCGATAGTGCCAGGTGGAGTTGAAGGGCAGCCCGGCGATGACGGCCGACGATTCGGCCACGGCATCCCCCAGCACGTTGGGCATCGGCGGCTGGACGGTTGATCCGTAGGAGGCGTCCGGCCCGAAGTCGAAGAACACCGCCGTGCAATCGCGGCCCGGGTGAACCGAGCCCCGCAGCGTGGCGTCGGCGTGCCCGGCGTGCGGGGGCAGCGTCGCGGCCGCGGGCGGGATCGCGGCGACCTCCGGGGCGGCCAGCGCCACCGTGAAATAGTCGCCGGCGCCGATGGCGGTGACGCGCTGCCCCTGCAAGGCCCCGTTGACCGGCACCTCCGTCGGCGTCGGAAACATTTCCACCCCCGGGCGGCCGGCCTCGCCACTGTGATTGCCGCCCCAGGCCAGCACGCGTCCCCCGGACGTGAGACAGACGGAGTGGTTTAACCCCGCCGCCACCGCGGTCACCGTCTTCCCGGCCAGCGCGCCGGTCCGGTCCGCCGACACCGGCGCCCATGCCTTCACCGTGGCGTCGCCGGTTCCCAATTCCCCGTAGGTATTCGCACCGCACCCGTACACGGTCCCGTCCTCCGCCAGGAAGAGGGTGTGTGATCGTCCCGCGGACACCGCGGTGACCCGGCGGTCGCCGATGGCCCCTCCCATGACCACCGCCATGGGCCATGGATAATAATAGTTGCCAACCCCGCCATGTCCGAGTTCCCCGTCACCGCCGCCGCCCCACCCGTAGACGCGGCCGTTTGCGGCGAGCGCCATGACATGGTGGGTGCCGGCGGACAGGGCGGTGATGTCCTGGTCGACCAGTACTCCGCTGGTGTCCACCGCCACCGGGGCCGGTCGGTCGACACTGGTGCGGTCGCCCAGTTGGCCCTGGTGATTGCGGCCCCATGCATAAACCCGGCCCTCGGTGGTCGCCACCACGGAGAAACCGTTTCCGCAGGCGAGTGCCCGGATCTGCTTGCCGGCCAGCTCGCCGGACTGATTCACAGACACCGGGATCGCGCTGCTGGTGGTCGTGCCGTCCCCCAACTGGCCGTAGGTGTTGACGCCCCAGGCATACAGGCGCCCGTCCGAGGTCAGCACCAGGCTGTGAAATTCCCCGGCGGAGAACAGCGCGACGGCCTTTCCCGCCAGCGGCCCCGAGAGATTCATCGGTTCGGGAGTGGGGCGGATGACGCCACTGGTTCCGTCGTTTCCCCAGTCGTACAGCACCCCGTTGTCCGCGAGCGCGAGCACATGGGTCGCCCCGACATCCATGCGGAGAAATTCCCGCGCGGCCAGCCCGCCCGTCATGGCGACGGGGACGGGTTCATGGTACTGCTCGGTGAGCCACAGGAATCCGGCCCCCAAACGGCCGCCGCCGTTGCTGCCCCAGGCGACCGGGTCGGCCCGCGATACGGGAACCAGGGCGAGGGCTCCGGCGAGAACCGCCAACTGTTCCAACCACACAATTCGGCGCAGGTTCATGGGCACCTCCAATTGGTCGAGTTTACCAAAGCGGGAGACCGGGTGCAATCCCGCGACCCGGTGCCGGCTCGGGGGCGGGTGAGCCTGTCCCTCCGGGGTCGCGGGAAATCCAGCGACAATCTGTGAATCCTCCGCAACCCGATGGCGTCGATTCGTGATGAAAATCGCACCGTCAGCAGTCTGTTCCGCCTTGTTGTTCCTGTCCGCGGCCCTCCCCGCCCGGGCCGTGCCCGCCGTCACCGAACACATCGACTGGCCCGCCTTCATGGCCCGGCACGATCTGCTCTGGCGGCAGCTCCCGCAAAAGTGGGAGGCCGGAGCCTATCACGGCAACGGGTGGATGGGGGCGATGATCTACGCCAAAAACAAGGGAGCCACCCTGAACTGGGAGCAGGGCCGCAGCGATGTGAACTTCATGAAAAGCCGCATCCCCGTCGGCGACCTCCAGCTCGCACCCGCCGGAAAAATCACGGGGTTCGAGGCGCGCACCGACCTCTGGAACGCCGAGGTGGCCGGAAAGATCACCACTGACCGGGGCGCGATCGAGTTCCGCTCCTTCACGCACAGCGTGGACATGGTCAACGTGATCGAGGTTCGCACCACCGGCTCCGAGAAGCCCGCGTGGACCTGGGTGCCCGGCCTGGCCAGCAACCCGCGCAAGGTCTTCAAAAAGGAAACCCTCGGCCCCGGCGATCAGAACGATCCGCCCGTGACGAGCCGGGAAGACGGCCTCGACATCAGCTTCCAGCCGCTCAAGCCGGCGGGCGGGCACGCGGTGGCCTGGACGGTCGTCGAGCTCGCCCCCGGACATTCGCTCGTCCTCTCCAGCGTCGGATACGCGAAGGACGCCGCCGCGGCGCGCGCGGAGGCTGCGGCTGCGGTGAAAAAATCGCTGACCGCCGGCCTGCCCGCGCTGGTGAAGACGCATCAGGCCTGGTGGCACGCGTTCTGGCCGGAGAGTTTCGTCTCCATTCCCGACACGCGTCTGGAGAGCTTCTACTGGATCCAGATGTACAAGATGGCCAGCGCCACCCGCCCGGGGCGGCCGGCGCTTGACCTCATGGGGCCGTGGTTCCGCACGACTCCGTGGGCGATGATCTGGTGGAACCTCAACATCCAGCTCGCCTACTGGCCGCAGCTCACGGGCAACCGGCTGGAACTGGGGCAGTCCCTCTGCGAACTGGATCGACGGCGGCGCGGCGGCGCTGGCGGCCAACGCGGGCGAGTTCAGCGCGGATTCCGCCGCGTGGGCCGGACGTCGGGCTACGACTGCGTCGGCGGCGTGGGCGCCGAATTGTGCAACCTGCCCTGGACGATGCACAACTACTGGCTGCAATACCGCTACTCGATGGACGACGCGATGCTGCGCGACCGGCTGTTCCCGATGCTCAAGCGCAGCATGAACCTGTACCTGCACCTGTTGAAGGAGGGTCCGGACGGAAAGCTGCACATCACGAAGGGCATGAGCCCCGAATACGAGGACCAGCCCGGCCCCAACCCCGACTGCAACATCGACCTGTCTCTGCTGCGCTGGGGCTGCCAGACCCTGCTGGCCATCTGCGAGCGCCTGAAGATGGACGACCCGCAGATCGCGCAGTGGAAGACGACCCTCGAAAGGCTCACACCCTATCCGCGCAATGAAAACGGCCTGATGATCTCCGCGTCGGTTCCCTTCGCGCATTCGCACCGGCACTACTCTCACCTCGTCATGATTTATCCGTTGTACATCATGACCCTGGAGCAGCCGGAGAATCGCGAGCTGGTCATACAGTCGCTCAAGCACTGGATGGGCATGCCGGAGCGGCTGGCGGGGTATTCGTACACCGGGGCGGCGTCCATTTCCGCGCTGCTGGGCGAGGGCGACGAGGCGGCGCGGTATCTGAACAAGCTGCTCGACACCAAGATCCCGCCGAACACGCTCTACGTCGAGGCCGGCCCGTGCATCGAGACCCCGCTCTCCGCCGCGGCGTCGGTCAACGACATGCTGCTCAGCAGTTGGGGCGACCGCATCCGCGTCTTCCCGGGCGTGCCGGACGCGTGGAAGGACGTCTCCTTCCACAATCTGCGCACCGAGGGCGCGTTCCTGGTCAGCGCCGTTCGCAAGGGCGGGGCGACGCAGTGGGTGCGCATCCAAAGCCTGGCCGGCGAGCCGTGCCGCATCCGCCCAGGTTTTAAGGGCGAGGTGCGCGCCACGGTTCCGATGAAGTCCGCGGGCGACGGGGCCTATGATCTCACGCTGGCGAAGGGTCAGGAGGCCGTGCTCTACACTGGCGCCACCGTTCCCGTGTGCGAAGTCGCCCCGGTGGCCGCCGATCCCGCCCGGAGCAACTTCTACGGCCTCCCGAAGGCGAAATGAGGCGGATCGTGATTCCCGCTTGCGGCTCCGACCCACCGGGGACCGGCACGAGCAGCCAGATTTTTCGCGCAAACCGGGGCGGTCTCGGCTAAAGTGCGCGCCATGCATCTCGGTGTGATTGCCAATTTCGACAAACCCTCGGCGGTTTCCGCCCTGCGGGAAGTCGACCGGCTGGCGCTCAAGCTGGGCCTCCAACTGGTCTGCTCCCCGGCGCACAAGCCGTACCTGCCCTCGGCCCAGGTGACCGACGAGGACCGCGTGGCCGCCCGCGCCGGCATGATCATGGTGCTGGGCGGCGACGGAACCATGCTGGCGGCCGCCCGGTCGCTGCAGGAGAGCGACATTCCGCTGATCGGCGTGAACCTGGGCAAGCTGGGCTTCATGACGAGCGTCACCGAGGAGCGCCTCGAGGAGGCCCTCTCCTTCATCGCGCAGGGCAACTACCGCCTGTCCGAGCGCAGCCGCATCGCCTGCCGCATCGTGCGCAAGGGCGCGCAGGAGACCAGCGTGCGGGCGCTCAACGACGTCGTGCTCGGCTGGGGCTCCTCCCCGCGCGTGGCGACCCTGCGCGTGGAGGTCAACGGCACCATGATGACCACCTACACCTGCGACGGCATCATCGCCTCCACGCCCACCGGCAGCACGGGCCACGGGCTCTCCGCCGGCGGCCCCATCATTCATCCGGAAACCCCCGCCCTCCTCCTCACCGTCATCTGCCCGCACACCCTGAGCGTCCGCCCGGTGGTCCTGCCCGACCAGTGCACCGTGACCGTTCACGTCGAAGGATCCAAGAGCCTCCTCCTGAGCGTGGACGGCAAGAACGAGCCCGACCTGAACCCCGGCGACCGCCTCGACATCCGCCGCAGCAAACGCGGCATCCGCCTGGTCGAACTGCCCGGTCAGGACTACTTCCGCGTCCTGCGCGAGAAGCTGGGCTGGCGGGGTAGCAATTTGCCGGGGTGAACGGGGGCGCGGCGGGGGGAAGCCGGCCTCTGGAGTGCGGGGGCAAGCGAAGCGCGACACCGCTCTGCATTGCGGAGAACAACGAGTACAGCGAGGCGGCGCCCGCCGCGGGCGACGGTTCACGGAATGGTCGGGGCCGCGCTTCGCTTGTTCCCTCGGCGAAAAGCGGTGTCGCGCTTCGCTTGCCCCCGCAGAAACGGGCTGCAGATAATCGGGCCCGGATGCAACCCAGCCTGTAGCATCCGACCCGGACACGCGGGAAATCAGCCCGGCCGTGGAGATTGCGGCTGCGAGAAACTTTTGCGAACCACGACGGATGCTTTCGTATGTACGAACCAACCCCGTTGTCCGGCTTCGGGGACTGGTGCGGTGCTTAAACACTAAATACAGGGCAACCCAGATCTCCCGCAATTCCCTGGTTACTCATTCAAGTCGTTTGGCCCTATCAGCCCCTGCTCTAATTGCTCAATCGCCTGCGAAGGACTCATCGCGGCTGTGCCCATGATTCCGGCAACAACCTTGTTGTTTTTAAAAATGATATAAATGCCCGCGCGTCTTGAAAGCACCCTCCATGACTTTTCCCCGGAAGGCTTCCCATAACACCAAAACCAAACCGTATCACGATCAATATTATGAGGCTCAGGAAAGCATTTGCCAGCCATCTGCTTTGTAAGCCCCGAGTCGATTAGGTTTTCGTAATAAATTGTGTTTTCGCTAATAAATGTATAGGCATTTTCCGGGGCGACACATCTGACTTTGCTTTCGAAAGAGCTAGCTTCGCCAGCTAAAGAACCACATATCGAGTAAATCACAAAACATAAAATCACGATGATTAAGCAACTAAGCATCTTTACGGGATAACTAATTGTTATTTTATGCATTATTTTTCCTTTCATTCAGGAGAATGAAAAAGTGGACCGAGGTCCGTACATTTGATCATTCCCCCGATTGCAAGGGAATCGTTCGATGGTGCCACTGATCGGCGGCGGTCCGGAAGGTGTTTCCTGTGACCGGAAACGCGAGGGGTTCTGTGCGGATTGGAGGCGAACTACCATGACGCAGGATTTTTAGGCCTGTGGCTCGGGCATGGCGAGCGAAAAGGCGAGAGGGGCGCAGACCGCACGGAGACAGGCCTCAGGGGGACAAGCCGCGAAAGGGGCGTTCCCGGAGGGAACCCAGCCTGTAGCATGCAGTCTGTTCATCGCTGCGTCGGACACGTCGGACAGGTCCGACAAGTCAGACAGGTCAGACAAGTCAGACCCGTCCTACCCACTGGATTTTTCACCGCAGCCGCAAGCCCCCCGGCCAACATGACCCAGGGCGCCCGATCAGGTCGGGCTGACGCCGCGGGCCATGACGACCTTGCCGGTGCGGACCAGTTCGATGATGCCGAACTTGGAGATCATGGCGATCATGGCGTCGATCTTGTCGGAATTGCCGGTGGCCATGGCGATGATGGACTTGTCGGTCAGGTCCACCGTCTTGGCGCCGAAGTGCTCGCAGATCTGGAGGGCTTCGCCGCGCTGGGAGGCGGCGACGGACACCTTGATGAGGGCGAGTTCCTTGACGACGGAGTTGTCGAAGGTGTGGTCGGTGCAGTGCTGGACGTCGATGAGCTTGTCGACCTGGCAGATGATCTGGCCCAGACCGGCGGGATCGCCGCTCACGCCGATGGTCATGCGGGAGAAGCGGCCCTCGATGGACGGGGAGACGACCAGCGACTCGATGTTGTAGCCGCGGCGCGAGAAGACCTGCGCGATGCGCGCGAGCACGCCGGGCTTGTTGTTGACGTACACGCTGATGGTGTGGACCTCCGGGGCCGGGGGCAGGCCGGTGACGGGGGTGTCGGTGGTGACGATTGCGTTTTGTTGCATGGAGGGCATCCGGTTGAAGGGGTCGGTCGGGGGCGCGGGGCTCAGGTGGAACCCGCGGGCTTTTCCAGCTTGCGGCGGGGCGGCTCGGTGAGCATGTCCTCGAGCGCGGCGCCGGCGGGGATCATCGGGAAGACGTTGTCGGTCTTGAGGACCTCGGCGTTGATGATGCAGGGGCCGTCGTTGTAGGCCAGCGCGCGGGAGAGCACCTTGGCGACGTCGGCGGGACGGCGGATGTGGAAGCCCTTGATGCCGTAGGCCTCGCCCAGCTTGACGAAGTCGGGGTTGCCGACCAGGTCGACGCCGGACTTGCGGTCGTCGAAGAACAGCTCCTGCCACTGGCGCACCATGCCGAGATAGTGGTTGTTGAGGACCAGGATCTTGAGCGGCAGCTTGTGGATCGCGGCCGTGGCCAGCTCGCACAGGGTCATCTGGAATCCGCCGTCGCCGACGATGCAGACCACCGCCTCACCCGGACGCCCGAACTGCGCGCCGATGGCGGCGGGGAAACCGAAGCCCATCGTGCCGGCGCCGCCGGAGGAGAGCCAGTCGTTGGGGCGGTCGTTCTTCCAGAACTGCGCGGCCCACATCTGGTGCTGGCCGACGTCGGTGGAGATCACCGCCTTGCCCCTGGTCAGCTTGTACAGCTCGTCGATGACGTGCTGCATCTTCAGCCCGCCGTGCTTCTTGTAGGCCAGCGGATACTTGCGCTTGTAGCCGTTGAGGTTTTCCAGCCATTCGCGGGTGTCGAGCTTGCCCACGTGCTTGAGCAGCTCCTGCAGGACGGCCTTGGCGTCGCCGATGCAATGGAGGTCGGGCTTGATCATCTTGCCGACTTCCGCGGGATCGATGTCGATGTGGATGATGGTCGCGTTGCGGCCGAAGCGGTCGGGCTTGCCGATGATGCGGTCGTCGAAGCGCGAGCCGATGGACATGATGAGGTCGGCTTCGACCATCGCCTTGTTGGCGTAGGCGGTGCCATGCATGCCCAGCATGCCGAGGGAGAGCTTGTGGGTCTCGGGGAACACGCCCTTGCCCAGCAGGGTGTTGGTGACGGGCGCCTGCAGGGTCTCGGCCAGCTTGAGCAGCTCGGGGCCGGCCTTGGCGATCATGGCCCCCTGCCCCGCCAGGATGACGGGCCGGCTCGACTTGTGCAGCGCGTCGGCGATGGCGATGACCGCCGCCGGGTCGAAGGCCGCGGCCTTCCGCGGGTTGTATCCGGGCAGGTCCATCTCCTCGTCCATCGAACCGGTGAACGGCCCCTGGCTGACGTTCTTGGGGACGTCGATGAGGACCGGCCCCGGCCGCCCGGTGGTGGCGATGTGGTGCGCCTCGCGGACGATGCGCGGGAGGTCGTTGGAGTTCTTGACCAGATAGCTGTGCTTCACGACCGGCATGGTGATGCCGAAGATGTCGGCTTCCTGGAAGGCGTCCTTGCCGAGCATCCAGGTGACCTGCTGGCCCGAGACGATGATCATCGGGACGGAATCCATGACGGCGGTCATGATGCCGGTCAGGGTGTTCCCCGCGCCGGGACCGCTGGTGACCAGGACGACGGCCGGCTTGCCGGTCGCACGGGCATACCCGTCCGCCATGTGCGTCGCGCCCTGCTCATGGCGGGCCAGGACAAACTTCATCTTGTGCGGCACCGTTTCGAGGGCGTCGAAGATCGGCAGCGCGGCGCCGCCGGAATAACCGAAAATGTACTCGATGCCGCAAGCTTCAAGCGTGCGGATCAGGGCCTGCGCCCCATCTTGCGTCTGCTGGGTCATGGGATCCTCATTGGATTGGCTATGGACAGGCATGTTACGCGCCCGGATCGGCATGACAAATCAAAAATTCAACTTTTTTTGCCAAGTTGGGTGTAAATCGGATCAAACTTCATCAAAATCATAGATCCACAATTCAAGTTACCGAAAATGCTATGCAAGAAAGCCACAAACCATGTGAATCAGACGAATGTCGCCAACAATGATTGGATATCCGTCGCCTGGAAACAGGCCGCTTTGGCTGCAAACATGAGTTCGAGCGGACCAGGGCGTCATCCGCGGGCTTGAGGCTTCCCCTTTCGGACCACTTCACCGTGGGGCTTGCGGCTGCGCCAAACCATGAAGAAACCCCCAATGCCGCGGCATCTTCGACGGGTGCGGCCTGGAAGCACAAGGTGCGGCGCACGTATGGAAACCACGTGTTCGCCGCCGGCCAAGTGTTTTGCACCAAGTCCGCGGATCTGCGCGGGCACCACGCGGTCCTGGTCCCCCCGTAGATACAGCGTCGGCACCTTGACGCGCTTGAAGGTTTCGATGACATCGACCGACAGGACCGCACTCATGCGCGCCCTCAAGACGTCGGCAACACCTTGGCCAGCGCCGCGCCAATGCGCGCCGCAACTCAGGCGATGCGTCGGGGCCAAGGAGCATTCGGCTGCGCAGCCAGCCTGGGGCGCGGCTCACGGGCAGGCACGCGAGGATTTTGCGCAGCCACGACAACGCCGGCCGGGGATTGCTCAGGAAGCTGGCGCACAACACGAGGCCCCGCAGGAACATCTGCTGGGGCCGAAGCCGCAATCGAAACGGCGATTGGCCCTGAAAACGACTCTCCCAGCAGCACGAACGGTTCCCCGGTCGGCAGCTCACGCCGCACGAGCGCCTCCAGCGCCGGGTAGTCCAGCGGCTGATCCGTCGGGTAACGGATCACCACGCATGGACACTCTCCGGCCAACGCGCGCAGGAGGGGCTCGAACAGATCCCCCGTCCCGTCCAACCCCGGCAGCAGGACCAGCGTGGGGGTTGCCGCCATGCCGGGGCTCCCGGCCGGAGGTGAGCCGGAGAAATCCTCGCCGGAAGATCGGGGCGTCCACTCATGTCGTACCTGCCGGAGAGCATGCGCGGAACAACCGCACACGCTTACCGGGTGACTCGATCGGGCTGGCGTTTTTTTCCGCGGCGCCACCGGCTTCTGCAGCCTTCGACACATTCCGGGTTTTCAACCATTGAATAGACCTCCCCGCGTTCATTGGTTACGAGGAGGGCGCCATCCGCGACTTCCAACTTCGTGATGAAGACATGCTGGACGTCCGCTTCGAGATTCGGATCCAGCTTTACCGCATAGACCTGCTTTTCCCACAGCATCCTGCCCGCGGCGCCGTCCCGCCTCCACTACGCCCATTTTTTCCGATGGCGCGCGGAATTCGAGACCCCCATGGACCACCGGCTTCGACGGCGGCGGGGCCGCGCGTTTCGCAAACGCCGGCACGGCGCACAACACCGACAGAAACAAGACCATGGCTGCCGTTTTCATCCGCGTTCTCCTTTGATTGGAAACCCTGTCCGCAGCCTTCAGAACGACGCGAGGCATTTCCAGTGCAATCTCCCGGCCGTGGGGGTGGTGCATTCATGTGGTGGTTCCAGCCGTTGGCCGCGAGCCCTTTGGCAGGGCTCGCGGCAGACAGCGACATTTTTCAGCCCAGATCGGCCAGCGAGGCCGTGATCGTTGCTGCGGTGATGCCGAAGTGCTCCCAGACTTCGGGATGACCTTCGGACGGGGCGATGCGGGGATCGAGGATGCCGATGTGGCGCACGGGGGCGAGACCGGCGACCGACGAGGCGACCAGCGAGGCGAAGCCGCGCAGGCCGATGGCCTCGTGGGCGATGATGCCGTCCTCCACCGTGACCAGCCCGCCCGGATAGCGGCGGGCCAGCTCGGCGGCCTGGCCGTCGTTGAAGGGCAGGCCGTTCACGACGTACGCGTCCACCGGGGTTCCGGCGGCGGCGAGCTTTTCAGACGCTTCGACGGCCAGATACGCCGTCGCCCCGAAGGCCAGCACGGCCTTGCGCGCCCCGGCCTGCGTGCGCAGGGTGGTGACGGGCTCCCACGCGTCGGCGGGATTGAACACGGGGCCGGATCCGTCCTGCTTGACGAGCACCGGGAGGTTGTCGCGCGGGATGGCGACGATGTGCGCGCCGTAGTGCGCCGCGCAGTCGCGCACGGCGACGAAGGCGGAACGGGCGTCGGCCGGGGCGTAGAAGCGGTGCAGGTACGGCAGGTAGCCCATGGCCAGGGTGATCCAGTCGAGGCTCCAGCCGGAGAAGTGGTCGCGGCCGGTGTTGGCGCCGACGTGCGAGAGGTGCATGGCGACGTTCACGCCCTCGTTCACACCGGTGAGGTTGCGCTGGTAGCGCCACAGCTCCATGCCCTCGCGCGCGATGCCCTCGAAGAACGCCGCGAAGGTGGCGACCACCGGCAGCTTGGGTCCGCCGCCGCTCATGCCGATGCCGTTGGCGACGAGGGTGGCGATCTGCTCCTCGATGCTGAGCTGGATGTTGTGGCCGGCGTCCAGGAAGGTCGCGGCCTTGTCGAGCTTGGTCGAGGGATCGAGGTCGCACGAGACATTGAAGAAGGCCTTGGGATACTTCTTCGCGAGCAGTCCGTAGGCGGCCTGCGAGCCGGCGCGCGCACTGGCCTTCTTGCCGGCACCGGGAAGTTCGGCCGCCGCGGCTTCCGCGTCGGTGAGCAGGAGGTTGGGCGCGCCGGGACCGGGACGGGCCTCGGTGACGACCACGCGGGGCTTGCGCTTGCCGAGGGCCGCCAGGGCCTTCTGCTCGGCCGGGGTTGTGGTCAACATCGGGTTGGCCAGCACTTGCGCGAGGTCGCGGCCCTTCATGTGGCCGTCATGGTGGCCTTCGCCGCCGGGCAGGCCGTTGACCAGGAACACGCACTCCATCATCGGATGAACGTCACGGAAGCTCATCAGCGAGCCGGGTACCCACACCTTCTTCTTCAGGGGCACCTTGTGCTTCGCGGCGAAGTGCGCGAGATCGGCCGTGATGCCGAGCTTCTTGCCGAAATCGGCCAGCGGCATTTCCGAGCCGGTCGGATAGATCATCACCGGACGCCCGGCGCGCGCCTTCGCGGCGGCCTTGCGGTAGGCGGCGTAGAGGGCCTGGCGGTCGTGCAGGCTCTTGACCTCGATGATGTCCACGCCCATGGCCCGGATGATCGGACGGGGGTCCTTGTTGAGGATCTTGCTCGTGGTGCCGGAGAGCTGGATGCCGTTGCGGTGCATGATGAAGACGACCGGGGCCTTGGCGATGTCGGCCGCGTTGAACCCGTTGAGGGCCTGGCCGGAAATCCAGCCGGCGTCGCCGCAGTGGCAGACCACGAGGGCCTTCGCGCCGTGGTCGGCCTTCAGGCCGATCGCCTGGCCGACCGCGACCGGCACCATGACGCCGAGGCGCCCGCCGTTGAGCTGCGTGCCGCCGGGAACCCACGACACGTGGCCGGCGATGTCGAGGCTGCGGCGGAAGTGGTCGACCACGCGGGCCTGCTCGAGGAAGCCGAGCGCGGCGAGCGAGGAGTAGTAGCCGATGGAGGTGTGGGCGTGTTCGACCGTGTAGTGCACCGCCTTGTAGTCGGTGATGGCGAGGGTCATCAGCAGCGAGGGGATCAGTTCGAGCCCGCCGCCGAGGTGGTCGAGTTCGTTGATTTTCGCGAGCGAGGCGAGCGACGAGAGCGCGGTGGCGGCGGCCTTCTTTTCCAGGGCGGCCAGCGTGTCGATCTGCGCGGCGGTGAGCTTGGGGGCCTTGAGGTCGAGCGTGAAAGGCAGGACCATGGACTCGATGCGGCAGCCCAGATGGGGCGAGTTGCGGAGTAGGTCCTGGTTGCGCGTCTGCTGGTCGGCGAGGAGATTCATGGCGTTCCTTGGATTGGGAATGAAGGCGGGTTTTGTAGGAGCAAGGGAGCGAGATTGCAAGAGCGGGATCAAGTGCGGGGATTTAGGATTCCTGTTCAATTCCCCGGGAGATCGGCCGCGGCGCGGGGCGGACCGGTCGGACGCGCCGGACAGGTCGGACTTGCGCCCGCGCCCTCCAGCCGGTAGCCGTCCTGCATGGACCTCGCCGACCTCATTGAATCGCGTCGCAAAGCGCACGCCCTGCCGGGGCTGGCGGTGGCGGTGCTGCGGGAGGGGCGCGTGGAACTGCTGGCCGGGTTCGGGAGGCGCGACGCGGCCGGGACGGCGGTCACCGCCGACACCCGCTTCCCCCTCGCCTCCTGCACCAAGACCTTCACGGCCGCGGCCGTGGCCACGCAGGTGAAGGCCGGGCGTCTGCGCTGGCGCGACCGCATCCGCGACGTGCTGCCGGAGTTCGCCCTCGCGGGCGGGGCGGGCGACGGGCTGACCCTGTGGGAGGCGGTCACCCATCGCGGCCCACTGCCCCCGCACACGTGGGCGTGGGTGTACGGCGATCTGGAGCGGGCGGCGTGGATCCGGCAGCGCCTGCCGCACCTGGCCCCCTATGAAAAAAAGGAGGAACCGCACCGGTATTCCAACATCCTGTACGCCGTCCTGGGCGCGGTGGTGGAGCGCGCCACCGGCCGGCCCTGGGAGGAGCACCTGCGCGACGAACTGCTCCGGCCGCTCGGCCTGACCCGAACGGGCTTTCTCTCCGACCGCTGGCTGGACGAGGACGGCGACACGGCGGCGCCTTTTCGCCGCGAGGCGGGCGGGGCGGTGGCGATCCCGCCGTTCCACGCGTCGGAGCGGCACCTGATCAACCCGGCCAGCGAGATGATCGGCAGCGCGGCCGATGCGGCGCGGTGGCTGGGCAACCGGCTGGAGCAGCTCGAACTGCTGCCCGGGGGGCTCGACGCCTGCCTCGTCAACCCGAAGCGCCCCCACCCCTCCCTGGGCCCGCTGCGCTATGGCTGCGGGTGGCGCATGGAGACCTTCCACGACCTCGAACACGCCTTCCACACCGGCCAGTGCACGGGGTACGCGTGCGTGTTCAGCCTGCTGCCGCGGCAGCGAATCGCCGTGGCGCTGCTCGGCAATGCCGACGGGTCGGTGGATGCGGTGCAGGACATCGGGTATCATCTGCTCGGGGCGCTGACGGGCCGCGATCCGCCGGACACCTGGCCGGGATTCCAGCCCCCGCCGCCGGGCGATCCCCGTCCCGACCTCGCGCCGGCGCCGGCCGGCGTGTTCCCCGAGGGGGTGTTCACCGACCCCGGCTACGGCGACCTGGAATTCGCGAAGATCGACGGGCGTCTGCACGCCCATTTCCAGGGCCGCCTGGCCACCGCCGGACTCGACGCGGCCGGCCAGCCCTGCCTGGAGCTGCCCGCCTATCGCGCGCGCTTCCCCGTCACCCGGGACGGCCCCGCCCTGCTCGTCCCCTTCGAGCCCGCCGTTCCCTCCGTTCGTTTTGTCCGCGGCTGATCCGGCCGGGGAGCGCGGGATGAGGAACGGTCTTCTGGTGAAAAAGGGGCCGCGGAGGCTGCGGCTGCGCCGGATTCGCGGGGTTATCCGGGTCAGGCCCGAGAGATCATGGTCAGGGCGGTGCGGAGGACGTCGGCGGGATCGATGGCCGACATCCATTTGAGATCGCCGGACTTGTAGGCGGAGGAGTCGGCGTCGGCGGGCGTGAACCGGGGGGACTGGAGAACGGTGTGCCGGTCGCCGTAGGGCCCGGTGCGGCGGGCGTCGGTGGGGCCGAAGAGGGCGAGGACGCGGGTGCCGGCGGCGCAGGCCATGTGCATGGGGCCGGAATCGTTGGTGACGAGGAGATCCATGCGGGCGAGGAGGCCGCCGGTCCGGGGGAGATCGGTCGCGCCGGCGTGATTGAAGACCCGCGGCCCCAGTTCGCGCGAGGAGGGCTTCGCAGGCGGCGCGGTCAGCGAGGCCGCCCACGGTGCAGGGTGCCGGAGGTTTCCGCGCAGCAGGACGCAGCCAGGCGCAGAAGCGCTCCAGCGGCCAGTTCTTGGCGGGCCACCGGGAAAAGGCGGAGGCGAGGGCGATGTGCGGGGCGGCGCCGGGGTTCCATCGGGGAAGTCGATTGCCCCGCTCCACCCGGTCGGCCAGCGGCGCAGGTGGCGGACGGTGTCGAGGCAGGAGTCGACGGCGTGGCGGGGGCGCCGGGGGCGGGCGCGGCCTTCTCGCGCCGAAACCGGCTGTGAGGATCCCTCGCGGCTGAACGACGGGGCGATCAGGCGGGCGCCGCCCGCCAGCCGGCAGACGAGGGCGCTCTTGAGCAGGCCCTGGAAATCGAGCACGAGGTCGTGCGGGGTGCTGCGCAGGTCCCGGCGGAAGGCGGGCCAGGCGGTGAAAAAGTCACGGCGGGGGTAGGCGATGACCCGTTCGACCCCGCGCACCCGGCGGACGAGGGACACGTATTCGGGCTGGGTGACCCACTCGAGGACGGCGCCGGTGTGGCGGCGGACGAGCTGGACCGCCGGCATGGCGCTGAAGAGGTCGCCGAGGGAACTGAGTTTGACGACCAGCGCGCGCACGGGTCTCCGATCAGCGGCCGGCGGCGCGGAGGAGCTGCAGCATCACCGCGTTCTGCGCGTAGAGGCGGTTTTCGGCCTGGTCGAAGACGATCGACTGGGGGCCGTCGATGACCTCGGCGGTTTGTTCGTAGCCGCGCGCGGCGGGCAGGCAGTTCATGAAGACGGCGTCGCGTTTCGCCCGCGCCATGACCCCGGCGGTCACCTGGAAGGGCTGGAGGGCGGCGACGCGGGCCGCCAGTTCGGCGGGCGGGATGTGGTAACTCATCCACGAGTCGGTGTAGACCACGTCGGCGCCGCAGGCGGCTTCGCCCGCGTCGGCGAACACATCGACCCGGGCGCCGCGAGCGGCGGCGAGCTGGCGGGCGCGGGTGGTGACGGCGGGCTGGGGCAGGTAGACGGCGTCGGCGGGGCAGCCGATGCGGATGTTCATGCCGGTCATGGCGCAGCCGTACATGAGGGAGTGGGTGACGTTGTTGTTGGAGTCGCCCAGGTAGCAGAGGGTCAGGCCCCGCAGGGCGCCCTTCTTTTCGGTGATGGTGAGGAGGTCGGCGAGGATCTGGCAGGGGTGGGCGAGGTCGGTGAGGCCGTTGATGACGGGCACGGAGGAGTGGGCGGCCATCTTGTCGAGGTCGGTGTGCTTGTAGAGGCGGGCGACGATGAGGTCGGCGTAGCGGCTGACGACGCGGATGGTGTCCTCGAGCGACTCCTTGCCGGCGCCGAGGGGCGAGGTGGAGGTGTCGTAGTTGATGGCGTAGCCGCCCATGCGGGCCATGCCGGTTTCGAAGGAGACGCGGGTGCGGAGGCTGGGTTTTTCAAACACCATGAAGAGCACCTTGCGGGCCATGGAGTCGGCGTAGGCGGCGGGGTGGGCCTTGATGTGCGCGGCCAGTTCCACGGAGGCGGCCACGTCCTCGGGGCTCCAGTCGTCCAGGGTCAGCAGATGCTTCATCGGTGGGTCGGGGTTGGTCTTGAATTGTCGGGACAAAAAGGCGACAGGATCACCCTGCCGCCGGGAAGGTGCAAGAATAGGCCTGACGGGGGCTCCACGGAAAGCAAAAAGACCCATGATGTCCCCGCCCTCCCCCGCCCCCGGAACGCCGGCCCGCCATGCCAGCCGGGACCGCCTGGCCGAGCCGGTCTCCGCCACGACGATGTCGCTGGATCGTTGCGGCCTGGCCTTCGGGCCGGGCATGAGATCCTGCCGCACGGCCGGGACCCACACCGAGGACCGGCAGTATTCCATCGCGTCCGGCGAGGCCGAGCAGCGCCGCTGCAGATCCTCTGCAGGGTGATCCCGGACAGGGTGATGTCGCCGCGGCTGGCGGCCATGCGGCTCGGGCGATGCAGTCGAGTTCACGGGGCCGATCGGCAGTTTCCTGATCCGGGATTTCCTGGCGCCGATCGTGTTCATCGCCACGGGGACGGGGATCGCGCCGGCTGTCAGTTTTGTGCGCAGTTTCCCGGAGTTGAACATCACGATCCTGCACGGGGTCCGGGGCGCGGAGGATTTGTTCGGCCGGGAACTGTTCGCGGGGCGGCCGTATTTCCCCTGCGTGTCGGGACAGCCGGAATCCGGATTCTTCCCGGGCCGGGTGACGGACTTCCTGCCCGGGTTCGAACTGCCGGAGGAGGCGCAGGTCTACCTGTGCGGCGCGAACGCGATGATCCTCGCGGTGCGGAAGCAGTTGAAGCAGCGGGGACTGCCCGACTCCCGGATTTTCAGCGAGGCCTATTACTTCTGGTGAGCGTCAATACTGGTATTCGACCCGGTAGTATTTCTTCGGGAGCAGGTTGAACTGCGCGTCGGTGTAGTGGGCGAAGCCGGTGGTGTCGTTGTGGATCACGCTGTGGATTTCCACCCAGTCCGGGGATTCCAGGCTGGTGGCCCGGAACAGGCGGTAGCGCCCGAAGGCGTAGGCGGGCCAGGAAATCCGGCCCTCGGTGGCGGTGACGGGCAGGATGCTGGAGACCTTGACGGCGGAGGAGCGGAGCAGCGGATTGGTGCCGGACAGGTATTCCAGCCGGTTGGAGATCCCATCCCCGTCCGGATCGCCGTCGGCGCCCTGGGTTCCGGTCCCCACGGTGGTGCTCAGGCCGTAGAACTGCTCCCACACGTCGGGCAGGGTGTCGTTGTCGGCGTCGGCGGGGGTGGTCACCACCATGGAAAAGGAATAGGCCCCGGAGGAGAATTGCGCGAAGGAGCGGACATCGATGAAAACCGGATGAGCGATGCCGGAGGCGGCGTAGGAATAGGAGGCCGCGTCCGAGGCCCCGGTGGAGGACTTGCGGGCGACGAGGGTGGAGGCGTCCGACTCGTAGACGCGCAATTCGGCGTCGAGCACCGATGCGGAGGCGACCGGGGTGACCGTGATGGCGTAGGTGTAGAACGGAAGCGCGGTGAACAGGAACACATCGCGGTCGCGCTCGACCTCGATATGGCCGGTGAAGGAGGCGGAGCCGCCGAGCACCTGGGCGCCGGCGGGCAGGTTGGGATAATCATCCGCATAGGTGCACACGGCGGCGCGGGCGGCCCGGAGGAGGACAGCGAGGAGGAGGAGGGTTTTCTCATGGCGAGACCGTCCCGCCGTCCGGGTTGAAGATGTTTTCGCAGCCCGGCCAGGCCGGCGCAGGCCAGCGTGTCCATGACGGCGGCGCCCACGCGGAAGGCGGCGCCGGCGCGGCGGACCGCGGTGGGGATCGCCCGGCCGGAGGGATGCGGCCGGGAGATGGGCTCCACCGCGTCGGAGACAGGGCGAGCAGGCCTTCCGCCCCAGCCCGGCCGGGGCAGCGGGAAGTCAGGCGGGAAGCGCCGGGTGGCGGCGAGGCGAAGGACTCCAGTTGCGCGACGGGGCCGGGAACCGCGACACCCAGGGCGTCCCGGAGAACCCGGACGGCGAGGCCGGCGACCGGTTCGATCCTCCATTCCGCCGCATGCCGGGCGATGCGGGCGGCGTCCAGCGGTTTCCGGGCGAGGAGGGCCAGGTCCAGCCATTGGAACGGCGGCAGGGCGAAGAGCATTCCGGATGCGTCAAGGGATCGAACACCGCCGGCTGATGCTTGCGGGCGTGCGGAGCCGCCAGCAGGAAGGCCGTGCTCCGAGCCGGGTTCGCGCCACGCCAACCCCGCCACTCCGCCCGCCGGGAACCGGCGAGAGGGCGGCGAGATCGATTTGATAGGGACGGAAGCGGTGTTCCACCGCCCAGTGCAAGCAGACGACGCCATCCCGCGCGCGGGCCAGCATCCAGTGCAGGTGGTTGCGGAGAAAATATCCGGCCGGCATGGCTGATGGAGGCGGTATCCGGCCTCCTGGAAAATCCGCAGGGCGCGCCGGGCGTGTTCGCGCGGGACCAGCGGGTCCAGATCCCGGAAGGGCCGGTCCGCCGGATCCGGATACAGGGAGGCCGCGGCGAAGGGGTCCGCGCCGAGGCAGAGGCAAGGAATGCCGGCCGACTCCAGGCGGGCGGCAAGAGTGGTCCCCTCCGGAGAGCAATCGCTGATGGAACAGCGCCCCGAGGGCGTAGGCCGCGGAAGAGCCGGGCCGTCCAGTCCCCAAGCGGAGGCCGGGTTCTCCAGCCGCTGCTCTTCCACCAACCGGCGGATTTCCGGAAGCAACTCCGCGGGGACCGGGTCGGGACGACTCCCCGACAGCCACTGGCGAAGCGCCGCGGCGGTCCATGAAAAGGGCGGTTGGGCGGGTCTCATTCATCGCAGTTGCGGGGCGGGATCCCGAAGATGTCGTAGATGCCAGCTCGCGGACTCCGTTTCCGATGCCCAGATAAACGGCATACAGGCCGTTGAGGTAGGCGTCCCCCAGCCTCTTGTTGGCGGTGTTGGTGACATAGGTGAATCCGCCGCCCGAGAAGCCGGTGACATAGCGGTTGCGCAGCGCGGCCTCGAAAAACTCGCGCCCCAGGGTGTTGGAGGCGATATGCTGCCGCCTCGCCGGTGGCCTCGATCACCGCGGATGCCCCGCGGGTGGTTTCCCGGGTGAGGGCCTCCGGCGATGCAGAAGGTGAGCGGGTCGGCCTGCTTGGTGTGGGGTTCGTGGAAAATGCCGTTCTGGCGGTGAACACCGTGACCACGGGGTAGATGGTATTGGTCAGGGCCAGGGCGGCGGTGTTGCTGAAGACGCCGGCGTCGGTCCACTTGTCGGAACTGCCGTGACCCATGAAGCCGACCATGTAGAGGCCGGCGTTGATGTTGTTGCGGATGGTGTTGCCGATGGCGATGTTGCCGGCGTCGGTGGAGGAACTGCTGGTGACGATTCTGGTGGTGGTGGTGAAGCCCGCCGGGGTCATGACCTGGCTGATCAGGGTGTTCATGTCGGTGCTGAAGCTGTCGCCGACGTTCTTGTTGTTCCCCGCGACAAAATGAATTTTCGACCGCCAGGTGCCGGCGAAGGTCGCCGTGCGGTTGGCCGTCTCCTGGGTGATCATCTTGTCCAGATAACGGGTGAACTGGGCCGAGGAATTCACCGGGAGCCGGCCGAGCGCCATGTCGGCCAGGCTGTCCTCCCCATTGACCGCGACATACCAGTTGTCGACCACGGTGAAGAGGATGTGGGTCGGGGTCATGGGCGCCGGAATCAGATTCGCGTCCGTGATGAGATTGTTCAACGGATCAAAGGTGGCGTCCCCGGCCAGGACCACATAGCGCGGACGGGGGGTTTTCCAATGGTGATAGGCGTATCCGAGGAACTGCCGGATGGCATGGGGGTCCTTGATCCCGTAGCCGAACTCGTCGTAGATGTCCTCCAGAGTCGCGACCGCGACGCGCAGGCCGTTGGCGTCCCGGTGCGCCAGCAGCCGGTGCGCCTCCGTCGCGAAGGACCGGGGAGTGATCACGATGAAATCGGCCTGCTGAAGCGTGTCCGACAGTCCCTTCGGAGCGGCGAAGCTGACGCTGGCCTGCGGGACGGCCACCAGGCCGGAGTCCTGCGTCACATGCCAGCCGGACAGGGCGGCGAAATTGGATCCGTACCGCACCGAAACCCCCGCTCCGGCGACCGCGACGACCCCGCCGGTGACCTCGTAGGGGGCGAGCGGATCGGTGATGTTGTACACCCTGGGCGTCACCCCGGCGGAAAAACCGGACACGGTGATGTTGCGGGCGCCCGCGTCCATCCCGAAGGTCAGGGCGGCCGGATCGGCCACCAGATTCCGCTGAAACGTGATCTTCCCGTAGGAAAGCGCGCTCCGGTCGAAGGCCAGGGAGGCGCCGGGCTGGATGACGGACTGCATCTTCAGCGTGGTGCTTCCACCGGCGGACAAGTTGGTGGCGGGGAAGGTCGTCGTCAGCAGGCTCCGGGTGTTCTGCGGCACCACCCAGGTGGCGAGCGCCGCGCTGGCGCCGTTCAGCAGACGGATCCCGTTGTTGGGGGCGAACTCGGTGCTGGGCCACGCCAGGCATTCCCATTGCACCGTCGACCCGGCGACCGCCTGGGACGATCCCGGGAAGACCAGGTCGAGCGTGGGCTGCCCGGACTCCTTGATGGTGCCATAGAACCAGCCGTCATAGATGCCGTCATCGCACCGGACGCCATACAGGCTCGGGAGGGTTGCAAAATACTGCTTCCGGTCATCCACGGTGACCTGCCGGGCATACGAGGTCGTCTCGGGGCGCCCGGTGACCGGCGGCGAGGAGACCGCCGCCATCCGGAGTCCACCGGGGGCGAATCCCAGCCAGTAGCAATTCTCCGCCGTGTGGTAGCTCTCAAAGGGGATGCCCCAGAACAGGATGGAGTCCGACGCGGAAAACAGGCCGTCCGTGCTGACTTTGACCGGGATCTCCCGATCACCGTGGAACATGCGCACCTGCGAGCCGACCAGTTCGGCGGCGGGCACTCCGGCGGCGGCCAGCACCGCCTGGGTGAGCTTGTGCATGCCCCGGGCCGTCACCTTGATCTTGACGCACGCCCCGATGTCGGCCCCGGGCTGGCGCCGGGCGAAGTCATCCGGGGTGCCATGGGTCGAGGGGAAGAGGCTGCCGGGAGACATGCCCGTCTCGGAAAAGTCCGCCGCGTTGGTCGGCGCCGCGGTCATCGCCACCGCGAGCGCGGCCACGGAGGCGGAGGCGCCGGCCGGTTCCAGCCGGACGCGCAGATCCTTCCACTGGCGCAGTTCGCCGGTCACGGGATTGTACTGCACCGGATGAACCAGCAATCTGTGCAGGGAGGCGTCGCCGCCCTCCGCCCGGACCAATTCCACGGCGTCGCGGGGCCAGAAGGCATTCCGCCGGTAAATGGCGGCCTCCTCCCGGCGCCCGGCCGGCAAACCCTGCGGCAGCAAATCCGGATCGGGATCGACCGCGTCACCCGGCGCGGGGGCCACCCTCACCACCCGGGAGGTGGAATCCCCCATCCGTATGTCGGCGATCCTCCAACCCGCGCCGGCGGCGTCCGCCCAGGCGTGGACAAAGACCGGCAGTTCCGGTTCGCCGGGGCGGGCGATGGCCGGGTCCGATCCGGGCATGTTCACGACGAAGCCGCCGCCCGCCGCGACAAAGGAGGGTTCGGGAGCGTGGAAAACCAGCTCCAGGGAACCGCCCTCCCCGGAGAGCACCCGGAGCGGCCGCACCGCCGGTTCGTTCGACGCCGCCGGGGCAGGCTTTCCCGCCACCGCCGGAACGGTGGCCGGTTTCGTCTCCACCTCTGCGGACAAACCCGGAGGGCCGCCGGGTTCCGGGACGGGCACGTTCGTCCGACCGCAGACCGTGTTCCAGCCCAGATCGTTCACCTGCTGGTCCTACATGAACGTGGTGCTGATCATGAACAAGGCCCTGCACGAATACCTCAATCATATTTAGTCAGCTGGAGGAAAGGGCAGGGGCGCGCATGACGCGCGCCCTCCCGGCCCGAGAACTCGGCTGGGCGGGACATCACCTCCGCCTGGTCCACGTCGCCCACCTGGACGATCCGGTGGCGGCGTTCGCCCTGTCGGTGGGGCCGCAGACCTGCACATGCTGATCATCGACGCACTGGCGCACGCCTTGACCACGGCTGATGTCTTCAGCTCCCGGCGGCAGCGGGACCAGCCCCGACATATTCCATGTCGAACCTGGCGCCCAGGTCGATGTCGGCGATCGCCAGGTTGTACCAGATACGTGTTCCCAGGCAGCACCTTGAAGCAGTAGGTCACCGCACCGGGCGCGGGCAGGTTCAGCGTCTCATGGAGTTGGAGAATGACGACATACCCGCCATCCGGCGGCTACCGTCTTGTCCACCTGCACGGTGGCCTGGAGGTTTCTCCACATCGCCTCGTCATCGATGAAGAACACCCCGCCGAGGGCGGCTGACCGTCACCCGGGCGACGTTCGTCACCGCTGCGTCTACGAACAAGCCGGCGGCAAGATGACCGTCTGGCCGACATTCAGGGAAATGCCACGACGGACGAGAACCCGAATACCGGAATGCTCACCTCGATGTTGAAGAGCGTGACGTCCCGCCTTTCACCGAAGTACAGGTCACCGGGGTGCTGCATTGCCGGATCAGGGCGATGTCGTCCTCGGGGCAGTGGGCGCCGCCGTCGTGCCGATGTGCTGCTGGCCTGCTCCACTTGCACCACGGGCCCGTTCCAGGATCTGGCCGGGTCGTCATCCTTCACCGGCAGGCCCACCGGCGGCAGTCCCACCGCCCACGCCGTGTTGGTCAGGGCTGCCGCCGTTGATCGAGACCTTCGCCGTCGTCGCCCCACGCCGGTCGCTCAGCGGGATCGGGTCCATGCCGATGTCGTCGTCGGCATCACCACCTGCGCGAGCGCATGTCGCCCAGCAGTTCGTCACCACGAAGCAGGTAGGCCACCGGCTGCCCGTTCACCGCGTAGAGGTGTCCAGCCCCGGGCACGGCGCGTTGTCGCTGTAGGCCACCGTCTTGACGATCTGGATCTCGCGGCCGATCTTCTTCACCTCCGCGTCGTCCGGTGTCGCTCACCGGCACCCCCGTCACCGATGCGCCGCCACCGCGCCACGTTGGTCAGGCTGGCCATCAGCGTAGTCCACCGGAGAATATCCGCGATCGCCTACCGCCAGCGAGAAACACGTTGATCTCCGGCATGCCCAGGGTGGCGTCGCTGAGCCTTCAGGTTGATCAGGTCTAGCGCGCCCGTGTTCTTCACCGAAGCAGTAGGCCGTCCGGCGCGTTGTTGGTCGAGATGACGATCTCCGCCCCGGGCAAGCAGAACGAACCGCCGTCGTGGCCGGATACACGGTCTTGACCAGCTCGATGGCCGGCGGGCCGCAGTTCACCGTCACGCTGGTCGTGCAGCTCGCGGCGTTGCCGCAGGCGTCCGTCGCCGCCGGCGTCACTCACCGTCGTCCCGCCGGTCAGCACCGTGCCCGCGGGCGGGCTCTGCACCACGACCACCTCGCCGGCGCCGCAGTTGTCCGTCACCGTCGGGATCAGCGCGCGCACCGTCTGCAACCAACTCGGTCATGCCGTCGGCACTTCGGGCAGGTGATCACCGGCTTGAGGTCGCGGATGAAGAAGGTCTGCGTGAGGCGCAGGCGGTTGCCGCAGTCGTCGGTGAAGGTCCAGACGCACCGGGTCGAGCGGCTGCAGACCACCGGCGAGAAGTCGGTCAGCGCTCGTCGCTGTGCTCACCGTCAGCGAGGTGTCGCAGTTGTCCACCACCGTCGGCTGCACCGGCGCCGGGAGCTGCGAGACGCACTGCAGGATCTGGTCTTGCAGGAAGCTGGTCTGCACGCCGGGTGTTGTCGATCGTTTCATCGTCTGGTGCAGGTCGCAGTTCCTGCAGGTGCCGGTCGCGCGGTAGGTGCGCGTGATCACCCGGTTGCACGGAGTTCCTCGTGGCCGTGCTCGGCGCCGTCATGCGTGACCGTCGCGGTCCCGCAGTTGTCGAGGGCCACCACGAGGTCGGGGCGGGGTGCGCGGGCACGTCCGAAAGGCACTGCACCGTGACCGCGTTCGGGCAGGTGATCACCGGCTTGGTCGTGTCCTGCACGGTGATGGCCTGCCGGCGGTCTCGATGTCGCACTTGTCGGTCGCGGTCCAGGTGCGGGTGCGCACGGTGTTCGCGGGCAGGAACCGGGCACCGTCGCGTCGGCGAAGGTGAGGGTCGGCGTCGCATCGCAGTTGTCCGTCGCGGTCGGGGTGCTGAAGACGATGGGCTGGTTCGATCGACGGTCGTTGGCCGCCGACGCCGGAGATCACCGGGGCGGTGGTGTCCTGCACGGTAATGGCCTGGCTGGCGGTGCGTGAGTTGCCGCACTTGTCGGTCGCGGTCCAGGTGGGTGCGCAATGAAGTCCTGCGGCAGGAGCCGTACCGTCGCGTCGGCGAAGGTCAGGTCGGGGTCGCGTCGCAGTTGTCGGTCGCGGTCGGCGAGAAGAGCGATGGCCGGTCGCACTGGATGGTCGCCGGGCCGCCGACGCCGGAGATCACCGGGGCGGTGGTGTCCTGCACGGTAATGGCCTGGCTGGCGGTGCGTGAGTTGCCGCACTGTCGGTCGCGGTCCAGGTGCGGGTGCGCACGAAGTCCTGCGGCAGGAGCCGGGCACCCGCCGCCGGCGAAGGTCATCAGGGTCGGGGTCGCGTCGTGCTGTCGGTCGCGGTCGGCGAGGAGAAGACGATGTCGTCGTACTGGATGGTCGCCGGGCCGCTGACGCCGGAGATCGCCTGGGCGGTGTCCTGCACGCACGGCCTGCTGGCGGTGCGGGAGTTGGGCGCACTTGTCGGTCATGTCCAGGTGCGGTGCGCACGGAAGTCCTGCGGGCAGGAGCGCACCGTCGTCGGCGAAGGTCAGGTCGGGGTCGCGTCGCAGTTGTCCGTCGCGGTCGCAGGTGCCGTTCGGCGAAGTCGGTCGCACCGGATGGTCGCCGCCGCCGACCCCGCTGATGACCGGAGCCGTCGTGTCCGCGGCACGTGATGGCCTGGTTGGCGGTCTTGACGTTCCACTCACGGTCGCGGTCCAGGTGCGGGTGGACGAAGTTCTGCGGGTAGGACCTGGCGCACGTCGCATCGGCGAAGGTCAGGTCGGGGTCGTGTCGCAGTTGTCGGTCGCGGTTGCGAGGAGAAGCCGACGATGGGCTGGTCGCACTGATGGTCGCCGGGCTGCCGACGCCGGAGATCACCGGTGCGGGGTGGTGTCCTGAACGGTGATGGCCTGGCTGCAGTTCTTGACGTTTCCGCACTTGTCCGTTGCGGTCCAGGCGGGTGCACGAAGTTCTGCGGGCAGGAGCGCGGCCGTCGCGTCGGCGAAGGTCAGGGTCGGGGTCGCGTCGTAGCGTCCGTCGCAGTCGGCGAGGAGAAGACGATGGGCTGAAGTCGCACTGGATTGTTGCATGCCGGCCGACCCCGCTGATGACTGGGGGCGGTGGTGTCCTGCACCGTGATGGCCTGGCTGGAGGTCTGACGTTTCCGCACTTGTCGGTCGCGGTCCAGGTGCGGGTGCGGACGAAGTTCCTGCGGGCAGGAGCCGTCGTCGCGTCGGCGAAGGTCAGGGTCGGGGTCGCGTCGCAGTTGTCGCTGGCCGTCGGGGTGCCAGCGCGACGATGGGCTGATCGCACTGGATGGTCGCCGGGCCGCCGACGCCGGAGAACGCACCAGGCGGTGGTGTCCTGCACGGTGATGGCCTTCGGCATGGCGGCCTTGACGTTCCCGCACTTGTCGGTCGCAGTCCAGGTGCGGGTGCGCACGAAGTTCTGCGGGCAGGAGCCGGCGACCGTCGCGTCGGCGAAGGTCAGGGTCGGGGTCGCGTCGCAGTTGTCGCTGGCCGTCGGGGAGCTGAACACAATAGGCTGGTCGCACTCAACGTGGCCGCGGGGCCGATCTTCGGAGATCACCGGGGCGGTGGTGTCTTGCACCGTGATCGCCTGGCTGGCGGTGCGTGAGTTGCCGCACCGTCCGTTGCGTCCAGGTGCAGGCGGACGAAGTTCCTGCGGGCAGAGCCGGCGACCGTCGCGTCGGCGAGCGGTCAGGGTCGGGGTCGCGTCGCGGTTGTCGGTCGCGGTCGGGGTGCTGGTGTTGACGATGGGCTGGTCGCATCAATCGTGGCCGCGGGGTCGATCCCACTTGATGACCGGGGCGGTGGTGTCCTGCACCGTGATCGCCTGGCTGGCGGTCTTGACGTTGCCGCACTTGTCGGTCGCGGTCCAGGTGCGGGTGCGCACGAAGCTCCTTGCGGCGAGCCGGGCACCACCGGGTGTCGGCGAAGGTGAGGGTCGGCGTCGCATCGCAGTTGTCCGGTCGCAGTCGGCGAGGAGAAGACGATGGCCGATCGCATCTGGATGGTCGCCGGGCCGCCGACCCCGCTGATGACCGGAGCCGTCGTCCTTGCACCGGGATGGCCTGGCTGGCGGTCTTGACGCCCGGCACCGTCGGTCGCGGTCCAGGTGCGGGTGCGCACGTTCTGCGGGCAGGAGCCGGGGACCGTCGCATCGGCGAAGGTCAGGGTCGGGGTCGCGTCGCAGTTGTCGGTCGCGGTGGGCGAGGAGAAGACGATGGGCTGGTCGCACTGGATGGTCGCCGGGCCGCCGACGCCGGAGATCACCGGGGCGGTGGTGTCCTGCACGGTAATGACCTCGGGCTGGCGGTTGCGAGTTGCCGCACGGTCGGTCGCGGTCCGGTGGTGGGTGCGCACGAAGTTCTGCGGGCAGGAGCCGGGCACCGTCGCGTCGGCGAAGGTCAGGGTCGGGGTCGCGTCGCAGTTGTCGGTCGCGGTCGGCGAGGAGAAGACGATGGGCTGGTCGCACTGGATGGTCGCCGGGCCGCCGACGCCGGAGATCACCGGGGCGGTGGTGTCCTGCACGGTAATGGCCTGGCTGGCGGTGCGTGAGTTGCCGCACTTGTCGGTCGCGGTCCAGGTGCGGGTGCGCACGAAGTTCTGCGGGCAGGAACCGGGCACCGTCGCGTCGGCGAAGGTGAGGGTCGGCGTCGCATCGCAGTTGTCCGTCGCAGTCGGCGAGGAGAAGACGATGGGCTGGTCGCACTGGATGGTCGCCGGGCCGCCGACGCCGGAGATCACCGGGGCGGTGGTGTCCTGCACGGTGATGACCTGCGCGGCGGTCTGGACGTTGCCGCAATCATCGGTGGCGGTCCAGGTGCGGGTCAGGGTGTAGGACTGGGCGCAGGCTCCGGGGGTGGTCGAGGTCGTGAGGACCGGGATGACCGAGTTGTCGCACGTGTCGGTGGCCGTGACGGTGGGGGCGGCGGGGATCGCGTCGCACTGCACGGTGGTGTTGGCGGGCACGCCGACCAGCACCGGCTTGGTGGTGTCCTGGATCTGGATGGTCTGCGCACAGGTGGCGGAACCGCCGCAAGCGTCCGTGGCCGTCCAGGTGCGGGTGAGGGTGTAGGTGGCTCCGCATCCGGGGGCGGAGGTGTCGGCGAAGGCCACGGTGACGGCGCAGCCGCAGGGGCTGGTCGCGGTGGCCCGTCCGGTCACGTTGGTTCCGGTTCCGGTGGCGGGGCATTCGAGGACGACCGTGGGCGGACAGACGATCACGGGATTCAGGCAGATCAAACCGGCGTCGATGGTCAGGTCGTTTCCGTTGAGCGGCACGCTGAAGGTGTGGGAGCGCCCGGTGGAGGTGTTGGCATCGCTGTCCACGGCGTCGTTGCCCCCGGCATCCTGGGAGGTGAAGGCATAGCCCGAGGGGGCGGTGAAAACCACGTAGTAGCTGCCCGTGGGTTCCACAAAGGAATAGCGACCCTGGGCGTCGGTGGTCTTGGTGCCCAGCAGGGTGTTGTCGCTGGAGCGGTAGATGCGCACGGTCACCCCGGCGACCCCGGGTTCCCCGGAATCCTGAATCCCGTTGCGATTCGTATCCCGCCAGACGAAATCCCCGATCAGGGAGGCGTTGGCGGTGAAGCAGGTCAGACCTTCAATGTCCTCGTACCCGGTCAGAACGCGAGGATTGGTGGCGGTTCCATTCGTCTTGTCGATGTCGAAGAGCCGGTTGCGGGTGGCGGTGTTCGCGGCGTCCTTGCCGGTGGACGCGAACAGCGAACCATCGATGTAGAAGGCCAGCCCTTCCGCGTCATCCACGGTCAGCTCGCCCAGGCGGTTGATCGCCCCGCTGGTCAGATCGATGGTGACGAGCTGGTCGGAGGCCCCGCCATCATTCAGGATGGCGTACATCACGTCGGTGGCCGGATCGAGGGCGATGTCGTCGACGTCGTCGCACAACTGGCCGCCCGACGCCGTGTAGTTGGAGACGACCAGATAGTCTTTTCCGGTGCCAAAGGCATTGGCCACCACGCTCCCGTTGTTGGTGTTGATCAGCATCAGGAGGTCGTTCGCGCCGTTGGCCGCGCGGCGCAGGGAGGCATACATGCGGGGAGGAGACACCGAGGCGTCAAAAGTCAGCCCGTCGATGTCGTCCACCGCGATGGCGCCGAGGGGTCCCTGGATGGTTCCGGGCGAGCCGATGATGGTCTTGGCCCCCGTGCTCAAGTTCAGTTTGACGAGAACACCGGCGTCAAAGGTGAACAAGGTTGAACTGTTCGGCCAGAAGGCGAGCGCTTCGCCGTTGAACGTTCCGGTTGCACCGGTCGCGCCGAGGGGGGCCACGACGCCCGTCAGCTTATTGATGGTCAGCGCAATGTCCTCGGCGGAACCGTCCGCGGCTCCCCCGACCGCCCCGCCGTCAGCCAGGGCGAAACACGAGTTGCTGACCACGAGCTGCGCGTGCGCCGACCCCAGGGCAATGCCCGCGGTGACAAAGATCGTGCCAATCAATGATGAAAATTTCATGGTGGTTCTCCTGTAAACAGTTCGGTAACTCAAAACAAACCGCCGACCCAATGAAAGGCCGAAACGGTTCCCCTCCGCCCGGGTTTGGATTGTAGGGGAATTAAGGTCAGAATGTAAAGTCGGATCTAAAAAAACTGACTTACCTGCGCGACGACGAGGCGTGAACCTCCTCTTCGTCGTCCTCCGGGGCGATGGGCTCCTCGTCCTCGATCAAAGGCAGGGCGGCGGCTTCGCGGGGAAGCAGCGGGCACAGAAAAGCGTAATACAGCCCGTAGGCCACCATCATGCAGGCGCCGATCAGGCCGGGAAGCCCTCCGATGAACAGGGTGCACACCAGACCGGCGGAGGGGACGAAGAACACCCAGTTTTTCGAAGGTTTGGGATAGCGGACGTGGGAAACCTGCAGGAGGATCATCAACAGCGAGCAACTCCAAACCAGCATGCCCCCCCACCCTTCGCGCAGGAATTCCAGCCCGACCACCTCGCGGGATTCGACGATGTAGTAAACGGCGGAGAGGAGCCCCGCGTTCACGGTGATGGGGAGGCCGAGGAACCCGTTTTGTCCGCGGTTGGGGTCGACCACCTTGAAGCGGGCGAGCCGCAGCATGCCGCTCAAAACCATCGCGGTCGTGATCATCAGACCGAACGCCCCGAACTCGTGCAGCACGGAGAAGTAGGCCATCAAGGCCGGGGCGACCCCGAAGCTCAGGATGTCCACATAGGTGTCCATCTCCGCGCCGAAGGGGCTGGACGACTTCAGCAGCCGGGCGATGTTTCCATCCACCCCGTCCAGGATCATGGAGAGCATGACCAGCTTGGCCGCCTTGAGGAAATCATGCTCGAATACCGCCAGAATGGCGAAGAAGCCGGCGATAAACGCCAGGATGGTGAAGAGCGTCGGCACCAAAAGTTTCCACGTGATTTTCATCCTCAAACCTTTCCGGTGATTCTGGCGATCGGACTTTCGCCCGCCCGCACCTTGTCGCCCGGGCGAACCAGGACTTCCACCGCCCCTTGGGGAAAGTAGACGTCCATCCGCGACCCGAACTTCATCAGACCAAGACGTTCACCCTTCTGAATCTCCTGGCCCTCGGCGTACCAGTATATCACGCGGCGAACCACCGGTCCAACAATCTGTGTGACCAGGCAGGGAACCGCCCCGGCAATCCGGATCTCGCTGTGCTCGTTGTGCTCCGACGACTCATTGCTCATCGTAAACATGTGTCGTCCAGGAACATACCGAAGTCCGGTCACCTTGCCGCCGATCGGGGTGCGATTGACATGGACATTGAAGGGATTGAGAAAAACGCTGATGCGAACCGCAGGAACCCCCAGATACTTCGGGTCCTCGATCTGCTCAACCGTCCGAACCACCCCGTCCGCTCCGGAAACCAGGAGCGCGGGGTCCGCCGGAGAGGTCCGCTCCGGATCGCGGAAGAAGTAGACCATGAAGGCAAGCAGGACCAGTCCAAGCACCCAAATGGCCGTGGCGATGACCGGGAGGCCCATGTAATGGGCGATCCCCGCCACCGCCCCGCAAACCAGCGGAGAGCCAATGATGAATGGCCAGCCTTCTTTTACGATGCGCATGAGGAGTCTTTCTTAAAAACCGCGCAAGCTACCCTTGGGAAAGCGAAAGGAAAGAAGAATCGGAGGAAAGCATCAGTCATTGAAGAACTCGACTTCATAGGAAAGGGTAACCGTCTTGCCGGACTTCTTCTTGATGTCGGCGACTTCCACCCGGTAGCGTTTTCCGTTGCCCAGATCGAGGTCCTTGGGCAGGAAAATGATGCAGTTGGCCACCCCGTATCCGGCATGGTCAACCCCGCTGTACACGAGCTGCATTTCATCGCCCAGCTTGCCGGAATCATGCACCCGGCAAACTTTGATCTGTCCCTCCCGGATCTCCTCCGGATGACGGAACTCATTGGGATTCAAGGTGATGCTCCAGGCGTGCCGGGCGCCGAAGTACGAAATGGGGAAAAACCCCGGCGCGGGATAGGCCACCATTTCCCAGTCGGGCACCTGGCCTCGACTGGAGTCAACAGCATGCATGCAGGAATAGGAACCGGAGGTGCCGAAGCCGGTCTTCAGCATTCCCGGATTCAGGCACCAGCGCCGGTGCCCGAGCACCGGCATGGTATCCCCGCCGCTGTCATTCATGTACGCGTGCACGGAGGCCACGGCCCCGCCACCCCCGGAGAACAGATTGCCCTGGGAGGTGCCCTGGTACCCCTTGCGGTACTCCTCGTCGGCCCATCCGGGATTTGCCGGGACGTGGTCCAGCCGGCCGATCGCCTCGCACAGCTTCGCCCCCGCAAGGGAGATCGCCTCGAACTGCCCGTCGGTCTGCACATCAAAGGCCAGCCCGCACAGGTACCGGTAGGCGTTCAACAGCGCGGTGGCGCGCTCCGACTCCGTCCCGCGCGAGCCGCCCGGATCGATGGCCTTCAGCGCGGCCTCGATCTCCTTTTTGCCGCGCCGGGCCGTGTCCCCGCCCGCTTCGTCCCCCCGGCGCGGACGCGCGTCGCCGCGGGCCGCCGGCGCCGGATCGGCGGGACCGGCCGGAAGGTCCGCCCCGGGCTCCTCCTCCTTCGGGGCGAGGCCCTCCAACTGCCCGACGAGGGCGTTGGCCATCTGATCCGCCGCCAGGCTGCGCGCATGCGTCTGGTCGGCCGGGCTGAGATTCCGGAACGGCACCCGCACCACCTTGTTGCTGACGGCCAGTTCCACCCATCCGTCCTTCATCCGCACAAACTCCGCCTCGATCGATTTCCCCGCGTTGTCCTCCCACTGCCGGGCCGTCCCGCGATCGCAAACGAAGGAGCCCAGCAGGAGGCCGGCGGCCACGGCGTGAAACAGCCGGGCCTTCATGGGACCGCCTCCTCCACCACCGGGTTGCTCAACGTCCCGATGGCGTCGATCTCCACCCGGACCTCCTCCCCCGGCTTCAGCCAGCGGTGCGGGTCCCGCGCCGCCCCGACCCCCGAGGGGGTGCCGGTCAGGATCACCGTGCCGGGCAGCAACGTGACGCTCCCGCTCAGGAACGCGATCAGGACGGCCACGTCAAACACCATGTCGCCGGTCGAGGCCTGCTGCATGCGTTCGCCCGCCACCCAGGTTTCCAGGGCCAGCCCGGCGGGATCGGGAATCTCGTCCTGCGTGACCGCCCACGGCCCCAGGGGGCAAAACGTGTCGAAGGACTTGCCCTTGATCCACTGCCCGCCGCCCAGATGGTGCTGCCAGTCCCGCGCGCTGACGTCGTTCGCGCAGGTGTAGCCCCACACGTATTCGAGCGCGCGCTCCCGGGGGATGTTCTTGCCGCGGCGCCCGATGATCACCGCCAGCTCCCCCTCGAAGTCGACCGCCTTGCTCGCGCAGTGCCGGGGCAGCTCGATCGGGGCGCCCGGGTCCTGCGCGGCCGTCGGGGCCTTCATGAAGACCACGGGGCGCTCCGGAATCGCCTTGCCGGTCTCCTCCGCGTGTTTCCGGTAGTTCAGGCCGATCCCGTAGATGACGGGCGGTTCCACGGGGCGGAGAAGCCGCGCGGCCTTGACCTCTTTCCCCGTCTCCCGCAACCCGCCCTCGAACGGATGCCCTTCCAGCAGCAAAAACCGGTTCCCGGGCCGCGCCTCGGCGTACACGGGCCCGCCACTCTCCGCATTCAACACTCGCGCGATCTTCATTCCTTGCTCCGGGTTCTTCGGGTCAACGTCCATATCACCCGGGGGAACCGCGGCAATGCAAAACCGGGGGGACGGACCGCCGGCCCGTGAACCGCGCGGCGGGAAAATTCACCCCGCCCGAACCCTTTCGCACGTCGCGGCGTTGAATGTGAAAGTCCCGATGCCCGGGGCTTGCTCCCACCCGACAAGGAAACCCATGCATCACCGCCCCCTCGCATCCGTGGTCGCCCTCCTGACCCTCGCCTCCACCGGCTTCGCCGCCAGCTCCCCCGTGGAGCTGGACACCATGACCGTAACCCCCGAGAGCCTCAAGGAGGAGATCCCGGTGGGTCCCTACCTGCAACCGGAATGGACGACCCGCCGGCGCTTCCCGACGACGCGCATCTACCTCCAGCAGCCCCCCGGAGGCATGGGCGTGGAACAGTGGTGGCGGGGCAAGTTCTACGACAACGGCGACTCCAAGTTCCGCTGGCAGACCGAATGGGAGGTCGGACTCCCCCACCGGTTCCAGCTCGACCTCTACGAAAACCTGGAAAAGGACGTCGAGGGCACCACCCGCCACGACAATTTCGCCTTCGAGCTGCGCTATGCGCTGGCGGACTGGGGAAAACTGCCGCTGAACCCCACCCTGTACGGCGAGTACAAGGTCACCGAGGACGGCCCCGACGTCGCCGAATACAAGATCCTGCTGGGGGACGAGCTGACCTCCTCCGTGCACTGGGGCTTGAACCTGGTCTACGAATACGAACTCGGCGGGGAGGAACGGACGCAGGAGTGGCAGGCCAGCACCGCCATCAGCTATGCCGTGAATGACCGCGGGTGGAGCATCGGGGCCGAGGCCAAGGCGGCCAGCGAGTCGGTCAAGGGTGAGCGCGACGATCCCGAGCAGACCCTCGGCATCGGCCCCAGCCTCCAGTTCCGTCCGACCCGCAACACGCATCTCGACATGGTGCCGCTCATCGGCGTGAACGACGACGCGCCGGACGTGGAGGCCTACGTGGTGTTCGGCTTCGACTTCGGCGCCCCCGGCAAGCCGGCCGCCTTCGCCCCCTCTTCGCTGAAGAGCAACTGAACCGGAGCCTCCGGCCACGGGGGTTGCGGCTGCGGGGAAATTTCGCCGCGGGAGACGCACGCTTCCGGGGACGGGCGGTACAGCGGGGGCCGGGACCCCGCTGTGCCTTTACCGCGTTCAGGGGGAGCAGGTGCGCAGGCCCCTGCTCTACCCCTGCGTAAGCGGGTTGGGGCGGTTGAAAACGGGCGATCCGGTCTCAACGCCGGCGGCAAAGATCAATCGGCGATACGCCGTTGCGGCTTCGCCCCGGTTTTTGGCCGGAAAGAAGATCCTTCCGGATATGCTCCGGGGAAGGGCTGCGCGCGGCCGGCCTCAGAACTCGAACGCGACCTCGGTGCAGATCACGTGCGCGAAGCTCCAGTCGTCGCCGGAGCGCCGGGCCAGGTTCATGTAGGCGGGGGACATCTCGATGCCCTCGGCCAGCTTGAAGGTGAACCCGGCGGCGGCCCGGTTCTGGTTCCACCGGCCGGCGCCGAAGTCGTAGAACGGCTCCTCAAAGGCGAAGGGTTCCAGTTCGACCGCACCCAGGCGCAGCGGACGCCGGACCTTCACCTTCTCGCGCAGGCGCCAGGTGTCGTCCGCCTCGAGGTCGCGGTATTCGAGATTCGTCCGCAGCTTCACCGTCCACTCGGCGAAGGACGCGGACACGGTGGCATGGAGCCAGGCGCGCTTTTCCTCGAGCCACGCGCCCTCCTCCAGTTCGCGTTCGTACTGGAATCCCGGGCCGAGGGAAAATCCATCGGTCAACTCCCATGCGGGCTGAAGCGTGAAGTTGATGACGCCAAAGGTGGACAGGTCGTCCACGAACTGCTGTTCCGCGGCGGCCTCCAGGGACACCCGGTCGGCCAGGTCGAAGGCGAGGACGAATTCGTTCCAATACTGCGTGTCATCCGCCCGGATGGGACCGGCAAAGCAGGCAAGAACCAGCAAGGCCGGCGGGACGATCAGCGTGCGAAGGGCGCCGGGGCGCATGGGGGATCACTCCTTTCCGGAACAGCAGGAGAATCCGCCCTCGTCGTCGTCTTCCTCGACACCCGCGGCCGGGGCGGGGGCGCGATGGGCGTCGCCGGGGCTGAGGTAGGGGATGCCCAGACCCAGGCCCCGGACGATGAAGAGCAGGGCGAAGACAAAGGTGAGGGCGGGGGCGGCGCGGCGCAGGAGGGGCCGGATGGCGTCGCCGGCGTGCCAGCCCCCGATGGAGAGCGCGACGAGGGCCGGGGACGAGGCCAGGCCGAAAAGGAACATGAAGAGCGCCCCCGAAAACGCGCCGCCGGTGGCGACGGCAAGAGCCAAGGCGGTGTAGACCAGCCCGCACGGCAACAGGCCGTTCAGCATGCCAAACATCAGGCGGGCACCCACTCCACCCGAATGGAACCGCCGGGACATTTGTATTTTTAGGCTTGCAACAAACTTTACATAGAGGGAAGGAAGGGGGACCCTCCACCGGATGGTTTGCCCCGCCAGTGCTAACAGTAGCACCAGCCCCATTCCGATGGAGAGTCCTTTTTGAAATCCTGCGAGGGAAATGCCGCGGCCGAGCGCGCCGGCGGCGAGCCCCATGCCGGCATAGCTGAGGGCGCGGCCGAGGTGGTGCGCGACCAGCATGGCGGCGGCCTTCGCCCCCCTCCCCTGCCTCGGCAGCGCGAGCACGATGGGGCCGCACATGCCGAGGCAGTGCAGGCTTCCCACGAGTCCCAGGGACAGCGCGGCGACGGGATAGAGGGTGGAGGTCATGGCGGGTTCAGGGTAGATTGACGCTGATCTCCTGATAATGTGCAGTTTTTTCGACCTCCCACTCCAATTTCAGCCGCCAGGAGCCGGATTTCAGCCCCTTGACGGGGATGCTCATGGCCCCTCCGGCCGACAGCGTGAGGGGGAGGGACAGGTCCAGCGACGGGTCCGAGGGCCGGTAGAGGCAGGCGGTGCCGGTGATGGCCCCGGCCGGGGCGGAGGGACGCTGGATTTCCAGGACGCCGTCCCGGATCAGCCCCATCTGGAAGGCATGCCCGGGCAGCGAGGCCGCGCGCATGGCGTTGAGCCGCCCCTCGTAGCCGATCTGCTGGGCGTAGTAGTCCGCCGAGACGAGGTCGACCCTGCTGCGGGAGAGGAGGATGGCGCCGCCGATCGCGATGCAGGCGAACAGGCCGTATCCGCCGTAGACGACGTACGGCCACCAGTTGGCGCGTGATTCAGTCTTTGTCATGGTGCTCCTCCCCCGGTCCGATGAAGTTGGTCTTCAGAACATGGACAACCTGGCCGCCCGACATCAGGCGGACGCTGACGGGCACGTTCAGTCCGGCCTGCTTCTCGGGCAGGTCGAGAATGAGCACCGACTGGTAGGGGGAGGCGGGCGGGACCGTGAGGGTCTGCTGGCCGGCCACGGTCAGGTGACCACCCGCCGGCTCCTGCAGCTCGAACGTGGCGTCGAGGGGCCGGGTGGTCTTGTTGAACAGCTTGACCGTGTACAGGTTGGAGTAGTGCCCCTCGCGCAGCTTCTGGTAGGTCATGCCCGGCGCGCGCAGCAGGGTGGCCTCGACCGGGTCGCGCGTGAGCAGGAGCGTGAACAGTCCGGTGAGGAGGACGCAGAGAAGGGCGACATAGGCCTTGAGCCGGCCGGTGAGGGTGAAGCGGGTGCCGTTCTCGATGTTGGACCGGGAGGCGAAGCGGACGAGGCCGCGGGGGCGCTTGACCTTGTCCATCATGAAGTCGCAGGCGTCGATGCAGGCGGTGCAGTTGACGCACTCGAGCTGCGGGGTGCCGTTGCGGATGTCGATCCCGGTGGGGCAGACGGCGACGCAGCGGCCGCAGTCCACGCAGTCGCCCAGGCCCTTGAGCTTGCGGTCCTCGACGGTGAGCTTGGGGTTGAACTTGGCCCGTCCCTCGCCGCGCTTGTAGTCGTACGCGACGACGAGGGAGTTCTCGTCCAGCAGCACCGACTGGAAGCGGCCGTAGGGGCAGATGAAGATGCAGGCCTGTTCGCGGAAGCGGGCGAAGATCCCGTAGAAGAGCAGGGAGAACAGGATCATGGCGGTGAGTCCGCCGACGTGGCTGCCGATGGGATCGGTGATGATTTTTCCCAGCGCCTCGGGTCCGATGATGTAGGCGAGCAGCAGGTTGCCGACCAGGAAGGACAGGGCGAAGAACACCACCTGCTTGATCACCTTTTTGGCCAGTTTTCCCGGGGTCCACGGGGCGAGGTTCAGCAGGCGCTGCATGGGGCCGTCGCCCTCGATGAAGTACTCGATCTTGCGGAAGACCATCTCCATCATGACCGTCTGCGGACACAACCAGCCGCACCACACCCGCCCGAACACCGCGGTGAACAGCACCAGGCTGACGAAGGCGGTGATGCCGGCGATGGCGAGGATGTAGAAATCCTGCGGCAGAAACAGGGTCCCGAAGATGTAGAACCTCCGCTCGGGAATGTTCATCTGCAGGATGGGATTCCCGTGGATCCGGATCCACGGCCCCGCGAACATCAGCGCCAGCAGGAACCAGCTCACCCAGGTCCGCGCCCGGTAAAACCGGCCGGAGGGCTTGGTGGGATAGAGCCAGATGCGCTTGCCACCCACCTCCGCCGTGGAAATTTTGTCGCGAACAGGCAGGTGCCTCCGGCAGCTCCCTGATTGGCGATGATGCTCATGGGTCGAGGGGCCGGGGCTGTGGTGTTACGGGGCGGAGCGGGGCCGCGGGGGCGGGAGCCGGCGCGGGAGCGGGCGCCGCGGAGCCGCGGCGGGGGCGGCGGGAGCCGGCGCTGCGGTTGCCGCCGGAACGGCGGGGGCCGGGGCCGGGGTCCAGCCGGGCGCGGGCTTGCCGTCCGCGTCGTAGCCTTCGGGCGGCTTGGGCGTCGCGGGGTCGTGCTCCTTGAGGTTCCAGACGTGGTGGCCACGGTGAGGATCTCTCCGGCTTGAGTCGCGTCTTCCCACGAGATCGCGAGCGCCGCCGGGGACCTGTTGGTGATGACCCGGGTCGATGTCGGAAAAGGCATGTCCGTTGATCTTGTAGTTGTCGGTCAGGTTGGGTCCGAGCGCCGGCATGCCGCCGCCGTCCTTGCCGTGGCAGGGTCCAGCAGATCAGCTTGGTCTCGAACATTTCCTCGCCGGCGGCCAGCACGGCGGGGTCTCGGAGGCCTCGATGGGACTCGACTGGCGGGGGCGGCGGACCGCCTGGAGCGGCGGGGTTGGTGGCCGGGACTGGCGGCATGCCGGGCGCCGCCGGGGTTCTCGGCAGGCCGGGAGCGGGCTTGCCGCTCTCGTCAAACCCTTCCGGGGCCTTCTGGTTCGGCGGATTGTCGCGGAACCGCCAGATGTAGCTGCCCACCGCGTAGATTTCCTTGGGGTTGAGCTGCGTCTTCCACGAGATCATGCCCTTGATGGGCACGCCCTCGGTGATCGTATGGATGGTGTCGGTGAACGCGAACCCGTGGATCTTGTAGTTGTCGCACATGTTCGGGCCGATGAGACCTTCGCCGAACTTGCCGTGGCAGGTCCAGCAGTTGGCCTTGGTGTCGAAGATCGACTTGCCCAGCGCGAGCACCTCGGGATCGTTGGACGGCTCCACCACCGCGGCGGCGGGACCCTGGCTGGCGGCCAGTTTCTCGGCCTGCGCCTTGGCGGCGGCGACCTCCTGCTTCCACTGCTCCGCCTGGAGCGGGGCGGCGTCGAAGACGTGGTAGACGAGCAGGTAGATCACGCCGAAGATGACGGTGATGTAGAGCAGCCAGAGCCACCAGCGGGGCAGGAAGTTGTCCAGCTCGCGGATGCCGTCGGCGTCGTGCCCCATGTCCGGGACGTTGTTGCGGGTGGGTTCACTCATGTTCAGTCTCCGTGATCGTTTGAGGGATTGTCATCGGACAGGGGCAGCGCCCCCATCTGGTCGACGTGGCTCTTGCGCAGGCGGAAGGCCCACACGCACACGCCGGTGAAGAAGGCGGCGAAGAGGACGAGGGCGAAGCTCTGGAGAATTCCGGCCCCCTGGATTCCTTCGAGTACGTTGCGGATCATGGCGTCACCTGCGCGGCTTCGGCGACCTTGATGTCCTGGCCCAGGCGCTGCAGATAGGCGATCAGCGCGACGATCTCGTGCGTCGGGTCGGCCTTGATGTCCTTCGTCTTGAGGAAGTCGGCGATCTCCGCCGCCTGCTTCGTGAGGTCGGCCATCGCGCGCTCCTCGTACCCCAAGGGGTAATCGACGCCGAGCTTGCGCATGACGGCGATCTTCTTGACCGTCTTCTTGGTGTCCAGCGTGTTGGTGATCAGCCACGGGTAGCGGGGCATGATGGAGCCGGGGGACGTGGAGCGGGGATCCAGCATGTGGCGGTAGTGCCAGTCATGCGAGTACTTGCCGCCGACGCGGTGCAGATCCGGTCCGGTGCGCTTGGAGCCCCAGAGGAAGGGGTGGTCGTACACATACTCGCCGACCTTGGAATAGGTGCCGTAGCGCTCGGTCTCGGATCGGAACGGACGCACCATCTGGGAATGGCAGTTGTTGCAGCCTTCGCGGATGTAGAGGTCGCGGCCCTCCAGTTCCAACGGGGTGTACGGATGCACGCTGGCGATGGTGGGGATGTTCTTCTTGACCAGCCACATCGGGACCATTTCCACCAGGCCGCCGATGGCCACGGCGACCAGCGAGAGGATGAGGAAGAGCACCGGCTTGCGCTCGAGAATGCGGTGCTTGTAGGGGTCGTGCCCGTCATGGATGGCGTCCAGCGCGGGCGCGGAGGCCTCGGTCTCGGGCTCGAACGTGCCGGCCTTCACGGTGCGGACCAGGTTGTAGACCATGATCAGCACGCCGCTGAGGTAGAGCAGCCCGCCCGTCGCGCGCAGGATGTACATGGGACGGAGCTGGGTGACGGTCTCCAGGAAGTTCGGATACTGGAGGTAGCCCTCGGGGGTGAACTGTTTCCACATCAGCCCCTGCACCACGCCGCCCCAGTACATGGGCACGACGTAGAAGAGGATGCCCATCAGGCCGGTCCAGAAGTGGACGTTGGCCAGCCTGGTGGAGTGGAGCTGCGTCTTGTAGAGCCGCGGGATGAGCCAGTAGAGCACGCCGAAGGTGAGGAAGCCGTTCCAGCCCAGGGCGCCGGTGTGCACGTGCGCGATGGTCCAGTCGGTGAAGTGCGAGAGCGCGTTGACGCTCTTGATCGCCATCATCGGGCCTTCCAGGGTGGACATGCCGTACGCGGTCACCGCCACGACGAGGAACTTGAGCACCGGCTCCTGGCGGACCTTGTCCCACGAGCCGCGCAGGGTCAGCAGGCCGTTGAGCATGCCGCCCCAGGAGGGGGCGATGAGCATGAGCGAGAGCACCATGCCCAGGGACTGCGCCCAGTCGGGCAGCGCGGTGTAGAGCAGGTGGTGCGGCCCCGCCCAGATGTAGAGGAAAATGAGGGACCAGAAGTGGATGATCGACAGCCGGTAGCTGTAGACCGGCCGGTCGGCCGCCTTGGGCAGGAAGTAGTACATCAGGCCCAGGTAGGGGGTGGTGAGGAAGAAGGCCACCGCGTTGTGCCCGTACCACCACTGCACCAGCGCGTCCTGCACCCCGGCGTAGACGGAATAGCTCTTGAAGAGGCTGACCGGCATTTCCAGGGAGTTGACGATGTGCAGCATCGCCACGGTGACGACGGTCGCGATGAAGAACCAGATCGCCACGTACATGTGGCGCTCGCGGCGCTTGAGGATGGTCCCGAAGAGGTTGACCGTGAAGACCACCCAGACCAGCGTGATCAGGATGTCGATCGGCCACTCCAGCTCCGCGTACTCCTTGGAGGACGTCAGCCCCGAGGGCAGGGTGATCGCCGCGCAGACGATGATGAGCTGCCAGGCCCAGAAGTGGATCCGGGTGAGCACGTCGCTGAACATCCGCGCCTTGCAGAGCCGCTGCAGGGAGTAGTAGACC
>JAXMHJ010000014.1:0-75219 GCA_046346795.1 Kiritimatiellia bacterium
GGCGGTGCTTCCGCGCCGCCGTCGGAGGCGGCGCCGGAGCGCCGCCCTCCAGGGGCCTGGTCCACGGTGGCGCGCAGGTCCGTGATCGCGGCGAGGGTCTTTTCGTCGGCGGAGGCGCGGGCGAGGATGCGCATGGGTTCGCCGGGGGCGTAAACGAGCCGGTCGGTGCCGAGGCGCAGGCGGTCGTTGCCGGAACGCAGCCGCGGCCCCGCGCCCCAGCGCAGGACCTGGCCCCAGAACTTGTGGTGGTGGGTGTCGCCGGTGCCGTAGCGCAGCCGCCAGGTGGCGTCGAAATTGAGCAGGACGACGCGGCCGCGGCCCTGGGCGTTCCAGGTGACGAGGGCGTTGTCGCGCTCCTCCTGGTCGCGCAGGCGCATGCGGTCGATGAGGGCGTTGACGGACGCGGCGTCGCCCCCGCCGGCGAGATCGCCCAGCTCGGGCCGGGCGAAGAGCAGGACCTCGGCCGCGGGCTTGGGCTGCCCGACGCGCGAGCGCCATTGCGGCGCGGGGACGCCGCCCCAGACGGCGGCGCTGGCGGCCGCGTCGTCGGCGAGCTGCATGACGGGATGCTTCATGCCGGCGCGGGAGACGACCAGATGGAAGGCGGGGGACGCGGACGGGTCGGTTGCGGCGCGGCCGGGGGATGCGCCCGGATCGACGGGCAGAAGGTCGGCGAGGGGGTGGCCGCGGTAGTCGGCGGGCATGTGTTCGGGACCGGCGATGACGACGAGCAGCGCGCCCTGGCGCGTGACCATGTCGCGCAGGGTCTCCCATTGTTCGGCGGTGAGGGCGGCGGGGGGGATGTCGCCGAGGATGACGACGTCGAAGGGCTTCCAGTCCTCGGCCTTGGCGGGCAGGCGGGTGGCCTCGGATTCGCCGAAGGGGCGGCGGGGGGAGGCCTCGACGTCCTTGGGGGTGCGGCCGGCGATGGCGTCGGGTTCGAGCAGCACCGACTGCAACTGCACGGACTTGTCGCGAGCGTGGAAAAGGTTGCGCAGGTAGCGGAACTCCCAGCGGGGGACGCGGTCGACGAGCAGGACCTGGTAGCGGTCGTCGCTGACGGCCATGCGCAGGGGGCGGGCGTTGTTTTCGGGATGGGCGTCGTCGCCGTCGGCGGTGACGGAGACCTCGTAGTCGAGGATGCCCTTGTCGACCGGGGTGTCGGCGAGCACGACCTCCTGCTGGAAGCGGTCGTCGGCGACCGGCAGCTTGCGTTCGTCGGCGATGCGGCCGCCCTGCCGTAGGACGACGTGCAGGGTGCGGCCGCGCATGGCGGAGGCCTGGACGAGGATGGAGAAGCGGGCGCGGTCGGACTCGAAGATGGAGTCGGGATGGCGGACGCGCACCAGCGAGGCGTCGGGGCGGGGGCCGGCGTCCGGGGGCGGCACGGCGAAGACGGGCACGCCCTGCGCGCCGAGCCGGCGGGCGGTTTCCTCGACCGATCCCCCGCCGGTGTGGCGGCCGTCGGAGAAGAGCACGACGCCCTTGAGCTGGCTGCCGGGGGTGTTCTTCGTCACGGCTTCCAGCGCGGCGGCGATGTCGCTGCCCATGCGGCGGACGTCGTTGGTGCCGGTGGCCAGCGCGCCGAGGGCGGGGAGGTCGGCGGCGGTGATGCCGGAGGACTCGAGGGCGAAGCGGCGCAGCACGGGCGTGTGGGTCTTGCCGAGCTGCTCGAGGAAGGCGGAGGGCTGGCCGGGCGCGCCCTGCACGGAGGCCACCGCCGCGGCGAGCGGCGCGGGGGCGCCGGGGGCCGGGGGCGTCTGCATGGACGCGGAGTCGTCGAAGAGCACGATCACGCGGCGCTCGGTGCGCAGGTCCTGCAACCAGGTGCGGGCGGGTTCGGCGATGAGCCAGATGACGAGCAGGAGGAGCGCGGCGCGCAGGCGGCCGGGCCAGGGCGAGGCGGGGCGTTCGCCGGCGTTCAGGCCCTGCGCGGCCACCAGGGCCAGCGCGCCGAGGAAGGCGGGCACGGCCAGGCTGGCGGGGGTCTGCCAGTGGAAGACGCCGGCGGTGAGTTCGAACGCGAACCAGAGGGCGGCGCCGAGGGTGAAGGCGCGCAGCAGGAATTGCAGCGCGCGGGCGACGCGGCCGGCCCCGGCCGACTCGAGTTTCCAGGCGCGCAGGCCGATCAGGCCCGCCAATGCGAAACCGGCGGGAATGGCGAGGCGGATGGGCTCGCGCAGCGGGGCGAGGATGGAGGGGAGGTCGGTCACGGGCGGACCGTCCGGGTTGCGGGCCGGCCCGCGGCGGGAACGCCGGGGCGGCGCGAGCGGGAGATGAGCGCGGCGAAGGCGGTTTCGGCCATCACGACGGCGAGCAGCAGGTACAGGAGGATGCGCCAGAGTTCGCGGCCGGAGGTCTGCTGCTCGAGCCCGCCGAAGGAGCGCAGGGCGGAGTCGGTGACGGTGAGCCCGACCGCGTTCTTGAGCAGGCCGAGATCGGTGGGGCCGAGTTCGCTCCAGCGCGACTCGCCGGGCGGGCGCTGGACGCAGAAGCGCAGGGCGGGGTTGGGGGGGCAGCCAGCCCTCCAGCAGGTCGGCGGCGCCCGCGGGCAGGGCGAGGCTGTAGAAGCCGGGCTGGAGCGCGTCGTCGATGGCGAGGCGGCACTGGCGCGCGCCGGGGAACCAGCGGGCGCGGAAGAATTCGCCGGCGGCGCCGGCGGCCTTGACCGCGACCGGCTCGGGATCGGGCGGGCGGGCGGAGAAGGCGGAGGCGGGGACGGGGACGAAGGGTTCGCCGGGCAGCGCCCACAGCAGCTTGCAGGCGGCGTTGCCGTTCTCCTCCTCGTAGTCGATCTCGATGGGCGCGGCCGCGCGGGTGGAAAGGGTGACGGAGACCTCCTGGCCCTGGGTCATCACGGTCTTGCCGGCGATCCGGACGGTGGCGCGGTCGTCGGCCCACAGGTTGAGGCGGTGCTCGCCGTCGACGCGGCCGCGCAGGAAGCCGGTCCAGCGCACGCGGAAGCTGTCGTTGGGGAAATTGCGGGCGGGGGCGCCGCCCTGCCATTCGAAGTCGACGCGGGAGTCGAGCCGGGTGATGTCGGCGGACTTCTTCTCGCCCCGGCGGACGGCGGGGCTGTAGACGCCGACCAGGCCCGCGCCCGCCATGGGGCCGTGGCTGTAGGCGGGGTTGCGCCAGGTGTCGTCCTGGTTCCAGGCGGCGGGCAGGTTCGCGGGGATGGAGGCCCCGCCCGCGAGCTGGTCCATGACGCCGTGCACGACGGGGATGAACACGGGATGGGCGGGGAAGTTGGACCAGGTGGCGTCGAGCGGCATGGCGCACACGCCGAGGCGGCCCTGGCCGTGGAAGAGCAGCGAGAGGCAGGGCTCGCCGTGCTGGAAGCGCAGCAGCGGGACGGCGGCGCCGGGGGTGCCGGTCGCGCGCAGGTCCCAGGCGCCGAAGACCTGGATCTCGCCGGCGTCGAGCGCGTCCAGGCCGGACTGGCCCGGGCGGCCGGCGCGCGCGGCGAGGCGGAGGGGTTCGTCCGGGGGCGGGGTTTTCCAGGCGCCCAGTTCCAGCTTCGCGCCGGCCGGGCAGAACGAGGAGATCCACTCGTTGTAGAAGGCGGTGTCGGCGGCGGGGCCGGGGGCGAGCAGGAGCCCGCCGCCCCGGGCCACGAAGTCGCGCAGGCGTCCGGCGGCGGGGGGCGGCAGGCGCGGGAGGTCGGAGAGCACGATCACGTCGTACGATTCCAGGCGCGGGCTGGCGTCCATCTCCTCGACGGGCATCACGTCGGCCTCGACCGGCACGGCCCCGCCGCGCTTGCCGGGCTTGAGGGCGAAGCTGAGGAAGAACGCGGCGCGGGCGGAGCGCCGGGCCTGCGGGCGGCTTTCCACCAGCAGCGCGCGCAGCGGCGGGACGACGGGCACGGCGAGGTCGACCGAGTTGTCGAAGGGCAGGCTGTCGTCGGCGTCGAGGCGCAGGGTCGCGCGCGCGAAGCCGTTGGTGGGGAAGCGGTGGCTGAACCGCACCGGGAAGATCTCGCCGGGGTTGAGCGTGGGCGGCTGCAGCTCCGCCACGGCGCGGCCGTCGACGACGAGCGAGATCCTGCGCGCGGTGGCGGCCTCGCGGCCGTTGTTCTCGAGGTCGGCCAGGATCTGCACCGGGCGGTCGGTGCCGATGCGGTCGCGGGAGAGGCGCGGGCGGTTGAGGGAGAGGTTGCGGTCGTAGCCGGGCGACGTCATCGAGACCATGCGCACCAGCGGCGGGTGTTCGCGGCCGCCGGGCAGCTTGTCGAAGAGTTCGCGGGCGGCGGACCATTCCTCGGGATGCTCGAGGTTCCAGCCGTCGCGGTGGGTGTCGGTCAGGACCAGCACGCCCTTGGCGCTGTTCGCGCCCTCGGCCAGGGCGACGGAGGCGAGGGAGAGGGCCTTGATGGCGTCCATGCCGCCGGGGGCGGGCTGGAGGGCGGAGAGGGCGCGCAGCAGGACGTCGCGGTCGCGGGTGGGCTGGAGCACGAGCGCCTCGGGCACGGGGCCGCCGCGCACGATGGAGAAGGCGGCGGACTTCGGGGCCTTTTCGACGACCGCCTTCGCCTCGTTGACCGCGCGGTCCAGCAGCGACTCGCCGCCGGGGGCGAGGGTCATGGAGGGCGAGGCGTCGATGACGATGACCCAGTCGCCCTCGCCCATGTTGCCGAGGAAGGAGAAGAGCTTCTTGCGCTCGATGGCGAAGAGCAGGAACGACGCGGCGACGGCCAGCGCCGCCAGCGCGGCGGAGGCCCAGCGGCCGCGGCCGCGCGTGACGGTGGCGAGCGCGCCCAGGAAGGCCGCGCCGAGCAGCAGCCCCGCGACCGCGAGGGTCGTGGTGCCCGACCCGGGCGGGAGGAAGGGCCGCGCCATCGCGAGCGCGGCGGCGACGGGGACGAGGATGCGCAGGAACATGAGCAGGAACTCCTGCATGCGCATCCAGCGGTGCCGCCGCACGACCGACTCGCGCAGGAAGCGCATCGCGCCCCAGTCCACGCGCTTCGCCGTCCGCCGGAACAGCAGGTGGATGGCCACCGGCAGCAGCAGCCCCGCGAGGCCGATGAGAAGGGCCGGGGAGAGGAAGGTCACGGGGTGCCTCCCCGGAGCGCCGCCGTCCCGGCGGCAGGGTGCGGCAGGTGGCCAACGCCCCGCGGCAGGCCGCGGGGAATTCCAGCGGCAGCAGGCTGCCGCAGTCCACGGTCGAGGCGGCGCTCACGCCGACCTCGTCGTGTTGGTGATCAGCCGCGCCGCCGGAGAGCGATGCGAGGGCGGCGGCCAGCGGGCGGCTGGTCGGCATCTGGTGATACTCGACGTTGAGACGGCCGGTCTCGGCCACGATCTCGCGCAGGAAGGCGTTGAAGTTCTTGAGGTACTCGGCGCGGATGGCGGCGAGGTCGACCTCGACCATCGGGATCTGCCGCTCCAGGTCGTGGAACTGGTGGAACTGCTCGAACAAGTCGTCTCCTCCTCCGCCAGGACCTGCAACAGCCACACTTCCTGATGGCAGTGGCGCAGCAGGGCGCGCAGCAGGGCGGGCAGCTCGAAAAAGCCGTCGGTGACCAGCACGATGGTCCCGCGCGCGGGGAGCTGGGTGACCGAGATGCGCAGCACCGCAGGCAGGCCGGTGTCCACCCCGGGAACGCACTTGGTCAGCTCGTCGAGGATGCGCCGGAGCTGCGAAGCGCGTTCGCGGCCGGCAGGCGGACCTGCATTTCGTCGGCGGCGGTGACGAGCCCGCACAGGTCCTGGTTGCGCAGGAAGAGCCAGGCCAGCGCGGCGGTGAGGTGGCGGGCGTAGTCCAGCTTCGAGAGGGGCGCGCCGTTTTCCACCGCCGCGCGTTCGCCGGTGTAGGCCATGCTGCCGGAGGTGTCGAGGAACACGGTGGCGCGCAGGCCAGTTCTCCTCCGGGTACTGGCGCACGTAGTAGCGGTCGGTCTTGCCGTAGACGTTCCAGTCCATGCGGCGGAGGTCGTCGCCCGAGACGTAGGGGCGGTGCTCGGCGAACTCGACCGACGAGCCCTTCTGGATCGACCGGTACTTCGCCCGCCCGCGAGGCCCTGCTTGCGCAACCGGGCGAACGGGTCCATGCGGCCGAGCACGGCCAGCATGGGCGGCGTGAGCCAGCGGGAGGAAACCGGGGAGTCGAGGCGCGGACATGGATCGGGGCTCCGGGCCGCGCGTCAGACGCTCATCGGGACGGTCGGCCGCACGTGGTCGACGATCCGGCGGATGAGGTCCTCGCGTGACGCCCGAGGCCTCGGCGTGGAAGGCGGGGATGATGCGGTGGCGCAGCACGGGCACCGTCATGCGCTCCACGTCCTTGGTGGTCGCGTGCACGCGCCCTGCAGAACGGCCCAGGCCTTGGCGGCGGAGACGGGAATTCGATGCCGGCGCGCGGCCCGGCGCCCCCACGGATCAGCTCGCGCGCGGAAGTCGGCGCGGCGCTCCGACGGGCGCGAGGCGCAAGGCGATGCGGGCGGCGTATTCGACCACGTGGTCGCCCACCGCCACCTTGCGCACGATCTGCTGCAACCACAGCACGTCGCCGCCGCCCAGCACGGGCTCGACCGCGGCGGGCTCGGCGCCGGTCACCTGCCGGATGATGGCGATCTCCTCGTCCTCCTTGGGGTAGCCGACGCGGATGTCGAACATGAAGCGGTCGAGCTGGGCCTCGGGCAGCGGGTAGGTGCCCTCCTGCTCGATTGGGTTCTGGGTGGCCAGCACGAAGAAGGGGTCGGGCAGTTGGTAGGTGTTTTCGCCGACGGTGACGTGGCGTTCCTGCATCGCCTCCAGCAGCGCGGCCTGCGTCTTGGGCGGGGTGCGGTTGATTTCGTCGGCCAGCACCAGGTTGGCGAAGATCGGCCCGACCAGGAAGCGGCGGCCGCGGCGGCCGGTGGCGGGGTCCTCCTCCAGCACCTCGGTGCCGGTGATGTCCGACGGCATGAGGTCGGGCGTAGACTGGATGCGCTTGAACGAGGAGGTCGAGCGCCCGCGCGATGGTGCTGACCAGCAGCGTTTTGGCGAGGCCGGGCGCGCCGACGAGCAGCGCGTGCCGCCGGCAGAAGATGGCGACGAGCACCTCGTCGACCACGTCGGTCTGGCCGACGATCACGCGGGCGATCTGCGCGCGCAGGGTTTCATGGGATGTCTTCAGCTCCCGGACGAGGTCCAGCTCGTCCGCCGTCGCAATCTCGCTCATGTCGTCTCCCGCGGTGATGGTTGGCCGATCCTCGCCCGGGGCGGGCGCGATGGCAACTCCGGCGTGCACGCCGTGGCGGAATGACGCGCGGGCGGGGGCGGGTATTCCAGGGCGAACCCACAACCGTAGGGGCCTTGCTTGCGAGGCCCGCGCATTCCGGCGGCGGGCGAGATCGCGGGCGGCGGCGAGCACCGTGGCCATGCCAGCGTAGGGGCCTTGCTTGCGAGGCCCCGCGAAAGATGGCGCTGGCGGGAGCGTGGTCTGTCACCACCCCTACCCCTTGGTCGAATCCCCCGCCGTTATCCTGGTGTCAAACTTCGCCCAACTGATCCGGACGAGGATCAGCAACGCCGCCATGACCGATCCCGACCGGGAGGACGGGCGCATGCAGGAGCGACGAGCCCCAGGATCTGCACAGCGGCAGCGACGGTGACCGCGTTGGCCGCCCATTTCCGCATGCGGAACAGGCCTGTTCCGATCCCGCAGAACACAACCGCCAGCGCGGCTGTCACCGCGGGCATCAAGGCGGCCTCCCCAATCGAAGCAGCGGGATCAAAATGGCCACGGCGCTGGCCGCCAAGGAATACGCCCCAGAGCCAGCAGAGTACGGCGGCGATTTTGACCGGTGTGTCCGGGCGGGGATCAGGGCTGTCAGGCGGGGATAGTGTCATCGTTGGATTCCTGTTTCTTGATTGGGGTCGACGGAGCCGGCGGTTTTCACCCGCGCCGGCCCCGGTCAGGCAAGGATCCGCGCCACGATCTCGCGGGTCTCCAGAAAATCGTCATCGGTCAGGATTCGGGCTCCTTGTGATTGGGGTTCTACTTGTCGGTTTGGCGTCCCGGCGCGGTGAATGACAAAAAAAAAAAAAAAAAAAAAAAAAAAAAAAAGGGGGGAGGGCGGGATTGGCTATTCAAACGCAGGGCCTCAGCTTGCCTGGTGGAGAAAGAGCACGGCCTCGACCAGGTCGAGCCCTGCATTGCGGCGCCGACGGCTTTGGCCCGGCCATGTAGGGCCTCGAAGCTTCGCACCGAGGCCCAAGGCTGGCTGCCGAGCAGTCGTGAAATCCTCCACGCCTGGCCTGCTTCTACCGCGTCAAGTCGGCCGGTCAACCTTCGCCAGTTCGCACTCAATCCGGCTCGCAAGTTCATCCATGGCTTCGCAGACGGCTTCGGAAGCGGCTTGCTCCACGACGGAAATGGAGAGATTCCCCACCTGTTTCCGCAGGCCACGCATCGTCGCTGATCCGGGCCAGGTCCACGTCCCCGGCCTGCCCGATCTGCCCGGCGATCTCCTCGAAGGGGTAGCCGTAGTCCATCACGAGCTTCCGTTCCTCGCGGTTGAGTATCAGGGTGATCATCGGTGGTGCCTGTTGGTTTCAGGGTTTTTTGCGCAGCCGCAAGCTCCGGGGCCTGTGTTCGCGAAGCGGGTGCGCAGCCCCCGCTGTACCCCGCCTCACGCCATCGCCCACTGCTCGCGCAGCATCTTCACCATGTTGCGGATGAGTTCGATCTTCTTGTCCTCGGGGAGGCCCTGCTTGGGGTCGGCGGGGTTCTTGGGCCAGCCGCCCTCGAAACTGACCGCGCCGCGGTAGCCGATGAGCTTGAGGCCCTTGAAGCCGTCCACGTACACGTCCGCGTCGGCGTGCACGCCGGGAATGATGCGCTCGCGCAGGCCGGCGATGTGGACGTGCTTGAGCAGCTTGCCGGCGCAGACGAACGCGCCCATGAAACTGGTCTCCTCCAGTTGCATGTGCCAGAAGTCGCCCATGACCGCGGCGCCCGGCCCGATGTCGGCCGCCATGCGCGCGCCGTCGGCCACCTGGCGCAGGAACGGGGTCTCGTTGCGGCGCAGGGGCTCCAGCACGATGGACGTGCCGTGTTTCGCCGCGTGCTCGGCCAGCCGCCTGCCGGTGTTGTTGACGAAGTCGTCGCGCAGCTCCTTGAAGCCCATCGCCACGTTTCCGCGCGCGGGGCAGAGGATGAGGCCGGCGGACTTCATCGCGCCCAGGGCCTCGATGACGGGCAGGAACTTCTGCACCTCGGCCTCGCGCTTCTCCGGCTCGGCGTAGGAAAAGTCGCTCGGGCCGCACGCGGTGGCGATGAAGAGCTTGCGCCCCTCCATGGCCTTGACCAGTTCCGGGCCGGTCTTGACGGGCCAGTCGCCGGACGGGATTTCCACGGCCCCGAAGCCGTTGGCCTCGAGGAAGTCGAGCTTCTCCTTGATCTCGCCGCCGGGGATTCCGCCCCATTGCAGGCAGAGGTTGAGTTCGGCGGGCTTCTCCGGCGGGGTCAGCACGGGCATGCCCGCGGGCGCTTCCGCCGCCCCCGCCGTTCCGCCGCCGCACACCGCCGCCACGCCGCCCACCGTTGAAACCGTCATGAAGTCTCTTCTGTGCATGTTCCTTGTCCTTCCATGGGGGCGGCCGGGCGGGTGTGCCGGGCCTTGTGGACCCGCCATGAGGGATAGCTGCTCCTCCCTCCGCGGAAATTCAAGGCGTTTCCCGCGGAATGGGTCCGGGGGCGCGCACGTTTTTGTCAGGCCGACGGCTTGTCGTACCGGGCGAGAACGGGCGAGCCCAGGAGGTGGGTGAGGCCGAAGGCGCGGGGGAGGGACTCGAGCAGGGTGGAGAGGGCGGGGCGATCCAGCATGCGGTGCAGGACCATCGGCCAGAAGAATTCGGGCTGGCGCGCGCCCTCCGCGAACCGGGCGCGGGCGAATTCGGCGTCGATCTCGGCCCGGGTGAACAGGCGGTAGGGCCGGGTGTTCTTCTCCACCTTCTTCTTCATGGCGAACAGGGCGTCGGAAAACACGTTGAGGCTGCGCGAGGCGGGATAATCGACGATCACGGCGCGGCGGGCGACGCGGCACAGCTCGGCCACGAGTTCGGGCCAGCGGTCGCAATGGGGCAGCAGGCGGATGGAGACCACGACGTCGAAATGGCGGTCGGGGTAGGGGAGTTGGATGACGTTGCCGACGGTGAAGGCGATGTCTCCCCGGGCCACCTCCGCGTCGATCCGGCGGCGGCAGGATTCATCGCTGCCCAGCACCGTGACCTTGTGCCCGGCGCGGGCCAGGGGAAGCGCGAGCTGGCCGTGGCCGCCGCCGACGTCCAGGACCGACGCGCCCGGCGTCGCCTTCATCCAGTCGAGCACGATGTCGGACTGGCACTTCAAAAACCACTCCCCCGCCGGCCCGGCGAAGCGGGTGGCGTAGTCGTCCGAGGAGGTCTCGATGTCGGCGGTTTCGGGAAAGGGATTCATGGCTTTTTGGGAAGGAGGGAGGTGAAGAACTCGTTGAAATCGCGCTGGAAGGCCGGCCACGTGTGCCGCTCCTCCGCGAGGGTTTTCGCGGCGGCGGCGAGGCGCTCGCGGCGCGCGGGGTCGCGGGCGAGGTCGAGCATCGCGGCGGCCATCGCCTCCGGCTCCGGCGGGGTCAGCGCCGCGATCTCCGGCGTGAGCACCTGCGTGTGCGAGGGGATATCCGTCGCCAGCACCGGCCGCCCGGAGTGCAGGTAGGAATAGATCTTCATCGGCGTATTGTTGCCGGTGATGCGCGGGGAGACCAGCACGTCGGCGGCCGCGAAGAGCGCGGCCATGCGCGCGACCGGGCGCGGTCCCGGAAAGAACGCGCGGCCCTTGAGCCCCATCGACTCCGCACGGGCGGCGAGCGCGGCGGCGACGTGCGGCGGTCCGCCGACGCATACCAGCGACGCGGACGGCTCGCGCGCGGCCATGCGCCCGAAGGCCTCCAGCAGCAGGTCGACGCCCTGGTACTTCTCCAGGTTGCCAAGGTAGAGAAAGAGCGGCCGGGGCCGATCCCGAGTTCGGCGCGGGAGGGGCTCGGGCGTTGCGCCTGCGGCGTCGGGCAGCAGCGAGATGTCGCGCACGATGGCGACCTTGCGGGCCCCGGCGGCCCGCGCGAAGTCCCCGAGGGCGTCGCACACCGCGATCACCCCGGCGGCCGCCCGCGCGGCCCCGCGCTCCATCCATTCCAGCAGTCCGGCCGCCTTCGCCACCGCTCCGCCGCCGTCGCGGATCTGCTGCGACATCAGAGAGTCCATGTCATACACGAAGGGGATGCGGAACACCGCGCCCCAGAAGCGCGCGATGAACACCGCTTCCTCGGTCGCGACGATCAGGTCGGGCCGGCGCCGCAGGATCCGTCCGAGCGCGCTCCAGAAGAACACGATGTCGCACAGCAGCTTCTTGACTGAGAACCCCGGCCGGATGCCCCCCGTGAACGGCACGCGCGGGATGCGGTGCAGCGCGCATCCGGGGTGCGCCACGTCCTGGCCCTCGGCGTAGGCGAGCTGGTCCACCGTGTCCCCCCGCGCCGAAAACGCCCGCAGCATCAGGTTCGCGGCAATGGGCGTGCCGCGTTCCTGGTAGAACGGTTGCGGGGTGAGAAGGAGGACATGCATGACGGCCTTATCTTTCCGGCTGCGGCCCCGCTTTGCAATGATTTCGTTTGGGCGCCTCACTGGGACCGCCGCCTTCCAGGCGGCCCGGGCCACGGAGCTTGCGGCTGCGGGGAAAGGCCGCCTCTGGAGTGCGGGGACAAGCGAAGCGCGACACCGCTTTTCCGCAAGGGGACAAGCGCAGCGCGGCCCCGTCCCGCCCAAACCCCCGACGCTCAAGACCCCGTAACAGATTCCCGCCCCGCGCCCAGCCCGAGCTTTTGCCTCGCCATCCAACCCCGCTGCGGCTAACCAATCGCCCTGATATGAACAATAGTGATGCCATTCAGTCGCTACGGACGGCCGTTAGAAATGCAGATGTCGAAAAAGTCCGCTCCTTGATCGGAAGCTCCAAAGAGTTGCTAAATACTATGACGCCATTTGGGACATGGTTGCATATTGCAGCAAAAGGCGGCAGTCTTGAGCTTGTGAAACTACTACTAACGCTAGGGATTGATGTGAATGTGAACGGCGGAACTTTTGGCGGGGCTCCGATTAATCTTGCTGCTGGATACGGCCAACTAAACGTCGTCCATGCCTTGCTTGCCGCTGGGGCAAGGCTGGATGTAAGTGAGCCTGAGCGTAATCCACTCTTTTCCGCCATCCAAGGCGGGCACCTGGATATCGTTAAGCTGCTGATTGAGCAGGGAATTGATCACCTTGTGTGTTACACCGGCGAATCCATGAGAGGCATGGATGCCGAGGCTTACGCCCGAGAACGTGGGCAAACAGACATCGCAAACTACCTTTCAAAATTGAAACCCCGGCATTGAAGTTGTCGCATCGAAGCACTGCGTTTAGAGTTTAAGCTGTCGCGTCAGCAATCACCCCGATTTCCACCGCAGCCGCAGCCTCCGCGGCGGGGGATTTCAGGCAAACCGGAGGTTTGCGCCACCGGACGAGCCGAAGGCTCGTCCTCCGAGCTATTCCCACAGGCCGGCGGCGCGGTCGGTAATCAGCCGTCGGAAGGCCTCCTGTTTATCCGGGGACAAAAAGGAGTTGGAAATGACCTCCATGGCGACGGCCAGGCCGCGTTGCAGGCGCGCGTGGGAGTTGGTGATCTGCCGGTTGGTCAGTCCCAGGGTGGCGGCCAGCGCGTCGAAATCGCCGCGCTGCAACCGGGACTTTTTGCCGTTCACGGTGAGGGCCGATTCCTCCCGGTCCGACGATAGCAACAGGCGCGTCGGCAGCAAATCGTAGGCGGGTGACAGGCGGATGACGCCGTCCGGTTCATACAGCAGGGAGAAATTCTTGAGATGCATGTCGGCGTTGCCGGTGAGGTGGCAGAACAGGATGACCTCGAAGAAGCGGATGGCGTCGAACCCCGGATTGCTGGAGAAGGTGAGGATCGCCTTGCCGACCCTCTCCGCGGAGCCGCGATATTTTTCCTCCGTCATGCGGTCGGTCAACTGGCACATGTCCTCCATGTGCAGCGCATGGCCGTCGCGCCGGTCCATGCGGCGCGTAACATAGGCCCGTTCGCCACCGGCCAGCAGGGCGAGTCCGCAAACGGCCGTTTCAATGCCCATGCGCGCGGCCAGCAGCATCGACGCATGTTCCAACTCTGGCATTTCCGGATACTCGTGCGAAGGCGGTTTCAGGATCAGCTCGCCCTCCAGCCCCACGAGGGTGAATCGATCCGGCCCGGTTCCGCCGCTGCGTTCGAGGTGGAGCGAGAGTTTGGGCTGAACCCCAGGCACCGCGATGCTGCGGCGAACGGCATTTTCGGCCAGCGCGTTGAGATCATCCCACGTGAAGGCCAGCCGCGGCGTCGAGCGCACCCCGAACAAGCGCTGGGCGCACTTGGGGTGGCAACTCTCTTCACCCGGATCGAGCGGTTCGCAGCAGACCAGGCAGCGGGTCATGGCTGCTCCTCCGTCAACGGCCGGACACTGGTCGCGCCGATGCAGTCGCGACAGCACGCAAGCAGGAGCCCCATGCGGTCGCGGGGATCCAGCTTCCACGTCTTCTCCGCGATCTCGAGCAGCCAGCCTTCGGGAATCAGACCGTCGAAAAACGGAAAGAGTCGCTTGTCGTGATACGGTGCCGCGCAAAGCGGCAGCAGCCGGCTCACCGGCTTAGCGTCGGGAAGCGTCGATAGTCCGCCCCGTAGGTGAAGGTGTAGCCGTCCTCCCCTTCGGCCAGGATTCCCGCCGGACGTCCGAAGTGCAGAATTTCAGCCTTCCGCATGGGGCGGTCCCTCCGGAGTCGTCGGGCGGACGGGCGCAAGCTGATGGCCGAAGAGCGACAGAACCTGATTCACCTTGTCCACGCGCACCGACGGCTTGCCCCGCTCCAATTCCCGGATGAAACGCAAACCAACCCCCGCGCGATCGGCGAGTTCCGGCTGCGTCAGCCCCAGTCGACGGCGACGTTCCTTGACAAACAGGCCAATAGTGGTGTTCATTGGTACCTTTTAGGGTATAAATGTTTTATATTCAATATATGTGTACCCATTAGGGTATTACATTGTCAATTCATTTCGATATGGTACCCTTTAGGGTTCAGTTACGCTAAAATATTTCTCACGCCAAGACCCTGATATCCGAAGCGGAGAGGAGAGCGCACCTTGGGGTCTTTGGGTCTTGGCGTGACCCATCGATTGCGCGTCTGACCCCGCCGCGCATAGCTTGAGCCTGCGGCTCGAGCGGCAACGCCAATCGTCGGTTGGCCAGGGCAAGGCAAACCAAAGGTTTGCGGATCCGGACCGGCTGAAAGCCAGTCCAACCCACCCCGACAAAGCGACCTGGCTCCGCCCGTCATCCCGCTATGCGGCCCGCCCTTCCATGACCGACCCCGCCCTCCTCCCCGCTCGCCGGGGCGCTGCCGGCGCTGCGCATCTTCGCCGTCGGGGCGGCGTGGCTGTGGCTGTGGCCGGAGGCGTTCGAGGGCGGAACCCGCGTTCCGTTCATTGTCCGCCGGCCCGGGCGCGTGCAGCCCGGCACGTCGGACGCGCTGGTCTGCCACGTCGACCTGCTCGCCTCGTTCGCCACCCTGACCGGCCAGGCGCTGCCCGCCTCCGCGGGTCCGGACACCCTCGACGTGCTGCCGCGCTGCTGGATGGGAAAGCAGGGCGCGACCATCTGGTGGAACATGCCTGTGGCGACGCCATCGCCCTGCGCAAGGGAACCTGGAGGTTCATCCCGTGGCCCAAGGGCGGCCAGCTCTACGACCCGGCCCGCGATCCTGGGGAAACCGCCCGTCTGGCCGCAAGCCAGCCGGACCGGGTCCGGTCGATGGCGGCCCGCCTGCAGCGCCTCCGCAAGGACGGCCACAGCCGTCCGGGCTTTTCGACCCCATCACCCTCGACTACTCGGTCCGCCGCGGCGAACCCCGCTCGTCGGAAAGGGCATCCCGGGCATCGGCGGTCGGTTTACCCGACCCTCCCGCGTCGCGGGTGATGGAGAGGTTGTCGAGGTAGAGGGCGGTGTCGGCGTCGGAGGTCATGGAGATGACCAGGCGCGAGAACGCGGTCCAACCGGCTTCGCAGGGAATGTCGCGGAAGAGGCGCGGCTCCTTTTCGCCGGGAACGGTGAGGCGGACTTCGCACCTTCCGGCGGCGTTTGCGCCGAGGGGAGCGGTCATCTCGAGGCGCATCCACGAGCCGGCAAGGATGCCTTCGACGCCGGGGCCGTTCTTGATCCGCATCGTTCCGTCGCCGCCGAAGTGGACGCTGGGCCCGGTCTTGTAATCCTGCCCGTCGTCGCGCCATTCGAAGTAAAACTTTGCGCCGGGGTCGAAGCGGAAATCGAATCGAACGGTGGCGACGCCGTTGGTGTAGCGCGGGGTGAGGACGAGGTGGGGATCGTAGCTGAATTGCAGCCCCTTTGCGTCCTGGAATTTCAGGGAGAACCTGCCGGTGGCGGCGACGTCTCCGGTCACGCCGATGTGATCGCCCCTGGCTTCCTGGTGGATCTCCTGCCGCGGCAGCCAGCATTGGCCGGCGTCCATGTACTCGAACGTCTCGTTCTCGATTTCGAAGTCGGGAGCGGGCCACGGGCGGGAGCGCTCCGCGAAGTCGGGGTAGCGCACCGTGGTGGCGGCGACGGCGCGCCAGGCCTCGCCGCGCACGCCGGCGAGCGAGAGGTCCCAGGGCTTGAACCCGAGCGGGAGGGCGGGGCTGTCGGTCGACAGCATGAAATCGCGCGCCGCGAGGTCGGCGAACCGAGGGTCGGCGAGGATGGAGCCGCGGTCGCGGCCGGATTTCTGCCAGTCGGCCCAGGTCCATTCGCCGGCCAGCTTGTTGGTGAAGACGCCGCCGACCGGCCAGTAGAGGTTGTTGCGCAGGATGTAGGTCTCGCGGGGGTAGCCGCGCTCGGTCTTTTCGGGGAAGTCCCAGTTGTACTTGCTGCCATCGAGCAGCTTCGAGTCGGGATTCCAGGCGACGATGTTGTTTTCGAAGATGAAGCCGAGGTGCGTCTCGGGCCGGCTGCGCTGGATCTGGGCCCTGCCACCAAAGGCGAAAATGTTGTTCCGGACGGTGTTGTAGTAGCCGTAATGCTGGTGGAAACCGCTCTCACTGGTGTCGTGGACGAGGTTGTTCTCCATCAGGACGCCGGTGCTGCCCTCGTCGGTGTAGAGACCCCAGCCGCCGTAGCGGTAGCTGGCGATGTCGTGGATGTGGTTGCCGCGGACCACGGTGCCGAAGGCGGGCCCGAGCAGGTAGACGCCGCCCATGTCGCTGATGACGCCCCAGCCGAGGTGGTGCAGGTGGTTGTTCTCGACGAGGTTGCCCTGCGCGACGCTCTCGCCGTAGCCCCACACCCAGCCCGCGCTGATCGCGGTGTAGAAGAAGTCGCCGATGTCGCACTGCGTGATCCGGTTGCCGCCGCTGTGCGTGACGAGGACGCCGACCGCCTCGGGGAAGATCCGGCCCCCGTGCTGGATGATGCAGTTGTCGACGGTGATCCGGCCGGTCGGGTTCTTGAGCGGATCGCCGCCGAACGGGCCGATCTTCACGCCGCCGCCGCCGAGGTCGCGCAGGTGCGAATGGAGCAGGGAGGAATCCCGGACGTCCGCCTCGAAGGAAACGCCGTAGCCGCCCGTGTGCGCGATCTCGCAGCCGTCCAGCGCAATTCCGGTTCCGCGCCGGAACGTGAGCGCGCCGGCGATGGACACCGCCGCCTGGCCTTCGCCGTACCCGTTCTTCGGGGTCAGATGATTCTGGTGCTGGAACGAAATCCCGGTGAACGTCACGTCATTCGCGCCATCGGTCTTCAACAACATGTCGGCGACCGGTACGATGACTTCCGTCCCCGCGATCTCTTCGCCGGGAAGCGGCCGGTAGAAAAGCTCTCCGTTGCGGCTCAGGAACCATTCGCCCGGTTGATCGAGTGCGGCGTGGAAGTTTTCGATCCAGTAGCGACCGTCCTGCTCGTGCGTCAGGATCTCATAACCCATGGGGCCGTCCATGAGCACCCCGCGCTCCACCCGGTTCATTTCCTGGATCCGGTAGTGATGCACCGACCAGGTGTGCGGGAACAACACCACCGCGTCCGGCCGTTCCGCCTCCGTCAGCCCCGCAAGGGCGGCGAACTCCGAGCCCGGGCGATGAAACCGTGATGAGCCAGTTTCCGCAGCCACGCCGCGCGGTCCTGCACGTCCGGCGGCGGGGGAATACGCCCGGGGACGCGTGCGCGACGGCGTTGAAGAACCCGGTGTTCGGCGACCGCGCCCGCGTCGCGCGCACGCCGTTCACCCAGAGTTGTTCGAAGTACCATTTGCCCTCGCGCACCTCCGGGAGGTCGGACCGCCAGAGTCCGCTTCCGGCGTCCTTCCAGCCGGCGATCTTGCGTCCGCCGGAGAAGACGGGCTTCGCGCCCGGCGCGGCCTCCCACGCGACGCCGGAGTCCTCCGCCGTCAGCTCGAGCGCGGCGGGCAGTTCATACCGGCCGTCGGCGACGATGATGCGAACCGGCTTGGGCAGCCGGCGCGCCGCGTCGCGCGCGGCCTGCGGCGAGGCGGTCCCGCCGCCCGGCTTGAGTTCGACGACGGACGCCGGGCGGGCGGGCCGCCGCGCGGGCGTCGGAACGGATCGTGAGGGTCCCCAGGGTGAGCAGGACGGTCGCAACCAGGTGTTTCATGGGCGCATCATGCCAGCGACCGCGCCCGATCCAACCTCCGAATTCCGGCCTCCGCCGGACCTGGAAGCGGCGGAAAAGCGCCTCCCGCGGTCCGACGCCGGCCGGGCGGGAAGGAATTTGTCGGGCGGGGGACGCCATAAACCGCGCGGCCCGCCGTTCTCCTGGCCATGAATGCACGCCTCCTCCTGCTCGCGGTCCTGCTGCCGGTTTCCTTCCACGACCTGCCCGCCGCGGAGGCGCCGCCCAAACCCAACATCGTCTTCGTGCTCGCGGACGACCTGGGCTGGACCGACCTGGCGGTGCAGGGGTCGAGGTATTACGAGACGCCGAACATCGACCGGCTGGCCGCGCAGGGCATGCGGTTCACCCGCTTCCACAACTGCCAGAACTGCCAGCCCACGCGCGCCGCGCTGATGACCGGGCAGTACGGCCCGCGGACCGGGGTGTACACGGTGGGCGGGATCGACCGCTTTGACTGGCGGTCGCGGCCGCTGCGCCCGGTGGACAATGTGACGGAGCTGCCACTCGACCGCGTGACCATCGCCCAGGCGCTCAAGTCGGCCGGGTACGCCACGGGGATGTTCGGGAAGTGGCATCTGGGGGAAACGGGGAAATACCATCCCGGGCGGCGCGGGTTTGACGAGGCGGTGGTATCGATGGGGCGGCACTTCAACTTCGACACCTCGCCGGAGACGGCGCATCCGAAGGATCAGTATCTGGCGGACTTCCTGACCGACCAGTCCCTCGACTTCATCCGGCGGCACAAGGACGGACCGTTCTTCCTCTATCTGCCGCACTTCGCCGTGCATGCGCCGCATCAGGCCAAGGAGGCGGGCGTCGCGCATTTCAAGGGCAGGCCGGCCGCCGGCGGCCACCACGACCCGACCTACGCGGCGATGATCGCCAGCGTGGATGACAGCGTGGGGCGCATCCTGGCGCTGCTGGACGAACTCAGGCTGGCCGACCGCACCGTGGTCGTGTTCGCGGGCGACAACGGCGGCGTGGGCGGATACGCGCGGGAGGGGCTGATGCGCGCCGGCGACGTCACCGACAACGCCCCGCTGCGCAGCGGCAAGGGCAGCCTGTACGAGGGCGGCACGCGCGTGCCGTACATCGTGCGCTGGCCCGGGGTGACGAAGCCCGGCTCCACCACCGACCAGCCGTCCATCCACGTCGACCTCTTCCCCACGCTGCTGGAGATCGCCGGGGCGAAGGCGCCCGCCGGGCAGGTGCTCGACGGGGAGAGCCAGGTCCCGCTGCTGCGCGATCCCGCCGCGTCGTTCAAGCGCGACGCCATCTTCCAGCACTTTCCCGGATATCTCGGGTCGGGTCCGGGCCAGTGGCGCACGACACCGGTCGGGGTCGTCGACTCGGGCGACTGGAAGCTGATGGAGTTTTTCGAGGACGGCCGGCTCGAGCTGTACAACCTGCGCGAGGACATCGGCGAGACGAAGAACCTCGCCGCCGCGCTGCCGGACAAGGCCCGGGAGCTGCTCGAAAAAATGCAGGCCTGGCGGAAGGAGATCGGCGCTCCGATGCCGGCGCGGAACAACGGGGCGGCGGCTCCCGCGAAACCCCGGGGCAAGGAAGCGAAGAACAACCGGAAGGAAAACAACCATGAAGACATCCGTGATCGTCCTGCTGGCGGCTCTGGCCTGCGGGCCGCCCGCCGCCGGCGCGAACCGTCCCAACATCCTCCACATCCACGCCGACGACCACCGCGCCGACGGCCTGCATGCGCTGGGCGCGCCGCTGCTGCAGACCCCGAACCTCGACACGCTGGCGGAGCGGGGATGGTCTTCACGCACTGCTACACGCAGGGCTCGATGATCGGCGCGGTCTGCCTGCCCAGCCGCACGATGATGCTGACCGGTCGCTCGCTCTTCCGCCTGCCGGAGGCGCGCCAGCCGGCCCGGGACACGCTGGCGGAACGGATCGGCGCGGCCGGCTACGCCACCTTCCATTGCGGCAAGGGCGGGAACGAATACACCGCGGGCATCCGGCAGTTTGCGACCAACGTGGTGATGGAGGATCACGGACCGGCGCTGCGCCGGGGCTCCAGCGAGCGCCATGCCGACCGGGTGCTGCAGTTCCTCGGCGGGCGGGACCGCTCCAAGCCCTTCTACATCTACCTCGCCCCGCCGGTGCCGCACGATCCGCGCGTCGCCGCCCCGGAATTCCACAAGCTCTACGACCCCGCGAAGATCCCCCTGCCGGAGGCGTTCCTGCCGGTGCACCCCTGGGACAACGGCGAGATGACCGTGCGCGACGAGCGGCTGGCGCCCTGGCCGCGCACGCCCGAGGACACGAAGCAGCAGCTCGCCGACTACTACGCGTGCATCACCGGGCTGGACCACCACGTCGGACGAATCTTCGCGGCCCTCAAGACCTCGGGCGACTGGGAGAACACGATCGTCATCTTCTCGGGCGACAACGGCCTCTCCCTCGGCGAGCACGGCCTGTTCGGCAAACAGAACCTCTACGAGTTCGGCGGCATGCACGTGCCGCTCGTCATCGCCGGCCCCGGCGTCCCGAAGGGGCGGAGCGATGCACTGGTCTACCTCATGGACCTCTTTCCGACCCTGTGCGACTTCGCCGGGGCCGCCCCGCCCGCCGGCCTGGACGGGCGGAACCTCCGCCCGGTCATCGACGGCCGCCAGACCTCCGTCCGCGACGTGTTGTACACCGCCTATGGAACGGGACAGCGCGCCATCCGCGACGGGCGCTGGAAGCTGATCCGCTACCCGGAGGTGGACCGGACGCAATTGTTCGATCTGGAGGCCGATCCGCACGAACTCCACAACCTGGCTGACCAGCCGGAACAGGCCGTGCGCGTGGAGGCGTTGCTGGAGCGGCTCGGAAAGGAGATGAGCGGGTATGCCGATCCGGTCCCGCTGACCGTGCCGAAGCCGCGTCCGGCTGAATGGGCTCCGCCGGACCGGAAAAAACCATCCGGCGCACCGGCGATTCACTGACCGTCATTAAAGGGCCTGTCCCGCTGGGATCAAGAATTCCGCCGACGTCCCTTGCCCCCATCTCTTACATGCCTTCTTGAATAGGATGCCGGCCCCGATTTCCCGCTCCAGCCGTTCAGATTTCTACGGAAGAGTTTAGACAGGATTTCCAGGATGGACAGGATGGGTTTTCGCAACAACCGGTTTCATCCTGCAAATCCTGTCCTGATCAAACTCGATTTCATTCCTCCCTTTGCGGTCTTCGCGATCTTCTGTAAAATCTATTCCGGGTCCCGCTTCAGACGCCCGGATGACCGGGGATGTTAGCGAAACGCCGGCGCGCCCCCGTTTCCGCAAGGGCGCATCGGGAGTTGACCCGCTGCACAAATACCCGATTCTAACGGCAACCCCGAGGTCCCCATGAAACGCGCCGCCGCAGTCCTCCCCCTGCTCCTTCTCGCCCTCCCCTCGTCCGCCGCCCCGCCGGCGACCGACACGGCTCGACGCTTCGAGCGCGCCGCCGCTTTCCTGGAAACGGGCGGGCAGACCTACATCTATCTCAACACGGAAAACGTGCGCGCCAAGATCAACACGCTCCTCGACCAGGGGCAGATCCTGGCGGGCGAGCAGGGCCCCATGATCGCGGCGGTGCGCGGCATGCTCTTCGATCTCGGCCTGGGCGACACCGGCGAGTGGGGCATGAGCACGGTCCCCGCCGGGGGCCTGTACCGCTCGCGCTACCACCTGGGCTTCAGGAACGATCATCGCGGCGTGCTCTGGTCGATCTGGGCGCCCACGACCGAGAAGACCCTGCCCGGCCTCGCCCTGGCGCCCGCCGAGGCCATCGTGGCCTTCGGCCTGCGCCCGGACGTCAAGGGGCTGGCGGACAAGTTCACGGCCTGGATCGCCACCACGCCCATGGCCTCCGAATTCGAGAAGGGGCTCGCCAGGGCCGCGAAGGACGGTGTCCATCTGATGGACATGCTCCGCGCCTCCGGGACCGAATGGGTGGTGTCGTTTCAACTGGACGCACTGCGCCCCATCCCCACTCCCGTCGGCACCTTTGGCGAGCCCTCGCTGGTGATCGCGCTCAAGGGCACCGGTCCGGAATTCCGGAAGAACGCGGACGCGCTTGTGGCCGCCTTGCACCTGCCCCTGGCCACCGACCCCGCCCCGGTGCCCGGCCTGGTCCGGGTGGCCGCGGGTGAGATGCCGCCCTTCCTCCAGCCCTGCTGGGGGGAAAGCAACGGGTGGTTCATCCTGGCCTCCCAGCCCCGGCTCTACGCCGACACGGCGGCCCGCATTGCCGGCAGGGGGGAATCGCTCGCCTCCACGCCCGAGTTCAAGGAACTCTCCGCGGGCCTCCCGACCGAGGGCAGCGAATTCATCTTCGTCAGCGGGAAGGTGCGGGACCTCCAGATGAAGATCATGCAGGCGTCCGGCGTGGAAATCACTCCGATGCTGCCCCTTTTCGAAGCCCTCACGTCCAACCCCGCCACGCTGTCGGTCACCCAGGTCTCCGCAAACGCTCTGCTGACCAGCGCGAACACCAAGGCGGATCCCATCGCCGACGCGCTGGTGGTTCCGACGGTCGGGATGGGCGCGGCGCTGATCCTCCCCGCCGTTGCCAGGGCCCGCGGGGCGGCGATGAATGCCCGGCAGGCCAACGTCGCCCGGCAGTTGCTGATGGGCCGGATGATGGCGATCACCGATTCCGGCAAGGTTCCGGACCTGGAGGCGCTGCGCAAGGACTATGTCAACGGGCTGGACACCGACGCGTTCGAATTCACCGACGAGTGGTACAAGGCGGACGTGACCGGCGGGGACGTCATCGTCCTGCGCGAGAAGCAGGCCACCAACGGCCGGCGAGCGGTCGGGTATGCCGACGGCCACGTGGAAACGATCCAGGGGGAATGACCGGAGGTCGGAAGTCGGAGGACGGAAGTCAGAAGTCGGAGGTCATGCCCTGCACGACGCCGCGGCGGCGCAATTCACGTTCCAGCGCCGCCTGGATCTCCGACTTCCGCAGGCCCCAGTCGGGGGCGATCAGCAGGTCGCGGTCGGCCACGCTGAAGAGCCGCTGCACCACGATGTCGCCCCGCAGCCGCGGCAGGAACTCGCACAGGAACCCCGCGTATTCCTCCAGCCCGAAGACCGGGAACGGCTCGCGCCGGTAGCGCGCGGCGAGGATCGACCCCTTCACCACCAGCAACTGGTGGAGCTTCACCGACCCGATGCGCGGATGCCGGTTCAGCTCCTCCGCCACCGCCAGCATCATCTCCCGGGTTTCTCCCGGCAGGCCGAACACCGCGTGCACGCACACCTGGAGCCGGCCGGGCTCCAGCAACCCCATGGCCGCGGTGAAATCCGCGTGCGTGCAGCCCCGGTTGATGCTCCGCAACGTCTCGTCGTGCATCGATTCCATGCCGATCTCCAGGTCCACCTCCACCCGGTCCAGGTAGCTTTCCAGCAGGGCGATCTTCTCCGCGTCGAGGCAGTCCGGCCGCGCGGCCCACGGCCAGCCCGACGACATCCTCCGGGCAGGCGTCCAGGGCCTCGTCGATCTTCGCGCGCAACACCTCCACCGGCGCGTAGGTGTTGGTGTTGGGCTGGAAGTAGACGATGAACTTTTCGGCCCGGTACTTCTCCCGCGCCCGCCGCGCGCCCGCCAGCACCTGGTCGTGGATGGAGGGCAGACCGCGGGGCAGCGCCGGAGTGAACGACTCGACGTTGCAGTACGCGCAGCCGCCGTAGCCCTTGCTCCCGTCGCGGTTCGGGCAGGTGAAGCCCGCGTCCACGACCACCTTGAACACCCGCGCCCCCTGTGGGCATCGCGCAGACGCCCGCCGTGGGCGTTGTAGCCGCGGGCGGGGACGGGCGGCGGGGATGACGATGAGGCGGCGGATTCACGTGGCCCCCACCGAATTCCTCCCCCCGGGTTTCTGCAAGTCCCGTGTGCGCGCAGCGGTGGATCATAGCCGCAGCCGTAGCCCGTCAAAACCGACTCTTCCGTGAAGCTCATGTCTGCAAGCCATCCAATTGTTTTACAATATTTCCGGCGGGCGCAGGGGCGCGGAGAAGGGTCGGGATGTCCAACTCCACTCCAAATCCTGGCGGCTTTGCGAGGCTTGTTGTCCGGCTTTTCCAACATCTTCCTCGCGCCCCTGCGCGAGAAAAGCTGGGAGGGTAAGGCTCCTCCAGACCTGAACTTCGGAAGAGCCCGCAAAAACGGGTCTCCGATTCGTCCTCGGTTGCGCTTTCGTCCCCGCCCGGGAAAAGGCCCAAATTGTCCGGACTTGAGCGCACCATGAACCAACTCTGGCAGACCTTCGGCTTCCTGGACCGGCGTCCTGCTGCTGTCGGCGGCGGTGGGCGGGTGATGTTCGCGTACGGCTGGCGATGCTGTCGATGGGCGGACACCACGGCCTGACCGACGGCGATTCGTTTGACGCGCATCACTCCGACATGACGCCGGCTTCAAGTTCCTCTCCTTCCAGGGGCTCTCCTCCTTCCTGCCCGCGGCGGCTGGTGGGGCTGTCGCTGCACCGGCAGATGCACCTGGGCACCCCGGGCGTGCTGCTGGGAGGCGTGGCCGCGGGACTGGTGACGCTCTTCCTGCTCGCGCGGATCTTTGCCGGCATGCACCGGCTGGAGCAGGACGGCACCACCAACCTGCTCAATGCGATCGGCGGCGAGGCGACGGTCTACAGCCGCATCCCCCCGAACGGCATCGGGCAGATCCCCAGGTCGTGGTGCAGGGCGCGCTGCGCACGGTCGACGCCACGGCAGAGCGGCGCCGAAACCCTGAAAACCGGCGTGAAGGTCCTGGTCGTCCATCCTCGAAAACCCAGCACCCTGGTGCGCTCCCTATGAAGGAATGACAACATGAACACGATGCTGCAACCGGTGCTGGCGCAGATGACTTTCACCACGTATGCGGACGAGCCCAACTACCTGGTGGTCTCGCTCATCACGCTCGGCCTGCTGCTCCTCACCGCGCTGATCTTCCTGGCCAGCCGCTACAAGCGCTGCCCCTCCGACCGCATCCTGGTGGTGTACGGCCGGGTGGGCGCGCAGAAGTCGGCGCGCTGCATGCACGGCGGCGGGGTGATCGTCTGGCCGCTGATCCAGGACTACGGGTTCCTGCACCTCACGCCGATGACGATCGCCATCCCCCTGCAGAACGCGCTGTCCCGCCAGAACATCCGGGTCAACGTGCCGAGCACCTTCACCATCGGGGTCAGCACCGACCCGGCCATCATGACCAACGCGGCCGAGCGGTTGCTGGGCATCCGCGAGGACCAGATCGAGGAGATGGCCAAGGAGATCATCTTCGGCCAGTTGCGCCTCACGGTGGCCAGCCTGACCATCGAACAGATCAACCAGGACCGCGAGAGCTTCCTGGAGGCGATCCGCAAAAACGTCGAACCCGAGCTCAACAAGATCGGCCTGAGCCTGCTCAACGTCAACATCACCGACATCACCGACGAGTCGAACTACATCGAGAGCATCGGCAAGAAGGCCGCGTCCGAGGCGATCAACCAGGCGCGCATCGACGTGTCGGTGCAGGAGAAGCTGGGCGCGATCGGCCAGGCCGACGCGAACCGCGAGAAGGACATCCGCGTGGCCGAGAGCGTGGCCGCCGCCGACAAGGGGCAGAAGAAGGCCGAGGCGGACCGCCGTGTTTCGTGCAGGCCCAGGAGGCCGAGGCGCTGATCGGCGAGTCCACCGCCAACCGCGACTCCGCCGTGCGCACCGCCGAAAACCTGGCCAGCGCCGAGAAGGGCAAGAAGAAGGCCGAGGCCGACCGCCGCGTATACGTGCAGGAGCAGGAGGCCGAGGCCGTGCAGGGGGAAAACAAGGCCCAGGTCGGCATCGCCACCTCCAACGCCGAACTCGCGGTGCAGCGGGCGGTCGCGTTCCAGCGGTCCGAGGTCGCGAAGCTGGAGGCGATGGCCGAGGTGCAGAAATCGCAGGCCCGCGCCGAACTGGAGCGCCTGAACGCGACCGAGGTGGTGAAGCAGGACGTGGAGCGGCGCAAGGTGGAGATCGCCGCCGAGGCCGAGGCCGAGAAGATCCGCCGCGAGGCGCGCGGCAACGCCGACGCGGTGCTGATGAAGTACGAGGCGGAGGCGCGCGGCATCCGGCAGGTGCTGGAGAGCAAGGCGGCCGGCTACCTCTCGCTGGTCGAGAGCTGCAAGGGCGACGCCCGCGCGGCGGCGACCTTCCTGCTGGTCGAAAAGATGGAGGATATCGTCGCGAAGCAGGTCGAGGCCATCAAGAACATCAAGATCGACAAGGTGGTCGTCTGGGACGGGGGCCAGGGCGAGGGTTCCTCCACCGCCAGCTTCGTCTCCGGTCTGGTCCGCGCCATCCCGCCGCTGCAGGACGTGGCGAAGATGGCCGGGGTGGAACTGCCGGAATATCTGGGCCGCATGGCCGAACCGGCCGATGCCGGGAAGCGGCCGCCGGCCTGAGCCGCGGACGGGTCAGCCGGCCACCCAGCGCGCGAACGTTCCGCTCGGCAGCGGCCGCGCCTTCGCGCCGCCGGTGAGCAGCATTTCGCCGGAGTCGACCCGGCCCGGCAACCCGTCGAGGTTCTGCTCCAGCAGGTTTTGCAGCACCACCCCGGAGAAGCCGGGCGTGTGGCAGCTCAGCAGCACGAACAGCGGACGATCGCTCAGCAGCGCCTTCACCTGGTCGAGCAGCGGGAGGATGCGCTCCTCGATCTTGAACACCTCCCCGCGCGCCGCGGCCGAAGCTGGGGGGTCGAGAATGACGCCGTCGTAGCGGCGGCCGCGCTGGCGCTCGCGGCGAGGAAGGCGAGACGTTCGTCCACGATCCAGCGGATGGGCGCGTCCTGGAGTCCGTTGCGGCGGGCGTTGTCGCGCGCCCATTCGGTCATGCCCTTCGACGCGTCCACGTGGCACACCGCCGCGCCGCCCTGGGCGGGGGCGAGGGTCGAGCCGCCGGAGTAGGCGAAGAGGTTGAGCACGTTCGGTTTTTCGCCGCCCTGCGCGGCGCGCTCCCGGCAGGCCTCCCGCATCCATCGCCACATGGGCCGCTGCTCGGGAAAGACGCCCAGGTGGCCGAAATCGGTGGACGACAGCCGGAAGGTCACCCCCTCGATCTTCGCCTCCCACTCGGCGGGCAGGCGCGAGCGTCCGTGCCAGCGGTTGCCGTCCTCCCGGTCGAAGCGCGCCCCCGCCTTCCGCCACTCGCTTTCCGGCAGGTCGGGCCGCCACGCCGCCTGCGCGGCCGGGCGTTCCAGCACCCAGTCGCCGAAGCGCTCCAGCTTCCGCCCGTCGCCGCTGTCGAGGAGTTCGTATCCGTCGTTCATGCCGCGCTTATAGCGCGGAGCGGTGCGCGGGGCAAACCGTTCGTTGGCGGCCGCGCGTCGCCCCGCACTGCCGTCTCGCCAAACGCCCGCCAAACCCCTAAAAGCTAAACCGCTGACCGCTAAACCGCCAGACAGCTCCCCCGCCCCCATGCTCACCGCCGCCCAACGCAAGGACATCGTCGCGCTCCAGCGCAAGAAGGAGCGGGACGACCGGCGTCAGTTTCTGGTGGAGGGGCCGAAGCTGGTCGAAGAACTCCTGGCGTCGGGCTGGGCGGTGGACCGGATCGTGGCGGTGGCGGAATGGGCGGAAGGACGCGAGGTCCCCTGTCCCCTCCACGTCGTCCCGCCCTCCGAACTGGAACGCGTCGTCGGCCATGGAAGCGCCGAACCGGGTGCTCGCGGTGGCGCGCATGCCCGCGGCCGAAGCCCCCCCGGCCGCGCCCGCCGGGCTGGTGCTCGCGCTCGACGGGATCCAGGACCCCGGCAACCTCGGCACGATCCTGCGCACGGCGGACTGGTTCGCGGTGGAGCACATGGTGGCCTCGCCCGACTGCGCGGACCGCTTCAACCCCAAAGTGGTGCAGGCGGGGATGGGCGCGGTTTTCCGCGTTCCGATGTCCACCGCGCCGCTCGCGCATTGGCTCGGTCAACTGCCCGCGGCGGTGGAAGTCGCCGGGGCGTTCCTGAACGGGGAGAATGGGCATGCCGGCACCCACGCCACCCCCGCGGTCCTCGTGCTGGGCAGCGAGGGCCGCGGCATTTCCGACGCGGTGGCCGCAAAAGTCCGCCGCCGGATCACCATCTCCTCGGTCTGGACATGGAGAGTCCCTGAACGCCGCGATCGCCGCCGCGCTGCTGTGCGCGGAGTGGCGGCGGGATGTGTTGCTGTCGGGCAACGCAGGGCTCGAGCTTGCTCGACGCCGCACGGCCTACGGCGCGCCCTTCGGCAGCACGTAGAGCATGAGGTACACCAGCACGCCCGTCACGCTGACGTACATCCAGACGGGCCAGACCCGGCGGACGAGGCGGCGGTGGGCGTCGAACCGGCCCTGGAGCGCGGCGAGCAGCGCGGCGAGAATGAAGGGCAGGTTGAGCGTGGCCAGGACCACATGCGGGATCAATACCAGCAGGTAGAGCGCGCGCATGACCGGGGCGCCGACGTATCTGGTGGGCTCGGGCTTGGCGTAGTGGTAGGTCAGGTAGCTCGCCAGGAACAGCGCGGAGACGGTGAAGGCCGCCAGCATGAGCCTCCGGTGGCGGGCGGTGTCGCCGGATTTGATGGCGATGCGGCCGAGCAGGAGAAGGGCGGCCGCGACGGCGTTGAGGGAGGCGTTGACGGCGGGAAGGTTCGGGATGAGTTCCGGAAAGGTCATGCGCGAACCCTACCCGCGCGGCGTCGAAATGCAAATGCCCGTCACATGCGGAACGAGGCCTTCGAGGTGGTCGACACCTTGGCCCCGCGGATGGTGTCGATGTTTTTCTCGAAACTGGCCCGCGTGGCCTTGGTGCCGAGGACGTTTCCATCGGGGTCGGTGACCACCACGAGGTAGCCGCCGAGTTTCATCCCGCCGCCGCTGCTGGTGTACTTCAGCTTCAGCAGGGGCGTCACGAGGGTGTGCTCCTTGGGGGTCAACTCGAACTGTTCCTGCTGCACGTTGATCACGTTGTAGAGGTTCTCGTTGGCGTTGCTGACCCCCAGGACATAGAGCTGGATCCCGGCGTTTTCCATTTTGACGCCGGGGGTGAGGCTCCTGACGACGACCTCGAATTCGAAGGTTTCCAGCGTGCTCTGCGAGGACGCCTTGCTGCGGTCCTTGCCTTTCTTGACCTGGATGTCGATCTTCGGCGGGGGCGTCTTGGGCCCCGGCTTTTCCGCGGGCGCGGGCGCGGCGTTGGCCGGAGGCGCGGGCACGGCCGCGGGCGCGGCGGCCGGATCCGCGGCGTGCCCGGCGGCCATGGAGAGTGAAAGCGCGGTCACAACGGGGTGGATCAGGCGTTTCATGGCGGCATCCTATCCGGGGTCGAGTGGTTTGTCGCGAAGGAACGGGCGGGAATTGCGATGGGAAAAGATGGTGCGCTCGGCGGGGGTCGAACCCACAACCTTCGGCTTCGGAGGCCGACGCTCTATCCAATTGAGCTACGAACGCATCGGGACGGCATGTATCCGGGACGGCGGAGAACGGCAAGCGCAAAGGTTCGGAGGTCGCAGCGCGGGACCGGCATCGCCCATTGACACTCCGACCCGCGCCCCGGCATGGTCGGACCATGGAACCCGATTTCAACCTCCTCTGGACGGAGATCCCAGCCCGTGCGCGGGTGCGGCCCCATTCCGTCCACGGCCCCGACCACTGGCGGAGAGTGGAGCGCAACGGGATGTTGCTCGCCCGGGACAACGGGGCGGACATGGATGTCGTGCGCCTCTTTGCCCTCTTCCACGACAGCCGGCGCATCCACGACGGCCACGATGACGGCCACGGTGCGCGCGGAGCCCAATATGCCCGGGAACTGCACGGGGAGCTTTTCCACCTGCATCCGGACCGTCTTGACCTGCTTTGCTTCGCCTGCGAATGGCACACCGACCGCGATTATCACAACGACCCCACCGTCGCCGCCTGCTGGGACGCCGACCGGCTCGACCTCGACCGGGTCGGCATCACCCCCAACCCCACTCTCCTCAACACCGCCCTGGCAAAACAGATCGCCGCCACGGGTTCGGTCGAACGGCGCATCCGGGAGTTGCTGGCGGCAGGGTAGGAGAAACGACCGTGGAGACTGCGGCTGCACCGGTTTTCGACCGGCGGTCGGAGCACCTTCGCCACATCCCGGTACTTGCAGAACAAGAAGCGATGACCAAACCTTCGCGGAAGGCGGCTCCCCCTTCCATTTCCATGCCCATAACTCCGATTCTACCGCCACGTTCATGTCTGGAGGCGCTCCTCCCTCAACGTTTATCCCGCAGAGGCGCAGGGGCGCAGAGAAGTTCTTGGAGAAGCCGCATATCCTTCCCATGCCGGACCTCTTCCATCTTGGGATGAAGGTTGGACTCGCAGACCCCTTCTCCGCGCCTCTGCGCCTCTGCGCGAAAAATACTAACCGCTGGGACAGCTTGCAGATATGAATTTTCCGAAGACCCAAATTCCAAGTTACCCCGGCGTGTTTTCGTGGCCGCGCCGCGCGGCGTGCTGCCTTCCGGCACTCCCCGGCAAATCCCGCCATCCGCCCCCGGATCGCCGGCCCGGCGAGGCCGCAAGCTCCGTGGCCCGGTCGATTTGAAATATCCCGGTCTTCACGTAGAATGCAGGCTCACTCAACCAGCAGAACCCCAACAACCGGAACCCCCATGGCCGACAATCTCCTCTTCACGCCCTTCAACCTGCGCGGTCTCGAGCTGAAAAACCGCATCGTGATGGCCCCCATGACCCGCTGCCGGGCTACCGCCGACCACGTGCCCACCGACCTGATCGCCACCTACTACGTGCAGCGCGCGTCCGCCGGGCTGATCATCACCGAGGGCGTCGCCCCCTCGCCCGACGGCACCGGGTACGCGCGCATCCCGGGGCTGTACAACGACGAGCAGGTCCGCGCCTGGGCGAAGATCAACCGCGCCATCCACCAGGCCGGCGGCCGCGTGTTCGCGCAGCTTATGCACACCGGGCGGGTCAGCCATCCGCTCAACATGCCCGCCGGAGCGCGCATCCTGGCCCCCTCGGCCACGGGCATGTCCGGCTCGATGTGGACCGACACGCGGCAGTTGCAGCCCTATCCCGTGCCGGCCGAGATGACCGAGGCCGACATCCAGCAGGCGGTCCGGGAATTCGCGGACGGCAGCGGCCGCGCGATCGAAGCGGGGTTCGACGGCGTGGAACTGCACGGAGCGAACGGCTACCTGATCGACCAGTTCCTCAACACCGCGAGCAACCACCGCACCGACCGCTGGGGCGGTTCGATCGAGAACCGGTTGCGCTTCGCGCTCGAGGTCGCCAAGGCCGCCGCGGCGAAGATCGGCGCGGGCCGCCTGGGCATCCGGGTGTCTCCGTTCGGCGTGTTCAACGACATGAAGCCGGACGGGGAGATGGACGAACTGTACCGCCGCCTCGCCACCGAACTGGGCAAGCTGGGCCTCGCCTACATCCACGTGGTCGACCACAGCGCCATGGGCGCGCCGCCGGTCAAGCCGTCCATCAAGCAGGAGATCCACGCGCTCTTCAAGGGCACGGTGATCCTCTCCGGCGGCTACGACGCCGCCACGGCCGGCGCGGATCTGGCCGCCGGCAAGGGCGAGCTGGTGGCCTTCGGCCGGCCCTTCATCTCCAACCCCGACCTGCCCCGGCGCCTGCGCGAGGGCATCCCCCTGGCCGAGCCCGACGGCGCCACCTTCTATCTGCCGGGCGAAAAGGGCTACACCGACTACGCGGTGGCGACGGCGTAAGCCGGCCGGGACCTACCGGCGGACCGCCTGCGGGTCGCCCCCGGCCGCGCTTCCAGATACACGGCGGATTCGCCCTCAATCCGCACCGCGACGCCCCGGAGCAGCACCGGCGCCCCGGGCCGGGTGACGTCCACGATCTCCACCGGGGACGCCCCGTGCCGGATCAGCAGGGCGCGCACACCGTCGCGCACCGTCCAGGAGGCGAAGGCCCCGGTCATCTCCTCGACCTGCAGCGGCTCGCCCTCCACCGGCGCGGCGGAGGCGGCGTCCATGCGCAGGGGCCGGTCGGAGGGGACGACCGCCAGCGGGCCGGCGGACGGAGCGACCACCAGCAGGGCGCCGTCGAGCGCCGCCGAGGGCAGTTCGGCTCCGCCCGCGCGCACCGTCATGGCCGCGGGCGCGGCGCAGGGCAGCAGCAGCGCGCCGGCGCGGGGCGCGACCGGGGCCGCCTGCGCGGGCAGGTTCACGCGGACGCGCACGGGGCCGTGCACGGTGGAGCCGCCGTCGACATCAAAATCCTCCAGCCAGTAGAAGGCCGGACCGTCCTGCACCATCGCGTCGAGCAGCGTGTAGGAGGAACCGGCGCCGGTTCCCCGCCCTTCAACCAGCCATTCGTTGACGGGCGTACGCGCGCCGTTGAGCGTCACCGAGCGGGTGATCTGGAACCCGAGGTTGCCGGTTTCGGAGCCGGTGCTCCAGTCGATGCGCACCCCGCCCGCCACCGGGGTGGCGGTGAAGGAGGTCAGGTCGATGGCGGTGGACGGATCGATGACCCCGAAGTCACAGGTGTCGTGCGGCTGGCCCGCGACGATGTTGACGCAGCAGGAGTCGCCCGTCGTCAGTTCATATCCCGCGGGGATCGTCGCGAGGTCGATGCGCACGCAGTAGTCGCCCGGGACAAGGTCCTGGAAGCAATAGGCGCCGCGGTTGCCCGCGATGGGGGCGGTGAGGGTTGAGGTGACGAAGGTCTGTACGCCGTTGACCACGCGATAGAGGTTGAGCCGGACGTTCGGCACGCCGAGGGTGTCGAGGTTGTCGCCGGCGGTGTTCTGGTCGCGCTCGACGTCGATCCACACCGTGTCGCCCAGGCAGACCGGCAGGTAGACGCCGGCGTCGAGGGTCGGGTTGTTGTCGCCGGGCTGCAGGGTGACCTTCTCGGTGAGGCCGGTGAGGGGATCGGCGGAGGAATCGAGATCCACGGTCGTCTGGTTCAGCAGGGTGAGCCGGTAGCCGGGGGGCAGCGTGGCGGCGACGACGCGCACGCCATAGGTCCCGGGCGTCACGCAGAACTGGTACAGGCCGGTGCCGTCGGTCGTGGTGGAGTCCACCGCCTGGTTGTTGTTGTCCACCAGTTCGATGCGCACGCCGGCGACGCCGGTCTCGCCGTTGTCCTGGACGCCGTTGTGGTCGAGATCGTACCAGATGCGGTTGCCGAGGCGCGCGACCTGGTCGACGCGCGTGCTGCAGGAGGCGGTGTTCAGGCAGGCGTCGGTCGCGGTGAGGGTGACGGTGACGGAGCCGCCGAAGGGTGTCCCGGGCGGGGGGCTCTGGGTGACGGTGGCGGTGCCGCAGGTGTCGGAGGCGACGGCCAGCGGACGCAGGTCGGGCACGGTGGGCGGGGAGTCGCAGCCGCCGGGGGCGATGGAGTTGGCGGGGCAGGTGATGACGGGAGGCGTCGTGTCGGTGACCCGGACGGTCTGCACCAGGCGTCCGGGGTTGCCGCAGGCGTCGGTGGCGGTCCAGGTGCGGGTGATGGTGTAGCTGCCGGGGCAGTTGCCGGGGGTCGTCTCGGTGGCGAACTGCACCGCGATCGGCCCCACGTCGCAATTGTCGCCGGCGGTCACCGCCGGCACGGGGGGCAGGTTGTCGCAGGGGGCGAACACGGTGGCGGGAATGGCGGTGAAGGTCGGCGGCGCGGTGTCCTGCTTGTAGGTGATGAGCTGTGTGCAGGTGCTGGCGTTGCCGCAGGCGTCGGTCGCGCGGTAGGTGCGCGTGACGGTCACCTGGCAGCCCAGGACGGAGGGGGCGTCGCCCTGATGGGTGACCAGGACCGTGCCGCAGGCGTCGGACGCGGTCACCCGCGCGGGGTCCGGCGCGGGCAGGGCGGCGGGATTGCAGCCCAGGTCAACCGGGGGCGGACAGGCGATGACGGGGGGCGTCGTGTCGGTGACGACGACGGTCTGGACGAGGCGTCCGGGGTTGCCGCAGGCGTCCGTGGCGGTCCAGGTGCGGGTGATGGTGTAGTTGCCGGAACAGTTGCCGGGGGTGGTCTCGGTGCCGAACTGCACGGCGATCGGCCCCGCGTCGCAATTGTCGCTGGCGGTCACCGCGGGCACCGGGGGCAGGTTGTCGCAAGGGGCGAACAGGGTGGCGGGAACGGCGGTGAAGACGGGGGGCGTCGTATCCTGCTTGTAGGTGAGGGTCTGGGTGCAGGTGCTGGCGTTGCCGCAGGCGTCCGTGGCGCGGTAGGTGCGGGTGACGATGACCTGGCAGCCCAGGTTGGCGGTGCTGTCCCCGACATGGGTGACCACCGCCGTGCCGCAGGAGTCGACGGCGGTCACCAGCCGGGGGTCCGGCGCGGGCAGGGCGGCGGGGTTGCAGCCGAGATCCTGCGGGGGCGGGCAGGTGATCACGGGCGGAAGGAGGTCCGTGGCGACGAGGGTGACGGCGGAGGCCTGGTTGTTGTTGGGATCCGAATCCGGCGTGGCCGATGCCACCGCGGCGGTGTTGGTCACGGCCGGCGGCAGGCAGCAGGCGAGGCGAACGGTGACGGTCACGGAAGTGCTCGCGCCCGCGGCCAGGCCGCCGAGCGCGCAGGAGAGCAGGTTGCCGGGCTGCGGCGTGCAGCCGCTGGAGGAGGAGACGAAGGCGACCTCGGGCGGCAGCGGGTCGGTGATCACCACGTCCTGCGCCGCGCTCGGGCCGAGGTTGGTGACCTCGAGCCGGTAGGAGTAGGTCTGGCCGGCGGGGACCGTGCCGGCGGGTCCCTCCTTCACGAGGGAGAGGTCGGCGGAGAGGAGTTCGCCGAAATTGTTGTTCACGCCGTTGTATCCGGGCGGGAGGAGGATGCCGGTGTGGCGGTCGGGGCCGGTGACCCCGCCGGGGGTGCCGATGGTATCGCGGCCGTCGAGCCACGCCGGGGGCTGGATTTCATCGAGACGGTAGGTGCCGGGGCGCAATGAGCAGAACTCGAAGAAACCGGAGCCGTCGGTGAAGCCGGTCCGCGCGACGACCTGGCCGAGATCGTTCGTGCCCGCGAGGCGCACCTCGACGTTCGGGATGGGGGACTCGCCCGGATCGAGCACCCCGTCGTCGCTCGCGTCATGGTAGACATGGCCGGAGAGGCAGGAGGGGATGGCGGAGTTGGCGAAGGGCAGGCCGGTGGCGCCGATGCGGACGAGGTCGATGAAGTCGACCTCGAAGTCCACATCCTCCTGCGAGGGGTCGTTGAACTCCACCGTCGCGCTGGTGACCGCGGAAAGGTCGAACGCCCCGGCGGTGGTGAAGGCGCCGAGCGGCACAAGGTGCAGGAAGGGGTTGCCGACCGGGTCCTCGGAAACCAGCCCGGTGTACGAGGCGGAGCCGGCGGCGGAGGTGAACGACACGACCATCTGCATGTTGGTGACGCCGGGCCGGCCCGCATCGAGGCGCAGGAACCGCATGCGCAGGTGCGTGTTGAGCCCGCCGGCGGAGAGGTCGGACGCGAGCCCGAGCTGGTTGACCAGGGCGCCGGGAGGATCGGCATCGATGCCGTCATACTGGAGCGTCACCCGCGAACCCGGCGCGCCGGCGGACGCGAACGAATAGCTGCCGGCGGTGCCGCCGACCAGGCCGTTGGCGGAGATCGGGCTGGGCGCGCCGTTGACATCCACCAGCATGTCGCGCTGGCCGCCCAGGACGCCGGGGACTGTGTGCTGCCGCAGCGTGGGATCGGGGTCGATCGCGTTGATCACGTAGCTCGAGGCGGGCACCGGGCCGTTGAAGTCGTCGATGACCACCCCGGTCTGCACGTGGGCGACGCCGTTGATGACGTCAAGGGTGTAAAAGGCGGGACCGCCCGTCTGATTCCAGCCGGGGGAGAGCGCCTCGCGCACGAAGTACCGTCCGTCGGCCAGCCCGTCGAACCGCCACACGCCGGTTCCGGCGGCGGTGGAGGTCGAGCCTTGCAGGGAGTCGGTTCCCGCGTCAAACACGCCGTCCCCGGTGTCGCGGTACAACTCGATGGTGAAACCCGGCGCGGGCGGGTCGTCGACTGAAAATCCGTTACCGGTCAGGTCCAGCGTCTTGGTCCCGGATACGGTGACGCCTTGGGCAAACAACACGGCGGGCGCCGCGGTACACACGGCTGCGGCCAGACAAATGCGGAAGCTCATGATGCATACCCCATGGGTGGTGGTGAAATGTTGGCGGGGAGTATTTCACCACAAGATGATGGGGTCAATCCAAGTTTCATTCTGGACATATTGGACGTTCCGGCGATTTCGTATGCGCGGGTCACGGGGCTTGCGTCCGCGATTCGACCGGCCCGGTGAGGAGGTTTCGCGTGTCGCGGCCGCAGCCTCCCGGGCCGCCGCCGGCGTCAGATCAGGAGGCCGTGGAGGAACGAGACCAGGCGTTCGCGGGCGGGGTGGCCATCGGGCAGGCGCTCGGGATGCCACTGCACGGCGACGATGGGGGCGGCGAAGTCGAAGCACTCGACCGCCTCCACGATGCCGGCGGGGGAGGTGGCGGCGATGCGCAGAAGGCGCGGCGGTGACGCCGGGTCCATGGCCTGGTGGTGACTGGAGTTGGTTTCGCCGACGCCGCTCAGGGCGCTTCCCAGCCGGGTGGCCGCGTCGACCCGGAGCGGATGGGACGCGTCGTATCCGTCCAGCACCCGGTGCACCTCCACCGCCTCGGGAACGAGGTCGGGCACATGCTGCGCCAGCCGGCCGCCAAAGTGCGCGACCAGGATCTGCAGGCCGCGGCAGATGCCGACCACCGGCCGGCCCGCAGCGATGAAGCGCGGGATGAGGTCGAGTTCGAGCGCGTCGCGCTCCCGGCTGATGCCGTCGGTTTTTTCGTGCGCAACCTCCGCCCCGTAACGCGCGGGCTCCACATCCCCGCCCCCGGGCAGGAACAGGCCGGCGAACGCGTCCGCGGGATCCGGCGGGGGCTCTCCGCGGGTGGGAATCCGGACCTCGGCGCCGAACGACGCGGCGAACCGGCGGTAGTACTCGATGGACGAGCGGCCCTCCGGATAGGTCATGAGCCAGGGTTTCATGTCACGGCCTGTCTGGCGACTTGCGCGCCGCCGTGTCAATCCGCTTCCAGCACTTCCAGCCGGAGTCCTTGAATGCGGTCGAAGTGCCGTTGGTTCCGGCTCACCAACGGGAGCCCGAGAGTCAGGCAGACGGCGGAAATCCAGAGGTCGTTCTGTCCGATGTCCCGATACCCCGGCTGGTCTTGCAGACGGGCGCAAAGAGTTGCGTAGGCGGGGATCACCGGCTCCGCATCCAGCACCGGCAGTCCGATGGAGAGGAACTCACGGACCCGGACCGGGTCGTGCCCGGCCCGCGTGGCCCCGTGCCAGAACTCTCCGAGAACGACCCAGGGGAGTCCCAATGTCTTGGTGGCGTTCCGGCGGGCGAATTCAACCGCCCATGCCTGGCGACGCCAAAGGCCCACCAGCAACGTGGTGTCCGCGATCAGGTCCATGGATCCGCCTTGGCCGGCGAACGGGCATTCACCGCGTCTTCCAGGCGATCATTTCCGGGGACCGTCTCCGTCTGGTTCGTTTCAACGAAATTGAGCAGGGCGCCCAGCGTGCCCGGCTCGGGCAATACCCTTTTGATTACATTGGAAAAAGACTCGTTGGAGCCCTTTTTCCAAGCTTTCAACCTGGCGTATGCCACCTCGTCCAAGGTGATTGTTTTCATGATTCATGCATACACGAACAGGCGCACGAAAACAATGGAGAAACGGGCGTGAAAACCGGACTCCACATGGCGGCATGAGTTTTCCGAAAGAGCAGGGAAGGGAACAGGCGGGCCTTTTCAACCGGCGGCTAGAGCGTCTGGCGGGCCTCTTCGAGGGCCTTGCGCTGGGCGGCGGAGACCACGGGATAGTGGAGGTCCAGCGAGGCCAGGGCGTCGATCACCGCCGAGGCGACCACCGCGCGCGTGTACCATTTGTTGTCGGCCGGAACGACATACCAGGGCGAGTCCGGGGTGGCCGTTTCCCGGATCATCTCCTCGTAGGCCTTCATGTACGACTTCCAGTGTTCCCGCTCCTTCACGTCCTGCGGAGAGAACTTCCAGTTCTTTTCGGGGCTGTCGATGCGCTCCAGGAAGCGTTTTTTCTGCTCCTCCGGCGAGACGTGCAGGAAGAACTTGCGCACGATCGTCCCGTTCCGCGTCAGGTAACGCTCGAAGGCGCGGATGTCCTGGAAGCGCTCCGACCAGATCCGCTTCGACACGCAGCGGGCCGGGAGCTTCTGCCCGGCGAGGATCTCCGGATGCACGCGCACGACCAGCGTCTCCTCGTAGTAGCTGCGGTTGAAGATGCCGATGCGGCCGCGTTCCGGCAGGTGCCGGGTGCAGCGCCACAGGTAGTCGTGGTCGAGCTCCTCCGCCGACGGCGCCTTGAAGGCGGTCACATGCACGCCCTGCGGATTGATGCCCGACATCACGTGTTTGATCACCCCGTCCTTGCCCGCGGCGTCCATCGCCTGGAAGATCAGCAGCACCGACCAGCGGTCCTGGGCGTAGAGCACGTCCTGCAGGTCCGCCATCGCCTGCACGCCCTGCTGCAGCGCCGCCCTGGCGCGCGGCTTGTCCTCGGCCTTCAAGTCGCCCGTGTCGCCGGGGTCGACATCCTTCAGGCGGAACTTCTTTCCGTGGGTCACTCGATGCGGTTTGGATATTTTGCAGACGAGGTCATGAAACGTGGAGGTGATCATGGGGTGCTCCGGGCTGGACCTGTCTACTTCACCGGCGGGCCCGTGGCAAGAGTCGTGAGGGGGCCGCGAACCCCCACAACATTCCCCGCTCCCGTGCGTTGTGCCGTGGAGGAGGTCATCATGAACATCCGGTTCCGTCATGTTTCGCTTGCAGCGTTCACCCTGGCCGCGGGGTGGTCCGCGCCGGTGGTCGCGGCGGACGCCGCCCGACCGAACATCATCTGCATCCTGTCCGACGACGTCGGCCTGGGGGACATCGCCTGCTGCGGCGGGCCCTTCAAGACGCCCCGCATCGACGCCCTGGCGGCCGCTGGACTGCGGTTCGAAAACGCGTATTCCACGCCGCTGTGCGGCCCCACCCGCTGCCAGTTGCTCACCGGCCGGTATCCCTTCCGGACCGGGCTGAACAGCAACCAGAGCCACAACGCCGTGGACCCGAAGGACGAGGTGATGATCCCCTCCGTCATGAAGAAGGCCGGGTATGCCACCGCCAGTTGCGGCAAGTGGGGACAGATCTGCCTGGGCCCCGGGGAATGGGGCTTCGACGAATACCTGGTCTTCAAGGGCAGCGGCAGATACTGGGCCGGCCAGTCCCCGGACTATGTCGTGAACGGCAAGACCATGAAGCTGGGTCCGCAGGAGTATCTGCCCGAGGTGATGCACGGCTTCGCGACCGACTTCATCACCCGCCACCGGGAGGGGCCGTTCTTCCTCTACTATCCCATGTCGCACATCCACGGCCCCATCCTGCGCACCCCCGACAGCAAGCCCGGTGCGGGTCCGGACCGCCTCTACCAGGACAACGTGGAGAGCATGGACAAGTACGTGGGGAAGCTCATGGACGAACTCGACCGGCTCCACCTGCGGGAAAAAACCCTGGTCATCTTCACCGGCGACAACGGCACGGCCCGCTTTGGCGTGGCAGCCGCCACGGTGAAGGGCAGGTCCATCAGCGGCCAGAAGGGCACCATGCTGGAGGGCGGGGCGCGCGTCCCGTTTGTCGCATCCTGGCCCGGCGTGACCCCCGCGGGGAAGGTGACCGGCGACCTGATCGACTTCACCGATCTGCTCACCACCTTCGCCGATCTCGGCGGGGCGGCCCTGCCGGAGGGCGTCACCCTCGACGGGCGCAGCTTCGCCCCGCAGCTCCTGGGGAAGACGGGAAACCCGCGCGAGTGGGTCTATGTCGAGCTCAATGGCAGATCCTATGCCCGAAACGCCCGCTACAAGCTGGGCAACGATGGCGCGTTCTTCGACCTCAAGAACGCCCCCTTTGAAGAGATCCCGGTTTCCCCCGGCACATCCGACCCCGCCGCCGCCGCCGCCAAAAAGGCCCTGCAAGCCGTGCTCGACCAGCATCCCGCGGCCCCCCGTGGTGAAAAAAGCGGGGGGAAAAAGAACAAGCAGGGGAAAAATCGCCGCGCCGCCCGCTGAGGTTGCCGGGGCCGCGGCCTCCGCCGCCGTCGCAAAATCGTCCCCGCCCCCGAATATTTCCGTCCGGCTCCCGACATCCCGGATATCGGCGGAAGCCGGTGCGTTGTTTCTCCTCGATGTCCAGATGGAATCCGTCCTTCGGACGGCAAACCCCATGGACAGCCGCCCCGGTGTGGCAGGGCGGCTTCTTTCGTGCGGGCGCATGAGTCCGATCTTCTCCAGGATCAGCGCGGCGGGCGAAGCCCTCGAGTGAAGGCGGACTGGATCAGGTTCGCCCCGACGAACACCACCAGCCAGATCCAGTTGGGGTGGACGTAGTGCGAAAGGGCGGCTCGGTGCCGGGACGGTGCCGGCGAGGATGCGAATTCCATATTCAGTGGTCATGGTGAATCTCCTTGTTACGTCTATATTGCCATATACTCATATGGTGTCAACTGGAAACTGCTCACCCCGCATGGTGGGAATCCGGGCCGCCCGTCCCGGCGTGGTTCGATCTCTTGCCACGGGGGTTTTGTCATCCCGAGCGCATGCGGTCTATACGACAAAGCGGGCTTCTGAAGGCGGACGAAGTTCGAGGGCATAATCCACACCCGCCCTTAAAAGCTCGCTCCGCGAGCAGATCCCTCACCCCTTTCGCGGGATTCGATTCGACAGCCCAATCTCATCGGCGACAGGCGAACTGGGTGACCCGGTCAGGGGCGGTCCACGTTAGTCGGTGAATCGCCGCTACGTCCCCGCCGGAGTGCGGGTTTACGGCTTCTGCAATTCCTTGAGGGCGGCGAGGACCTGATCCATGCCCGGGAGTTTCGACATCGTCGATCACCTTCGCCGCCTTGCCCCGGGATTGATGATGAAGGTTTTCCGCTGGGCCATGAAGCCGAGTGCGCCGAGGCTGCCATAGGCCTTGGCCACTTCCTTCTTTTCATCGGCGATCAGGTCGAACGGAAGGTTGTATTTGGCCTTGAACTTCTCCTGCGCCTCGACGCTGTCGACGCTGGCGCCCAGGACGACCGCCCGGGCGGACTTGAGGTCCTCGATCCCGTCGCGCAGCGAACACGCCTCCTTGGTGCAGCCCGGGGTGTCGGCCTTCGGGTAGAAGTACAGCACCAGCCACCGGTCCTTGTAGTCGGACAGCTTTACGTTTTTCCCGCCGGTGGCGGGGGCGTCGAAGGCGGGGGCGTCGTCGCCGGCTTGAACGGCGCGGGCGGACGATCCGAAGGTGGAGAGAAGCGTGGTCATGAGGAGGAGGGGGGCGAGGATTTTTTTCTTGGGGCTCCGGTAGTGCGGGGTCAGACTACGATCAAGCCCGGCGTATGCAAGCGGAAGACTGCTTTACCCCGGACTTGCCGGACTATGATCCGGGCAACCCGGGACCTGACCCACTTCCTCTCCAATGCGAAGAGCATCCTGAACTGTGAACCTCGATCCCGCGACACCGCTGACTGGGCGTGGCGGTCGTGGCGCAGGGTGTTCTTCAGTCGCGGCGCTCCACCCTGCACTGGGTGGCCCGGATCTTCCGCGACCGCCGGTCGTTCGGCGCGACCCTTCTGATCGTGGTGGCCGGCGGGACCACCCAGCCCTGGCGGCAGGGGCGGCCGCGCTCACCTACCTGCCCCGATCTGGCCGGAAGGCAGCCGACCTGGCTGGCGGTGATCGCCTTCGGGGGTGGTTTCCTGATCCTGACCCAGTTCCCCTCATCCGGCTGATGTGGCGGACCTCCTTTTTCACCGCCACGGCGGCCTTTGTGCTGGCCGCCTTCGCCGAGGGCCGCCGCCGTGGTGGCCGCGGACGGCATCAGCGACGCGTTCTCCTCGGGCAAGAGGAACTCAACAAGGGCGTCCGGCACGATCAGGAAGTCCAGTCGCTGCTGAACGGAAATAGCCGCGGCCGCGCCGCGATCACGCCGGGGCGCGACTTCACGCGAAGTCGACCACCCGCACCCGCTCCCAGCGCAAGGCACTCCTCGATGAAGCGCAGGTGGACGGGATCGGCCTGGTAGGCGTCGTGGTCGGCCTGGTCACCGTGTTGAGCCCGTAGGAGGTAGCTGTGGTCGATCACCGGCCGGCGGGTGCTGGCGGGGGTGCCGACCCAGCCGTGGCGAAGGGTCGGGATGGTGAGCAGTGTTTTCACGCCCCGGTCGAAGCGGGCGGTTTCATCGGCGCTGAGGCCGGGTTTGAGCCAGAAGAGGACGACGTGGCTGAACATGGACATTCCGGGGTCAGGGGTTGGACTGGAGGGTTTCGACGGGGGCGAGGCCGGCATTGCGGTCGACCAGGCGGCTGCACCGAGGGATCGGTGGAGGGGAGGCCCCGCCAGGCGCCCAGTTCCGCGCGGGCCTGGGCGAGGTTGCCGGTGAAGACCTCGAGCAGGGCCATGCGCAGCTTCTCGTCGCCCGGATACTGCCGGATGCCGTCGCGCAGGGCGGCGATGCAATCGTCCACCCGGCCGTCGGCGAGCAGGTGGTTGGCGAGGTCCACCGGATGAGACGGGTTGTTGCGTAGGCCACGGCCTTGTAGGAGCACTCGATCGCCCGGTTCACGTCGCCCATGCGGAAGAACACCACGCCCAGCAGGCCCCAGGCGTCGCCCAGTCGAACACTGGATGGAACGCTGGAAGGCGGCCGCGGCCTCGGGCAGGCGCTCGACGTAGGCGAGGGCGTAGCCGAGATTGTAGTGCGCAGGCGGTTCTGCGGCACGTGCTTCGCGTTGTGCCGCCATCACGATTTCATTCCGGTAGAGCGCGTTCTGCAGCAGATCTTGACCGTCCTGAATAAAACGCGAGCGCGATCCTGGCGCCGAGGATCCACCCGGCCCGGCGGTTCCACCCGCAGCGCTCCGCGAGGATCGCCGCGCCCAGCACCACGTAGAGCAGCACGACGGCGCGGGCAGGTACATGCGGTGCTCCGCCCAGATCTCGCTGATGACCGGGACGACGCTGGAGCTGGGGGCGAGCATCAGGAAGGCCGCGAGCCCCGAGCCAGTTGCGCGGGCGGCGGATCATCGCCCACACGGACGCGGCGAAGAGCGCGCCGATGAACGAAACACGGGACCCAGAGCGCGGGCGGGAAGCCGACGAAGCCGTAGTGCATGATCAGCGGGTGGGGCCAGATCATCTTCCACAGGTACATGGCGAGGCCCACCGCCTGCGATTGCAGGTAGGTCCACGAGTTGATGCCCTGGTAGGACCACTGCACCGTGTTGCCGCGCAGGTGCTGGAGCTGCAGGGCGGCCAGCACCGAGGATCGAGGGGATCATCGCCAGCACGATCAGCGCTGGCGCCGCCACGCAGTGCGCCAGTCGGGGCTCAGGCGCGGTCGAACAGCACGACGATCAGCGGCAGCATCGCCCCCACCTCCTTGGAGAGCGTGGCCAGGTAGGCGCAGACCACGGCCAGCACGGGCCAGCGGAGGTGGTCGCGCCGCGCGTCCAGCGCGCTCGACGGCGGCGAGACGTAGCCCCGAGGAAGAAGAGGGCCATGATCGATTCCGCGCGCTGGCTGACGTAGGTCACGGCGAGGAGGTGGTCGGATGCACCGCCCACAGCAGGGTGACGAGGAGGCGAGGCGGTCGGCCATCCCGGTCCACCGGGGCGAGCGGGCGAGCAGGCGGCGGACCAGTCGAATGACCAGCGCCGCGCCCATGTGGATGGCATGTTGGCCAGGTGGTAGCTCCGTCCCGCGCCCGACACCCGCCAGTTCCGCCCGGACAGGCTGATCTGGTAGCCGGCGGAGGGCGCCCCGGCGGGGCGACAAAGGGGCGTACCACCGGATTCGCGCCGTTCAGATACTCGTTGAGCGGGATCGTGTACTTGTCGTCGAGCAGGAACGCCGCCCGGAAACTGTTGGCGTACGCCACGGCGATGAGCAGGAGGAGGAGAATCCTCATGCGGCTGCGGGAGCGGGCGGAAGAAGGGAAGGGCGTCGGGGGCGTCGGGCGCCGCTGACAGGTAAACCAAGTGCCCCGCGATTCAACCCAAAAGCCATCGGGTTAAGGGATTGACGGGAAATGCCCGGTCAGACTAGATGTGTGGGTCCGGTGTGCCTCCCCCCGAGACCCCGCCCGGAAACCGAATGGCATGACACGCCTCCCGCACCTCAGACCCATCCTGACCGCCCTGCTCGCCGGGGTGGTGTTCTCCGCCCCGGGCCGGGCGGCGTTGAGCGACTATACCAACCGGGTTGAACAGATCGCCGACGAATCCTACATCAACCGCGACCCCGTGGTGAGCAGAGCAGGGCTGGTGGCCTGGTACGGGTACAAGGGGCTGGCGAGGACGGCGGAGGCAGCGAGGTGTTCGTCCGCAAGGCCGGCAAGACCAGGACCATTTTTGACCGGGCCATATTCTCCCACGCCGCCCACATGCGCCCGCAGGTCTGGAAGGACGAGGTGATCTGGCAGACCACGCGCCTGTCCAGCATGAGCGGCACGGTGACCTGGGTGCTGCAGGAGGTCCCGATCTGCGCCCATCAGCCGGACGGCCAGCCCCTCCCGGAACTGCCCGCGTGGTACAGCGCCACCAATCTGGGCGTGCCGGACGGGACGGCGAGTACGACGGACTTCAACCTGACCCCGGTGTTGCAGACCACGGCCGGGCCGTTCCTGCTCTTCCAGTACAGTGTCGCCTACATGAAGGGGTTATACCACCAACACCAGCACGGTCGTGGAGGAGTCCATGGACGCGAATCTGGTCCGCTCCGCGAAGAACAATCCCCGGATCGCCCCTGGTTCTCGACCACCACCAACACGGCGCGGCGCAAATCGGTGGACTACGGCGAGCTGGCGCGCTGGCGGAGGAAGGCCGGCGTGGAGTGGCTCACCTACGACCAGCGCAACGACCTCGCCCCCAGCGTCGCGGGGGAGATGGTGGCCTGGCAGAAGGCGAAGGAGTTCCCCTTCGGCTGGGAGATCATGGCGCTGGACGGGAAAATCCACCACCAGCTCACCACCAATTTCTACTACGACATGGGGGCGCGCGTCTCCGGCCGGACCGTCGCCTGGTACGGGTGGGACGGGAATGACTTCGAAATCTTCACCTGGAACGCCGACACCCTGCGCATCACCCAGGTGACCTCCAATTCATGGGATGACGTCTCCCCGGTGATCGATCACGGACTGGTCGCCTGGGAGGCCTACCCGACGGTGGAAGCCGAGATCTTCGCGGCCTTCGTCGAGCGGGACGGCAAACCCGTGCCCAAGCCGGTCATCAAGCAGCTCAGCTCCAACATCGACGACGACCTCAATCCCGTCGTCTGGAACGGCAAGGTCGCGTGGCAGAGTTTCGACGGTTCGGACTTCGAGATCTGGGTGGTGGACCTCACCCTGGGCCAGCCGGACGCCGACGGCCTGCCCTCCGGGGAGTTCCTCCTGCAGACCGACAACGGATTCGACGACGTCAACCCCGACCTGCGGGACGGACTGCTGGTCTGGATGGGCTATGCCGACGACGAGGAGGACGAGGCCAACTGGGACGCGGAAATCTACGCGTACGACCTGAAGACCCGCGAGACGGCCAAGCTGACCCGCAACAACTACGAGGACAAGAACCCCAGGACCGCCGGCGGGTACATCGTCTGGCAGGCGGACGACGTGGGGGCCACGCGGATCTTCCTGGCCAGGCCGCCGGCTCCCTGAGCGGAAGGCGGGCGGGCCGGGCCGGATCAGGGCGCCTTGACGGGCGGCGCGCCTTCCGCGGGCATGAACACCCCGTCGTGCCGCGCGGCGGCGTCGCGGGCGGAGCGGCCGTCAAAGTTCCACAGCGCGGTGAGGTCCGCCTCCTTGCCGGTGAGGCTGCGCGCCGAGATGTCCGCCACCTCCGCGGGGGAAAGCGCCTTGTGGAAGATCGCGACATCGTCGAGCATGCCGTCCAGGAAATAGCGGGGGTAGAAGGAATCGCGGCCGATGTGCAGGTCCACCGCGGTCGCGGGATTGGGCGGGGTCAGCCCGGGGGTGCGGGAATCCGCCTTGCCATCGACATAAAACACGCCGGTCTGGCTGGCCGCCGTGTACACCATCGCGATGTGATGCCACTTGCCGGGCTCGAAGGTGGCGGTGCTGACCGCGAAGGGGTTGTCGCCCTGCGAAACGTGGAAGATCAGCTTGCGCGCCAGCGACGGCCAGGCGTCCCCCGCCACGTACCAGGTCCAGCCTTCCTTCGACTCCGCCCCGCGCTTGGCCAGCACCGGGCAGTTGGATTCGCTGAACTTGTTGATGTTGATCCAGGCCGCGAGGGTGAAGTCGCCGGTGGAGAGCCGGAGCGCCTTGTCGTCCTTCACGCGGACGTATTCGTCCACGCCGTTGAACTTGGCGACGCGGTTGGGTCCGGTGGTGCCGCAGCCGGTGAGGAGAAGGCCCAGGGCGGCCGCGGTCATGAGGCGGGCGAACGTACGATTCATGGAAGTCTTCTCCTTGTTCATGAGAAATCTGCTAACGCAGGTCCCGGGGGTTTGGCAATCTGAATCCCGGAAATCAAAAACCCCGGGCGTTGCGGCCCGGGGTTTCTGCGATGGCCTCGGCCACCGGTCGGCTTACTGGCCGGCGGAGAACTTGAATTCGCCGCGGCGGTTCTGCGAGTAGGACGACTCGTCATGGCCCTGGGCGGCCGGCTTTTCCTCGCCGTAGCTCTGGGTCACGATGAAGTTGGCGTCGACGCCCTGGGAGACGAGCGACTCACGGATGGCCAGCGCGCGGCGCTCGCCCAGACCCATGTTGTACTCGTTGCTGCCGCGCTCGTCGCAGTGGCCTTCCACCAGCACGAAGGTGCCGGGCTTGCCCTGCAGATACGCGGTCACCGCCGTCACCTTGGCGCCTTCGCCGGCGGCCAGCGTCGAGCTGTCGTACGCGAAGTAGACGGACTGGATGCTGGGATCGGAGGAGAAGCTTTCGAGCGGGGGGGTGTTGGGGTTCAGGGGATTGCCGATCCCGTCGCCGCCAACGCCGTTTCCGAGGGCGTTTTCCAAGTTGGGGTCGGGGGTGTTCAGCACGTTGGTATCAACCTTCTTCTTGGAGCGGCAGCCCGTCTGCGAGGAGAGCAGGGCGAGGGTGCAGAGAACGATGGAGAGGAGCTTGAGGGTCTTCATGGTTAGGATCGAGTCCTTCGAGTCTTTTGGGTTGCTATGGGGTGGGTTGTGAAATCAGGGCGTCCAGTCGGGAGACATCCAGTCCCCGGCCTGACGGGTGATGACGTAGGGTTTCTCATTACCCCCCGCCTCAATGTCAAGCAAGACCAGCGTCGATTTATAGCCGGCCGTCCGCTTGCAGACGAGGTGCCGCCCGTCGCGCGCCCAGGCGGGGTCCTCGTAGTCGGCGTCGGCCGGGGAGACGACCCGCTGGTCGCGGGGGTTGGCCGGGTTGACCAGGCGGATCGAATACCGTCCGCCCGTCCGGGTGCTGTAGGCGATCCAGCCGTTGGGGCCCCAGTCGGGACCTACGTTCTCCATCCCGGTGGTGAGCTGGGTCGGCTGCCCGCCCGCCGCCGAGGCGATGAACAGGTTGGGCTTGCCGGTGTGCTCGGACACAAACACCAGCTTCTGGCCGTCCGGGGACCACGAGGGGCTGGCCTTCGAGGCCATCTTGGTGGTGGTGATGCGGGTGACGCGCCTGGCGGCCATGTCCTGCACGTACACCTCGGGCCGGCCCTCGAAGGACAGCACCGACGCCGCCCGGCGGCCGTCGGGACTCACGGCCCCGCCGATGTTGATGCCCGGCCGGGAGGAAAGCTGCGAACGCGCGCCGGTGGCGGGATTGATGCGGATGAGCTGGGCGTTGCCCTTGAGGAACGAGGTGTAGACCAGTTCCTCCCCGTTCGGGAACCACTGCGGCGACTCGCTGATGGAATGGTCGCTCGTCACCTGCCGGAGGTTCTCGCCGTCGTAGTCGCAGACGTACAGCTCCTTGCTGCCGCTCCGCTTGCCGATCAGCGCGAGACGGGTGGTGGCGATGCCGGGCATATTCTTGACCTTCTCGACCACCGCGTCGTTGATCTGGTGCGCCAGCGCGCGGCTCTGGTTGGCCGCGCCGCTGAAGCGCTGGCTGAGCAGGACGGCGCCGGTGCGGCTGACCACCTGGAGGTCGGCCTGCAGCGCGGACCCGTTGCTGGCCGTGCGCCCCTTGATCTCGAACTCCGCCGGCGACGGCGCCACCACGAAGTGCCCCGAGAGGTTCAGGTCGTTGGACAGCACCTGCACGAGGTTGCGCTCCTCGACCGTGCCGCCGCCGGCCAGTTCCGACACGGAGATGCTGGATTTGCCCGAGATGCCGGTCAGCTTGATCTCGCGCTGGGCCTGCGCGGCGGCGGGAAGAAGGGTCAGAATTGCGGCCCCAAAGGCCAGGACGTCGCGACGTTTCATGAAACACTCCAACAAGGATGAATGGAAGGGGGTTAATACCCGCCCAGGGTGCCGAGCGGGCTGCCCTTCATCTCATAGACGACGACAAAGTCAAATGTGGACCCCGTCATCAGCGCGGGGGGGAAATTGATGCGCGTCACGCGGCGCGCGGCGCCGATGACGGACTGGTCGAACTCGGCATCCCCGGAGGGCAGCAGCATCGCCACGTTGGTCACCAGGCCGTTGCGGTTCAGCGTGCCGGACACCTTGGCGCGCGTCCCGCCGGGCACCGACTTGGGCTGGTCCCACGCCGCGTACATGGCCTCGTAGATGTACTGGTCGACCGCCAGGGAGGCCCCGCCGTTCCCGCGCGGGCCCGTCCCGCCCTCGCGCCCGGTGGCGTCGCCGAAGATCCCGGCGTTGCGCGCGTTGGGATTGGTCATCTTCGACCCCGCGCCCAGCTCCTTCGCGTCCACGAACTTCATCTTCTCCAGCCGCGGATCGACCTTGGGCTTGGCCGGCTCCTTCGGCTTGTCCGCCTTGGCCACCTCGCGCACCACCGGCTTGCCCTTCACGATCTCGGGCTTCGGCTTCTCCTTCGGCGGGTCGGGGGCCTTCACCACCTCGGGCTTGGGCTTCTCCTTCGGCTTTTCCTTGGGCGTCTCCGGCTCGCGGATCGCTTCGGGGTCCTCCTTCGCCACCTCCGGCTCCGGCGGCGCCGGTTCCGCGGCGGCGGGCGGGTCGGGTTCGGCCGGCGGGGCCGGTGCGGCCACCGCTTTTCCGCCGTCGAGGGTGCCCAGGGCGGGGTCGTCGGTGCCCATCAGGCTGACCACGGTCAGCTCGTCCTTGTTGCGGAGCAGGTTGCAGCCCTGCAGCGACGCGCCGATCGAGATCACTCCGATCAGCACGGCGTGGGTCAGAACACTTCCAAAAAAGATGCGCTTGCGGTTCATGGCGTGGGGGGCGGGGATTTGGGGTCCACCTTGGTGACGAGCGCCAGGCGCGAAATCTTGGCCGCATTCATCGCGCTCAGCACTTTTGCCAACTTATCGTACTGCAATTCGCCGTCCGCGCGAACTAGAAAAACGGCGTTGGGGCGGTCCGCGCGGATGGCGGCGAGCCGGGCGGTCAGCGCGTCGAAGTTGACCGGGGACTTGTCCAGATAGAGCAGGCCCTGCGCGTCGATCACCACGCTGACCGAGTTCTCGCGGTCCAGCGCCTTGCCCGCGGCCGTGGGCAGGTTGAGCGGGATGCCGTTGTCCATCATCGGGAAGGTGATGATGAAGTACATCAGCAGGATGAACGTGAGGTCCATCAGCGAGGTCAGGTTGATCTCGGTGTTGGTGGTCAGGCTGACGAGCTGGGTCTTGCGCGCCATGGCTCAATACTCCCGCAGGTAATGACGCCGGATCAGGGAATTCATTTCCTGGGTGAAGTTGTCCATGTCCACCGCCAGGGTGCGCAGCTTGCGGCCGAGCACCGAGTAGGCGATGGACGCGGGCAGCGCGACCACCAGGCCCATGACGGTGGTGATGAGCGCGGCGGAGATGCCGGGGGCGACCTCGCTGATGACCACCGACCCGGTCTCGCCGATCGCCGCGAAGGTGCTCATCACCCCCAGCACCGTGCCGAACATGCCGAGGAAGGGCGCGGCGTTGACGGCGGCGCCGAGGTAGGAGAGTTCGCCCTCCAGCTTCACCGCCTCGTCGGCCATGCGCCGTTCGATCTTGTCGCGGATGCTGTCCACCTTCAGCGGGCTGAGTTTCGCCTCCTGGAGGAGCCCGCCCTTCACGAAGAGGTCGTTCGGGTTCTCCACCGCCGGGCTCAGCTCCTCCACCACGCCGCGGCACGCGGTCTCGTAGATGGCGAACAGGGGGGTGTACTGGAACTTCTTGCGCTGCAGGTAAAGGTTCATCGGGTGCGTCTCGCGCGAGAAGTGGTACTTGAAGCGCCCCGACTCGCGCGCCGCGCGGTTGAGCGCGATCCAGTTCATGATGATCAGCATCCAGCAGTAGGCCGACGCCACCAGCAGCAGCACCACGATGAACTTGCCCGAGATGTCGGACTGGTTGAAGGCCTTGATGAAGGACGCGGTGGCGAGCGGGAAGGAAAGGGGAAGGGCGAACATGAAGGGGGACCTCGCAAAGTTGGGCTGTACCGGGTGCAGGTAAGGTCGGACCCGAAGGGCGGAGGGCGGCGAAGGGCAGGTGCTTCGGTTGCATTGCGGACGTAGGATCGGCGATTGGCCGGTCCGGAACGGCAAACCTTTGGTTTGCCTGGTCGAAATCGGCAGGCCAACCAAAGGTTGGCGGGGCGCGCTCGAGCCATGGGCAAGCTACGACGGATGCCGCCGCATCCATTGACACCCGGCGGACGACGGGCTAGCAGCGGACCCCGCTATGGGTCCCCTGCTCCACCTCGCTCTGCTCCTCGCCCTCCCGGCCGACACGGGGAGGCGCCGGCACACTGACCCTGGAACGCGCGGCCAGCCTGGCATTGGAACGGAACCGGGACCCTGGCCCGCAGCCGCCGCTCCCTGGGCCGCAACGAACAGGGCTGCGCCGCGGGAGGCGGCGAGTTCTCCTTCAGCTTCCGCCCGAGACAGCGCGGGGCCGGGACGCGAGCCGCATGCGAAGTACGGACTCGCCGCGACCCGCAATTTCCGGCCGGGCGCCGAGGTGCAACTCCGCTGTCGGCGGGCATCAAGGACGGCAGACCGCGGACTCCGGCACCACCACCGCCGCGACGGACGGCAACGACGAGACCGGCCGCCTCTACAATGGTCGCGCGACGGTCCAGGTGACCCAGCCGCTGTTCCGCAACTACGGACGCCTGGTGAACGAGGAGGGCATCGCCACCGCGCGCGACAACCTGCGCTCCGCCCGTCGCGCCCTGGAGCAGGAGACCGCCACGACCCTGCTCTCCGTGACCGAGGTCTTCGTGTCCTGCATCCGGCTGGAACGGCAGATCACCGCCGACGAGTCGTTCCTCACCCGCATGGAGCAGCTCCACGCGCTGACCGCCACGCGCGAACGGCAGGGCAAGGCGACGCGGGTGGACCGCATGCGCGTCGACCTGCAGAAGGGCCAGGCGGCCACGCGCCTCTCGCAGAGCCGCGAGCGGTTGCAGCAGGTGCGGCTCGACCTCGCGGAACTCACCGGCATGGACGAGAAGGCCCTGCCCGCCCTCACCCCCCCGCCGGAATTCCGCATCGAACTGCCCGACGCGGAGCAGGCGGTGCGGGTCGCCTACTCCAACCGGATGGACTACGCGCAGGCGATCGAAAACCATACCCGCGCCATCCGCCTCTCGAAGATCGCCCGGCGCTCGCTCTGGCCGGACCTGGCGGTGGTGTCGCGCTTCGGGAAGAACGACGAGGGGCCGTCCACCTCCGACGCCCTGAAGTTCGGCGAAGACGAGTGGTTCGTCGGCCTGGCCGCCGGACGCGAACTCAACCCCGAGCGCGAACGCGCCCAGCTCGCGTCGACCGAGGTGGACGTCGACGCCGCCCTGCAGTCGGTCCGCATCAGCGAGGTGCGCATCGCGCGCATCGTGCGCCAGCGCATCAGCGGCTACCGGACGGCCCTGGCCGAGGTCGGGATCGCGGAGGAGAACCTGAACCTGGCGCGGCGGCGCAGCGACCTGGCGCGGCGGCTGTTCAAGGCCGGGCGGGGCGACGCATTCTCCGTGTCCGACTCCGAGGACGCGCTGCAGACCGCCCAGGTGGCCGCGATCGACGCGCAGGCCACGCTGGTGGTCGCGGGGTTCCGCCTGATGAACGAGATGGGCACGCTGCACGCCCTCCCGGACGACCTCAAACCCCGGGGGGCGCCGTGAACCGCCTGTCCCGCCTTTTGCCGATCGCGGCCGCGGCCGGGCTCGCCGGCTGTGCGAGGACGCCGGACGCGCCGCAAACCTGGCACCGCGTGCAGGAGGGGCCGTTCCACGTGTGGACGGTCCACGAGGGCCGCATCGAGTCGCGCAACACCGCGGTGGTGATGTCGTCGTTCGCGGGCGGGGCGACCATCGTGGAGATCGCGCCGGAGGGATCGGTGGTGAAACGCGACGACACGCTGGTCGTGTTCGACAGCTCGGCGGTCGAGCGCGAGATCGTGCGCCTGCGCCGCGACGCCGCGCTGGCGAAATCGGACCTGGAGACGCTGGAGAAGGCGAAGCAGCCGGTGGAGCTGCGCGACCTGGAATCGGCCCTCCTGGCCGCGACGGTGGAGGCCTCGGCGGAGGCGTCGTTCCTGAAGGACAGCGAGGAGCTGCGCGCGGAGGACCTCGTCTCCGAGACCGAGCTGGAGCAGCAGCGGCAGCGCGCGCGGCAGCTCGAGGGCAAGCGCGACGCGGTGGCCGGGCAGCTCAAGCTGACGAAGGAGTTCCTCCACCCCAGCGCGCTGGAGCGGGCGCGGGCCACGCTGGAGGCGGCCGACGAGTCGCTGCGGCAGTCGATGGAGCAGCTCTCCAACTGCGTCGTGCGCGCGCCCGCCGCCGGCACCGTCGTGCACACCCCGCTGCACATCGGGGCCGAGTACCGCACCGCCCGCGTCGGCGACATGCTCTACAAGAACCAGCCCTTTCTGGAGATCCCCGACTTCTCCAACCTGGTCGTGCGCTGCGCCGTGCCCGAGGCCGCGCTCTCCGGCGTGCCGCCGGGCAATCCCGTGGTGGTCATCCCCTCGGCCTTCCCGGACCTGCGGCTCAAGGCGCGGGTCGAGCGCGTGGGGTCGATGGCGCAGGCCGAGCCCGGCCGCGCGGAATGGCAGCGCTTCTTCGTGGTCACCGTCGCGCTCGATGAAAACGACCCCCGCCTGCGCACCGGGATGTCGGCCACCTGCCAGATCCTCTCGCACCGCGCCGCGAAGTCGCTCACCGTGCCCCGCCGGGCGGTGCGCTGGCAGGACGGGGCGGCCAGCGTGCTGGTGAAATCCGCCGCCGGGACCGCCGAGAAGCGCGACCTCCAGCCCGGCCGCGCGAACGCCTCCGACCTGGAGGTGCTGGGCGGTCTCGCCGCCGGCGACGAGGTCCTGCTGCCATGACGCCCGTGCTCCGGCTGGCCGGGGTGACCAAGCATTTCAGCTCGCCCGCGGGAACGGTCGAGGTCCTGCGCGGCATCGACGCGGAGTTCCCCGCCGGCGACTTCGTCGGGCTGACCGGTCCGTCCGGCTCCGGCAAATCCACGCTGCTGCACCTCGCCGCCCTGCTCGACACGCCCAGCGCGGGCGCGGTGTCGCTGTGCGGCCGCGACACCACGCCCCTGCGCGAGCGCGAGCGCTGCGCCCTGCGCGCGGCCTCGGTCAGCCTGGTCTTCCAGAAATTCTGCCTGCTTCCGCACCGCACCGCGCTGCAGAACGTGCTGATGCGGTTCCGCCACCTCCCGGGGGTCTCCCGGCGCGACCAGCTCGCCCGCTCGCGCGAGGCGCTGGAGCGCGTGGGCCTCGCGGCCGTGGCCGGCCGGCGCGCGCGGCTGCTCTCGGGCGGAGAGATGCAGCGGGTCGCCGTCGCCCGCGCCATCGCGGCCCGGCCCTCGCTGCTGCTGGCGGACGAGCCGACGGGCAATCTCGACACCGGTTCCGCCGCGCGGATCATGGCCCTCTTCGGCGAGCTGCACCGCGACGGCATGACGATCCTCATGGCGACGCACAACCCCGCCCTACTGCCGGGCTTCACCCGCGTGCTGCGCCTCGGCGCGGGACGCGTCCTGCCGGAGGGATCGTGAATCTGCGCGCGCTCCACGCCGACGCCTGGGAGGGCATCCGCTCGTCCCCGGGCCGCCACGTGCTGGCCCTGCTGGCGCTGTTCACCGGCCTGTCGGTGCTCACCCTGGGCGTCGCCCTGCTGCGCGGCCTGGAGAAGCGCGCCCGCCTGATCGAGGCGGACTTCGGCCCGCGCTCCTTCGCCCTGCCCGCCCCGAGCGGGGACCGCTGCTGACCCGTCACGCGGAGGTGGTCCTCGCGGCCCTGCCCGGGGGCGCCGTCGCCCCGGTGCGGGCGGAACCGGGCGCCGGCGTCGCGGGCCTGCCCGGGGTGGCGGTCACTGCAACGGGCGCGGCGCTGGCGGAGGTCAAGGGCTGGACGGTCCCGGCCGGCCGGTTTCTAGATGAGCCCGACCTGGCGACGCAGGCCCGGGTGGCGGTGATCTCCGGGGACCTGCTGCGCCGGACCGGGAAAAAGCCGGGCGACATCGTCTGGATCGGCCGCGATCCCTTCCTGGTCGTCGGCGTGGTCAACACCGGCGGCACCCCCGAGGACGGGGTCTGAGCGACAACCGGCGAGCGGATCTTCATCCCCCACACCACGCCGGGGTCATGGCACGAAGACGCGGGCGCGACGCAGCGGGCCGACGCCCTGCTGGCCCGCCCGGCGACCGGCGTCCGCGGAAGATATCCGCCCTCTCCGCCGCTGTCGGCGCTGGCCGCCCCGCCGAGGAGGCGATCCGCGATCGAGCCGCTCACGGCTCGACGCGCTCTCCCGGCGAGCGCGGGGGCTGCAGCAGTCGATCGCCTGGGCGGCGAACGGCATGGCGGGGCTCTGCCTGCTGCTGGGTGGTGCCCGTGCTGGGCAGCATGATGGCAGCGTCGGTGGCCGGCCGAGTGACCGAGATCGGGCTGCGCCAGGCCATCGGCGCGACCCCGGCGGACATCGTCCTGCTGTTCGCGACCGAGGGCATGATGGTGTGCGTCGCGGCGCTGGTCTGGCGCTGGCGGTTTCGCTGCTGTTACTCTCCACCTGGGCGACCGGCTGCCCTGCCGGTCGAGGCCGGGTGGGTGGCAGTCCTGGTGCCCTCCTCATCGCCCTGGGCACCGGCGTCCTGGCCACGGCCGCGCCGGCCCTGCACGCCGCCCGCATCGCGCCCGCGGAGGCGTTGCGGGCCGAGTGATGTCCGCCCGCTCCGTACGCCTTATTTCAAGACCACCAGCGCGGCCTTGAGTCCGGAGCCGCGCCTGTTTGATCGGGATGTCGATCCGCTTGCCGCTGCGCGAACACGGACACGCTGTAAACCCCGCCGTCTCCAGCATCGACAGCGCCTCCTCGAACCGGTCGCCCACCCGCGCGGGCATGTGCGAATCCGACCCCAGCACCACCGGGATTTTCCGTTCCGCGATCATGCGCAGCATGCGCGGGCCCGGGTTCATCTCCGGGATGGTCTTGATCATCCCGCTGGTGTTCAGCTCCATGGCCACGCCGGTGCGGGCGATGCGGTCCAGCGCCACGGCGATCAGGGGTTCCGCCGCCGCGAAGTTCCAGCGGTCGCCGAAGTGGTTTTTGATCAGGTCGGGATGCGCCAGGCAGTCGAACAGTCCCGACTCCGCCGAGGCGCAGAGGTTGGAGAAGTAGGCCGCCAGGAAGTCGTCGTCCCGGCCGGTGTGGAAGCGCGCCATGTATTCGTGGCCGAAGTAATGGACCGAGCCGAGGATGTAGTCGAACGGCGGCGCGCTCCGTGCAGCTCGCGCAGCCAGTTCTCCATGCCGGGAAGTAGTCGCTTTCCATGCCGAGGCGCACCTCGACCGATCCCGCAAACGCCGTCGCCGCCCGCTCCACCCGCGCGAAGTAGTCCGGCAGTTCCTCCGGGGTCATGCGCACGCCCCGGAACCACTCATCCGGCATGGGGCTGTGGCAGGTGACGATGATCCCCGAGAGCCCCCGCGCCTCCGCCTGCCGGGCGTATTCCTCCGGTTCGCCGATGGCATGGCAGCACAACGTCGTGTGCATATGCGAGTCAAACAGCGGCGAACGCCTGGCCTTAACCGGGGTGGATTCCTTCATTCCGTCCTCATACTCCGAATTCCCCCGAATGCGCAACCCCTTGGTGGGCGTTTTCAGAAATCCGTCCGCGGCCGGCTCGCGTCGGGACAGTTCTGACAAACCCTTCACCGTTTTTAACCTTCCTTAAAAACCCTAAATATTTCCTTTCCCGCGGAAGACGGAACGGGTAGGTTCTTGAACGGAGTGGATTTCCAGCTCCAGTGACGGAGGATTTAGACCATGCGCAGCCTCGCATTCATGACGTTTGTTTCGGTTTCCGCCTTTGCCCAGACGCTGTACTGGGACACCAGCGGCCACCACCGATTCCGGCAATGCCGGCGGAACGTGGGACGTGGGCGCCACCGCCAACTGGACGACGGATTCCACCGGCCTCTCCGCCGCAATTCTGGGCCGATGGCAACGCGGCCGTCTTCTCGGCCGGCACCGACGGCACCGGTGGCTGGACCGTGACGGTGCCCGGGACAGTGGACCCGACCCTCGATCACCTTCGCCCAGAACGGCGGCAAGACGATCACCGGGGGGAACATCCTCACCACCGGCGGACTGGCCATCAGCAGCGCCGAGCGCGACAACGCCAACCAGTTCGTTATCGACTCCAAGCTCACCGGCACCGGCGCGCTGACCATCGCCGCGCACGGGACATCAGCAACACCGGCAGCGGCTCCCCCGGCTTTCCGCCTGGGCAACGCCGCGAACGATTATCGGCAACACCGCCGGACTCGTGGAATTCTCCGGTGACTCCAATTTCGGCGCGACGGCCAACCAGATCATTCTCTCCGGCAACGCCGGCCTGCTTGCGCGGGGAGCCAACACCCTGGCCGCGACCCGCGCCATCGTGTTCACCGGCGGGGGCGTCAGCATCCTGCGCGGCTACGGCGCATCCACCTTCACCATCAACGGGCCGATGTCCGGAACCGGCGGCGCCCGCCACACCGACGGCGGCACCCTGGTGCTCGCGGGCTCCTCCTCCTTCACCGGCAGCCTGGAAAACGTGGCCGGCAATGTCACCGTTTCCGGAACCATGGGAAACACGGGCAACATCGTGAGCTCCGCCGGAACGGTCACCGTCTCCGGCTTCCTCAACAACACCGGGTTTGTCGACTTCACCAATTCCACCCTGGTGTTCTCGGGGGCGGCCGCCAGCGCCTACACCGGGTACACCCACCTGCGGACCAGTTCGACCCTGCGGCTGGACAGCAGCAACGCCATGCCGGCCGCGACGGACGTGCTGCAGTACGGCAACAACACGTTCAATCTCAACGGACAGACCCAGACCATTCGCAGCCTCGTCACCGGCAGTGCATCCGACACGTCCGCGATCCTCAACCTGGGGGCCGGCGGCAACCTGACCGTGACGCACAACGCCATGACCGGCGCCGGCCTGCCGGGCCATGTCGACACCACTTATTACGGCAAGATCACCGGGACCGGCAGCATCACCTACAACCACGCCACCGCCATCGCCAACGCCGCCCACTGGGACTGGTTCAACACCGGCAACGACTTCACCGGCAACGTGACCATCACCAAGGGGCGGCTGCGGCTGCAGGCCGGCGCCGCCGGGGTGGACACCGTCCTCGGGAACGCCGCCAACGACCTGATCTTCAATGGCGACGTGGTCGCGGGGCTGGCCAACCAGGGGGGAACCGCCAGCATGCAGACCACCACCGGGGTCGACCTGATTCTCGGCGCCGGGCGCGACATCGTCCTCAACAACGCGGCAAGGAGGGGACCCTGTACGTCTGGGGCGGGACGACCATGACGGTGCAGGGAAAGGTCACCGGCGGCGGCAACCTGCGCAAGGAGGACTCGGGCGTGCTCCTCCTCAACAACACGGGCAACGATTACGGCGGGGTGACCAAGGTGATCCTGGGCGAGATCCGTTCCGGGGCGTCCGGCGTCCTGCCCGACACGACGGAACTGGTGATGGCGGGCGGCACCGTCAACCTCAACGGCTTCTCGGAAACGGTCGAATCGGTCAGCGGCGGGTCCGGCACGGTGACCGGCACAGCCGCCACGACGCTCACGCTGCTGACCACTGGAGTCGAAGTCCTACTCGGGCGCGATCTCCGGCGGGCTCGCCCTCAATCTGAACGGGAGCGGCATCCAGACCCTGGCCGGGACGATCAACACCGTCTCCACGGTCAACGTCAACGCCGGCACCCTGCGCTTCGGAGCGAGCGACCGCTGGGGCAACCACCAGAACCACCTCCGCCGTGGTCACCGTCAACGCCGGGGCCACCCTGGAAAGCGTCGGTTTCTTCAACACCTGAATAACCCCGTGCTGGCGGGCGGCACCGTGCTGCTCAACGGCGGCGCCAGCGCCAACTATCCGGCGTTCGCCTTCAAGGGAACGGTGACGGTCAACGGCCCCGCCGCCTCGAACATCGTCCTCGGCTCCGGGGCGAACAACATCATCAGCATCGGGGACGTCGCGGCGCCGGGCGCCACCATCTTCGACGTGGCCGACGTCACCGCCGGCCCGGCGGTGGACCTGACCATCCAGGCGCCGCTGAAGAACAACCGCAACACCGCGGACACCGCGGAACAGCCCAGCCAGCTCATCAAGAGCGGGGCCGGAACGATGCTGCTCACCGCCGACAACACCTACACCGGCGGCACCAGCATCAACGCCGGCGTGCTCCAGGTCGGCAACGGCGGCGCCACCGGCACCGTGGGCACCGGTGCGATCGTCAACAACGGGGCGCTCCTCCTGAACCGCTCGGGCGCGCTCGCCATCCCCGGGAGCATCAGTGGAAACGGCACCCTGACCCACGCGGGCAACGGGACCACCACCCTGTCGGGATCCAACTCCTATTCCGGAACGACCTACGTCAACGCCGGCACACTGGTCATCGACGGCACCATGAACAGCGCGGGGCGCATCGATGTCTCGGCCGGCGCCACGCTCGGCGGCGGCGGGACCGGCGGGGAGGCGACCTTCGTGACCGACAGCGTCTTCGCCCCCGGCGGGGCCGACAACGACATCGAGCTGACCTCGCTCACCCTGGGCGGGAGCCCGATCCTGATGTTCGACGTCGACGCGCCGTCCCCCGTCCAAACCTTCTACAACGACCACGCGCTCATCACCACCGGCCCGCTGGTCCTCAACGGACGCCTCCGGGTGGGCCAGCAGCCGGGGACTCCCGGACCCGCGTTTGACTTCACCACCGCCGTGGCCGGCGACAAGTGGCTCCTGATGACCTACTCCGGCTCGCTGAGCGGCTCGGGACTGACGGTGGAGAGCGCCCCCGCGCTGGCGCCGGGCCTGGTCTATGCGGTCGACACCTCCACCGCCGGCTCGGTCTTCCTCACCGTGGCCGTTCCCGAGGCCGGCACCGGCGCCCTGCTGCTGCTGGGCCTCGCGGTCCTGCGGGCGCGCCGCCGCTGACACGCACCCTCCCCGCCGGTTGTCGAAGAAGTCCGGTTTCACCCGGCGGGGCAGCTTGTAGGGAGGGGCGGGGGCGGCGCGGACGCTGAAACTCTCCGGCTTGAGGGCGAACTCGGGGGCGCCGAGACGGGTCACCAGCACCTGCAGATGCCGGACCAGGCGGTCGAGGCTGTGGATGAACTCGCTGTAGTACATGCCCGCCACCGGGGTGACCTTGTAGTGCCCGGTCTGTTCCATGAAGAAGGCGCGCGCCGCGGTGGAGGCCTGGCGGTAGTCTGCGAAGGCGGGGGCCATCGCGCCGGGCAGGTCGTGGAAATCCGGGCCGCCCGATGAAAACCCCGCGCGCGCCGCGACGAAGAGCGCCTCCGCCTCGCGGTGCAGGGAGTGGAATCGGTTGAGCAGGTTCTCGCCGAACAGCGCGTTCGGCTCCCGGTGGCGCTGCTCGCACATGGCGCGGAAATGGTCGAGATGATCCATGATGCGCTCGACGTCGGCCACCCCCTGCGCCAGCAGTTGGGCGCACACGGCCTGGCGGCGCGTCATGTCCCACCGGGTCAGTTGATGCAGGTAGTGGAGCATCGCGGGCTTGATCTCGTTGACGATGTTTTCGTTCTGGTGGATCGCCCGCGCCAGCGTGCGGCTGGGGTTGAGCAGGAGCTTCAGGTCCATCTGCAGGCTGGCCAGGCAGTAGCCCAGCAGGCGGTGCAGTTCGCGCACGGAGGCGTGCAGCGCGCCCTCGGGGGTGGGGAGCAGCGCGGGGTCGAGGTGGCTGGGCTCGCCCTCGTCCCGGCGCGAAGGCACCACCCGGCCGGCCAGGCGCGCGAATCCGGCGCTGACCGGCAGCAGGACCAGCGTGCCCAGCAGCATCAGCGCCGTGTGCAGGTTGGCCGTCTGGCGCAGCAGGTCGGGGGTCAGGGCCTCCATCGCCCGGATGATCCACGGCATCGCCGCCGCGCCCAGCGCCACGTTCACCACGTTGAACATCTGGTGCCCCGCCGCCACGCGCACCGCCTCGGACCGGCTCCCGAGCGCCGCGAGCCACGCCGTGCTGCACGTGCCGAGGTGCGCCCCCAGCACGATGGGATAGACCTGGCCGAGGCCGGTGAACACGTCCGAATGAATGAGCGCGAAGCACACGCCGATCACCGCGCCGCTGCTCTGCACGGCGATGGTGAGCGCGCAGGAGGCGAGGGTGCCCAGGACCAGCCCCCGCCAGGTCGAGCCGTCGATGTGGGCCAGCCACGGGCGAGCTGGTCTTTGTAGGGGCGACCGCGGAACTGATGAGGTTCATGCCGAGGAACAGCAGTCCGAATCCCATCAGCGCGTCGCCGACCTTGCCGGCCCGCGCGCCGCCGGAAACCATGCGGCAGAGAAAGCCCAGTGCGATGGCCGCGTAGCAATAGTCCCCGGATGCGGAAGGCGAAGGCCTGCATGGACAGCGAGGTGCCCAGGTTCGCGCCCATGACCACCGGGAAGGACTGCGCCAGCGTCATCAGCCCCGCGTTCACGAAGCCCACCAGCATCACCACCGTCGGCCCGCTGTGCGCGAGAAAGCCCAGCAGCGCGCCGAACAGCACGCCGCGCACGCGGCTCGGGTGGCCGATCCCAGCGCGCGCCCCTGCCCCGCGGCCAGGCGCAGGCCCCTCCGACATTACTTTCATGCCGAACAGGAACAGCGCCAGCCCGCCGGCGACCTGGGAGATGGGGAGGAAGCTAACTCACCCCTCCACGCTAACCCGATTCTAACACAGTGCAAGCCGGGTTCGCGCGCGGAGGCCGCGGAAATCGCCCGATTCTACACCGCTGCGGTTTCAGTTGCAGGCTTGCCCAGAGCGGACCGATCCGATACCCTGCGATCCGGGGAAGACGCAATGCAGGGTTGCCGGTGGGAGAAACGGGCCGCCTCACGCAGAGGGGTCTCCTGCCCGCTCCAGACCCGATTCGGGTGAGGCCGGAGCGGGCGGATATTCGGCGCGACATGAACACTTCGAACCAACCGAGCGGGGGAACCATTCGGCGAAACCGGACGGATTGCCCGGAAGCGTTCGCTTCCGATGGCCTCCCCGGCCCCCGCACCGGCCGGAGCCCGCCATGAAGCCGCGCATTCTGGCCATGCCGGCCTTGGTCTGCGTACTCTCCTCCTGCCAACCCTCTTCATTCTGCGGTCCCACCAGGAAGCCGCCCGGGATCAACTCAAGATGAAGTTCGAGGCCATCGTCAGGGAGGTCTCGGCCGATATCGAAAAGGAGATCGCCAACCTGGCCAACATCACCACCGCCGGCGTGGCTTTCCACAACGCCTCGGAACGGGTGACCCGCCGGGAATGGGCCGCCTACGTGCAGACGCTGGACCTGCCCCTCCTCCACCGGGGCATCGCCGCCCTGGGCGTCAACCAGTACGTGACCCGGGCCGGCCTGGCGGATTTCATCGCGGAACAGCGCGCGGACGGGGAACCGGACTTCCAGGTGAAATTCGTCAACGGCCTCCGCGACACCCCCCACGACGACCTGTATGTCGTGAAATACATCGAACCCCTCGCCCCCAACCGGAAGGCGCTCGGATTCGACATCGGTTCGGAGGAGACCCGCCGCCGGGCCGCGGAGTACGCCCGCGACACCGGCCTCTTCGCCCTCACCGACGTCATCACCCTGGTGCAGGACCGGCGGAATTCACCCGGCTTCCTGTTCATGAAACCCCTCTATCGCAACGGGCTCCCGACGGCACCGTGGCCGAGCGACGCCGGGCGATCGCGGGACTGGTCTGCAGCCCGTTCATCGGCGACTGGCTGCTGGAGGATGTGGCGCCCGAACTCCTGCAGCTCGCCCGCATCCGGGTGTTCAACCTCAGCGCCCGGGGCGCTCGCGAATTGATCCTGGACGGATCCGCGGCCGGCGCCGCACCCGGCCCGTCAACGGAACCACTGACCCTGGAGCGAACCCTCCCCGCCGCCAACAAACGCTGGATCATCGAGGCCCGGCCGACCGCCGCCTTCTTCGCCCGGCACGACGATTCGCGCCCCGGCGCCCCTGGCCGGCGGCGTCGCCCTGAGCCTGCTCCTCTCGCTCCTCGCCTACTACATGTCCCTGTCCGTCCGGCGCAGCGAGGTCCGCCGCTCCGCCTCCGAGAACAAGTACCAGACCCTGTTCGAATCCTCGAACGACGCGGTGCTCATCACCGAGGGAAACCGCATCCGCGACGGCAACGCGGCGGCCCTCCGGATCTTCGGCTGCGCCGACAAGGAGGTGCTCTGCTGGAAACACCCGGCCGACGTGTCCCCCCCGTTCCAGCCCTGCGGAACCCCCTCCCTCCAGCTCGCCAACGAACGGATGCAGGCGGCCCTGCGGGACGGGGCCTGCCGCTTCGAGTGGACCCACCGGCGCCTGAACACCGGGGAGGATTTTCCCGCGGAAGTGCTTCTCTCGCGCATGGAGCTCGACGGGCGGACGGCCCTCCAGGCCACGGTCCGGGACATCACGACGCGGGTGCGCATGCAGGAGAAAATCGCGGCGCACCAGCAGGCCCTGCAGAAGCTCACCTCCGCGCTGTTCACCGCCGAGCATCAGGAACGCCGGCGGATCGCGTCCGGCCTCCACGACGACGTCTGCCAGTCCCTCGTCCTGGCCCGCCTGAAACTCGGGGAGCTCCAGGCCGCCCCCCCCGCCGACGGGGACGACCCGCGCTGCGCCGAACTGGACCGCCTGCTGAAGGGCCTGCTGGAGACCTGCCACTCGCTGGTCTTCGACCTGGCCTCGCCGGTGCTGGAAAAACTCGGGCTGGTCGCCGGCCTTGAAGACCTGTGCGAACAGATGCGGAGCGAGGGCGGCGTGGACTGCCTCTTTGTCCAGCAGGGCGGCCCCGCGGAAACCGGCGGCGAGATCGGCCGCTTCCTCTACCTCTCCGTCCGGGAGCTGCTGTCCAACGTGCGCAAGCATGCCCGGGCCGGCCGGGTGCGCGTGGTCCTCCGCACCGGCCGGGGCCGGGTGATGGTCGCGGTGGAGGACGACGGCGTCGGCTGCCCCGCCTCGGCCATGGAGGGCTTCAGCCCCGCGGGCGGCTTCGGTCTCTTCTCCATTCGCGAACGCATCCATCATCTGGGAGGTCACATGAACATGCACCTGTTGAAACCGCGCGGCACCCGCTTCGTGCTGCGCATTCCCGCGGCGGGACCGGCGGGGGCGTCATGAAACTGCGCATCCTGCTGGCCGACGACCACACCCTCCTGCGCGAGGGGTTGAAGACCCTGCTGGAGCGCGAATCCGACCTGCAGGTGGTGGCCGACGTCGCCAACGGCCGCCTCGCGGTGCGGAAGGCGGAGGAGCTGCGGCCCGATGTGGTCGTGCTCGACGTCGACATGCCGGAACTGAACGGCATCGAGGCGGCGCGCCAGCTCTCCGCCGCCCATCCCCGCCTGCGGATCGTCTGCCTCTCCATGCACAGCGGCGCCCGGTTCGTCGACGCCATGCTGGAGGCCGGCGCCCTCGGCTACGTGCTCAAGAACGAGGCCGCCAAGACCCTCGTCACCGCCATCCGCAAGGTCGCCGGCGGCGAGGTCTACCTCAGCCCCGAGATCAACACCGGACTGGTCAGACGCTATGTCCGCAAGCAGCCCGCCGCCGGCGGCACCGCCTTCACCGCCCTCTCCGACCGCGAACGCGAGGTCCTCCAGCTCATCGCGGAGGGCGCGTCGAGCAAGGAGATCTCCACCAAGCTGGGCGTCAGCGAGAAGACCGTCTCCACCCACCGCGAACACATCATGGCCAAGCTCGACCTCCACAACGTCGCCGACCTCACCCGCTACGCCATCCGCGAGGGCATCGCGAAGTTGTAGCCGGGGTTTGCGCGGGGACCGGCTTCAGCGCAGGCCGTCCAGCTCCGCCGCCGTGCCGCGGAACACATTCAGGTCGACGGGGCCGGCGACGCCGTCCACCCGGCCGACGCGGTACTGCCAGAAGGTCCAGTCGCGCGTCCCGAGAAAGCCGGGGCGGGTGTGGATGGCGCGGATCCATTGACGGAGGTCCGGCCGGTCCCACAGGTGGTGGTCGGCCGCGAACGATTTGGTGCTGTAGAGCATGGGGCGGCGCCCGAGCCGCTGCTCCACCACCGCGATGAAGTCGTCGATTTCACGGGCCAGCTCCTCCCGCCCCGGGCGCCGGGCGCAGTTGCCGGCGTCGAAAATCCGTTGACGCGGGGGTTCGACATTTTATGCCGGGCGGTCATAATCCGCGCCCATGCGCCACCTCCTCGCCCTCCCGCTCCTGATGCTCCTCCCCTCCTCCCGCGCCGCCGACGTCGTCTTCGTCCCCAACTATGACGAGGCGAAGATCCCCGCCTTCACCCTGCCGGATCCGTTGAAGATGCAGGACGGCGCCCCGGTCACCACGCCGGAGCAATGGCGCGACAAGCGCCGGCCGGAAATCCTGCGCCTCTTCGGCGAACATGTCTTCGGGGTGACGCCGACCGGCGCGCCGGCGGAGATGCGCGCGGAGGTCACCTCGGAGGGCCCCGCCCTCGGCGGCCTCGCGCTCCGCCGGGAAGTCACGCTGCACTTCCGGCGGGCGGGCGCCGAACTCAACGCCCGGGTGCTGATCCTGCTGCCGGCCAAACGCAAGGGCCCGGCGCCGGCGTTCCTCGGACTCAACTTCAAGGGCAATCACACCGTCTGCACCGACGAGGGCGTCACGATCCACCCGGATGTGCATGAGCGCGGGAAAGAGGTCCTGCCGCGGGGCGCCGAGTCCGGCCCCTGGCAGGCGGAAATGATCCTGAAGCGCGGGTACGCCCTGGTGACCTGCTGGTACGGGGACTTCGATCCCGATTTTGACGACGGCTTCCACAACGGCCCGCATCCGCTCTTCCAGGCGCCGGGCTGGACCGCGCCCGCGCCGGACGAATGGGGCTCCATCGGCGCGTGGGCCTGGGGCTGCAGCCGGATGCTCGACTGCGCCGCCGGCGACCGGGACCTCGACGCGAAGCGCGTCGCCCTCATCGGCCACTCCCGCCTGGGCAAGGCCGCGCTCTGGGCCGGGGCGCAGGACGAGCGCTTCGCCCTCGTCATCAGCAACAATTCCGGCTGCGGCGGCGCCGCGCTGTCCCGCCGCGCCATCGGCGAGACGGTCGGCCGCATCAACCGCTCCTTCCCGCACTGGTTCTGCGACCGGCACAACGACTACAATGAAAACGAGAACGCCTGCCCGGTCGACCACCACGAACTGCTCGCCCTCATCGCCCCGCGCCCGCTCTACGTGGCCAGCGCGGAGGACGACAAGTGGGCCGATCCCAAGGGCGAATTTTTGGGGGCGCTCGGCGCCGACCCCGTCTACCGCCTGCTCACCGGCGAGGGGCTCGACGCAAAGGAGATGCCCCCGGTGAATCAGCCGGTGAGCGGTCGCGTCAGTTACCACATCCGGACCGGGAAGCACGATGTCACCGCCTACGACTGGGAGCAATACCTGGCCGCGGCCGACCGCTGGCTTCCGCCTTCCGACTAGTCGGACTTGTCCGACTGGTCCGACGGGTCCGACCACCCCCGAGACCCTCATGAAACGATCGACCGTCATCCTGCACTGCGCCCTCCTGTCCGCGCCCGCGTTCGCCGCGGAACTCCTCCGCTACGACGCCGCCGCGGCCGACAAGGTCCGCCGCCAGTGGCCCGGCGAGCCCGGCGTCGCACTGCGCCTGCCCGCCGACGCGCTGGTCCTCGACGGCGGGGTCGCCTTCTCCGGCAAGGGCAATCCCCCCGCCCTCGGCGGATTCGGCCCCGCGACCGCCCTGCCCTCCCGCGCCATCACCGTGGAGGCCGTGTTCAGCCTGGAGCAGGCGGGCGACTGGGGCGGGGTGCTGGGCTTCCTGCAGGACAACGGCGGGGAGGAGGCCGGCTGGGTGCTCGGCCACCACAAGGACCGCTTCACCTTCGCCCTCGCCAGCCAGGGGGCCGACGACGGCAACGGCGTGATGACCTACCTCGACGGCACAACCGCCTTCGTCCCCGGCAAACTCTTCCACGTCCTGGGCACGTACGACGGCGCGGAAATGCGCCTGTATGTCAACGGCCGGCTGGAGGCGCGGTCGGACCAGCAGTCGGGCGACCTCCTGTATCCCGCCAAGTCCGCGCTCATCTTCGCCGGCTACCGCGACTCCGACGAGTCCTACGCCCTCTGCGGCCGCGTGGCGCACGTCTCCCTGCGGGACGCGGCGACCGGCGATGCCGCCGCAGCCGCGGCCTTCCAGGCCTGGTCATCCGCCTGCGCCGCCGCCCCGGTGCTCACCGCCGCGATGCCCCGCCCGCCGGCCGCGCAGCTCCAGCCCGTCCCGGGGGCGGTGAGCGCCTCCGAATCCCTCGTGCCCACGCACCAGTGGATCCGCGCCGCCGGCGCCCAGGTGGTCCTTGACGGGCTCCGCCCGCAGGCGGTCGCGGCCGCGCCGGACGAGTCCTATGTCATCGTGACCGGCCGCTCCGCGGAGCTGATCCTGATCGATCCCGCCACGGCCAAGATCCTCGGCAAGGTGCCCATGCCCTCGGGCGGAGTGCGCGAGGCGCCCGTCTCGGCCGACCACATCCTGGCGACCGACCCGAAGGCGCAGGTGAGCTACACCGGGCTGGCATGGTCGCCGGATCACAAACGCCTGGTGATGTCCAACGTCGCCGGCGACGTGAAGGTGTTCGACGTGGACACGCAGGGCCGGCCGAAGCCCTCCTTCTCCATCCCGCTGCCGGAGGTGAAGGACGCCACGCGCAAGCAGGAGATCCCGACCGGGCTCGCCTTCAGCGCCGATGGCAAACGGCTGTACGTCTGCGGAAACCTCTCCAACCAGTTGTTCGAGCTGGACGCCGCCACCGGTGCGGTGAAACGCACCTTTCCGGTCGGCGTGGCCCCCTACGACGTGATCGTGACGGACGGCCGCGCGTGGGTCTCCAACTGGGGCGGACGCCGCCCCGTCGCGGATTCGCGCACGCACACGGCGGGGCGCGGAACGCTGGCGCGCGCCGACGCGCGCAGCGTGGCGGAGGAGGGGTCGGTCTCGGTGATCGACCTGGCCACCGGCGAGGTGCAGCGGGAGATCCTGACCGGCCGGCACGCCTGCGCGATGGCCCTGTCCCCCGACGGCCGCCACATCGCGGTGGCCAACGCCAACGAGGACAATGTGAGCGTGCTGGCCGTCCCGGACGGCGAGGTGGTCGAAACGATCAACCTGGCCTGGCAGCCCAACGGGCTGGCCTCCGCCTCGCCCAATGCGCTGGCCTTCTCGGACGACGGCCGCACCCTTTACGTGTGCAACGGCGTGCAGAACACCCTGGCGGTGATCCGCTTCCGTCCCGGGAAATCGGAGGTGACGGGCCTGGTTCCCACCGGCTGGTATCCGGGCGCGCTGGCGGTGCTGCCGAAGTCGGGGCGGATCGTCGTCGCGAACGTCAAGGGGCTCGGCTCCGGCGCCGCCGACCAGCTCGCCGGCAAGGGCAGCTCCAACTCCCACCACCACACCGGGACGGTCTCGATCATCCCCGTGCCGGACCGCGACGCGCTCACCGCCCACACGCGCACGGCGATGGAGAACACCAAGCGGGCGGTCCTCGACGCCGCGCTGCTGCCGCCCCGGCCCGACGCGCCGCCGCGCCCGGTGCCCGAGCGGGCGGGCGAGCCCTCGACGATCAGGCATGTCGTCTACATCATCAAGGAGAACCGGACGTACGACCAGGTGCTGGGCGACCTGCCCCAGGGCCGCGGCGACCCCTTCCTGTGCGTCTTCGGCGAGAACATCACCCCCAACCAGCACAAGATCTGCCGGGAGTTCGTGCTGCTCGACAACACCCACTGCTGCGGCGTGCTGAGCGCGGACGGACACCAGTGGTCCACGGCGGGATACGTCACCGACTACCTGGAAAAGTCCTTCGCCGGCTTCCCGCGCAGCTATCCCGACCTCTGCGGCATCGAGGACCACGACGCGCTTTCCTACTCCCCTTCCGGCTTCCTGTGGGACGCCGCGCTCAAGAAGAACCTGTGGGTCCGCAACTTTGGCGAGTCCTCGAACGTCAACAGCGCGCGCTGGACCGATCCCGCCAGCAAGGGCAAGCCCGGCTACATCGACTGCGTCAACGACTGGAAGGACGGGATGACCCGGATCACCTACCGCACCACCTCCGGCATGGAATCGCTCGAGCCCCACAGTTGCACCAACTTCGTCGGCTGGCTCACCGGGGTGCCCGACGTCGTCCGCGCGGAGCTGTTCATCCGCGAGCTGAAGGAATGGACGGCGAAGGGCGACATGCCCGCGCTGAGCGTGATGGTGCTGCCGCAGGACCACACCGTCGGCACCGGGCAGGGCAACCCCACCCCCGCGGCGTGCGTCGCGGACAACGACCTCGCCGTCGGGCGGGTCGTCGAGGCGCTGTCGCATTCGCCCTTCTGGAAGGACCTGGCCGTATTCATCATCGAGGACGACCCCCAGGCCGGCTGGGACCATGTCAGCCCCTACCGCACCACCGCCTATGTCGTCAGCCCCTGGTGCCGGCGCGGCGCGGTGGTCGGCGAAATGTACAGCCAGACCTCGCTGCTGCGGACGATGGAGCTGATCCTCGGCCTGCCGCCCATGAACCTGCTGGACGCCATCGCGACGCCGATGACCACCTGCTTCGCCGACCATCCCGACCCGACCCCCTTCACGGCGGTGCCCAACAACATCCCCGTCGAGCAGTTGAACGGGCAGGCGTCGCTCATCCCCGACCCCGTGCTGAAGCAGGACGCCCTCGCCTCCGCCCGGCTGCCGCTGGACAAGGTCGACGCCTGCCCCGAGGATGTCTTCAACCGCATCCTCTGGCGGGCCATGAAGGGCTCCGCGGCCCCCTACCCCGAATGGGCGACCGTGCCCGAGGGCCTGCGCGGCGACGACGATGACGACGACTGATCTTTTCACCCACCCCACCCAGGAAATCCCATGACCCGCACCCGGCGTTCCTTTCTCCTGCAGACGGCGGCCGCCGTCTCCGCACCCTTCCTCCTGCCCGCGCGCATCCGGGCGGCGGAACCCGGTCCCAACAGCCTCGTCAACATGGCCTTCATCGGCATGGGCAAGCAGAACGGCGACCTGCTGGGCAACTTCCTCTACCGCGCCATCAAGGTCCGCGCCGTGTGCGACGTGGACACCACCCGCCGCGAGCACGCGCTCAACCGGGTCAAACAGTTCCACGCGGAGGACCCCAAGCGCGGGGCGGCCGACTGCGTGGCCACCGCCGATTTCCAGGAGATCATCGCGCGCCAGGACATCGACGCGGTGTGCATCGCCACCCCCGACCACTGGCACGCGATCATCACGCTGGCGGCGCTGCGCTCCGGCAAGGACGTCTACTGCGAGAAGCCGCTGACCCACAACATCCGCGAGGCGGTGGAGGTCATGGCGGCGGTGCGCGACCACAAGCGGGTGCTGCAGACCGGGTCGATGCAGCGGTCCATGTCCGAGTTCCGCATCGCCTGCGAGATCGTGCGCAACGGCGTCATCGGCAGGCTGGACCGGGTCGAGTGCAAGGTCGGCGGACCGGGGCGCCCCTGCGACCTGCCGGAGGAGCCGGCGGAGGCGGGGCTCGACTGGGACCGCTGGGTGGGCCCGGCGCCGATGCGCCCGTACCACTCGGTGCTCAGCCCGCGCGGCGTGCACAACCACTATCCCGACTGGCGCGCCTACCGCGAATTCGGCGGCGGGGCCGTGGCCGACTGGGGCGCCCACCATTTCGACATCGCCCAATGGGGCCTGGGCATGGACGAGTCCGGCCCGGTCGAGGTGCGCCTGCCCGAGCCGGCCGGGACCGGCGCGACGCTGGTGTACGCGAACGGGGTGACGGTCCGTCAGGTGAGCGGCGACCCCGACGTGGTCTTTTACGGCTCCGAGGGCACGGTGAACGCCTCCCGCGGGTCGTTCGGCCTGACCCGCGGCGCCGAGCAGACCGGCAACAAGTTCGAGGCCGAGAAGCGGTATCTCGCCGACGCGAAGGTGCGGCTGTACCAGAGCAAGTCCCATCTCGACGACTTCCTCGCCCGCGTCGCGGACCGCCAGCGTCCGGTCACCAGCGAAATCGAGGGCGGCCATTCCGCCATCTGCTGCCATCTCGTGAACCAGGCCTTCTACCACGGCCAGAACCTCAAGTGGGACCCCGCCGCCCTCACCTTCGCGGGCAACACCGGCGACCCGTCCTGGCTGACCCGCGACTACCGCGCCCCCTGGAAAGTTTGAGGTTGAACAACCCCGGGGAACCGGCGTCTAATCCTCCTTCACCCCAAGGAGTCCCTCCATGCGCCTGTTTCCCGCGTTGATCGCCGCCACCGCCTGCCTTTCCGCCCTTGCCGCCGAGCCCGAATGGAAGCCGCTCTTCGACGGCAAGTCCACCGAGGGCTGGATCCAGCGCGGCGGCAAGGCCAAATACACCGTCGAGGACGGCTGCATCGTCGGCACCTCCGTCGCCGGCACCCCCAACAGTTTCCTGTGCCCCCCGGACGACTACGCCAACTTCGTGCTCGAATACGAATACAAGGTCGACCCCGAACTCAACTCCGGCGTGCAATTCCGCAGCCTGAGCCTGCCCGAATACCACAACGGCCAGGTGCACGGCTACCAGTGCGAGATCGACAACGACCCCAAGAAGGCCCGCTTCTGGGCGGCCGGCATCTACGAGGAGGGCGCCCGCGGCTGGCTCTGCCCGATGAAGGACGACAAGGAGGCGGGCAAGGCCTTCACCGAGCAGGGCGCGAAGATCACGAAGGTGGCCGACTGGAACAAGGTCCGCATCGAGGCCCGCGGCAGCGACATCAAGACCTTCTTCAACGGCGAGCCCCGCGCGACCCTGAAGGATGACAAGACCGCCAGGGGCTTCATCGGCTTCCAGGTCCACGGCATCGGCAACGACAAGAGCCACGAAGGCAAGCAGGTCCGCTGGCGCAACCTGCGCATCCAGGTCCTGGACTGACCGCCGGGGACGCAGGACTGGCTTTCAGCCGGTCCGGATCCGCAAACCTCGGGTTTGCCTTCGCCCCGGCCAGCCGGAGGTTGGCGTGGCCGCTCGAGCCACCGGCTCAAGCTACTCCCGGGTGGGACCGGGCCGCGGCGTCCCGCGGGACGCGGCGGGGAGGCGGTCACGAGGCTGGGCGGCGGTTCTGCCGCCGGCACATGCGGTCGAGCGCGACTTTGCGGATGAAGGCGGCGGTGAAGAAGGAGAGGATGACGCTCGCGATGGGTTCCAGCCCCGCGACCTGCCATTGCCCCCACAGCAGGCCGGCGAACAGCACCCAGGCCGTCCCGTTGACCGCGCGCAGCCGATCCGGTCCCAGCCGGCGATGGTCCTCCGGCCCCAGCCCCGCCGGTTCGTGGTCGCCACCCGCCGCGGTGTGGCGGCGGTCCGGCAGGGCGCGCACCACGACCAGGCTGAGCAGGCCCGCCACGGACCCGAGGAAGACCAGCAGTTCGTAGGACATCTTGTCCCCGGCGCGGAGGAAACGCCGAACAGCGCGCGCTCCATCGAGCGAAGCAGGCCCGCCTGCGTTCCCGGCTCGTACAGCCACGCCCGCTCTGCGTAGGAGAAGGAATAGGCCAGGTTGGAGACCGACATGAAGCCCGCGAACAGCGAGCCCGCCGCCCCCACCGGAATGATCGCCCCGACCAGGTTGAAGGTGCTCATGCGGATGAACGACGTTCACGATCGCCGTGAGAAAGCCGTAGCCGGCGTAGTAGCCCCAGCGGAGCGCGCCCATGTCCACGCCCGGAAGCCACCGGTGCAACCAGACGCAAATCCGGGAGAACCGCGGCTCCAGGATCAGGTACTGGGTGAAGCTCAGCAGCACGCTCGCCACGATCGCCACCCGGAACACCGCGCGCAGGCCGAAACGGTCCTGCCAGCGGACGCCGAAGCGCGCGAACAGCAGCACGCCGATGAAGTAGCCGGCGTAGGCCAGGCTGTCCGCGTACCCGATCTGCGTCTGCGTGAATTTGACCGTCTCGATCAGGTAGTTCACCCACAGCGCGCCCATCTGGGGCGAGAAATGAAACAGGAAGTAGAAGAGCACGACCCACAGCACCGGCCCCGAGTTCAGGCCCGTCCAGAAGGCCGACACGGAACGCCGCACCGGGACGGTGTGCGCGCTGTCCCCGGGCAGCCGCCGGACCACCCACAGCACCACAAGCGGGACCACGCCCAGGGCGTACAGGAGGTAGCGGATGCGGACATGGTCGGCGAGCCAACCGCCCGCCGCCGCCGAGAAGACGCCCGTCCCGTAGATCGCAGCCCAGCAGATCGCCTGGTTCAGCCCCACCACCGCGGCCTTGGACCGCCCGGAAGACCGGGCCTCCTCGTCCCCCTCGACCACCGTGGCGCGGTCCACCGCGACGTCGGTGCAGGCGAACAGGACCGACAGGGCGAACATCGACCAGAAGAACACCATCGCGCCGCGGTCGATGAGCGGCGTGAGGAAGTAGAAGGCCGCGCCCGCGGCCAGCAGGAAGGTGAGCACGACGCGGGTCTTCCCGTAGGCGTCCATGAGGAACCCGATCACCGGCTTGAACGCCCACGCCAGGTAGGACTTGGAGAACATCTGCTGGGTGGCGGCCTCCGTCAGGCCGTAGTGCTTGCGGAAGTGGTTGAAGAAGGACTGGTAGGTGATCCCCTGGAAGGGATTGGCCAGTCCCTGCATCACATACTCCATGGCGAAGAGCACCTTCATGGGATCGCGGCCGAAAATCTTTCGCCCGGGTTTCCCGGCGGAGGGCGGGGGCGGGGTGGAGGAGGAGGTGTTCACGTCCCGGTCCTTGTCCCCTGCCCGGTTGAAATGCAAGAGCGGGAAGAGGGGGCGGACCATCGACCGGGGACGGCCGGGTATGCTCGCCGCAGCCGCAGCCGTGAAGGCCCCGGGGCCGTCCCCTCCCTATGACAGATTTCCCCCCAACCCCCGCTTGCCCTGCCTTTCCGGGTGTGCTAGGGGCATGCTTTCGTTCATCCATATAAACGGATAGATCCACATGAGCCGCATCTTCAACTTCAGCGCCGGCCCCGCCATCCTCCCCGAGGATGTGCTGCGGGAGGCACAGGCCGACCTCGTCGATTACAAGGGGTCGGGCATGTCGATCATGGAAATGAGCCACCGCGGGAAAGAGTACGACGCGGTCCACCAGGAGGCGCTCGCCAACCTGCGCACCCTGCTCAAGCTGCCCGACTCCCACGCCGTGCTGCTGCTGCAGGGCGGGGCGTCCGGCCAGTTCGGCATGATCCCCATGAACCTGCTCGCCCCCGGGCAGACCGCCGACTACGTGAACGCCGGCGCCTGGGGCAAGAAGGCCATCGAGGACGCGAAGACGGTCGGCCAGGTCAACGTCGCCGCCAAGACCGCCGGCGAGAAGCCCTCCCGCTTCCCGAAGAACTCGGAGCTGAAGCTCACCTCCGGCGCCGCGTACCTGCACATCACCTCGAACGAGACGATCGAGGGCATCCAGATGCGGGAATGGCCGGTGTGCGACGCGCCGATCGTGTGCGACATGTCGTCCGACATCCTGTCCCGCCCGGTCCCCTCGGAGAAGTTCGGCCTCATCTACGCCGGCGCGCAGAAGAACCTCGGCCCCTCGGGCGTGGTCGTCGTCGCCATCCGCAAGGACCTGGCCGCGCGCGCCCCGGCGAACCTGCCGGCGATGTTCCGCTACACCAGCCACCTCGAGAACGACTCGCTCTACAACACCCCGCCCTGCTTCAGCATCTACATCCTCGCGCTCACCACGCGCTGGATGCTCCGGCACGGCGGCGTCGAGGCCATGCAGGTGGTCAACGACCGCAAGGCCGGCAAGCTCTACGCCGCGATCGACGGCTCCGGCGGCTACTACCGCGGCACCGCGGCGGTGGAATACCGCTCGCCCATGAACGTGACCTTCCGCCTGCCCACCGAGGAGTTGGAGGACGCGTTCGTCAAGAAGGCGGCCAAGGCCGGCATGAGCGGCCTGAAGGGCCACCGGGCGGTCGGCGGCATCCGCGCCTCCATCTACAACGCCTTCCCCGAGGCCGGCGTGGACGCGCTCATCGCGTTCATGAAGGACTTCCAGGCCGCGAACGGCTGATTTTCCCAACACAACCCAACCAGGACCAGCAACATGGCAGACCGTTATATCTTCTCCTCCGAATCGGTGGGCGAGGGCCACCCCGACAAGGTGTGCGACACCATTTCCGACGCGATCCTCGACGCATGCCTGCGCCAGGACAGGACCAGCCGCGTGGCCTGCGAAACCTTCGCCAAGAGCAACGTGGTCGCCGTGGGCGGCGAAATCACGGTGCCGAACATCGGCCGCCGCAGCATGGACGAGGTCATCAACGTCAACGCCGTCATCCGCGCCGCCGTGCGCGAGATCGGCTACGTGCATGACGACGACGTGTTCCACGCCGACAAGATCTTCATCAACAACAGCCTGACCACCCAGTCGCCGGACATCGCCCAGGGCGTGGACGCGCGCAAGGCCAAGGGCAAGAAGACGTCCGAGCAGGGCGCCGGCGACCAGGGCATCATGTTCGGGTTCGCCTGCGACGAGACCCCCGAGCTGATGCCCGCCCCCATCATGTACGCCCACCGCCTCGGCCGCGAGCTGACCCGCATCCGCAAGACCGGCAAGGTCCCGTGGCTGCGCCCGGACGCGAAGTCGCAGGTGTCGGTGGAATACGTCGGCGGCAAGCCCACCCGCGTCACCAACGTGGTCATCTCGACCCAGCACGCGGCCGACGTCGAGCACGCGACCATCGAGGAGTTCTGCATCAAGAACATCGTCCGCAAGGTCATCCCCAAGTCGATGCTGACCGGCGACACCGAGTTCCTGATCAACCCGACCGGCCGTTTCGTCGTCGGCGGCCCCCAGGGCGACAGCGGCCTCACCGGCCGCAAGATCATCGTCGACACCTACGGCGGCATGGGCCGTCACGGCGGCGGC
>JAXMHJ010000015.1:0-73498 GCA_046346795.1 Kiritimatiellia bacterium
CCGCACCGTGCGGACCCACTCGTCGGCCATGAGCTGGTGCCCGGCGTAGGTGGGGTGGACGCCGTCCCAGATCCAGTGTTCGGCCGGGGCCCGCCGGCAGGCTGCGTCGAAGACGGGTTGGAAACGCACGAACGCGGCGCCATGCTTCCGCGCCAGTTTTGCCACGATCTCGCCGCGTTTGCGCAGGTCGGCGCTCCACGCCTCGTAGCCGTTCTTCTTCCCGCCGACGGGGAGGGTGAAGGGCTCGCAGAGGACCAGCCGGACCGCGGGATCGGCCGCGCGCACCGCGGTCAGGAGGCGGTCGTAGCCCTGTTCGAATTCGTCCAGGGGCACGCCGCGGCCGGCGTCGTTGACCCCCACCAGGATGCTGAGCAGGCCGGGCTTGAGGTCGAGGGTGTCCTTCTGCCAGCGCTTCTCAAGATCGGCCACGGTGTTGGCGCTGATGCCGCGGTTCATGAAGTCGACCTGATTTTCGGGGAAGGCCGCGCCGAACTTCGCCGCGATGAGGAAGGCGTAGCCATGACCGAGGATGTGGTTGGGGTCGGGACTGCGGCCGCGGTTGCCGTCGGTGATCGAATCGCCCTGAAAGAGCACCCGGGTCTTGGGGGCGAACGCAGCGACGGGGGCGGGCGGCGGATCCTGCGCCCCGGCGGTGGGAAGGAACAGGGCGAGCGAAACCAGGTGGATCAGGGGCTTCATGGGGAGGTCCGGATTCGGAGTTGAGGAGTGCCCCGGATGAAGGCGTGTTTTCCGCCGGGAGCAAGATCAAACGGAGGCATCAGAGCAGGGTCGGATTGAGCCGCCAGATCGCAAAGCAAAGCGCGGCGGCGAAGGTGGCCCAGGCCAGATAGGGGACGAGCAGCCAGGCGGCCGCGGGACGCACGCGCCGGAAGGCGAGCAGGGTGGCCAGAATGAGCGACCAGAGCAGGAGGATCCCGGCGAAGGCGGCCGCGCCCATCCGCCACGCGAAGAACAGCCAGGTCCAGAGGGCGTTGAGGGCGAGCTGGACCAGGTACAGGGCGAGCGCGCGCTTCGCGCCGGGCTGGTGGCGCTCGCGCCAGACCATCCACGCGGCGACGCCCATCAGGATGTAGAGGACCGTCCAGACCGGCCCGAACACCCATCCCGGCGGCGCCCAGGCCGGCTGGATCATTTGGCGGTAGAGGCCGCCCGCGCTGGCCGACGCGAGTCCCCCGATCCCTGCGGCCGCGAAGGAAAGCAGTAGCCAGGCCGTGAGGCCCGCGAGGGTTTGGTAACGCGTCGGAGCGCCCGGTGGAGGGGCGGCGGGGAAGGGGTTCATGGTGCGGGAACTGTACCCCTGGATCGACCGGGGGCAAGGGCGTTGCCGGGGGAATGCGGGCGGCCCTGCCGGCGACTCCCCTTCAAAGGCACTTGCCCGTCGCGCCCGCTTCGCCTAGGGTGCGGGCCTTCATGAGCCTCCACTTCTACAACACCCTGACCCGCTCGCTGGAGCGGTTCGAACCCCTCGATCCCACCCTCGTCCGCATGTACACCTGCGGGCCGACGGTCTACAATTACGCGCACATCGGCAACTTCCGCGCGTACGTCTTCGAGGACATCCTCAAGCGCCATCTGCTCTACCGCGGGTACAAGGTGCTGCACATCATGAACCTCACCGACGTGGACGACAAGACGATCCGCGGCGCGAACGAGGCCGGGCTCGCCCTCAACGACTTCACCAAGCCCTTCATCGACGCCTTCTTCGAGGACCTCAAGACCCTCTCCATCGTCCCCGCCGACCGCTATCCCGCCGCCACCGGGCACCTGGCCGAGATGATCGACATGATCCAGACCCTGCTGGACAAGGGCATCGCCTACCGCGGCGAGGACGGGTCCATCTATTTCTCCATCGAGAAGTTCCCCGAGTACGGCAAACTCGCCCACCTCGACCGCGAAGGCATGCGCGCCGGCGCGCGCGTCGCGGCGGACGAATACGCCAAGGACAACGTCGCCGACTTCGCCCTCTGGAAGGCGTGGACCGAGAAGGACGGCCCCGTGAAGTGGGACTCGCCCTTCGGCCCCGGCCGCCCCGGCTGGCACATCGAGTGCTCCGCCATGGCGATGAAGTACCTGGGCGAGACCTTCGACATCCATTGCGGCGGCGTGGACAACATCTTCCCGCATCACGAGGACGAGATCGCCCAGAGCGAGGCCTGCACCGGCCGCATGTTCGTCAAAACCTGGCTCCACTGCGAACATCTCGTCGTCGACGGCAAGAAGATGTCCAAGTCCCTCGGCAACTTCTTCACCTTGCGCGACCTTATCGGCAAGGGCTTCACCGGCCGCGAGGTGCGCATGGAACTGCTCGCCGCGCGCTACCGCCAGTCGCTCAACTTCTCCCTCGACGGCCTGGGCGAGCGCCGCGCCGCGCTCAACCGCATCGACGACTTCCGCGAGCGCCTGACCGTCACCGCCGCCGGGACCGCGCCCGGGGCCGCCCCCGCGTGGGCGCAGCAGGCCGAGACCGACTACACCGTGGCCATGGACGACGATCTCAACACCCCCGAGGCCCTCGTGGCCGTGTTCGACATGGTCTCCGCCGGCAACCGTGCCCTCAATCAGAACGCCTGCCCGCCCGCCGAAGCCGCGGCCGCCCTGGCCGTGCTCGACCGGATCGACGGCGGGCTCGGCATCCTCAAGCCGGCTGCGGCTGCGATCGATCCGGAACTGCAGGCCCTGCTCGACCGCCGCGCCGCCGCCCGCAAGGCCAAGGACTGGCCCGAAGCCGACCGCATCCGCGACGAATTCGCGAAGCGCGGCTGGGCCGTCAAGGACACCGCCCAGGGGCCGAAGCTCAGCCGGATTTGACGGGGCGTGCGGGTCTTTGCCCGGAGCGCCACCGCCTCGGTGGCCTTGGGTTGCATCGCCCGCGATGGCCGGAGGAATCCGGGCGCCGCCGGGGCGTCGGCGCACCGATGCCACCGGCGGCGGTGGCGCTCGTCGACCGCCGGATCGTGCGGTACGGCCTCCATCCCCTCCATTCCACTTGCCCGCAGCACCGCCTTCGCCTAGGGTGCGTTGCATGTTCGTTCCCGACCCATTCCAACTCCGCCTGACCGCATGAATCCCGGCGTTTTTCTCACCCTGGAAGGCCCCGAAGGCGGGGGCAAGTCCACGCAGGCGGCGCGGTTGATCGCGCGGCTGGAGGCGCGGGGCATCGTCATCGTGCGCACCCGCGAACCCGGCGGCACGCCCACCGGCGAGATGCTGCGCGACATCCTGCAGCACGACCGCGCCGGCGAGCCGGTCGCGCCCGAGACCGAGGTCCTGCTCTTCGCCGCCAGCCGCGCGCAGCACATGCGCCGGGTGATCCTGCCCGCGCTCGAACGCGGCGAATGGGTGGTGTGCGACCGCTTCGTGGACAGCACCTACGCCTACCAGGGCTACGGCCGCGGGTTCGACCTCGCCGCCCTCCGGCGCATCAACGACTTCGCCGTGTGCGGCCGCATGCCCGACCTCACCCTGCTCTTCGACATCGACATCCCCTCCGCCCTCGGCCGCATGCGCGACCGGCATGTGGAGAAGGGGCACACGCCCGACCGCATCGAATCCGAGGCCGAGGCCTTCCACCACCGCGTGCGCGACGGTTATCTCGAACTGGCCAAGGCCGAACCCGCCCGCTACCGCGTCCTCGACGCCGCCCTCCCGCCCGACCAGGTCGAACAAGCCGTCTGGTCCGCCGTCTCCCCCCTGCTGGAGGCCCGCGCGTGAACGACCCGTGGGCCTACCTGAAGGGCTGCTTCGAGCGCGGCCGCCTTGCCCACGCCTACCTGCTCGAGGGCAACCCCTCCGGCGCCGCCGGCGAGATGGCGATGAACCTTGCGAAGCTGCTCATGTGCAAGGGCGCGGGTGACAAGCCCTGCGGGACCTGCGAGGGTTGCCGCCGCGTGCAGGAGAAGAATCATCCCGACGTCATCCGAGTCGAGCCCGAGAGCAAGAGCCGCCGCATCCTGGTCGAGCAGGTGTCCTCGATGCTGAATTTCATCCAGCTCAAGTCCTTCGAGGGCGGCTGGAAGGTCTGCATCCTCGCCTGGGCCGAGCGCATGAACGACGAGTCGGCCAACAAATTCCTCAAAACCCTGGAGGAGCCGCCGCCGCAGACCCTGCTGCTGCTGCTCAGCGACCTGCCCGACGCGATGCTCAACACCATCCGTTCGCGCTGCCAGCGCATCCCGCTCGGGGGCGCCGGGATCAATGTGGAGGCGATGGGCGAATGGGGCCGGCTGATCGTCGGCGTCCTGCGCGACGGATTTCCGGTGGAGGAAACGCAGGTGCTCGCGACCACGGCCGCGTTCGCGGGCGTGTTCGACGGCGCGAAGAAGGAGATCACCCGCCGCGTCGCCAGCGAACTCAAGGCGGGCGACGAGGAGCTGGGCAAGGACGTCATTGAAGCCCGTTCCGCGACCGAGGCCCGCGGCCTCTGGCGCGACCTGTGCCGGCTGATCCAGTTGTGGTACCGCGACCTGGTGGTGCTGCAGAGCGGGGGAGGGGAGCATCTGCTGCACTTCCGCGACGAGGTCGAAACCCTGCGCGCCCAGCTCGCCGCCCCCGGCGTCACCCCCGGCCGCCTCCGCCGCGTGACCGCCGGCATGGACGACGTCGCCGAAAAACTCGACCGCAACCTGCCGCCACTCACCGCGTTCGAGTCGGGGCTGTCGCGGTTTGTGTGAGGGGGGCGGGAGCTGATGGAGGGCGCCGCTTCCGCAGCGCCATGGCGGCCCGGGAGGACCGCCCTCCAAATTCCCTGGTCCGAAGCCGATGGAGGGCGCCGCTTCCGCGGCGCCGGGGCGGTCAGGCCGGATCGGGATACGCCCCGAAATCCTCGCAGGCGCGCACCATGGCGTCGACGTTCGTGGCGGGGGTGTCGCGACCGAGGCAGCAGCCGCTGCTGAGAATGAACCGTCCGCCCGGCTTGCCCTGCCGGATCACGTCGCGGGTGAGGGCGTAGATCTCGTCGAATCCCGCGTGCACCAGGGTGCTGGTGTTGAGGTTGCCCTTGAGGGTCATGCGGTCGCCGACGCGCTGCTTGGCGTCGGGGATGTCGACCTGCCAGTCGATCTCCGCGCCGTCGGTACCGGTCTCGGGGAGACTTTCCAGGCTGCTGTCGAGCTGGCCGCAGATGTGGAGCAGGGCGGTCTTGCCGATGGCATGGATGCGCTCCACGACCGCGCGCTCGTAGGGCATGACAAAGCGCCGGTAGGTGTCGCGGCCGACCAGGCTGTTGGAGGCGAATCCCTCGCCGATCCAGACGCATCCGGGCTCGAGGGCGGCGAGTTCGTCCACCCACTTCAGGGCGAACGGCACGCGCCGGCGGATGGCGGCCTCGAGCTCGTCCGGCTCGTCGAGCGTGGCGAGCATGAGGTTGTTGACGCCGATGAGGAAGGCGACCTGCGAGTAGGGGCCGGTCACGGTGGTGTTGATGAGGTACTTGTCGCGGATCGCCTTGGGAATGGCCCCGAGGGTGCGCAGGCAGGCGGGCATGAGATACTCGTCGGTGTCGAAGCGCGGGTCGTCGAGCCGGGTGATCTCGCAGTGCTCGATGGAGCCGATGTCGTTCTCGGGCACCATCCAGGTCAGCCCGCCGGTGGTGCGGATGGTGTGCACGCCGTTGACCTGCCGGTGGTCCAGCATGACGTCGTCGGAGAGGCCGATGTTGATGGTCACGCCGTCGACGTCGGGATGGCGGTCGAAGGTGGCGACGAGGGCGGCGGCGTAGGCCTCGGGGTTGATGAAGCACTCGCCAACGGGGATGCCGGCGACGGCGGCTGCGTACGACGTGTCGATGAGCGGTACGCAGGGGACCCGGTCGGGGGTCCGGCCCTGGAGAGCGGCGACGGCTCGTTCTCGAAGTCATGGACATGGCGGGTGTTCCTGTCGGGGTTGGGTGTGCGGGGGAGGGGGGCTGGCGGATGCATCGGAGGGCGGTGTTTGCGACCGCTATTCCGCGCCTCCTCGGCCAGCAGCGGGAGCACCTCGCTGTCGAAGCCGGACCAACTGTTGAAGGCGGCGGGGGCGAGCAGGCTCAGGCGGAGGGCCAGTTCGCGGCTGCCGCGGCGGCTGCCGCTGCCGTCGTAGTTGAAGGTCATCCGCCTGCTGGTAGGTGAGGTCGGGCGAGCTCGACACCGGGTCCATCAGCAGGATGGCGTTGTGCCGGCCGTACGGGAAGGGGTACACGGTCCTGCCGTACCCGCCGCCCGCGCGTCGTTTTGTCGTCGCCCATCCGGAAGGACTGCGCCGGGTTGAAGGAATGGCTCATCCAGATCTTTCGGATCGAGTCCGAATTCCGGTAAAGCCCCGTGCTGTCCGTAGTGCGCCCCGTCCTCCGCGGCGGTGACGCGGCGGACCCGGTCGCCGGGGCAGTAGAAGGAACGCGGCTCCTTGACATACCCCTGGTTGTAGAGCCCGGCGGAGCAACGCAGACTCGTTCGATCGCATAGTAGGACGGCATCACGGAATGGCCCGGGTGACCGACCATTGGAACCAGCCGTGGTAGTTCCAGCCGCCGTACAGCGCCCCGCGGCCGCCAGCTCGTCCACCGACCGCCAGCGGGTGATGCAGCCGTCGTGATCCGCCGCGTAGGACATCAGCCCCGCCCCCTGCACGTGGAGGTTGTTCAGGCAGGCCGCCTGCCGCGCCCGCTCCCGCGCCTCGTTGTAGAACGGGAAGAGCAGGGCGAGAAGGAGCAGGACGATGGCGACCACCGCGAGCAGCTCGACCAGGGAGAAGGCGCGTCGCAGGGTTCTCACGGCCCAGCGGCTCCGGGCTCGACGAATTCATACCGCATCTGGAAGAAGCCCTCCGGCCCCGCGGCCAGCGCCTTTTCGGCCGACCAGGCCCGGGCGGGGCGTCGCGCGATCACGGCCCCGAACCCGCCGGCCGCCGCCGGGTCGCGCCAGGGGAAAAAGGACTCGGTGTTTTCGTCGAGGAAGAGCGGAGGCAACCCGCTGAGCAGTTCCGCCGGCGCGGGTTCCGAGAGGTTGAGCAGCACCACCATGGCGGCGCATTCCGGGTGCTGTCGACGGGCCTCCGTCAGGAATTGCGGTGGCGCGCCCCCCTCCTCCATGGTGATCCGGATTTTTTCGTCGCCCGTCCCGCTCGGCACCTCGGCCGGCGGGGTCATGGGGACAACCTGAAGGCCGGCGGCGCGCAGTTGACCCTCCAGCGCGGCGGTTCTCCGGCCGGTCAGGCCGCTCCGCCACTGCAGCAGCAGCACCTCCGCGCCTGCGGGAACTTTGCGCACCACGGCCTCCGCGAGATGTTGTGCCACCAGATCGTCCGACCAATTTCCAAGTTCCGGCACGCGGGAGGGGCGCTGCGATTGCCAGAAGAGAAGTCCGAAAGCCAGTGCACCGGCGAACGATGCGCCAGCCACCGCCCAGCCCGCTTGTGGACGCGAGCGGGCCAGCAGAAAACCTGCGGCCATGCCGCTCAGGGACAGGATGAATAGCCAGTACACGGTGAACACCTTACCCTAAAAAAACGGCGCCACCAATTATTAACGTGGCCAAAACAATGCCCGGTTCCAGCAGGATATATTCCCCCTCCACGCTTGCGATGTCCGCCGGATTGGAGGGGTTTTTCGCGGCCCTGTGGGTTCGGGGCTCAGAACGGGAATTCCTCCTCCAACTTGCGCACGGTGTTCTTCTCGCCGCGCACGACGGCCTTGGCGCGCTGGTGGACGGTGAGGCCGTTGACAACGATCGCCTTGTCCGGGCGGACCGGGCAGATGAACTCGCAGCCGCCGCAGCCGATGCACAGGTCGGCGTTGATCTCGGGAATGGTCAGCCCGTTCTTGTGCGGAATCATGTGGACGGCCTGGGTGGGGCAGTGCTCGGAGCAGGCGCCGCAGGAGGTGCCCTTGACGTTGACGACGCAGCGGTCGATGAAGAACTCGGCGGCGCCCGTGCGCACCAGACGGCGTTCCTCGACCGTGATGGGCTGGATCGCCCCGGTGGGGCAGACCTGCGAGCAGTTCGAGCAGTTGTAGGAGCAGAAGGCGACGCCGAAGTCCTGGTACGGCTGCAGGAATCCGGCCAGGCCGTGCTCGGTGACGGCGGGGCGCAGGACCTGGTCGGGGCAGTTCGACACGCACAGGTGGCAGGCCGTGCAGCGGCTCCGGAAGTGGGAGAGGGAAACGGCCCCGGGCGGCAGCACCGCTTTCTTGTTGCGCTGGTTCAGTCCGGCGGCCGCGCTCTGGAGGCCGGTCGTGCCCTGCGTGATCGCCGCGGCGGGAACGGCCGCAGCCGTGGCCAGGAAGGCGCGCCGGCCCGTCACGGTTGCGCCGGGTGCCGAACCGGGTGCCGCCGCGGGAACCGGCGCCGGCATGATCGGCTTGATGGACCGCGCCCACACCAGCGAGATCCCGCTCTTCTTGCAGAGCGTCGCGCAGTCCAGGCACATGATGCAGCGGGAGTGGTCGATCTTGAACTTCCGGTAGTCGATGCACTGCGACGGGCAGACGCGCTCGCAGAGCGAGCAGGCGACGCAGGCGGAGTTGGACATGTTCAGCCGGAACAGCGCATGGCGGGCGAAGAGCCAGCACCGCCCCCACGGGGCAGACGGTGTTGCACCACAGGCGTCGCGGTGGACCCGCGAGGACGATCAGCGCCAGCAGCCATCGCCACGCCGCGGAGACCCACGGCACCGGCGAGACGTCGACCGGGGCGAGGAGACCGGTTTTGGAGACCAGGTGGTTGAGGAAGCCGAGGGCCGGGCGGAGGGTGGAGGCGGTGATCTTGCCGAACAGGCTGTAGGGGTCGAGCAGTCCGAGCGGGACCGCCGTGCCCGCCAGGAGCCCCGCCGCGCAGACGGCCACCATGAACGCCCGCAGCCAGGGCAGGCCGGGCCGGTGGGACAGCTTGCGTTTCTTGCCGGTGCGCCGCGCCAGCCGGGCCGAGAGGTCCATGAGCACGCCCAGCGGGCAGAGCATCGCGCAGTACACGCGGCCGAACACAAGAGTGAGCAGGATCACCGCGACGCATCCGGCGGAGACCCAGCCCGCGCCCTGCAGCAGGGACATGAGCGACGGGGCGAACTGCGGCCACAGGGCGGCCCGCGCCACCCCGGCGGACACCCGGTCGCCGACGTCGGCGAAAGCCAGTGCGCAAAACCCGAGTACCAGCCCCCCGACGGCGGTCCGGACCCTCCGGTAGCCCGCCGTCTTCATCACGCGAGGGTGATGCGCTTGATCTTGACCCCGGACAGGTCGGACTTGCCCGCGCCCGCCTCGCCGGCCAGCCGGACGTACTTGAGCTGGTCGGCCTTCGCGTCGAAGAGTTTCGCGGCCGCGGCGTCCAGCGCGACCATGTCGGTGCCCAGCATCTGGTATTTCGCCACCTCGCCGTCCTCCAGCGACCGGCCCTGCGGTCCGTTCTTGCGCAGGATGCGGTAGGCGTCGATGATGTTGAGGTCGGGCCGGCGTCCGGCGAAGGCGATGTCCGCGATGCACTGGTCGAGCCCGTTGTCATGGAAGAAGCGGCGGTCCCAGACCGTGCCCATCAGGTTCTTCATGCAGATGGTGAGCTTCGCCCCGCCGTGATGCTTGAGCACCGGCGCGTTGATGAACACGTCGTTGTCCAGGATCTCCTTGTGCACCAGCGCCTTCTTCAGCTTCACCGCCTTCGGCATCTCCACCTCGCGGTAGTGGCTCTCCAGGTTCGCGGCGGCCATGATCCCGCCGGCGTCGGTCACCGCCTGGGCGATGCCGCTCGACTTGTAGGAGCGTTCCCAGTTGTGGCAGGTGTGGTCGAACACGGTGACCTTCGACGCCCCGGCCTTCAGGCAGTCGCGCACGATCGCCGCGACCAGGTCCGGGTTGGTGTTGGCCGGGATTTCCGGCGGCTGGTCCCAGGCGATGTTGGGCTTGAGGACGACGCTCTGGCCCTTCTTGACGAAGGCGCCGATGCCGCCCAGCGCGGCGATGCCGGCCTCGTACATGGCCACGGCCTCGCCGTTGCGCACGGCCACCAGGTCCCACGGCCCCTCGCCGTCGGGTTCCGGCGCCGCGAACAGGGGGTTCTGCCAGGAGATCGCGGCGGCGGTGGCGGCGGCGGTCCCGATGAAACGACGACGATTCATGGTGTTCATCCTGTGCTCCTCGTGGGGGTGTTCCGGACGGTTCAGGGGGAAGTTACTCCCGCAGGGGAGGGCAGGGCAACGGGAAAATGGATGCTGTCATCCTGAATTCTCCGCACCGGACCGGGCGCAGACCGTTGATTTTCCCCGGTGATCCTGCTTTGTTCCGCCCTCATGAACAGCACCGTCTCCCTCCGCGACCGTCTCGACTACGAACCCGTGCCCCTGAAGTTCGGCACCAGCGGGCGAAGGGGCCTGGTGGCCGACCTGTCCCAGCTCGAGGTCTATCTCAACGCCCTCGCCGAACTGGAATACCTTCAGTCCCTCCCCCCGGCGGCGGGCGGCATCGTCCGGGGCGACGAGTTCTTCTTCGCCTGCGACCTGCGCCCCAGCTCCCTCGTCGAGGTGGATTGCGGAAAGGTGCGCGGCGCGCTGGCGCCGGCCGTCGCCCGGGCCATCGCGGATGCGGGCATGCGGCCGGCCTGGCTGGGACGCATCCCCACCCCCGCCCTCGCCAACCACGCCCTGCGCCGGGGGCGCGGCTGCATCATGGTCACCGGCAGCCACATTCCGTTTGACCGCAACGGCTACAAGACCAACAGCGCCGCCGGCGAGCTGCTCAAGCGCGACGAGGCCCCGATCCAGGCGCGCGTCGAGAGCGTGCGTGCGCGGTTGTATGCGCAGCCGGCCGGGGATTCGCCCTTTGCCCCGTCCGGCCCGCGGGCCGGGATGTTCAAGGAGTCCGGCCGCCCGCTGCCCCCCGAAGACGCCGCCGCGGGCGAGGCCTATCTGCGCCGCTACACCGACTTCTTTCCGGGGCAACCGCTGCGGGAAGGCGGATCGTGGTCTACCAGCACTCCGCCGTCGGCCGCGACCTGCTCGCCGAACTCCTCCGGCGGCTCGGGGCCGAAGTCGTCCCCGCGGCCGGAGCGAGGTCTTCGTGCCGATCGACACCGAGGCCATCGACGACGACCAGCTCCGCGTCATCGCCGCGCTCGCCCGCGAAGCCTGGAACGCCCGTGGCCCGGTCGACGCGGTGGTCTCCACCGACGGCGACAGCGACCGGCCGCTGCTGCTCGGGGTCGAACCCGCGACCGGCGCCGACGCCCCCTGCCGGGTCCGCTTCTTCGGTGGCGACCTGGTGGGCATGGTCGTGGCCGGGGCGATCGGCGCCGACGCCGTCGTGGTGCCCGTGAGCTGCAACGACGCCATCGACCGCGGCCCGCTGCGCGGCGTGGTGGAGCCCAAGACCCGCATCGGCTCGCCCTATGTCGTCGCCGGCATGCAGCAGGCCGTCGCCTCCGGACGCCGCGCGGTGTGCGGGTGGGAGGCCAACGGCGGCTTCCTGCTGGGATCCGATCTGCGCCGCGACGGCCGCATCCTGCCCGCGCTGCCCACGCGCGACGCCTTCCTCCCCCTGCTGAGCGTCCTGATCAGCGCCGCCGCCGAGAAGACCTCCGTCTCCGCGCTCTTCGACCGTCTGCCCGGCCGCTTCAGCCGCGCCGCCCTGCTCCGGAATTTTCCCCGGCCGGCCAGTCTGCGGATCGTGGCGCGATTCACGCCGGAGGACGATCAGATCCGGGACGTGTTCTTCCGCGCCGGCGGCGTGGGCGTTCGCACCGCCGGCGGAGGGGAGGCCGCGGCCCCGCCAGAACTCGCGGCCGCGCTGGAGGGCATTCGGGCCGGCCTGGCCGGATTTTTCACGGCGGAACTCGGGTTCGGCCCCGTGGACCGGCTCAATTACACCGACGGCGTCCGCGTTCATTTCGCCGGCGGCGACGTCGCCCACGTCCGCCCCTCCGGCAACGCCGACGAACTGCGCATCTACGCCGTGGCCGACACGCAGGCCCGCGCCGACGCCATCGTCCGTGCCGGCGTCGCGGAACCCGACGGCATCCTCCGGCGCATGGAGCGCGCGTAACCCGCAGGCCCGCGTCGCTTTTTCGATGGCCTCGCCGGTGATTCGGATCTGGTCGGCAAAATGGCGGAGAGGGAGGGATTGCTGCGCCGCGGGGCGGCTTGCCCTCCGGGGCGGCGCTGCGCGACCGCCATTCTCGCGTTGCTCGAAACGAACCCCGGGGTTCGACCCCCTCCCGGCTCGTTCTGAAGAGCCTTGGGTGCCGCGTCCTCGCCGGTGATTCGGATCTGGTCGGCAAAATGGCGGAGAGGGAGGGATTCGAACCCCCGGGACCTTGCGGCCCAGCGGTTTTCAAGACCGCCGCGATAGACCACTCCGCCACCTCTCCTTCCGGTCCTGCTAGCAACTCGCCCCGCCTTTGGCAAGGGGGGCGGCCTTCGGATTGGCGGTTAGGCCGCCGGCTGCGCCGGGGAAAGTCCGGGGCAGGACGGCGGTTCCGGGTTCGTTGCCTGGACGTTGACTCCGAGCGGCGGCGGTGGCGGCTATCTCGGCGCGAGCGGTCTCGCGGGCGCCAGCACCTTCGGCCCGTATTCAGGCACGCCCACCGCCGGGCTGGATGAACTGGTGGCCAGCCGTCCGTTCGACGCGGCCGCAACCTTCGGGGCGGGCCGTTTTCCCGGGCTCAGGACTCGGCGAGATTCACGACCGACTGGTTGGCCTGGCGGATGATGAGGTCGAGCGTCTTGTCGTACTCGCCCGCGGAGACGAGAAAGAAGTGGCAGTTGCGCTGCGTCACCAGGGCGACGTCCTGGCGAAGCTTCTGGTTGTAGGGATTGAGGATCGCGACCAGGGCGTCGGGGCCGATCGTGTCGAAGACGAGGGCGGCCCGGTGTTTCATGAATTCGACGTGCAGGGCGAGGGCGGCCTCCGGCTTGATGACGAAGCATTCCATGCTGAGGTAGGGCAACCCCGCGTGCTTGACCAGATATTCCATGACCTTCTGTTCGCACGCCATGGCCTGGTCGTGCACCGCGTGGAGCACGGTCGACGGCTTCACCGCGCCGCCTTGCGAGTAGCCGCAGATGTCCATCAGCACGGCGAAGAGCTCCTGCGAAGACATGGTCTTGGCCTTGAAGAGGCGCTGGACGAGCATGACTTCGCGGGCGAGGTCGAACTTGTGGATGCGTCGTTCATCGAGGGGGATGCTGGAGAGCAGGAGGCGCCGGCGGTGGAGGCGGATCAATTCCTGCAGGCGCTCCAGTTCGTTGATGGCCCGGGGGGTGGGTCGGGGCAGGCCGGAGAGAATGCCGCGCACGCCCGTGGCCATCTCGAGGGCGTTGGATTCCGTGATGGAGGAGGCCAGGTTGAGCAGGTGTGATTCGGCGGTGGCGGGGTTGCCCGCAATGGTCCAGAGGTCGTGCAGGGTCAGGAGCACGCCCGGAGAGGGGGGCAGACCCGAGGCCAGGGCTTCTTCGATGGCCCCCGCGGCGTGGCGGGCCTCATCCTCGGGGCGGATTTCATCGGGCGTGTCGTTCATCGGGCGGGGCTTTCTTCGGTGGGTTCCATGCCGTTTCCCCGACACCATGCCAAGCGAAAGGCGCGCGGGCAAGCTTCTTGCAACGGGAGGCGCGCCGCCGGATCGCTCCGGCGTACGAGGACAAGAGGAAGCCGCCCCGGCGCGGCTCTCACCGCTCCGGGGCGGCTGTCCAGAAGGGGTTCACCGCCCGACTCCGATTTCATCCCTTTCATCCGTCTGGACGCCCGAAAAAACCGCGCGGTCCGGACCGCGTCTCGATGCAGTCTGTCGGGAGTCGTCGGGAAATATTCGGGGGCGGAGTGTTTTCCCCGGTTCCGAGCGGAACGCCGCCCCGGGGGGCGGAGCGGCGTCCGCACGGGGGGGGGGGTTACGGACTGTCGTCCATCTGGACTTCGATCTTCCGCGGCTGGTTCTGCTCGTGCATCGACATCTCCACCCGCAGCACGCCGTTTTTCATCACGGCGCGGATGCGGTCCCGGTCGATCTGCTCGCCCAGCTTGAAGGACCGGCGGTATTCCACCGGGCCGAACTCGCTGTAGGAGGGACACTCCTGGACGGTGGATTTTCCCGAGATCGTGAGCACATCGCTCTTCAGGTCCACGCTCAGCGAGGTCTCGTCCACGCCGGGCATGTCGGCCAGCAGGGTCAGTCCACCCGCGTTGCGCAGGATGTCCACCGACGGTTCCGCGACGTTCACCGCGAAGCGTTCCGGGGTTGCAGGGCAGGGGGCATGGGGGTCATTCATGTGGGGGCTCCTTGATGGTCAGGTGGTTTCAATCCGGATCTGGCGGGGTTTGTCCTCCTCCGCCCGGGCCAGGGTGATGGTCAGCACACCATTGCGGCTGCGGGCCTTCACGGTGTCGGCGTTCACCGCCCACGGCAGCAGAAGCGTCCGCTCGAAACCGCCGGTGGGACGTTCGCGCAGAACGTAGCCCGCCCCCTCCGGGACGGCCTCGCCCTCGCGCTGACCGCTCACCTTGAGGGTGCGGTCCTTGAGCTGAATGTCGATGGACTTCGGGTTCACCCCCGCCAGCTCCATCTGGACGACCGCCTCGTGCTCGTCACTGCGCACGTTCACGCGCGCGGTGGCGGGGCGCCGCGCCGCCAGCGGGCCGAACAAGTGCTCAAACTCCTCAGCGAGCCGGTTCAGCGGTCCCGCCGGGGACCACGAGTAGTCCATCAAACGATCCAATGCATGTCTCATGGGTTTCTCCTTGGTTAAAGGTTTGCCATCACTTACCATGTTTCACGCCAAAATACATGATATGTACAAGTTGCTTTATATAAGCATAATACGAATTGTTGTTCGAATTGTATAAAGTGTCATAATGTCGCATAAGTTGATCAAATTAACATTGTAGCGTCAAAATGTCTCTCTTTTTTGTTGCCATCTACACCCTATTTTCCTATTGCCGCGATAACGGACTGTGGCTAGTCTCGCGCCATCGACTTCATGGTCGAGAAATCAAACCCCGGACATCTTTCATGACACCACCGACCCTGGTCGTAATGGCCGCTGGCATGGGCAGCCGATACGGAGGCCTTAAGCAGATTGACCCGATCGGTCCCTGTGGCGAGGTGGTGCTCGACTATTCGGTGTTTGACGCGATCCGTTCCGGATTCGGCAAGGTGGTCTTCATCATTCGCAAGGACATCGAGGCGGATTTCAAGGCTGCGGTCGGCGGTCATTTCGAAGGCCGCATCCCGGTGGAGTATGTCTTCCAGGACATCAAGGATCTTCCCCCGGGTTTTGCCGTTCCCGCGGGACGCAGCAAGCCCTGGGGGACTTCGCATGCCATCCTGTGCGCGGCCCACGCCGTGCGCGAACCCTTCGCGGTCATCAACGCCGATGATTTTTACGGCCGGCGTTCATTTGAAGTGCTCGCGGGGCAACTGGCGGCGATGGAAGACCGGACGGGCGTCTACACCCTGGTCGGGTTCATCCTCGAAAAGACCCTCAGCGACCACGGCGGCGTGTCCCGCGGGGTGTGCCGCGTGGACGACCGGGGCTTCCTGACCGACATCGAGGAATGCCACGAGATCCGCCGCCAGGGGGACGCGGTGGTCCTCCAGCGCGCCGGCGGCCCCGACGCCGCCACCGGCCGGGAGGCCGTGTCCATGAACATGTGGGGATTCACTCCCGATTTTTTCACGCACCTGCGCAGTCGCTTCCCCGCCTTTCTCGGCGGCATGAAGGATCCGCTCAAGTCGGAATTCCTCGTCCCCACCACGGTCAACGAACTGGTGCACGAAGGCGCGGTGCGCGTCCAGGTGGTGCAGTCCCCCGAGCAGTGGTACGGGGTGACCTATCCGGCCGACAAGGCCGCGGTGAGCGCCGGGGTGCGCTCCCTGATTGATGACGGCGACTATCCGCCGTCGCTCTGGAGCTGAGCCTCCGCAATCTACTCAACCAAGGAACGTCAATGCAGGAAAAAGTGGGACTGGTCGGACTGGGTTACGTGGGGCTGCCCCTGGCGGTGGCGTTTGCGGAGAAGGGCCGGGTCGTCGGGTTCGACGTCAAGAAGGCCCGCATCGACGAACTGCGTTCCGGGCAGGACCACACCCACGAGGTGGATCCCGCCGAGCTGCGCAATCCGAACCTGCACTTCACCGACGATCCGCAGGCCCTCTCCGACTGCACCTTCATCATCGTCGCAGTGCCCACGCCCATCGACGCCAACCGCGACCCCGACCTCACCCCGGTGGTGAAGTCCTCCGAAACCGTCGGCCGCATCCTGCGCAAGGGCATGATGGTGGTGTACGAAAGCACCGTGTACCCCGGCGTGACCGAGGATGTCTGCCTGCCCATCCTGGAGCGCGAGTCCGGTCTGAGGCTGGGCGAGTTCGCCCTCGGGTACTCGCCCGAACGCATCAATCCCGGCGACCGCGAGCACACCGTCAAGAAGATCACCAAGGTGGTCAGCGGGCATGACGCCGCCGCGCTCGACCGGTGCGCGGACGCCTACGGATCCATCATCACCGCGGGCGTCTTCCGGGCCGCCAACATCAAGACGGCCGAGGCCGCCAAGGTCATCGAAAACGTCCAGCGCGACCTCAATATCGCCCTGATGAACGAACTCTCCAAGATTTTCGCGCGCATCGGCATCCACACCAACGACGTGCTGGCCGCCGCCGGCACCAAGTGGAACTTCCACAAGTACCACCCCGGCCTGGTGGGCGGACACTGCATCGGGGTCGATCCCTACTACCTCACCAAGCGCGCGCAGGAACTCGGCTACGAACCCGAGGTCATCCTCTCCGGCCGCCGCATCAACGACGGCATGGGCGCCTACGTCGCCAACGAGCTGGTCTTCCTGCTCAACGACGCCGGCATCCTCCCGCGCAACGCGCACGTGTGGGTGATGGGCCTGACCTTCAAGGAGAACGTCCCCGACTGCCGCAACAGCCGCGCGGTCGACGTCATCCGCGAGCTGCGTCGCCACGGCTGCACGGTCTCCGGCTGGGAGCCCCTCATCAGCGCCGCCGAGGTCAAGCGCCGGTTCGACGTCGACAACGTCCCCTTCGACGCGCTCCCCCCCGTCGACGGCGTGGTGCTCATCAACGGCCATGCCGAATTCCGCTCCGTCACCCTCGGGGCCCTGGCCTCCCGGCTGCGCCAGCCCGTGCTCTTCGACGTGAAGAACTTCTTCCCCCGCGAAGAGGCCCGGCGTCTCGGCTTCTACTACAAGACCCTCTGATTCATCACCCCCGAGGGACACCTCCCCGAGGGCTTGCGCCTGCAGGCGGACGAATGGGGGGAGCTTTGTTCCTGCTGGACGGGATCTTGGTCGCATACCCGCCGGCCCTTCCGGCCGTTCGACGACGTGGTCGGCGAGCTGGTCCGCTGCCAGGCCGCGGGCATCAACAACCTGCTGGACATCGGGCCCATGGCCGACGGCAATCTGGAGCCCGCCGCCTACCGGAATCTTGCCAGGATGGAGGCCTGGATGAAGGTCAACGGCGAGGCGGTCCACGGCACGCGGGCGCTGCCGGAGTTCGAGTCGGCCACCGTGCCGGCGACGTCGAAGGGGGCGGTGCGCTATCTGTACCTCCTGCCCGCGCCCAAGGGCGCTCCGGACCCCGCCCCGGTTTCCCTCTCCGGGCTGCGTGGCGCCGCCGCGTGGCGGGCCAGCCTCCTGGGCGACGGGCGCAAGCTGGCCGTCGCGACCGAGGGCGACTTCTCCGCGGACAAGCCGATCCCTTCGTTCCGGCTCTCCAGCCCCGGCGGACACGGGGGGGCGGATTCGGAAGGCCTGGCCCGGACCGTCGACCGCAACACGGGGACGAAGTGGTGCCTTGGCCATGGCAACCGATTCCCCGTTGTGTGGCAGGCCGAGGCGGTCGGGGAACGGCCGCCCGTCACCTCCTACGCCCTCGTGTCCGCCAACGACATGCCGGACCGCGACCCCGGGTCGTGGCGGTTCCTTGGCTCGCAGGACGGGGTGTCCTGGACCCTGCTGGACGAGCGCACCGGCGAGCCCGTTTGGGAGGGAAGAGAATCGCGCCGGGAGTTCAAAACGGGGAACCGCACCGCCTACGCGCATTACCGTTTTGAGTTCGTGAAGGTTCATAACGCCGCCCCCATGTTGCAGCTCTCGGAGATCGAATTGCTGCCCCTTCCGGTGGTGGGAGGGACCCTCACGATTTCACCCCCTTCCGGAACGCCGGATTCCGGAGTTCGCGTGGTGAAAATCGAGCCCGCCGGGTGACCGCGCGGACGGGTGGCAACCCGTCGGTCAAGGGCACATGGCCGCTTGATCGGACGGCTGGCAGCGCAAGTGCTCTCGAACCTTATTGATCTCTACAAGAACAATCAGAATCGGTTTTTTACGGGCTCGCGTTTTTGCATTTCCCGGGCTGAAATCCCCTCCGATTTTCTCCCCGGAACCGGCCTCCGAAAATTTCCAAACTTTCTGCTTCCCGTGAGCCATTAGTCGGGCGTAGGGTAATCCCCGACGGCAATCCGTTCGTCGCAGGGGACACGACTTTGGGGAAACACACCACATCATCGGACTTCGATCTGGAGGCGCTTGAAGCGCGCGTCCTGCTGTCCGCCGATGGACTTGCGGCTGGGGTTTCGCCCTCCGCGAACGCGCACAACCAGGAAGAGGTCGCCCCCGCCCAGGGCATCGTCGCCGCCACCCCGGCCGCCCAGACGGAAGATCTTTTTGGCGGCATGCAGGACCAGTCGCTGAACGCGGACGCCTCCGGGGCGGTCGCCCCCGCCGACGAGGCCGCGCCCGCGGAAGCCGTCCTCAACAACGGGGAATCCGCCTCCGAAATTTCGTCCTCGAATCCCGCCGCACAGTTCCTCGCGCCCGCGGTTGAAATCGACGGTCTGCACCCGTCCGAAACCGACTCCGCGACGCCCGTCTCCACCATGGAGGCCACTGCCGCGGTCGAGGTTCCCGCTCTTGCCGAAGAACTCGTGGCGACGGAACTCGCTCCGACCGGTCCTCCCGAAAATCTCCTGATTTCACCGGCTGTTCTGCCGGAACACAAGGAATTGACGGACTGGCTGGGCACTCTTGCCTCGGCGCAGTCCTCTTTCGTTTTCAAATTGGAGGACGCGGATTCGCTGGTGGTCGACGCCTCGGGTCAAATTGACATCTGGAATCTCGAGCCGGAACAGCTCTTCTCGCTGGGCATCCGCGAGCTGACCATCAACGGCCTCGACGCCACCGATGACACCCTGCTCGCCGACCTGGGTCGCGGTGATCTTCCGCTGGGCGTCACCTTCAACGGAGGTGCGGGCGGGTACGACACGCTGGTGGTGCGCGGAGTGGACGGCGGGTCCTACACCCCGGGCGCCGTGTTCGGCGATGGCGTGGTCACCGCCGGCGCGTCGGTCATCTCCTTCACCGGACTCGAGCCGGTGGTCATCGACGGCTCCTCGGTCACCGGCACCGCCCCGGGCGGATCGGACGTCTCGGCCCTCCCGGCGACCTTCACCTTCACGACCCCGGGTGGCGCCGACAACCTGACCATCGACTCCCCGGCCGCCGGGCGGAACCGGATCTCGGGAACGAGCGGCGGGGTGGCCTTCGAGTCGATCACCTTCACGAACATCGCCACCCTGGTCATCGACACGGGGGCCAATGACGCCTCCGGGGATGAGGATGACATTGTTCTCGTTTCAGGCAATGTCGTGGCCGCAGGCTTGACGCAGATCAACCTGATGCTGGGCAGCGGGGATGACCGGGTGGACCTGAGTGCGATGGGCACCCTGGGTGCGGTGCTGGTGAGCATTGACGGCGGGGCCGGCACGGACGAACTGGTGGGGGTGAATTCCGACAGTGTCTGGACGCTCACCGGGGTGAATGAGGGCGACCTGAATTCGGCGGTCAGCTTCACCGCGGTCGACACGCTGACCGGGGGCTCCGGGAAGGACACCTTCAAGTTCTCGGGTGGGAGCGTGACCGGGGACATGACCGGCGGGGCGGGGCTCGAGGAGATCCAGATCCGCGACTTCCTGGTGATTGGCGGGGACATGAACTTCAACGGGCTGGCCGAGTCGGTCACCCTGGACAACGGGACGGTCGTTCCGGCCTGGGTCACCAAGTTCTCCGTGACGAGTGGAACCCTTTTTGCGGGAACCGGGTACGGGACCGCGGATGAACAGGGGTTCACCGCCACGTCGGTGAACCTCTCCCTGGCGGTGATCACCGACCCGGCGCTCGGGCGGACCTGGTATGCGGCGAGCGGCACGGCGGGCGGGATCACGGTGGGCGGGTTCGGCGGGGTGACGATCTCGGTCACGAACCTTGCCGTCCAGGTCAACACCGCGGTGGGCGGCCGGGTGGTGGACTTCAATGACGGGACCGGGCCGAATCTTCTGGCCATGGCCGTCCCCGGAGGTTCGGACATCGAGTTTGAGGGCGCCGACGGCGAACAGGTGGCCGTGAGCGGGACGGTGACGGTGACCATTCCGGGTTTTGTGGACCTGACCGGCGGGTTCAGTTTCCGCAAGGCCGACGGCAGTTTCACTTTGAGCGACGGCACGGCCCTGACCTCGATTCCGTACCTGTCGGTGGGCGGCACGGTCACCACCGCGAGCGTAACCGCCGGCGGCGTGGCGCTCAAGCTGGACAATCTGGAGGTCGGGCTGCTGCTGGTGCGGGGCGCCGGGGTGACCTATACCGCGATCAAGGCGAAGGTCGGGTCGGCGAGCATCACCGGGATCTCCGGGTTGGGCCTGACGGTGAACGACTTCAATCTGGTCATCAACAAGACCAGCGACGACTCCGGGCGCGGCGGTGCTCGATCTGGATGCGGGGGGGAGCCAGGCGGGCGCGCCGGTGGTGGTCTCGACCGGTCCGTCCACCCCGGACGTGACCCTGGACATGGAAGGGGATGCGGGGACCCTTCTGGAGGTCAGCGGGGCGATTGAACTGGATGTCTACGGATTTGTGACCTTGGACGGAAATTTCGCCTTCACGAAAGCCAGCGGCAACCCCACTGTTGAATGACGGCACGGCCCTGGCTTCGGTTCCCTATCTGGCGGTCGAGGGCAACGTCGACAGCGACGGTTTCAACCCGGGCGGGGTGGGTCTGCAGATTGACGGGGTTGAGTTCGGCATGGTGTTGGTGAGCAACGGTGCGACGAGTTACTCCGCGATCAAGGCCAAGGTGACCACCGCGAGCCTCGGCATCGCCGGGCTGGGGATCACGGTCACCGACTTCTTCCTGGCAGTCAACAAGACCAACGGCGTGACGGTCGGCGCTCGGTGCTCGACTTCGACGCGGGCGGCAGCCACGCCGGATCCGCCTTCTCGGTGGCCACGGGCTCCACGACCCCGCCGGTCAGCCTTGACTTTGAAGGCGACAGGCGCGCTGCTCAAGGTCTCCGGCCACATCGTCCTGGACGTCTTCGGCTTTGTGAGCCTCGACGGCGAGTTCGCCTTCAAGAAGGCCAGCGGCAACTTCCCCTGCTGAACGACGGCACCGCCCTGACGCCGGTGCCCTATCTCTCGGTCGGCGGCAACATCACCACCGCGACGGTCGCCGCTGGCCGGGTCGCCCTCAGCCTGCACGGGGTCGAGTTCGGGATGGTCCTGGTGAACAACGCCGCGACCACCTACACCGCGGTCAAGGCCAAGGTGGGGACAGCGGCCGACCTGACCGGGATCACCGGCCTGGGCCTCACCGTCACCGACTTCTACCTCTCGGTCAACAAGACCAGCAGCGTGACCGTCGGCGCCCCGGTACTCGACTTCGACGCGGGCAGGAGCCACGCCGGATCCGCGCTTCTCGGTGGCCACGGGCTCCACGACACCCCCGTCAGCAGCCTTGACTTCGAAGGCGACGAAGGCGCGCTGCTCCAGGTCTCCGGCCACATCGTCCTCGGACATCGGCGGCCTGGGCCTCGGTGGCCGTTCGCCTTCAAGGCCGGCAACAGCTTCCTGCTGAACGACGGCACCGCCCTCACCGCCCGGTTCCCTACCTGTCGGTCGGCGGCAACATCACCACCGCGACGGTTGCCGCTGGCGAGGTCGCCCTCAACCTGCACGGGGTCGAGTTCGGCATGGTGCTGGTGAACAACGCCGCGACCACCTACACGCCCCGGTCAAGGCCAAGGTGGGGACGGCCGACTGACCGGCATCACCGAGGCACAGGCCTCACCGTCACCGACTTCTATCTCTCGGTCAACAAGACCAGCAGCGTGACCGTCGGCGCTCCGGTGCTCGACTTCGACGCAGGCGGCAGCCACGCCGGATCCGCCTTCTCAGTGGCCACAGGCTCCACGGCCCGCCGGTCAGCCTCGACTTTGAAGGCGACGAGGGCGCGCTGCTCCAGGTCTCCGGCCACATCGTCCTGGACGTCTTTGGCTTCGTCTCCCTGGATGGCGAGTTCGCGTTCAAGAAGGCCAGCGGCAACTTCCTGCTGAACGACGGCACCGCCCTCACCGCGGTTCCCTACCTGTCGGTCGGCGGCAACATCACCACCGCGACGGTTGCCGCGGGCGGGGTCGCCCTCAACCTGCACGGGGTCGAGTTCGGGATGGTCCTGGTGAACAACGCCGCGACCACCTACACCGCGGTCAAGGCCAAGGTGGGGACGGCCGACCTGACCGGGATCACCGGGCTGGGCCTCACCGTCACCGACTTCTATCTCTCGGTCAACAAGACCAGCAGCGTGACCGTCGGCACCCGGTACTCGACTTCGACGCGGGCGGCAGCCACGCCGGATCCGCCTTCTCAGTGGCCACGGGCTCCACGACCCCGCCGGTCAGCCTCGACTTCGAAGGCGACGAGGGCGCGCTGCTCCAGGTCTCCGGCCACATCGTCCTGGACGTCTTCGGCTTCGTCTCCTGGATGGCGAGTTCGCCTTCAAGAAGGCCAGCGGCAACCTTCCTGCTGAACGACAGCACCGCCCTCACCGCGGTTCCCTACCTGTCGGTCGGTGGCAACATCACCACCGCGACGGTCGCCGCTGGCGGGGTCGCCCTCAACCTGCACGGGGTCGAGTTCGGGATGGTGCTGGTGAACAACGCCGCGACCACCTACACCGCGGTCAAGGCCAAGGTCGGTTCCGCCGATCTCACCGGCATCACCGGGCTGGGCCTCACCGTCACCGACCTACCTCTCGGTCAACAAGACCAGCAGCGTGACCGTCGGCGCCCCGGTGCTCGACTTCGACGCGGGCGGCAGCCACGCCGGATCCGCGCTTCTCGGTGGCGAATGACTCCACCACCCCGCCGGTCAGCCTCGACTTCGAAGGCGACGAGGGCGCGCTGCTCCAGGTCTCCGGCCACATCGTCCTGGACGTCTTCGGCTTCGTCTCCTGGATAGCGAGTTCGCCTTCAAGAAGGCCAGCAGCGGCAATTTCCTGCTGAACGACGGCACCGCGTTGACCGCCGTCCCGTACCTCTCGGTCGGCGGCAACATCACCACCGCGACGGTCGCCGCTGGCGGGGTCGCCCTCAACCTGCACGGGGTCGAGTTCGGGATGGTGCTGGTGAACAACGCCGCGACCACCTACACCGCGGTCAAGGCCAAGGTCGGCTCCGCCGATCTCACCGGCATCACCGGGCTGGGCCTCACCGTCACCGACTTCTACCTCTCGGTCAACAAGACCAGCAGCGTGACCGTCGGCGCCCCGGTGCTCGACTTCGACGCGGGCGGCAGCCAGGCCGGTTCGGCGTTCAGCGTGGCGACCGGCTCCACCACCCCGCCGGTCAGCCTCGACTTTGAAGGCGACGAAGGCGCGCTGCTCCAGGTCTCCGGCCACATCGTCCTGGACGTCTTCGGCTTCGTCTCCCTGGATGGCGAGTTCGCCTTCAAGAAGGCCAGCGGCAATTTCCTGCTGAACGACGGCACCGCGTTGACCGCCGTCCCGTACCTCTCGGTCGGCGGCAACATCACCACCGCGACGGTCGCCGCTGGCGGGGTCGCCCTCAACCTGCACGGGGTCGAGTTCGGGATGGTGCTGGTGAACAACGCCGCGACCACCTACACCGCGGTCAAGGCCAAGGTCGGCTCCGCCGATCTCACCGGCATCACCGGGCTGGGCCTCACCGTCACCGACTTCTACCTCTCGGTCAACAAGACCAGCAGCGTGACCGTCGGCGCCCCGGTGCTCGACTTCGACGCGGGCGGCAGCCACGCCGGATCCGCCTTCTCGGTGGCTACCGGCTCCACGACACCCCCCGTCAGCCTCGACTTCGAAGGCGACGAGGGCGCAACATCTACTCCACGCAGGACCACGCCGCCGCCGCGATCGCGGTGCAGGGCATTCCCGTGTTCGCCAAGAAAGGCGAGACGCTGGATGAGTACTGGGATTACACCGACCGCATTCTGGACTGGGGCAGGGGAGCGGGCCCGAACATGATTCTCGACGACGGCGGCGACGCGACCCTCTTCGTGCATCTCGGCTACCAGGAGGAACGGGCCCCCGGAACCATCGCCAAGCGCGTGCCGGGCAGCCCCGAGGAGAAGATCCTCTACAGGCAGGTGCTCAAGGCCGTGAAGGCGAATCCGGGCCGCTTCACCCGCATGGTGAAGGAGATCCGCGGCGTGAGCGAGGAAACCACGACCGGCGTGCACCGCCTCTACAAGATGCACGAGAAGGGCGAGCTGCTGTTCCCCGCGTTCAATGTCAACGACGCGGTGACCAAGTCGAAGTTCGACAACAAGTACGGCTGCCGCCATTCGCTGCTGGACGGCTTGTGCCGCGCCACCGACGTGCTGGTGGGCGGAAAGGTGGTCGTGGTGGCCGGCTTCGGCGACGTGGGCAAGGGGTGCGCGCAGGCCGCGCGCGGGCAGGGCGCGCGCGTGGTGGTCACCGAGATCGATCCCATCTGCGCCATGCAGGCCGTGATGGAAGGCTATGATGTGATGACCATGGACGAGGCCGTGCGCAAGGGCGACATCTTCGTCACCACCACCGGGTGCTGCGACGTGATCACCGAGAAGCACATGCTGCGCATGAAGCACGGGGCCATCGTGTCCAACATCGGTCACTTCGACAGCGAAATCCAGGTCGAGGCCATGCGCAAATACACCTGGAAGAACGTGAAGCCGCAGGTCGACGAGATCCTGCTCCCGGGCGGGAAGAGCCTGATTCTACTGGCCGAGGGCCGCCTCATGAACCTGGGCTGCGCGACCGGTCATCCCAGCTTCGTGATGTCCGCGAGCTTCACCAACCAGGTGCTCGCGCAGATCGAGCTGTACACCAAGCCCGGCCACTATCCCGTCGGCGTCTACACGATCCCGAAGAAGCTGGACGAGGAGGTGGCCCGCCTGCATCTCGCCAAGCTGGGCGTGAAGTTTGACAAGCTCAGCACGGAGCAGGCCGATTATCTCGGTGTTTCAGTGGCGGGTCCCTACAAGCCGGACCTCTATCGTTATTGATCGGAACGCATGCGGACATGCGCGGGGCGGGTCTTCGGGCCCGCCCTTTTTTGGCAAAAGATTTTTTGATTTCGATGTTGACCTTTTTCACCCCGTGACTACCTTGTCCGTCCTTTCGAGCCACTCCGGGCAGCAACCGGGAGCAAATCGAAGGGGCTTCCAAAAAAAAACTCTGAAAAGTGTTTGACGCGGAAGCGGGTTGTGTGAGATACACAAACCATCTTGGCGGGTGATCCGCCAAACCGAGACAGTCGCTGCCACTGGCTCATCGGTTCGCGAAAGCGGATTGAATGGGCTCGCAGGTTTGTCGTCTCGACGTTCTTTGACAGGACAGCAGGTTGTATCACTTCGAATTAGAGGTGATGTGATTTGTGGAAAAGCTTGTGCGAGGTAGACTCGTAAAAACAAAACGAACCGTGCCGTTCCGATATGAGGAACGGTGCCGGATTCAAATTATCCGTTAGGATTTCTAATGGAGAGTTTGATCCTGGCTCAGAACGAACGCTGGCGGCGTGGATGAGGCATGCAAGTCGAGCGAGATCCGCGGGGGCAACTCCGCGGTGACAGCGGCGAACGGGTGAGCAATACTTGAGCAATCTACCCTGAAGACTGGAATAGCTTCTGGAAACGGAAGGTAATACCGGATGTTGTCGCCCCGTGATGCGGGGCCGTCCAAAGGCAGGGACCCGCAAGGGCCTGTCACTTCGGGATGAGCTCAAGTCCTATCAGCTAGTTGGTGGGGTAACGGCCCACCAAGGCTTAGACGGGTAGCTGGTCTGAGAGGATGGTCAGCCACACTGGGACTGAGACACTGCCCAGACTCCTACGGGAGGCTGCAGTCGAGGATCTTTCACAATGCGCGAAAGCGTGATGATGCGACGCCGCGTGGAGGATGAAGGCCTTCGGGTTGTAAACTCCTGTCATGAGGGATGAAATGTGGGGATGCTAACAGTATCCTCACTTGACGGTACCTCAAGAGGAAGCCACGGCTAACTCTGTGCCAGCAGCCGCGGTAATACAGAGGTGGCAAGCGTTGTTCGGATTTACTGGGCGTAAAGGGTGCGTAGGCGGCCTTGTGTGTCAGGTGTGAAATCCCACGGCTCACCCGTGGAAATGCACTTGAAACTGCAGGGATCGAGTTCAGGAGAGGTAAGCGGAATTCTTGGTGTAGCAGTGAAATGCGTAGATATCAAGAGGAACACCGGTGGCGAAGGCGGCTTACTGGACTGATACTGACGCTGAGGCACGAAAGCCAGGGTAGCAAAAAGGATTAGATACCCTTGTAGTCCTGGCCGTAAACGGTGTGCACTTGGTGTGGGAGGACTTATACCCCTTCCGTGCCGTAGCTAACGTGATAAGTGCACCGCCTGGGGAGTACGGTCGCAAGATTAAAACTCAAAGGAATTGACGGGGGCCCGCACAAGCGGTGGAGCATGTGGCTTAATTCGATGCAACGCGAAGAACCTTACCTGGGTTTGACATGGGAGCCCTTCGGGGTTAATCCGGTGAAAGCCGGATGCATCCACACAGGTGCTGCATGGCTGTCGTCAGCTCGTGCCGTGAGGTGTTGGGTTAAGTCCCGCAACGAGCGCAACCCTTGTGATTAGTTGCCATCAGGCCTTCGGGCGCTGGGCACTCTAGTCAGACTGCCCGTGATAAGCGGGAGGAAGGTGGGGATGACGTCAAGTCCGTATGGCCCTTATACCCAGGGCTGCACACGTGCTACAATGGCCGGTACAATGGGATGCTTGACCGCGAGGTTTGGCTGATCCTGAAAACCGGCCCCAGTTCAGATTGCAGTCTGCAACTCGACTGCATGAAGCCGGAATCGCTAGTAATGGTACATCAGCTACGGTACCGTGAATACGTTCCCGGGCCTTGTACACACCGCCCGTCACATCATGAAAGCCCGCTGCACCCGAAGTCGCTGTTCCGACCCGCAAGGGAGGTAGGCGCCGAAGGTGTGGCTGGTGATTGGGATGAAGTCGTAACAAGGTAGCCGTAGGGGAACCTGCGGCTGGATCACCTCCTTTCTAAGGAGCATCCACGATTAGCCCGGATTAACTTCCAGGCAATCTGGAGAGGATAAGCCCCCGCGCCGAAAGGCGACGGGGTGTTCAACCGGGCAACCGGTTGATACGACAAATCCGCACAAGCGCCGCAAATCACATCTCCTCTGATCCGAAGGATCAACCTGCCGTCCTAAACAGCATCCAGCAAGAAGAGCGTTCAACGGAACCAGCTTGACCACAAAGCGGGGCCATAGCTCAGTTGGTAGAGCGCCTGATTTGCATTCAGGAGGTCGACGGTTCGAACCCGTCTGGCTCCACCAACTTCGCTGAGCCTGCCGGCGATCGCAACCAAACCTTCTCCGTTAGGCGTATAGCTCAGTTGGTTAGAGCGCGTCCCTGATAAGGACGAGGTCCTTGGTTCGACTCCAAGTACGCCTACCATCTTCCCGCCGGATTCCGCCGAAAGGCGCCGATTTCCCTCTTCGGAGGGGCTGTTCTTTGACAACTGCATAGTGAGGGTATACAACAAACCGAATCTGAACTTTGATGAATGTTTTGATCAAGCTAGTAAGGGCATGCGGTGAATGCCTAGGTATCGGAAGGCGATGAAGGACGTGATAAGCTGCGATAAGCTCCGGTGAGCGGCAAATACGCGATTAACCGGAGATCTCCGAATGGGAAAACCCAGTCAGGGTCATGCCTGATTGTCGTGCGCTGAATTCATAGGCGTACGTCGCCAAACCCAGGGAAGTGAAACATCTCAGTACCTGGTGGAAAAGAAATCAACCGAGATTCCCCTAGTAGTGGCGAGCGAAAGGGGATTAGCCCAAACCGTTGCTTCGGCAGCGGGGTTGCGGGACCGCGACGTGGTACTCTTCATGAATAGTGGAAGGGCCTGGAAAGGCCCGCCATAGATGGTGACAGCCCAGTACGCGAAATTCATGAAAGACCTAGCGGCATCCCAAGTAAGACGGGACACGGGAAACTCCGTCTGAATCCGGGGAGCCCACTCTCCAAGGCTAAATACTAACCGATGACCGATAGTGAACAAGTACCGTGAGGGAAAGGTGAAAAGAACCCCTTTTAGGGGAGTGAAATAGAACCTGAAACCGCATGTCTACAAGGTGTCGAAGCCTCCGCAAGGGGGCGACGGCTTGCCTTTTGCATAATGAGTCCGCGAGTCATTGTATGCAGCAAGGTTAATCCATATCCATGGAGTAGCCGAAGCGAAAGCGAGTCCTAACCGGGCGCTCAAGTTGCATGCGATGGACCCGAAGCTGAACGAGCTACCCATGGCCAGGATGAATCTCCGGTAACACGGAGTGGAGGTCCGAACCAGTGCACGTTGAAAAGTTCTTGGATGAGCTGTGGGTGGGAGCGAAAGACTTACCAAGTTCAGTGATAGCTGGTTCTCCTCGAAATATTTTTAGGAATAGCCTGCGTGAATACTCGTTCTGGAGGTAGAGCACTGACTGGACTAGGGCCCTTACCGGGGTACCAACGCCATTTAAACTCCGAATGCCAGAGCAGCTACACGTGGAGTCACACTGTGGGGGATAAGCTTCATAGTGGAAAGGGGATGAGCCCGAACCGCCAGTTAAGGCCCTTAAATGCCGCTAAGTGCTAAAGGATGTGAGACTGCTATGACACCGAGGATGTTGGCTTAGAAGCAGCCATCATTTAAACAGTGCGTAATAGCTGACTCGTCGAGTGGTCTCGCGCCGAAAATAATCGGGACTAAGTGGCATGCCGAAGCTGCGGATGCACCCGGCAACGGGTGCGTGGTAGAGGAGCGTTGTGTGGGGAGTGAAGGGCGAGCGTAAGCGAACCTGGACCGCACACAAGTGATTATGCGGACATTAGTAACGACAAGACGGGTGGAAATCCCGTCCGCCGAAATCCCAAGATTTCCTGGGGAAGGTTCGTCCTCCCAGGGTTAGTCGGCCCCTAAGTCCAGGCCGAAAGGCGTAGACGATGGGAAACAGGTTCAATATTCCTGTACCACCTACTGTGAGCGATGGAGTGACGCAGGAGGCTAGGTCAGCCAGCGATTGGAAATGCTGGTCGAAGGTCGTAGGAAGGTCCGCCAGGAAAATCCGGCGGGTCAATTCCGAAAACCGTAAGGACGTTTCGGTCGCAAGACCGGGCGGATTGACTGACGCCACGCTGCCAGGAAAAGCTTCTAAGCGTTGATCAGTGGGTGACCGTATCTCAATCCGACACAGGTGGGATGGTAGAAGATACCAAGGCGCGCGAGAGAAACTTCGTCAAGGAACTCGGCAATCTAGCCCCGTAACTTCGGAAGAAGGGGTCCTCCAATGGGTCATTATTTCGGTAAGAGCCCGCTGGAGGCGCAGTGAAAGGGCCCAGGCGACTGTTTAACAAAAACACAGCACTCTGCCAACTCGCAAGAGGATGTATAGGGTGTGACACGTGACCAATGCCGAAAGGTCAAGGCAAGAGGTTAGCCGCAAGGCGAAGCTTCGACCCAAAGCCCCGGTGAATGTCGGCCGTAACTATAACGGTCCTAAGGTAGCGAAATTCCTTGTCGGGTAAGTTCCGACCTGCACGAATCGTGTAACGATCTGGGCGCTGTCTCGACGGAGATCTCGGTGAAGTTGTAATACCGGTGAAAATGCCGGTTACCCGCAGCAGGACGGAAAGACCCTGTGAACCTTTACTGTACTCTGTTATTGGCTTTTGACAATTCATGTGTAGCATAGCTGGGAGCCAGCGAAGTTCCGACGCAAGTCGGGATGGAGGCATCAGTGAAATACCAGTCTTGAGTTGTCGGAATTCTAACCATTGCCCGTGAATCCGGGCGTGGGACATTGACAGACGGTCAGTTTGACTGGGGCGGTTCCCTCCCAAATTGTAACGGAGGGGCACGAAGGTTCTCTCAGCACGGTCAGCAATCGTGCGTAGAGCGTATAGGTACAAGAGAGCTTAACTGCGAGACCTACAAGTCGAGCAGGTGCGAAAGCAGGTCTAAGTGATCCGGTGGTAGCTAGTGGTAGCGCCATCGCTCAACGGATAAAAGGTACTCTGGGGATAACAGGCTGATCGCCGCCAAGAGTCCACATCGACGCGGCGGTTTGGCACCTCGATGTCGGCTCATCGCATCCTGGGGCTGGAGAAGGTCCCAAGGGTTGGGCTGTTCGCCCATTAAAGCGGTACGCGAGCTGGGTTCAGAACGTCGTGAGACAGTTTGGTCCTTATCCGCTGCGGGCGCAGGATATTTGAGGAGGGCATTCCTTAGTACGAGAGGACCGGGAATGACGCACCACTGGTGTTCCAGTTGTTCCGCCAAGGAGCAGTGCTGGGTAGCTATGTGCGGATCGGATAAGCGCTGAAAGCATCTAAGCGCCAAGCCATCTCCAAGATAAGATATCCCTTACCTTTATGGTACTAAAGGCTGGTTGAAGACTACAACCTCGATAGGCTGGGTGTGCAAGCAGGGCGACCTGTTCAGCTAACCAGTACTAATACGCCGTGAGGCTTGATCTTTTACTCTTCATCAAAGCACGTTTCGGTGTCTGCCCTCACTATGCATTGTCTTTTCAATTTCATGATTTTCCGGTGACCAAGGCGAGAGAGACACACCCGTTCCCATCCCGAACACGGCCGTTAAGCCTCTCAGCGGCAATGGTACTGGTCCAACAAGGGCCGGGAGAGTAGCACGTTGCCGGATTTTTTTCCCGGGGCCCGCCGCCTGCGCCAGCAGGTGGCAGGCCCCTTTTTTCTGTTCGGGCGCACAGCCCGGATCCCGGCGGAGATTCCGCCTCCCCGCCCGCGTTTCGGAGCGGAACGGGGAAACGTCGTCCGAAAACCAACCACCAACCACCAACCCGCATACCATGAGCAAACGTTCCATCCGCCCCTCCGCCTCCGCGGAACTCGAGGCGCTCTTCACCTCCTCCCTCCAGAATTTTTCCGAGGGATCCATCGTGCAAGGCACGATCGTAGACATCCGCCCCTCCGAAGTCCTCGTCGACATCGGCTACAAGTCCGAAGGCGTGATCAACTCCAACGAGTTCCGCAACAAGGACGAACTCCAGATCGGCGACCGCGTCGAAGTCCTCCTGGAACGCCTCGAAGATGACAACGGCCTCGTCATCCTCAGCAAACAGCGCGCCGAACTCCAACAGAACTGGGAACGCATCCTCTCCAACTTCCGCGAAGGCGACCTGATTGAAGGCGCCATCACCGCCCGCGTCAAGGGCGGCATGATCGTCGACGTCGGCATCGAAGCCTTCCTGCCCGGCTCCCAACTCGACCTCGTCCCCGTAAAAAACCCGGACGACCTCGTCGGCAAAACCCTCCAGTTCAAGATCCTCAAGATCAACAAGGACCGCCGCAACATCGTCGTCTCCCGCCGCGAACTGCTCGAAGAACAGCGCCGCGAACAGAAACAGCAGCTCCTGCAGACCCTGGCCAAGAACCAGATCCGCACCGGCACGGTCAAGAACATCACCGACTTCGGCGCCTTCATCGACCTCTCCGGTCTCGATGGACTGCTCCACATCACCGACATGAGCTGGGGTCGCATCAGCCATCCGTCCGAAATGCTGAAGGTCGGCCAGGAACTCGAGGTCATGATCCTCGACATCGACTACGAAAAGGAGCGCGTCTCCCTCGGCCTCAAACAGCGCCTCAACAACCCCTGGGACAACATCGCCGCCAAGTACCCCGTCGGCCACCGCATCCGCGGCAAGGTCGTCAACCTCATGCCTTACGGTGCGTTCGTCGAACTGGAAGAAGGTGTCGAAGGCCTCGTCCACGTCTCCGAACTCTCCTGGACCAAGCGCGTCTCCCGCGCCGCCGACGTCCTCACCGTCGGACAGGAAGTCGACGCCGTCATCCTGGGCGTCAACGTTGATGACAAGAAGATCTCCCTCGGCATCCGTCAGACCGAGGAAAATCCCTGGGAAATCTTCGCCGCCACCCACCCGATCGGCACCCGCCTCCGCGGCAAGGTCCGCAACTTCACCAACTACGGCGCCTTCGTCGAACTGCAGGAAGGCATCGATGGCATGATCCACGTGTCCGACCTCTCCTGGACGCGCAAGGTCAACCATCCCTCCGAGGTCCTCGAAAAGGGCCAGGAACTCGAAACCGTCGTGCTCGAAGTGGACGCCAGCCAGCAGCGCATCAGCCTCGGCCTCAAGCAGGCCTCGGACGATCCCTGGACCCGCATCACCTCCAAGTACTCCGTCGGCCAGCTCGTCAAGGGCAAGGTCTCCAAGATCGCCCAGTTCGGCGCCTTCGTCGAACTCGAGGAGGGCATCGAAGGCCTCGTCCACATCAGCCAGATCAGCGACGAACGCGTCGAAAAGGTCAAGGATGTGCTCAAGCCCGGCGAGGAAGTTGAAGCCCGCATTGTCAAGATCGAGCCCGTCGAACGCCGCATCGGCCTGAGCATCAAGGCCGCCAAGGTCTCCGACGAGGAATTCCGCCTCGAAGACGGCATGCTCGAAGGCCTCCGCCCGGGTGAAGACCTGGTCGACCTCGGCTCCGCCTTCGACGAAGCCATGGGCGCCAACAGCGCCGAAGGCGAGGAGTGGAGTCCCGGCCAGAAGAAGTAATCCTTCTTCCGCCGCACCGGAGCCGCGCCCCCACGGGTCGCGGCTCTTCTTTTGACCCCCCGGACACCCCTCTCCATGACGCCCGACCTGCTCTGCAAAGGCCGCCTGCATGGTGCCGATGTCGCCTTCTCCTACGTTCATGCACCCATCACCGTGTCCGAGGCCGTCCTCCGCCATCACTGCGACCCCGCCGCCGCCCACATTCTGGGCCGGGCCATCGCCGCCGGACTCCTCTCCGCCTCCACCCTGGGGGGAAGGGAACGCATCAATATCCGCTGGACCTACGGCGGAACCCTCAAAACCGTCCTGGTCGACGCCGGCCCCGACGGCAGCGTCCGTGGCCTGATTACGCCGCCGCAGCTCGCCGCCACTCCGGATCGCGCCGCCCTGACCGGCGCCGGCGGACATATCCGGGTCATCCGCTGCGCCGACTCCACCGTCACCGCTTCCGGAACCACCGAGGCCGGTTTGCTGGACGTCGTCGAGGACCTGAACCTCTTTTTGTGCCTCAGCGACCAGGTGGAGTCCGCCATGTCGGTGCTCATCGGATTTTCCGACGACCCCGCCCGGCCCGTCCGCGTTTGCCGGGGTGTCCTCCTCCAGGCCCTTCCCGGGTGCGATCTGCACCGGTTCCACGCCATGCGTCAGGCCCTCGCGTCAGCACCGGTACGCGAGCTTCTCGGCTCCGACCGGGAGGAGGAGCATCTGCCGATGCAGATATTCTCCGCCGTCGCCGGCGGGGAGATCCAGGGAAGTGCGGTGAAAATCAGCCACGCCGTGGCCCCCGCCTTCCGCTGTTCGTGCAATCGGGAAAAAATGGGCGTCGTGCTGGGAGCCATCGCCGTGAATGAACGCCCGGCCATCCTCGCCGAAGGCAAACCTCTCTCCATCCGCTGCCATTTTTGCGGCCAGACCTACTCGGTCTCCGCCTCCGATTGCGAAAAAATCTGGTCCGAGCCGGGCTGATCCCCTCTCCGGGGCCGCGCTCCGGCCGGATCGATAATTGAATTGCCCGGGCCGGTCCGCCGTCATACGTGCCCGCCATGGTCACACGCAGAACATTTCTCTCCCGCGCCGGCCTCGCCGCCGCCGCCGTTTCGGGCGCTCCGCACGTCGGACGTTCCGCCGAGGCCCTCCTCGCGCAGCCCGGCCAGACGCCCGGACGCATCATCCAGATCGTCAGCGACGGCATGAGCATGGGCACGCTCACCTGCGCGGACGCGCTCTCCCACCTCCTGCGCAACAAGGGGTTGAGCTGGATCGCGCTGCTGCGCGAAAACACCACCCGGCTCGGACTGGTGAGCACGCGCTCGCTCAATTCGATGGTGACCGACTCCTCCGCCGCCTCCTCCGCCTGGGGCAGCGGTTCGCGCGTGGTCAATGGCACGCTCAACGTGCTGCCCGACGGGCGCAAGCTCACGCCGCTGTATCCCCTCTTCGCGCAGAAATCTTGGGCGCGCGGACTCGTCACCACCGCCGAGATCACCCATGCCACCCCCGCCGGCTTTGCCGTGTCGGTCGGGTCCCGCGGCGACGCGCAGCAGATCGCGCTGCAATACTTCGAGCAGAAGATCGACGTGCTGCTGGGCGGCGGCCGCCCCGCCTTCGTGGCGAAGACGCGCGCCGACAAGCGGGACCTCAAGGGCGAATTCGCCGCCGCCGGCTACGCCGTCGTCAACGACAAGGCCGGCCTCGCCGCCGCGCCGCTCGACAAGCCCCTGCTCGGCACCTTCGCCGACGGGCACCTGCCGTACACCATCGACCATCTGGCGGATCCCGCGCTCGTCGCGGCGGTGCCCACCCTGGCCGAACTCACCCGGGCCGCCCTGGCGCGCCTGGAGAATCGCGAGCACTTCATCCTGCAGGTCGAGGGCGCGCGCGTGGACCACGCCGCCCACAACTCCGACGCCCCGGCGGCGCTGCGCGACCAGATTGCGCTGGACGAGGCGATCGACGTCTGCCTCGACTTCCAGAAGCGGCACCCGGACACCCTCGTCGTCATCACCACCGACCACGGCAACTCCAACCTCGGACTGAACGGCGCGGGGACCGGCTACGGTTCCAGTTCCAAGGTCTTCGCCAACGTGGCGGGCGTGAAGATGTCGCTGCCGCAGATCCTCAAGCTCATCGAAAAGACCGGCAAGGTGCAGGCGGTGAAGCCGCCCGAAACCGAGGACGATGCGCCCGTTCCCGAGCCGAGCAAGTTCACCGGGGCGGTGGAAACCATCGAGGGCCTCGCCATCGATCCGAAGAAGGTGCAGGAAATCCTGAAGGAGACCGCCGGATACGAGGTCTCCGACCGTCGGGCCAAATGGTTCGTCAATACCGTCGCCGACCAGACGCCGCCCCTGTACAAGCAGATGAACACGGCCATCAGCCAGCTCGGCCAGCTCATGGCGAACCACTTGGGCATCGGCTGGACCGGCAACACGCACACGAGCGACTATGTGCCGGTTCTCGCCATCGGGCCGGGGGCCGAGAAGTTCCTCGGCTACCACGACAACACGGACTTCTTCGGCATCTACACCGGTCTCGCGGGGATCGATTTCAAGAACCCCTCCGTTCCGCTGCTCGCCGACCTGGATGCCGGCGACCCCGAGCAGGCCTGGCGCTACGCGCTGGCCTGACCGCGATCAGTGGCCGACGCCGCAGCCGCCCGGGCCGACCTGGGCGAAGAAGTCATTCCCCTTGTCGTCCACGAGGATGAACGCCGGGAAGTCCTCGACCTCGATCTTCCAGATGGCCTCCATGCCCAGCTCGGGGAACTCGACCACGTCCACCTTGCGGATGTTCTCCTTGGCCAGGATGGCCGCGGGTCCGCCGATACTGCCGAGATAGAACCCGCCGTGCTTCTTGCAGGCGTTGGTCACCTGCTGGCCGCGGTTGCCCTTGGCGATCATGACCATGCTGCCGCCCTTCGACTGGAAGAGATCGACGTACGAATCCATGCGCCCCGCCGTCGTCGGCCCGAAGGAGCCGGAAGCCATGCCCGGAGGCGTCTTCGCCGGCCCGGCGTAGTATACCGGATGGGCCTTGAAGTAGTCGGGCAGGGGCTGACCCGCGTCGAGCCGCTCCTTCAGCTTCGCGTGGGCGATGTCGCGCGCGACCACGATCGGACCGCTGAGCAGCAGCCGGGTGGTGACGGGATGGCGCGAGAGTTCGGCGAGGATGTCCGCCATCGGCCGGTTGAGGTCGATCTTCACCGCGCCCGTGTCCTTGCGGTGACGCAGCTCCTCGGGGATGTACTTGAGCGGATTGGTCTCGAGCTTCTCGATGAACACCCCGTCCTTCGTGATCTTGCCCTTGGCCTGGCGGTCGGCCGAGCACGACACGCCGATGCCGATGGGCAGCGACGCGCCGTGGCGGGGCAGGCGGATCACGCGCACGTCGAGAGCGAAGTACTTGCCGCCGAACTGCGCGCCGATGCCGCATTTCTGGGCGACCTCCAGCATCTGCTTTTCCAGCTCCACGTCGCGGAAGGCGCGGCCGTGCTCGTTGCCGGTGGTGGGCAGGTGGTCGTAGTACTTGGTCGAGGCCAGCTTCACCGTCTTCATGGTGGTCTCGGCGGAGGTGCCGCCGATCACGAAGGTGAGGTGGTAGGGCGGGCACGCGGCGGTGCCGAGCGAGGTCATCTTGTCGGTGAGGAAGGCCACCAGACCCTTGGGATTCAGCACCGCGCGGGTTTCCTGGTAGAGGTACGACTTGTTGGCCGAGCCGCCGCCCTTGGAGACGAACAGGAACTTGTACTCGTCGCCGTCCGCCGTGAAGAGGTCGAGCTGCGCGGGCAGGTTGGTGTTGGTGTTTTTCTCGTTCCACATGTCGAGCGGCGCGTTCTGCGAGTAGCGCAGATGATTCTCGGTGTAGGCGTTGTACACGCCGCGCGAGAGGGCCTCCTCGTCTCCGCCGCCGGTCCAGACCTGCTGGCCCTTCTTGCCCATGATGATGGCGGTGCCGGTGTCCTGGCAGAACGGCAGCACGCCGGCCGAGGCGACGTCCGCGTTCTTGAGCAGCGTGAGCGCGACCATGCGGTCGTTTTCCGACGCGGCGGGGTCGTCGAGGATCGCCGCGACCTGTTTGAGGTGCTTCGGGCGCAGGAAGAAGTTGATGTCGTGGAAGGCCTGGCTTGCCAGCAGCGTGAGCGCCTCCGGCTCGACCTCGAGGACGGGTTTGCCGTTGAACGTGGAAACCTTGACGTGCTCCTTGGTGAGGAGGCGGTACTCGGTGTCGTCGACGCCGAGTTCGAACATGGGCTGATAGTGGAAGGGTGCGTTTGGCATGATGGGGCACACTCTACGCAGGAGCGCGCGCATCCGCAACCCGTCAATCGCGCCTTGCTGGCTCAAAATCTCAAGAAAACCCGCGAAAACTCGACCTCAGGGCGGACCCGATTGCCAATTCAGGGCCGGGGAGGCTGCGGCATCACCGGATTACGAAACCCCGCCGGTCCGGTGCTGGTAGAGCATCCATTCGAGGCAGAGGAGGAGCAGGGCGGCGAGGGCGAGCATGGGCCAGAGGGGGCGGTCGGACGAAGCCGCAGCCTCCGTGGCCGCCTCGACCTGGATTTCGCGGAAGGCCAGCTTTTCGGCGGAGTTCAGGGAGGATTCGTCGGGGCTGAGGAGCGAGATGCCGCCGCGCCAGATTTCGGCACCGCCGCGCATCAGCCGGTGTTCGCCGGTGCGCACCGCCCGCGCGCCGGGGAGCACGCCACCCTGCGCGGGTTCGAGTTGGATGGACGCGCCGTCCGGTCCGACCCACTCCGCGGCGCCCCCGGCGGGCAGGACGGGCCATTCCACCGGGCCGGTGCGGCGGGCGCGGATCTCCTGCAGGCCGCCGCGCTGTTCGGCGATGCGCAGCAGGTTGGCGCAGAGGATGGGGAAGCCGAGGCGATAGGGCAGGGTGGACTTCTCGGGGGCGAAGAGCATGGCGTAGGTGGCCTGGGCGGAGGACTCGCGCGCCAGCATGAGGGGGCCGGCCTCGCCGTGCACCAGCACGCGCCAGCCGAGCTCCGCCGCCGCGCGCGCGGCCGTGTTGGTGGCCCAGACGCCGCGCTGGTTGAGAACGAGGGCGTCGAGATTGACGTGTTGCAGCAGCGGATGGTTGCGCTCCCAGTCGACCACGGAGGTTCCCTCCTCCTCGATGCGCAGGAGATCCTCGAGGCCTTCCGGGACCCGGCCGATGAAGAGTTCCGCGCGGGCGTGGGTGGCCCCGACGGTGGTGACGGCGGCGTCGGGCGGGGCGTTGGTGGCGGCGAAATCCAAGCCGGGGGTGGCGGCCATGGCGCGTTGGAAGAGTTTCTGCCCGTCTTCGACATTCACCCGCAACGGGCGCAGGGTGGGAAGCTCCAGCCAGGCCGCATTGTCGCAGGAGAGCGAGTCGAAAGCCGACGGGGTCAGCCGCGCCTCCAGCCTTCCCGGGGTGGTTCCGTCAAGACGGAAGGTCACTCGATGCGGGGTTTTGACGGACGCGGAGACGGGCTGGGTTTCGACCACGATGCCGTCGCGGAGGATTTCCAGGCGGCCGCCGCTGTCCCCTTCGGTGGAGGCTCCGACCTCAACGAAGACGGACCAGTCCGTGGTGGATGCGCGGCGGGCGCGGAAAGCGGTGACGCCCAGGTTCGCCCCGCCCGGCGGGATGCGCTCGTACTCCACCGCGAACGGAAGCTCGAAGTCCGTTTCCGGGGGGAGGTTGCCGTCGGTCAGCAGCACCGCCCGGGCGAACGGGCCGCGTCGATGGAGGGCCTGGGCCAGCCGCAGGGCGTCCTCCGGGCGGCCGGGAGAATCCTCGACGCGCAGGGAGTCGACCGCGGTGCGCAGCAGCCGTTTGTTGTCGGTGAACGACGCGGGCATCGACGCGGTGGCGCCGAATCGGAGAACGGCCATCTCCTCGCCGGCGCCCAGCGCGTCGATCCGGCGGTTCAATCGGCTCTTCGCCTCGTCGAACCGCGTGGGGCCGCCCGCCTCCGCCCGGGCGCCCATGCTCGCGGAAGTGTCGACCAGGATCGGTGTGCGCGCCTGGCGGGTGTCGCCCTTTTTCCGGAAGGGCTGCATGGCGGCCAGCACGATGAACAGCAGCGCGAGGAGTTGCACGAACAGGAGCAGGTTGCGTTTGAAGCGCTGGAAGGGGGAGTTGACGCGCTGGTCGTTGAGGGCCTGACGCCAGAGCACGAGGGAGGGAACTTCGAGGCGCGGGCGGCGGAGCTTGAGGAAGTAGAAGACCGCGAGCGGCAGCGCGAGCAGGGCGAGCCAGGCCATCGACAGGGAGCTGAAGCCGAAGGGGATCATGCCAGCCACCCGCGGCGGCGGAGGGTGTCGAAGAGCTGGTGGTCGAGATCCTCGGCGGCGTCGAGCGAGAGGAAGTTTCCGCCGCGGCGGCGCGCGCCTTGTTCGATGCCGCGCAGGAAGCCGGCGCGGTGGTCGTGGTAGGCGTCCATGAGAGCGGGGGAGGAGGAGACGTCGAGCGTGTCGCCGGTTTCGCTGTCGACGAGGCGGAGGTCGCCGTCGATCGGCGGGGCGGCGTCGGACGGGCCATGGAGGTGCAGGGCGAGGATTTCCAGGCCGGCGCCATGGAGCTGGTTGAAGGTGCGGCGGAGGTCGCCGGGGGTCAGGAAGTCACTGATGAGGAGGGCGGCGCCGCGGCCCGTGTGGAGGCGCAGGGCGCGTTCGACGGCGGCGTCGAGCGTGGCTGCTCCGGGTTCGCGTTCAGAGCCGAGGAAGTCGAAGAGCCGGCGCAGGGCGACACGGCCGGAGCGCGGCGGCAGGCGTTCGGGGTCGGATTTGGCGGCGTTGAAGGTGACGACGCTGACGCGTTCGCCGGCGAGCAGGCCGGAGATGCCGAAGGCGGCGGCGAGGGAGAGGGCGCGGCCGTGTTTGCCGTCGAAGCGCATGGAGGCGGAGGCGTCGACGAAGAGCACGACATGCATCTCCTCCTCGGTGCGGAAGATCTTGAGGAAGGGGCGGCGCAGGCGGGAGTAGATGTTCCAGTCGATGTAGCGGATGTCGTCGCCCTCGTGGTAGTCGCGGAAGTCCGCGAACTCGGTGCTGGCCCCGCCGCGGCCCGCCAGGTGTTCGCCGCGGCCGCGGTTGGTGAAGCGGCGGGACGCGCCGATGCGCAGGCGCTCGATCCGGTGGATCTGAGCATTCGTGAGCAGCGGGGTGAGGGCGCGGGCGGACATGGCGGTCAGACGGATTCGGGCACGCCGGCGAGGATCTTTTCCACCACCTGGGCGGCGCTGACGCCCTCGGCCTGGCCGTCGTAGTTGAGCAGGACGCGGTGGGTGAGGACTTCGGGGGCGAAGTGGCGGATGTCGTCGGCGGCGACATGCGCGCGGCCTTCGACGAGGGCGCGGACGCGGCCGGCCTTGACCAGCGCCTGCGCGGCGCGCGGACTGGCGCCCCAGCGGACGAACTTCTTCGCCTCGTCGGTCGCCTCCGCGGCGGCGGGGTGGGTGGCCATGACGAGGCGGATGGCGAAGTCGAGCACGGGCGGGGCGACGACGACTTTGTCGAGGATTTCGCGCAGCCGCAGGATACCCGCCGCGTCGAGCACGGCCTCCAGCGCGGTGGCGGGGCGAAGGATGGTCTGGAGCACGATGGTGTTGAGCTGCTCGCGGGTCACGAAGGGCACCTGCACCTTGAACATGAAGCGGTCGAGCTGGGCCTCGGGCAGGGGGTAGGTGCCTTCCTGCTCGATGGGATTCTGGGTGGCCATGACAAAGAAGGGCGGCGGCAGTTTCCACGTCTGCCCGCCGGCGGTGACGGAGCCTTCCTGCATGGTTTCGAGCAGGGCGGACTGGGTCTTGGGGGTGGCGCGGTTGATTTCGTCCGCGAGCAGGAGCTGGGTGAAGAGCGGGCCTTTGCGGAACTCGAAATGCGCGGCGCCGGTGGCGGGGTCGGTGTTGAGGATGTTGGTGCCGATGATGTCGGCCGGCATGAGGTCGGGCGTGAACTGCACGCGTTTGAAGTCGAGGCGCAGCACCTCGGACATGGCCTTGACGAGCATGGTTTTGCCGAGGCCGGGCACGCCTTCGAGCAGGACGTTGCCCCCGGCGATGAGGGCGGTGAGGCAGGCGTCGATGACGCGCTCCTGGCCGACGATGGCCTTGCCGATCTCCTCGCGCGCGGCGGTGTAGGCCTCGCGGAATGATGCGGCTTCCTGTTTCAGCATTTCGAGGTCACTCATGGCGTCTCCGGGGGTTGATGGGGTGGGGCCGAGAGCCGAGAGCCGATAGCCAATAGCCAATTGGCAATTGGAAATTGGCGATAGGCAATAGCGACCGGGCTATCGGTTTTCATTCTGACGGCTCTTTTTGGCGGCGAGAAGTTTGCCCAGCGTGCCCTTGCCGGCATCGCCGGTCGGGGCGGCGGGCGCGGGGGCGGGTGTGGGCGGTGGTTTGGGTTTCGGCGCGACCGGGAGGTGAGGCACATGTGTCACCGGAACAACGGGCGGCGTTTGTTCGGTGCGGGTGGATTTCAGGGTTTCGCCGGTGGCGGCCTTGCGCTTGCGCAGCGCGGCGAGGGTTTCGGTGCTGTCGCCCTTGTCGCGGCGGAACCAGCCGCGGACCACGGTCCAGTCGATCTGCACCCGGCGGACCGCCACGTCGAGGGGCAGCAGGATCGCCAGGGCGAGCAGGAACCAATCGAACACCGGACGGGAGACGCGGCGTACGGGACGCTCGGCGGGAAAGATCTCCCGGGGGCTTTCCGAGCCGGTGAGCACGCGTCCGCCGGTGCGTGCGGCGATGTCGCGCAGGGCGGCGAGGTCGGATTCGAATTCCAGGTATTCGGGCGAGTAAGGCACGGCGAAGCCGAGGACCTCCCTGCTCGTCGCGTCCCTCCGCGGCGGCGGCGATCAGCGCCTGGTAGCGCCCCCGGCCCTCCAGCGGGAATTCGGCGCGGTACAGCCGCGGCCCCACCTGCCGCACCACCAGCGGCCGGCGAACGCCGCCCGGGCCGACCGTTTCCGCCGAAAAATCGAGCGGGGTGGCATCGGGATGGTTGTCCTCGATGGTGACCACGCCGACCGGGCCGTCGGCGAAGGACTGCACGGTCAGATGCGACTCCCGGCGGGTGCGGGCGATGTCGAGGAAGAGCTTTTCGACGAAGCTGCGGTGGTTCTGCCAGGCCAGCCAGTCGCGGCCCCAATTGGGGGAGAGGTCCGACGTGAAGGCGGCCGATTTGCCGAGGGCCGAAGCGCGCCAGGTGGCCAGCACGGGGTCGCGCTCGCCGCTTTCCTCCGGGGTGGAGAGGATGACCGACGCGCTGCGGCTTGGCCATGGTGATCACGTAGCCGTGCAGCGCGGGAAGAAGGGTGTCGAAGCCCTTCAGGATCTCGGACGGGAAGGTCACCTCCGGCGCGAACTTCTTGTTCTGGAGCATGCTGCGCTTGAGCGGTCTTCGCCTCCTTGATGAAGATGGAGGGCAGCACCGAGGGGTCCTGCGGGAAGTAGTAGCGCCCGCCGGTCTGCGCCGAGAGGGTGCGCATGATCGACACCTCCTGGCCGCCGTGCGGGTTGATCGCGACGGTGGACACGCTGATCTTCGCATTCTGGTAGGCCGTACACCAGCTCCGGGGGGCGGCGGCGAGGGATCGCCGTCGGAGATGATGATCATGTGCTTCATCGCGGCGTCGCTCGCCTGCAGCGCCTTCAGCCCCGCCCGCATGGTGGGCTCGAAGCTCGGCATGTCGCCGATCTCCGCGCCGTTGATCTTCGGCACCATGTCCGCGTATCGGGACACCGGGGTGAGGGAAGATCAGCCCTCGCCCGCGCCGGTGCTGGAAAAGGAGTACGCGAGCGACCCCCGCCTCGTCCTGCGCGCCCATCACCCGGATGGCCTCCAGCGCGATGCGCTTGCCCCATTCGTTGCCCTGCGCGAACTCGCAGGTGTGCAGGACGATCGCCAGCGCCCCGCTTCAGGGCACCTTCTTCTGCTTCACGTCCATGGTCACCGGCAGCGCCTCGCTCCACGGGGGTGCGGTTGTATCCGCCCGGGCCGAAGCTTTGCTCCCCGCCCAGCATCACCAGGCCGGTGCCCTGCCGGTAGACGGCGTCGCGCAGGGCGCGCGTGCTGCATCACGCCGAGCGACTCGGCGGGCACGTTCACCAGGGCGATGCTGTCGGGGCAACGCGAGGCTGTCGTTGGGCAGGGCGAGGCTGTCGGTCGTTTCCACCCCGCTGCCGGGAGGCCTTCAACGCGGCAACCAGTCCGTCCGTGTCGGCGGATTTTCCATCCGGACCGGCCACGACCAGAACGCGCCCCTCGCCCTTGAGCAGCAGATCGGCGATGGCGCGGTTGTTCTCCTTCCATCCATCCTCGCCCGGCTGCGGCACCGCCGTCGCCTCGTATTCGTAGTAGCCGGCTTCCGGCAGGTAGAGGGCAGGGTCTGGCGGTTCTTCCCCGGTTTCCACTGGATGTCGGCGGAGGAGACGGTTTCCCCGTTCACGGACAGATTGAGCTTGCCCGCCCCGCGGTCAGCGCGGAGACGATCACCGCGGCCTCGTACGTCTCGCCGATCTTCACGTTGCGCGGCAATTCCAGCTTTTCCACCCACCTCCCGGCCGAAGGCGTATTCCACCGGAACCACGTCCACCGGAATCCCGCGGGCGCGGGCTGCGCTCCACCGCCTCGGACGCCTGCCCGGAGGTCTGGGTGCCGTCGCTGATGAGCACGATGCGGGCGGCGGTGTCGTCGGCCAGGACCGCGCCCGAGAGGCTGAGCGCCCGGGCGATCGTCGCCCCGTCGGTGGGCACGCGGGCGTTGATGACCTCGAACGGGAAACTCTGGCGGGGCGGCAGCTCGACCGCGGCGCTGGCGCCGAAGACCACCATGCCCACGCGGTCCGCCTCGGGCTTGCCCGCCGCGCTGTTCGTGATGAACTCCAGCGCCTTGCGGCGGGCGGCGTCGCCGATGGAATCGGACACGTCCAGCGCAGAAGACCACGCTCAGATCTTCGAGGAGCGCACCGCGCGCGGCTCCGCCAGCGCGGCCACGCAGGCCCCGCGAGGGTCAGCCGGGTGAGCAGCGCGAGCGGACCGCCGCGCCGAGTCGTGCCAGCCTGCATGCATGCTGCCAGGCGAGCCACGGCAGCAGCGCCGCCCAGCCGAACTGTCCGGGCCGCGCAAACGTGGCGAGGTGCATCGCTTCGACCGCGCAACAGGCGGCGGCGAAGAGCGCCAGGAATACCAGGGCCGGAATCCACTCCGCCCGCCGCGCCGGCCGGCGTCGGGGCGGGAAGATCATCCGCGGGATCCTGAGCAGCGCCGCCTTCATCGCACCAGACCCACGATCCGGCGGTTGCCCGTGTCGGCGATGCGGATGCGACCCCGCGAATCGACCGTCATGCCCCAGGGCGTCGAAAACTGCCCGCGGTTCGGTCCGGTCGAGCCGAACCTCCCGAGCACCCTTCCGTCCAGGGTGGCACGCGTGACGCGTCCCGCGCCGTATTCCACGATCAACAGCGTGTCGTCGCGGTCGACCGCCACATCGTACGGCAGGTCCAGGCCGAGCCGGTCGAGCGACCCCGTGTGCGCGCCCGTCTCCGCGTTGTAGACCTGGATGCGGTTGTTGATCGCGTCGGCCACGTAAAGCAGGCCCTTGTGCCTCGCGAGTCCGCTGGGCCGCTGCAGCGCGCCCGGTCCGGTGCCGAACGATCCGAGCGTGAGCACGTGCGCACCGTCGGCGGTGAATTTCTGGACCCGGTCGTTCGAGCCGTACTCGGCCACGTACAGGAAACCCGCGGGGTCCTGCGTCACCCCCACCGGGTAGATGAACTGGCCGGGCCCCGGCCCTTCCGATCCGAACATCCGCTCCACCTTTCCGTCGGGTGAGAAGAGCACGACCCGGTGGTAATGGGTGTCGGTGACCGCGATGCGTCCGTCGATCATCACCCGCACGCCCTCGGGTTTGCCCACCGAATACTCCGGCATGGTCCATGACTTGTCGAGGGTGCCGTCGGGGCGGAAGACCAGCACCCGGCCGGCGTTGTCGAGGGCCGCCACGCGGTCGTCCGGAAAGACCCCCACGCTGCGCGGGCCGGGCATGCGCCCCTGGAACGCGGGCAGCGGCCAGGTTTCGATTCCGGTGACCGGAAGTTTCGCGACGTCATCGTTCCGGCAACCGGAACACAGGAGAAAGGCGGCGAGGAGGGATCTTCTCATGCCAGCGCCCCCTCGGCCATGGCGATGCGGCGGTCGGCCATATCCGCGAGAGCGGGCTCGTGGGTGGCGTAGACCAGCGAGGTTCCGTGCTCCCGGCAGGCGGTGGCGACCCGCGCGAAGAACTCCGGCCGGCGGGCCGCCGGCACATGGGCGAAGGGTTCGTCCATGACCAGCACGCGGCGCGTGGCCATGGCGCAGGCGACGCCGGCGCGTTCGCGCTCGCCGCGCGAGGGTTGATCGGCGGTGCGGTCGGCGCATTCCTCCGATTCGAGCGCGCGCAGCCAGAAATCGGCGGCCGCCTGGTCGCCGGCGGGCGCAAGATCGGTGATCTGCCGCCGTGCCGATCCGAAGGGCCACAACCCGCCGCCCGCGGGCATCCAGAAGAGCGGGAGCCGCGATCCGTTGGGCAGGGTTGAGGTCAGCTTGCCAGGTCGGGTGCCTCGAAACGCACCAGCAGGTTCAGCAGCGAGGTCTTGCCCGCGCCCGACGGCCCGGTGATGGCGGTGAGGCCGCCGGCAATCGACAGGGTGACGCCCCGCAGGCGCGCGTCCGGCTTGCGGCCGAGCCAGACGTTTTCAAGTCGCCATAAGATGGACGGGGCGGGAGGCATGGGCGGTTGAACGCTAGCAATTTCGCGGGGCGGAAGCCAATCGCCAATTGCCGATTGTCGATTGCCAATTGTCGATAGCCAATTGTTTATCGTCGACGTAATGCCATGATTTTCAAGTCGGCAATTGACAATCGGCTATCGGCTATTTGCGTCCCCATCATGGCAACGTACAAAAACTTCGAAGACACTCCCGCCTGGCAGGCGGCCTCGGTTCTCTACAACCTGGTCATGGATCTCCTGGACGAGCATTCGGCCTGCTTTACCCCCTGGTTTTCGCAACCAGCTCGACCGCGCTGCGCTCTCCGTCTCGAATAATATCGCCGAAGGTTTCGAGCGCGTTTCCGTGAAGGAGTTGCCCGGCTTCCTGGCCATCGCGCGCGGTTCGGCCGGCGAAGTCCGCTCCATGTGCCTGGTGGTGCGGGGGCGTAAAAATCGTTGGCGGTTCGCCCGGCCCTGGACGACATCGGGGCGCAGCCCGCGCATGCTGCAAGCAGATCACCGGCTGGATCGGCTGGCTGGAGGAATCCGACATCCAGGGCAAACGCCACCAGACCCCGAGGTCAAGGCGCGTCGCAAGGCGGAAACCGCGGTGAAAACCTTCCGCGACGATTTTCTGCTCGGCCTCAAACCCTCCCATCCGCTGTTCAACACCCGCGAGGCAAAAGCCGTCCGTGGGGAGGATAGCCAATAGCCGATTGCAATTGCCGATTAGCGGTGGGCGAGGCGCATTGCGGCCAGAACTCCGGCCGCCAGCAACAGCGGTGCGATCGTGCCCGCCAGAATCATCGCGGCAAGCGCGTCGGAATGCCCGTAGTGCATCAGATTGTACAACCGCACCGGCGCATGGGGCAGGGCGGGAGGGGCGAGCAGCGACGGCAGGGTGAGGTCGGCCGCGCCGCGCAGAATCCCCAGCGCCACCGCTGGCGCCCACCTCCGCGGTCATCCGCCAGGAAAGCCGCCCGGCCGCGCGCCGATGCGCCCGGTACGTCCCCGCGGCCAGCAACTCCATCTGCACCTTCGGGGATCGGGCTCGCCGCGCCCCCCGGCGCGCCTCAGCGCCAGCACGAGCGGCAGCAGTACCCAACGCTTCGGCCAGCCACAACGGGAGCGGCGTGTCGAGCGCGGGACGGGCGAATCGCGAAAACCCGGCCAGAAAAGCAGCCCGATCAGCAGCGGTCCCGCCAGTCCGGCCAGCGCCAGCGCGCCCGCCATGCCCGCCCGCAGCCGGCACGCCCACACCGCCAGCAACGTCGCCGCGCCCGCCGTCATCAGGCTGGCCGCCAGCTCGCGCAGCAGCGAGGGCACGGGCCAGCCACTCCGCCATGCCCGCCAGTCCCGAAGGGAGCCAGCAGAACGAGCGGCGCGACCCACAGCAGCAGGTGCGTCACCGCCACAATGCCCGCGGCCATCCTGCGTCCGCGCCGTTCGCACAACGCATCCCATGCCGGCCCGGCCGCGCCAGCAAACAAAAAGTCCCGCCGCGGCCGCCGCCAGCACCGCCAGCGGCTGCGCCGCCCGCCGCAGACTCTCGCCAGCGGCAGGCCCCCGCCTGCGCGTCGAACAGGTTCACCGCCCAGCTTTTCGCCAGCAGGAACGACGCCGTGTCGAATTCCGCGAACGCCGGCAGGAAGGCCAGCAGGAAGGCTGCGCCGCCCGCCCGCGTCCGCGCAGGCGTTGCGGCAGCGATCCCATCCACCCGAACCGCAAGCGCAAGGCGTGCGCCGCGCCGGCCCGGCCCGTTCCCGGGCCGCCAGGCGTGCCAGCACGGCGAGCGGCAGGACCGGCCCGCCAGCAGCAGCGCGTACAACAGCTCCCGCGCCGGCCGCGTGCACCACGACGGACGTGTGGTGGGCGTACGCGGCCGCGGCCAGCAGCGGCGGCACCGGCAGGCAGCGCCGCCGAGCAACCAGACCGCCGGGCCGCCCGCGCAACCAGCGCGCCACCGGCGCAGAGGCGGCCATCGCCAGCAGCGCCACGCCGACGGCGCGGAGAAGACTCTCCGCGACGCCGTCGATCATTTGCCCGCCCCGGCCGAGCGAATCCACTCCAGGCAGGCGTTGCGCGCGTCGAGCAGCCCGCGCAGGTCGACGGAATTCCTCGCCGCCTCCGCCCAGGAGGAGACCTCGGGCGGCAGCTTCGCCGCATCGACCGGCCCGAGCGGAATCTGGCGGGCGGCGGAGTTGGCCAGCAGCACCTCCGAGTCGGCCGATAGCAGGAAGTCGATGAACACCTTCGCGTCGCTCTCGTGCTTTGCTCCGCGCAGCAGGGCGACGGTGTTCGGGATGGCGATGGTCTTTCCGGAAGGCAGTCGCGCCGGGACAAAGGCCACCGGCTTGCCGGCCTCGCGCGCGGAGGCGTAGTCGTCGGTGTCGGTGAAGCCCGCCCGGCAGGCGCCGTCGGCGACCAGGCTTTTGGTCATGCCGTTGCCGGCGACGACCTTCAGGCCGCGCGCCTGCGCGTCGGCCCACCAGGCCTTGAACGCGTCCGCGCCCAACTCCTGCCAGAGCGCCGCGGCATGGGTGAGGGTCGTGCCGAACTGCGGCTTGGCCATCGTGAATTTCGACAGGTCGCCCGCCGGCAGGGGATCCCGGGCGGCCTCGGCGGCGGAAACCAGCGTGGTGTTGACGATCATCCCGCGCATGCGCGCACCGAAGGCGGTCCAGAGCCCGTCGGGATCGCGCCAGGCCGCGGGCATGCGCTTCCAGCCTTCGCCCGCATGCGGGGCCAGCAGTCCGCGCCGTTGCAGTTCCAGCATGCCCAGCATCTCGTTGTTCCAGAGCACGTCCGCCCGGGGCCGGCCGTTCTCGCGCTGGATTTGTTCGACCAGGGCCAGCGATTTCGTCGCCTCCGTGTCGTACACGGGCGTCACCGGGATGCCGGTCTTCTTCGTGAAGGCGTCGAACACCAGGGCCGCGAACTCGGCGTCGTGGGTGCAGGCCACCACCAGCCCGCGCCGACCCTGCTGGAGCCACAGCCAGGCCAGTAAAATGGCGGCGACGGGCACGAGCACGGTCAGGATGAGTCCGGGAAGCGGCTTCCGGCGAAAGCGCAGATCCGGAGCTTGTCCCGGCAGGGAGGTCGGGAGGCGGGCGTTCTTCAAGTCAGGGTCAGGGTCCTTCACTTTTCATTCTTCTCCGGCGGGTTTTCGGCGGCGAGCGAATCAAAATACTTCTGGATGGGACCGTGGTAACCCGGCGGCACCTGTTCCCGCACGATCGCCTCGCTGACCGCCTGCCGGGTCTGCTGCACGCTCGTGTTCCGGTTGCCCGCCATTTCGCCTTTTTCGGCGGCCTCGTCCGTCTGCCACTTCAGCAGCACCTTGCCCTGGCCGAATGCGGAATCCGATTTTTCCGGGGCGAACTTCGTCACCTGGTCGGGATCGGTTTCCGCCTTGCCCCCGCGCCCGTGCCCCGGTCCGCCCATGCCCTTTCCACTTCCGTTGCCCATGTCGCCCTGGCCGTCACCGCCGCCCTGACCCTGACCCTGCCCCTGGCCATTCCCGGCCATGTCCCCCTGGCACTGCTTCATGATCTCATCGTAAAGCTGGGCGTACTCCTCCATCGTCATGTCCCCCTCGCACTTTTCGCCGTCCAGGCCGTCCTCCGACGCCTTGTTGGCCTGCCGCGCCTTCTGGATGGCCGACATCGCCTTCTCCAGCGACTTCAAGTCGCGCATCGACTGCGCCAGGTCCTCCGCCTGCATCCCCGCGACGTCCAGCGACTCCTTGAGCTGCTCCATCGCCGCGTTGGCCAGGCCCGCCTGTTCGGACAGGTTCATCTCGCTGAGCGCCTGCGAGAGGGTCGCGGCGAGGTTGGCGTTGGCCCCCTCGTTCTTCGCGAATTCCGACATCTCCTTGATGCGCTCGCGCAGCTCCTGCGCCGCCTTCTTCTTCTCCTCCTCCGATTTCCCGTCGCGGGCCTTGTCGGCCAGCTTCTTCATCTCGTCCAGATCGCGCTGCATCGACTGTGTGCGTCCGTCCGCCAGATCCTTCTTCCATTCCTTCATGCGCGGGGTGGTCCGGCCGAACGACTGCATCCCGTCCTCGGGGCGCTCGGATTTCTTCAGCAGGTCCTCGCTCTGCTGCTGCCATTGCTTCCCGATGTCCCGCTGCTCCTCCTTCAGCTTCTCGTCGTTCTTCTCCTTCTGCTTCGGCTTCATCTGCTGGAACGACTGCCGCAGCCGATCCAGCGCGTCCTTCGTGGTCTTCGAGACCTCTTCGCGCGGCTTCTGCGCCAGTTCCTTCTTCTTCGCGTCCGTGTTCTTCCTCAGCGCGGCGAGTTCCTTTTTCTGCTGCTCGTTCTTCGCCCGCTCCTCCCCCTTCTTGAAGGGGTCGAGCTGCGGCACCAGCAGGATCGCCAGCGCCAGCGCCGCCAGCGAACCCGCCGCGATTCCGGCCGGCCTCCGCCAGGCGTAGGGCGCGATGACCGCCGGTTTGCCCGCAGCCGCAGCCTCCGCGGCCTGGCTCTCCACGATGCCCTTGAATTCCCCCGGCGCGCCGTCGAGCCGCGACACCGTCAGGAACAGGTCGCGCGTGCCGAGGGCCTTGTCGGTCTGCCGGGCCGCGTCGGGGGCGGTGGGACGTCGGTGCAGGGCCAGGGCGGCTGCGGCCGCGGCCAGCAAAACGATCCAGAGCGCGTGGAGGCGGACCGGATCGGGGAAGAGATTCAGCAGCCGGGAGAGCAGGAGCAGCGCGAGCCACGCCCCGGCGAGCCAGGGCAGCAGCGTGCAGCCCGCGCGCACGGCGCGGTCCACCGCCATGCGGCGCCGCACACGGAAAACAAGGAGGTCGGCGGGGGAGGTCATGGGGGCATCCTATCCCGGAACGGGCGCCAAATCCAATCTCAACTCAACGCGGCCCCTCCCACCAGACCAGGCCGGTGCCGGTCCAGTGGCCGAAGGACGACAGGTCCAGCTTGGGCCGGGCGATGTCGCGCCAGTACTGCAGCATGTGCAGGTCGCGGATGTCGTCCCACAGCACCCACGCCGGCTGCGTGCGCGGCAGCGCGGACAGCAGCGCGCCGAAGGCCGGCTCGAACTTCCCGTCCTTGGGGCCGTCGGCGAAGATCAGGGTCGACTCCGACAGCAGCCCCGCGTGCTTTTGAAAGGCGGCCGGATCGGCCAGGTCGGCCAGGATCTGCACCAGGCGTCCGTCCCGGAAATCGTCCTCGGTCAGGACCGTGCCGGGGATGTCCCGCCAGGGAATCAGGTCGAAGGTCACCACCTTCGCGTCCGCCGGCAGGTACTGCTTGAGCGCGAGCGACGAGAGCCCGGTGAACGTGCCGACCTCCACCACGGTCTTGGGCTTCAGCCAGCTCACGAACCCGGCCAGCAGTTTGTAGTGTTCGCCCGGCCAGAACTCGGTCCACTTCGGCCCGGTGGTGATCCGCCGGCTGATCGCCGAGAGGTCGATGTCCAGCGTGTGCCGCACCACGTCGAGCGCGGTCTCGATCACCGCGCGCGTCGGTTTGCCCGGCTCGTCGTCGGGGCTGGTGACGTAGGTCCGCTTCACATGGCGGGCGGTGACGGGCGGGCGGACAAACAGTGTGGACAGTTTCATGCGGTGGGCTCCTGCCGTCCCGGTAGCCCAGCCGCGCGGGTGCGGCAATGCCGCAACGCGGGAAAATGCGGAGCTGACTCCAGGCCTTTGCATTCGCGCCGGTCTTCGGTATGGTGTCGGCATGAAACCAGTCCATTCCCTGCTGGGCCTTCTGCTGCTGACGGTTTCGGCGCGCTCCGGCGAGCCGGCCATCGAGGTCGAAAAGGGCGTCTGGAACGGCGCGTCGGTGGCGGACGTCCACGCGGTGCTGAACTCGGCGCAGCATGAAATCTGGAAGCATTGCGACGGGCTCGCCGCCCCCGGGGTGAAGGTGGTTTTCAACAAGGAGTATCCCATCACCTTCGACCAGCGCCTGCCCGACGGACGGGTACGCATCGGGCTGGCCACCGGCGGGACCTACTGGTGCCAGTACAGCTTCCAGTACGCCCACGAGTACGCTCATCTCCTCACGGGGCATGTGCGCCCGAATGAGGCGTGGACGGGAACCGGCAATGCCAACGGCTGGCTGGAGGAGTCGCTGTGCGAGACCGCCTCCCTCTTCGCCCTGCGCGCGATGGCCGGAACCTGGCGCGCGGACCCGCCCTATCCCAACTGGCGCGACTATTCCTCCGCGCTGACCGACTACGCCCGCGACCGCCTGGGCGACTCCCGTCATCAGCTCCCCGCAGGAATGGACTTCCCGCGCTGGTTTGCGGAAAAGCAGCCCGAACTGCGCACACAGTCGTGCAACCGCGAGTGGAACACGCTCATCGCCGCGCGCCTGCTGCCGGTGTTCGAAAAAGATCCCGCCGCCTGGAAAACCCTCGCCTGGTTCCGCCACAGCCAGGCCGGCCCCCAGGCCGCGCTGGAAGACCACCTGGCCGGCTGGCGCGCCGCCTGTCCCGCCGAGCTGAGGCCGCACGTGGACGCCATCGCCGGGGTTTTCCGGAAACCCTGAGCGGGTCGCCGGTTTTGCCGGGAAGGTGGGCGCTGGGGAGGGGATGGATAAACAGAAGGAAGCAAAGTCAGCAAAGGCGGCGGATGTGGGTCACCCGGACCGCCACCGCTCCGTGGCAACATTCGATTGAGTGGGGTGTGCGCCGGATGCGAAAACCCGAACGCCACAGCGCGTGCCGACTGCCAGCCCACAATTCCCCGTCGCAAGACTGGGCGCGTGATCCAGCAAGCATTTTAAAAAACCTTCTAAGATCTGACCCGCTGGATCGTTACCAAGATGGAACGCGTCCGCGTGCATCGACGAACGTAAACCCCGGAGTCCTTATGTTCCCCTTGAAAACCGTCCTTTTCGCCCTCCTTTCTGTCGCCTCCGCGGACAGGGCGGAGCCGGCGGACGTCCCGATGGACCTCGAGCTGCCAAAGCCCTGCAAACAGGGGACGCCACTCCCGCTGAAGTACTACACCTCCCGGGTGAAAAACCTGGAGTTGGGCAGCACCAACGCGCCGCCCCGCCTGCTGCTGCCGGAAGGGGCGGCTGTCATTTCGCGCGGCAAGCCGGTCACCTCCAGCGATCCGTATCCGATCATCGGCGATCTGGCCCTGATCACGGACGGGGACAAGGCGGGCCTGGACGGCAGTTTTGTCGAACTGGGACCGGATACCCAGTGGGTGCAGGTGGATCTGGGCGCTGAAAGGAGGGTGGATGCCGTGGTGCTGTGGCAGCATCATGCCGAGCCCTACCGCGTCTACCACGATGTCATCGTCCAGGTTTCCAACGACCCCGACTTCATCGAAGGGGTCGCGACGATCCTCAACACCGACGACGACAACTCCTCCGGACTCGGCGTCGGCCGGGATCCCTCCTGGTTCGGACGGCATTGGGGCCGGCCGGTTGCGGGGAATGGCGCGCGGGGGCGCTACGTCCGCTGCCACAGCAGGGGAAACACCAGCAACGAAATGAATCACTACATCGAGGTCGAGGTTTGGGGCCGCCTCTGACCACGGCTCTGAGGCAGTTTCGACCGGACCGCCACCGCTCGGTGGCAACAAGCCCCTGTACTGCTTTTGTGTCGCCCCGTTGGGGCTTTGGATCATTTTGTTGGCAGAGACCCAGGGCGGCGCCCCTCAGGGACTCGGGGCTTGCCCTGGGCTGGCTTGTTTCGCCCCATTGGGGCGGAGGAGGGCGAACGACAGAAGGAGTGTCTGGGTATGTTCCCTTGCGCGCACGAATCGGGCGCAAAACCCCTCGACATTGCTACTCCGGCGTCCGTAGGATGCCTCTGTGGGCACTGCACACCGCCACCCGTGGCTCGCCTTCATGGGCGTGCTCATCCTAACTGGTGTGATGTGCCGGATGGCATAATCACTTGTTCCCCGGGAAACCATGCAGCACATCGGCCTGAAAAGAGAGCACGAGGATGGATCCCTGCTCTCCATTTTTGATGAAGGGAAATCCATTGATCTGCGGATTTTTCACCACGACATCTCCACAACCATCTGCCTCCGTTTTATCGATCCCTACGGGGACACGATATTCAATCAGCTACAATTGCCCGTTGTCATACAGGAGATTGAGGCACTGAAGGCATCCACCACTGACTCTGAGTTTTCAGAGTCGGTTGCCAGGGTGATTGAGTTCCTCAAGGATTCGGAAGAAGTCCATGTGCATGTGCGGTTCGTCGGGGACTGAATCAATCGAATCTCGTTGAGGTGATGCCGGATGATCGAGTCTATCCTGCCTGAGTCGAAAAGACCTGGTGATACGCGAATCTCGGCCACCGAGCGGTGGCGGTCCGTATAAAATTCCGGTCATCGGAAACATTTGCGCGGTCATGTTCCGGTCGCCGGAAAAGCAGCGAGCGGCCTCATCCGGACCGCCACCGCCCCGGTGGCAACACACCGGTCAGATGTGCCACGGCCCCCGCATCGCGCAGGTCATCATGCGGGCGGCGGTTTCGTCGCCGGTGATGGTTTCCTTGACCGGATCCCAGTGGATCTTGCGGCCGGTGCGCATGGCGATTTCGCAGAGGTGGCTGATGGTGTCGGACCGGACGGCGGAGTCGATGTCGCTCGCGGGGGTGCGGCGGTTGCGGACGCACTCGATGAAGTTGGCGTAGTGGTTCGGCCCCTGCAGCAGGCGGACCTCGCCGGGGGCGGAGACGCGGGACATGAGGGACTTGGGCTCGGCCGCGAACGAGGACCGGCCCGCGGCCACCCAGCCTTCGTCGCCGACGAACCGGGTGTCGTTGGTGCCGCTCGCCTTGAGGGTGAACAACACGCCGTCGGCGTAGCGGCCGGTGATGTCGTAATCCACCATGGTGTCGAACAACCCGGTCGGGCTGATGCGCCCGGTGCCCTCGATCTCCACCGGGATGTGGGGATGGCCCCAGTCGGCCACATCGAGCGGATGCGCGCCCCAGCCGCCGATGAAGCCGATGGAGTAGTCGCGGATGTGCCAGCGGCCCTGGCCGATCACGCGGTCGGTGGTGTAAGGCCGCACCGGGGCGGGGCCGAGCCACATGTCATAATCGAGGTCGGCCGGGACCGGCTGCGGCTCCGGGTTGCCGCCGGTCGCGCCGTTGGGACAGAGGACATGGATCTCCTTCAACCGGCCGATCCCGCCGTTGCGGACGATCTCGGCGGCCTGGCCGCACTGGCGGTTGAAGGAGCGCTGCTGGGTGCCGTACTGGAAGATCGCGCCGTAGCGGTGCACGGTCTCGCGCAGGGTCTGGTTCTGCTCGATGCTCAGGCCGAGCGGCTTCTGGACATACACATCCTTGCCCGCGCGCACCGCCGCGAGGGCGATGGGCACGTGCCAGTGGTCGGGCGTGGAGATCACGACCGCGTCGATGTCGGCGCGGGCCATGATCTCGCGGAAGTCCTGCGTGGCCATGGCCCCGGCCCCCATGCGCCCGGCCGCCGCCTGCGCCCGCGAAAGAAATGCATCGCACGCCGCCACCGGCTGGCAGGAACCAACGCCCAGGCAGCCGCCCAGGTCGCCTCCACCCTGGCCGCCCACGCCGATGTGCGCGGTGACCACCTTGTTGGACGGCGTCTCCGCGCCGAACAGGATGCGCGAGGGCAGAATCAGCGGTGCAGCCGCAGCCGCCACGGCGCGGGTGAAATGTCGGCGGGAGATTTTCATGGGGCGGTTCCGGGGAGGGTTTAACAGAAGGAAGCAAAGACAGCAAAGAAGGAGGCTCTCACGGAGGCGCAAAGGCACGGAGGGAAAAATTCCTTCGTGTCTTCGTGCCTTCGTGTGAAAACCACTACCATCAGACTTTCATCCACTGCTTGAGCCGGGCGGCGGAGGTCTTGACGTTGTCGGGGCCGGCGACCTCGAGGGTGGTGGGGCCGTCGAAGCCGACCTTGATCAGCTCCTTGACGATGGCCTCGATGCCGACCACGCCTTCACCGAGGGGAATCATGCCCATGCCGCAGCCGAACATCGTGCCGCGCTTCGGAATCATGTCGGCGGGCATGTCCTTCCAATGCACGTGGCGGATGCGGCTCTTGAAGGTCTTGACGAACTGGAGGGGATCGCCGCCGCCGAGCCAACTGTTGCCGGTGTCGAGGTTCACGCCGACGGTCTTCTCGTGCCCGACCGCGTCGAGGATGCGGGTCATGCCCTCCACCGTGTCGGTCAGGATGCCGTGCGGCTCGAGCAGCAGCTCGATGCCCAGCTCCTCGGCCCAGCGGACGGGCTCGTGCAGCTTCTCGCGGATGCTGAACAGGCGCTCGGCGTCGGTCAGCCTGTGGCCGAAGTCGGTCTTGGGGTCGCCCTCGGTGGTCACCACCTGCTTGACGCCGAGGAAGTGGGCGAGCTTGATCGCCTTGATCACCTCGGCCGTGCCATAGCGGGCGGGGCTGGCGGGGTCGAGCAGGTTGGCGTGCGCGCACACGCTGGTGAGGGTGAGGCCGAACTCGGCGACCATGTCGCGGATGACCGACGGATGGGAGTCGAGACCGAACGACGCGGCGAGCCGTACTCGGTGCCCAGCGTGGCGCCGTCGTGGTTGTCGGTGAGGTCGGCGTAGTCGATGCCGAGCGAGCGGATCACCTCGAACTGCCGGCGCATCGGGGTGAAGGGTTCCATCAGGGCGAAGCATCCGATTTTCATCATGGCGTGTTCTCCGGTTGGGTTGAGGGTCAGGGCGCGGGCAGCAGGTCCAGCTCGCGGATCGCGGGGCTGGGGCCGTGGCTGCCGGTGATGTCGAGCTGGACGGTGGTGCAGCGGGTCGGCGGCAGGTCGACGATGAACACGTTGTTGTCGTACTGCGCGTCCCTGACCGTCGCGACCGCCTTGCCGTCGCACAGGACGGTGAAGTCGCGCGGCGAGTACTCGTGCTGCTGGAAGCCGGTGATGCGCAGGCCGGCGATGGTGCGCGGCTCGGGCAGGGTGATTCGGAGCTGGTAGAGCTTCTGGTGGTCGGTTTCATCCCAGTAGGTTTCCGTTTTGCCGTCCACCGCGTCGGCGGGGCCGCCGCCGGCGAAGTCGCTCTTCAAGCCCGACACGCTCTCCGCCTTCACGCCCTTCATGATGGCGCGGTCGGGCGCGCCGCCGAGGGCAAGCTTGTCCTGCGGACGGGTGGCGAGGGCGCGGGCCTGTTCGAGGAGCGCGTCCACCTCGGCCGCGGGCAGGGCCTTGCGGGCGGAGGGTTCGAGGCGGATGACGCCGCGCAGCGCGAGCACGCGCGTCTTTTCGTCGGTCGAGCCCGCGGCCGCCGCGACAAGATCGCCCAGCACCGCCGGGTTGTCCATGCCGGCCAGCGCGCGCACGGCGGCGGTGCGCAGCCCGCCTTCGGGCTGCCGGAGAACGCCGCGCAGCGCCGCGAGCGCGGTGTCGCCGCCGAGTCCGGCCAGGGCGTTGAGCATCGAGGCCTTGGCCTCCCCGGAGGCGGAGCCATTGAGCGCGTCGACCAGAAATGTGGCGTCGCCGACGTTGCGCCCCAGGCTGACCAGCGCGGTTTCCACCGCGGCGCGGTCGGTCGCGGTGTCGAGGAGGGCAAGCAGGGCCGGGGCGTTTGCGGCGGCGCCGAGCCGGCCGGCGGCGAGGATGGCTTCGCGGTCGTTCTTCGCCGCGAGGGCGAGCAGGGCGGGCACGGTGGCGGTGGCGTTGCGGGCGACCAGCGCGCGGATGGCCTCGGGCGTGGCGGCGGCGGCGAGCGCTTCGTTCACACCGTCGCCGGGCAGGCGGGCGAGGGCGGTGGCGATGACGGCCTTCGTCTCCTTGTCGGCGGCGGCGAGCAGATTGAGGAGCACGGGCACGGAAGAGCCGTCGCCGGTGGCGCCGAGCGCGGGAATGGCGCCGGCGCGAATTTCGGGCGCGCCATTTTCCAGCGCGGACATGATGGTCGGGCGCAGATCCGCCCCGCCGGTTTCCGCGATGACGCCGAGCATCTGGATCTGCGCGGCGGGCGTCAGGGTGGGGAATCGGGACGCGGCGGCGGGGAGGAGATCGCGCAGGGCGGGATTGCGCAGGGCCGAGATGGCCGGGGCGAGCAGGACGGGGTCGTTCCCGGCAAGCGCGGATTGCAGGGCGGCTTTTGCGTCCGGGCCGGGCTGACGCAGGCGGGCGAGAAAGGCGGCGCGGCGGACATGGGCGGGCCGACCCGGGGCGGAGAGATCAACCAGCACGGCGGCGTCACCGAGGGCGATCGCGCAGTTGAGCCGGGCGTCCTGCAGCGCGGGATTGGGCCGGGCGGCGTTGAGGTCGTCGAGGGCGGCGTGGCTGGCGAGCAGGCCGAGCGCATGGGTGGAGACCTCCGCGGTGGCGGGGTTGTCGGAGGCGAGGGCGGCCTTGAACAGCGGCCGGGAGGCCTCGTCCCGGCGCGGGGCGAGCGCGGAGAGAATGGAAGAGGCGAGGGCGGGAGGAGCCTTGGCAACGGCGTCGCGAAGGGCGGCGAGCGACTCGGGGCCGGGAATCCGGCCGAGCGCGCCGGCGGCTTCGGAGGCGAATTCGGGATCGGCCAGCAGCGCGGCGAGCGCGGGGACCTGGGCGGCGGCGCCCTTCACGGCGAGCTGGCCGATGGCGAACTTTTTCGCGTCGGGCGTGGCGTCGGAGGCGAGCAGGGCGGCGAGGGGCGGGGCCGTGTTTTCCAGTTGGGCGAGGGCCAGGAGGGGGGTGCGGTCCTGCCCGTGCGTCCAGGTGCGGATGGCGTTGACGGCGGCGGCGGGGTCGGGGCCGGTGATCGTTCCCGTGGCGGCCCATTCCACGCTGCGCAGGAGCATGGCCGCGAAGCCCGGGTTGCGCATGAAGTCCGCACTGTGGCCCATGAGCATCGTGGTGCAACGACCCTTGCCGAAGGTGGTGGTCACGGCGACGGCCTGGCCGTCGGCCTTGGCCAGCACGAGCGCGTCGGGGTGGATCCCGGGGTCGAGCCAGAGTTCGTCGGTGGTTTGAAACGGCACCCAGCCCTTGGCGAGCGGGTGGTCGACGGTCTCGGGGGTGACCAGGAAGGTGTGCGGGGCTTTGTGGTGCGTCTTGCCGTTGGTCCAGGTCGCGCCGAAAATCTTCTGGGCGTCGGGCCAGTCGTAGAAGGCGCTGGTGCCGGCGTGGACGCCGACGAAGCCGCCACCGTCGCGGACGAATGCGGTGAAGGCTTCACGGGCGGCGGGCGGCCAGTCGGGGACCGTGTTCTTTTGCGCGAAGGTGTTCCAGTTGCTCACGATCACGCCGACACCCTTGAGGGAATCGGCGGTCATCTGGTCGGGGCGCTCGGTGACCTCGACCTGGTATCCGCCCTTCGCGAGGGTTTCCTGGAGCACCGGGGTGGTAGTCTTCCAATCATGGTTGTTCTGACCGGAGAGCAGCAGCACGCGGACGGGCGCGGCGGTGGCGGTGTGGGCGAGGAGCAGGATGGAGAGACAGCGGAGCGTGATCATGCCGGGCATCCTACACCCTGCGCCCGGCGGAATCGTTCAAATTCCGCCAGTGTAGGAAATCGTCGGGGACGGGAGGGATGGGGGGCATGGGAGGAATGGGAAGGATGGAGGATAGCCGACGGCCATGGCTTGAAGAAACGAGGGGGAGGCCTCGTCTTTTGGGTCTTCCGATGAGTCAATCCACCCCCCATCCCATGTACCGCCAGGCCGGCAAGATTTACCGGGCGGACAGTTGTCAGCCGCTGGTGCGGGCGGCGGCGGGGGGGGAGGTGCGGCTGGAGGCGATGGCGCGGGGCGGGTATCCGGGGATTCAACTGCCGAAGAATAACATGCCGGGCCTGAGCAGCGTGGGCTTCTGGGACGCGGAGCGGGACCAGGGCTGGGGGCTGCCTCTGCACCGCAACGAGGGCATCGAGCTGTCGTTTCTGGCCAGCGGGACGATGCCGGTGATGATCGACGGGCACCGGCAGACGATGATGCACGACGAATTTCTGGTGACGCGGCCGTGGCAGCCGCACCAACTGGGCGACCCCCATATCGGCCCGGGCAAGCTGGTGTGGCTCATTGTCGATGTAGGCGTGCGCCGTCCGCACCAGCCGTGGGCGTGGCCGTCGTGGGTGGTGCTGACGCCGGACGATCTGGCCGAACTGACGCGGTTCCTGCGGCAGAACGAGCAGTACGTGTGGCCGGGGTCGGCGGAGGTGCGCCGCTGCTTCCTCGGCATCGCGCAGGCGGTGGAGAGCCGGCGGCTGTCGATGGTGGCGGTGATGATCAACGAGCTGCTGCTGGTGCTGCTGGAGATGTTCCGGGCGCGCCGGATTCCGCTGCGCGTTTCGCTGACCAGCACCGCGCGCACGGTGCGGCAGTTTTTGAACGAGCTGGACTCATCGCTGGACCGGCCGTGGACGGTGGAGGCGATGGCGGAGAGCTGTCACCTGGGCGTGACGCGCTTCGTGCAGTACTGCGAGAAGCTGACCAACATGGCGCCCGCGCGCTACCTGCGGCATAAGCGCGTGCAGAAGGCGGCGGCGCTGCTGGCGGCCGATTCTGCGCGTTCAATCACCGACATCGCCTTCGCCTGCGGATTTTCATCGAGCCAGCATTTCGCCAGCGTCTTCCGCCAGTTGACCGGCAAGACCCCGCGCGCGAGCCGGACGAAGGGTTGACGGGAAGAGGGATTAACAGAAGGAAGCAAAGGCAGGGAAGGGGGGAGGGGCGCGTCACCCCACGTTGCGGGTCTTCCGGTCGCCCAACCGGGTCAAGACACTCCAAATTTGACCGCAGCCGCAGCCTCCGTGGCCGGCTCATCCTACGTTGATTCTTCCAACCTCCGCACGGCCCAGGCGGCGTGAGAGGCGAGGAGGGGGTCGGGGTTGGAGGCGTGGGCGAGGGCGAGGGGGAGGGCTTCGGGGCGGCGGGAGTTGCCGAGGGCGACGAGGGCGTTGCGCTGAAGGCCGCGGCGCTTGGCGCGCATGAGGGGGGTGCCGGCGTAGCGGCGGAAGAAGGCGTCGTCGTCGAGGGCGAGGAGGTCGGGCAGGGCGGGGGCCATGCGTTCGGGATCGGGTTCGATGTAGCTGGTGCGGCCGCGGGCGGAAAATTTACGGACCCATGGGCAGACGGACTGGCATTCGTCGCAGCCGAAGATCCAGTTGCCGAAACCGGGGCGCAGGTCCTCGGGAATGTCGCCGCGATTTTCGATGGTGTGGTAGGCGATGCAGCGGCGGGCGTCGAGGACGTAGGGGACGGGGAAGGCGCGGGTGGGGCAGGCGTCCTGACACTTGATGCAGGAGCCGCAGGAGCGGAGGGCGGTGCCCTTGCGCCAGACCGCGCCGCCGTCGGTGGCGGCGGGCGGATCGGGGTCGAGCTCGGCGTCGGTCAGGATGACGCCGAGGTGGAGATAGGATCCGCGCGAGGGGTGGAGGAGAAGGGTGTTCTTGCCGGTGAAGCCGAGGCCGGCGCGAAGGGCGGTGTCGTGCTCCATGACGGGGCCGGTGTCGGCGTAGGCGCGCCAGTTGGCCCCGGGGGCTTCGCGCGCGAGCACGAGGGCGAGCTTGCGGAGGAGCTTGCCGAGGACGTTGTGGTAGTCGCGACCCCAGGCGTAGCGGGCGACGCGGCCGCGGAGGGGATCGTCCCAGAGGCCGGGCGGGGGATCGGCGGTGAAGTAGGAGAGGGCGACGACGATGACGGAGCGGGCGCCGGGGAGGACGAGGCGGGGATCGGCGCGGCGGTGGGGATCGCGGGCGAGCCATTCCATGTCGGCGTGGCGGCCGGCGGCGAGGTGGGCGAGGAGGTCGTCGGCGCGGGGGGAGGCTTCGGCGGGGGCGACGCCGAAGGCGTCTAGTCCGAGGTCACGGGCGGCCGCGTCGAGTCGGTCACGCAGCGGGGCGGGGGCCATGGTCGGCGTCGCGCGGGCGCGGACGGATCAGGCGGTGTGGGCGACGAGTTCTTCGAGGGCCGGGGCGGGCTGGGAGAATTCCGCGCCGGGGCGGCCGTCGGCGGTTTCGTAGAGTCGTTTGTGGCCTTCGACGCCCGCGAGGCGGAACCAGCCGGTCTGGTGGGTGCCGGTGCGGAAGGAACTGCCGTCCCTGGGAATGGCGAAGGAGTAGAACTTCTCGTAGGTGGCGATGTCGACCTGGTGGCGTTCGCGGAGGAGGCGGCGGTGTTCGTCGGAGGGCAGGACGGATTGGTAGCCGGGGGTGACGGTGCCGCCGAAGAAGGAGCCCATGCAGCCGCTGCCATAGCTGAACATGCCGATGCGTTTGCCGGCGAGGTCGGCGGCGTCGTTCTCGAGCAGGGAGAGCAGGCCGATGTAAAGCGAGGCGGTGTAGCAGTTGCCGGTGAGGCGGTTGTAGATGAGGGACTGCTCGACCTGGGCGTCGAGTTCCGGATGGGTGTGGCGGGCCTTCAGGTAGTGCGCGAGGTGGAGGTGGGCCTTGTTGGCCATGCGCGTGAAGGGCATGTGGTAGCAGAAGCGGTCGAAGGAGTCGAAGGTGGCGCCCGTCTGGTCGGCGTAGTCCTTCCAGGACGCTTCGAGGGCGCGGAGGTAGATGCGGATGGAGTACTTGCCGTCGACGAGGGCCTCGTCGAGATAGTTGGGACGCCAGAAGTCGTTGACGTCCTCGGTGTAGACGCCGGACTCGGCGTCGATGGCGAGGATGGCGGGCTCGTCGGAGATGACCATGGCGAGGGCGCCGGCGCCCTGGGTGGGTTCGCCGGGGCGGCCGAAGCCGTAGCGGGCGACGTCGGAGGCGATGATGAGTGTACGGGTGCCGGGGCGGGCGGCGGCCGAGGTGAGCGCCATCTGGAGGGCGGCGGTGCTGGAGCAGCAGGCTTGTTTGACCTCGAAGGTGCGGCAGCGGGGGGCGAGGCCGAGCAGACGGTGGACGAAGATGCCGGCGGCCTTGGACTGGTCGATCCCGGATTCGGTCGCGAAGATGAGGGTGTCGATGGAGGCGGGGTCGAGGCCCTGGAGGGCGGTGCGGGCGGCGTTGGCGCCCATGGTGACCACGTCCTCGTCGGGGGCGGGCACGGCCATGAGGTGCTGGCCGAGACCGTCGGTGTATTTCGACGGGTCCACCTCGCGGTGGGCGGCGAGCTCCTCCAGCCGGAGGGCGTATCGTGGGACGTACATCCCGATGCGTTCAATACCTGTGCGTATCATGTGATGACCGCTTTCATTCTGCGGGGCAAAGCTATCCCCGTCAATAGTAAGTAATGTACGCCGGAGAGGTTGACTTTGCAATGCAAAGTTTCAGGAAGTTTCGCGCTCACGCCTGAACGGGCGAGGGCAGTTGCGCCGACGGGGCGGCGGAGGAGTGGTCGAGGGCGGAGGCTGCCTTGTGCAGGACCTCTTCCAAGGCTGACAGATAGTGCAGGAAGCCTTCGCGGCCAACCGGGGTGATGCGGATGAGGGTCTGGGGGCGGCCTTCGCCGGTGATGCGGGTTACGGCGGTGATTCCACCGTCGGAGAGCATCTTGAGGTGTCGGTTCAGGTTGCCGTCGGTCAGCCGGCATTCGGTCTTGAGGTCGCCGAAGGAGCGGCCTTCCGGGCTTTCGCACAGGGCGGAGATGATGGCCAGCCGGGCGGGCTCATGGAAGAGCCGCTCCAGAGAGGCAAAAGGATGGTCACGAAGGGTTTTCATGTTCTTCTTCCGGGGGCAGCGCGTAGTGTTCAAACGAGGCGTACCGCCGACGGTCCAGATACAATATGGCCCCCCCCGCCATTTCGCCAGAAAAAAATACCAGACCCATCGGCCAGGGGATGGTGAAGACCACGGAGGGGGAGAAGAGGCAGAAGACGCCGGCGATGATGTAGAACAGGCCGACCAGGATCATGCCGGGGGGGAGGACGTACCGGGAGGCGAGGTTGGTGAGGCCGAACATGCACATCCAGGTGCCGAAGAGCGAATCGAACTGTCTTTGCGACACAAAGAGGGCGGTGAGCACCGCCCCCACCAGGAGGGGCGGGAAGAAGTCGAGGACCGGTTTGAGGCGGCGCGGGTGTTTGCGCACACGGGGATCGTTGAGGAACCAGTGGGCGATGGCGCCGAGGTTGGCCAGGCTGGCCAGTAAAAAGACCACACCCCATCCGACCAGGTGGGCGCGGAGGTTGGTGGGGAAGCCTGCCGCACCGAGGATGAACGCGCCAACGAGCGCCAGCACCCCCGTGCCCATGCGGATGGGGCCGGAGTAGCCGGTGAAACGTTGCTTCTCGATCAGGGCCTCGCGCAGGTGGCGGACGGCTCCGAGGGCTTCATGGATGGGGCTGGGATTCATACGCGGAATTTGCACTTTGATGGTGCAACATCGGCGGGGCTGCGTAAACTGCAAATTTCCGGAAATACAAATGCCTCCCGGTGTTTCGAACAAAATGGCCCGGCGCTGGATGCTGCTGTCGCGCGTCCTGGTGGCCGCCCTGCTGGCGACCGCGCTGGGCAGTGTTTCATTCTTTCCCGCCTTCCGGTCGTTGGAGCGCGTTTTTTATGATCTGCGGGCCAATCTGGTGGCCGGGCATGTCCCCGCCTCGGACCAGATCGTGATCGTGGCCATCACCAACGAGACGCTGCGCCGCATGGACAACGCCCTGGGCCGGTTTCCCTGGCCGCGGGTGATTTACGCCCCGGTGATCGACATCTGCCGGGAAGCCAAATCCATCGGAATGGACATCCTGCTCACCGAATCGGAGCCGCAGCTCGGTTTCCCCGACGACGAGTTGTTGCGCAGCGTCCGCGAGAGCGGGCGGGTGGTGTCGGCCGTCTATCTGGAGCAGGGCCACGGCGCGGAGAAGGATCCGCTGGCCGGCATGACGCCCTTCGAGATCGGGACGAACGCACCCGGCTTGTTCAACCTGAATCACTACGATATGGTGGCCCCGTATCCGGGCCTGCTCCATTCCGTCGCGCGCGTCGGTCACGTCACCCCGGTTTATGATCCGGACGGCGTGTTGCGCCGGTATGCGCTCGCCCTGCCGTACCGCAACCGCGTCTATCCGTCGATGGCCCTGGCCATGTACGCGCTGGGCGAGGGAAAGAAGGTGCGGATGGCGCCGGACCGGGTTCTCCAGTACGGGGAGAATACCTGGCGACTGCAGGACGAGGGGACCGTCGGCTACGTGCAGTCGCGGAAACTTTACCGCGTGGTGGAGTTCTCCAGCCTGCTGGAGCGCTGGCGGGAGGAGTCGGCCCGGGGCGGATTGGAGAGCCTGCGCGCCGAGTTCAAGGGGAAGTATGTGCTGTTGGGCTGCCTGGCGACGGGTCTTCCCCGCGATCGCATCCCCACCCCCGTGGAGTCGGAATATCCCGGGGTCATGGTGCACGCGACCGCGCTGGACGGCCTCCTCAACCACTGCCGATACCTCCTTCCGCCACTGTGGTGTTCGCTCCTGTTCGCGGTGGGGCTGACGGTCCTGGTAGCCATCCCCGCCACGCCGTCGCCGATGTGGAAGGCGGGGCTGGCGGTCAGCCTGATCCTTTTCTGGATGCTGCTGTCCGGGGTTGCCGCGGTCACCCTGAAATGGATGCTCCCCATCACCGCCCCCCTGGTGAGCCTCGGGGGCTATGCCTTTCTGGCGAGCATGTACTACTGGGTGGATGACCGCCGCCGCCGCGACGACATGGAAACGATCGAGGCGGCCAAGCAGCAGTTCACCGACATGCTGGTTCATGACTTGAAGGGCCGCATGGGCACGATGATGGCGTCGCTGTCGGTCCTGGAAGAGCGGCTGGACCTGGACGATCCGTCCATCCGGAGATCCTTCCTGGGCATCCAGTCGGGAGGGCTGCGGATGCTGACGCAGATCAGCGCCCTGCTCGACATCCGCCGGATGGAGGAGGGGGCCATGCGCATCGAGGTCGAGCCGGTCTCCATGAACCAGCAGGTGGGGGAGGCCGTGCGCGAGCATCAGGGGGCCGCGTCGGTCGCCGGCATGACCCTGGACGCGGCGTTTGATCCCACGCTCGACAAACCGCTGCACCTCGATCCCCAGGTCCTCCAGCGGATCTTCGCCAACCTACTCTGGAACGCCATCCTTTATGGAAGCCGCGGCGGGCTCATCCAGATGAAGGTCCGGTGCCGGCCGGACGGCGTGGAGGTGGTCGTGGTCAACCCGGGGCGGGTCATCCCGCCCGAAGAGCAAAAAAAACTCTTCCAGGCCTTTGCCGCCATCGCCACCGTGGAAAAAAACTTTTCGGCGGTCAGCACCGGTCTGGGCCTGGCCTTCTGCCGGCTCGCCACCGAGGCCATGGGGGGAACCATCCGTCTTTACTCGCCCGGGCGCGGGATGTCCGAGGGGGTCGAGGTGGTCCTGGGCTTTCCCTTCCCGGAAAGACCGGAGGATGGGGTTTGATAAACCCGCGCCACATCGGTACTCAGGCGGAACGACCATGAAGCAGGCGGTCTTCATCTTCACATTCCTGACCTCCTCCTTTCCAGGGGGGGCGGATCCCTCCGCCGGGCTCACGCACACCTTGCTGCCGGGGGAGAGCATGAAGGATCTGGCCGTTCGCTACATGGACGGTCCCGAGGACGTTTACGAGCTGCTCCGGTACAACGGCATCGAGAACCCCGCCCAGGTGGCCGGCGGAATGATCATCTCCCTGCCCGGCGAAGTCAGGACCCGGGCCCGGGACGCCCTGGCGCGGGCCGAGGCGGCCATGGGGCTTTCGATGGACGCCATGGGGCCCCGGTTTGCGGCGCCGGAACACCAGGCGGCGGCGACCGCCCTGGCCCAGGCGCGCGACGCAGCGGGAGGCCCGTTACGACCAGGCCCTGCTGTTGTCCGGGATCGCCGAGCGCCGCGCGCGAGGCGGCCGACGCCGCGCTGCAAAACCAGTGGGCCGCCGATCCTGCCCGGCTCACCGCGGTGGCGGGTCTCGTGGAGATCTCCTCCGACGCTGGAAAAACCTGGAAACCCGCCCGGACGGGCGATCGATCGTCGCCAGCGACCTGATTCGTTCCGGCGAACATTCCCGCGCCGAGGTGACGTTGGCCAACGGCTCCGTCCTGCAGCTTCCGAATCGTCGCAGATGACCGCCTCCCGGCTGGAGGTGAACCGCAAATCCGGCGCCCGGCGCACCGAACTGAAGGTCATCCTCGGCGACATCCTCGGTGAAATCGTACCCAAGGATGAAAAAAAGAAGGACGAGACCTTCGACATCAAGTCCTCCAAGTCGTCCATCTCGATCCGCGGGACGGTCCTGAAGGTCGGGGCCGATCCGGCGGGCGCCAGCCGCATCAGCATGTTCGAGGGCGCGACCGAGGTCACCGCCGGCGGCAGGTCGCAGGAGCTGGTCAAGGACTTCGGCATGGTGGTCTCCCCCCGGGGCGAGGCCTCGGGCCCGCTCCGTCTCATTGCCGCGCCGCGGCTGGATCCGGCCGGGGGGATCACCAGCGCCACCCAGCGCGTCCGCCTGCGCTGGAGCCCGACCAACAAGGTCGAACATCTCTCCTCCTGGGTGGTGGAACTGGCGAAGGACCGCGCCTTCAACCAGGTGGTGGAACTGGTCCGCCCGCCCGCCCGCGAGCACCTCACCGGGGTCCTGTCCGAGGGCCGCTACTTCTGGCGTGTGCACGGGGTGGACCGCGACGGGCTGGCCGGTCCGCCGAGCGAGCCGTGCTCCATCGTCATTCAAAAGGACACCCGCATCGAACTCCGGTCCGAGCCGCCCGCGGTCGAGGAAGGCGGCCTCTGGCATGTGCGGGGAACGCACCGGTTCACCGCGTCCGCCGTGGCGGAGGTGAACAGCATCGGGCAGGTTCGCGCCACCGTGGACGGAAAATCCCGGGACGGGGCGATTATCGAGAGTCTGCCCGAGGGCCGCCACACCCTGGAATGGACCGCCGTCGCGCTGGATGGCGAGGCCGGGGGCCGGATCCGGCTCGAGGTCCTGGTCGATGACCGCGGCCCGGTCGTCCGGGTGGGGCAAATCCCGCCCGCGGCCGGCCTGCCGCCCGCCCGGCAGTTCATCACCTTCACCCCCGTCGCCGAGGACCCTTCCGGCGTGGCCTTGATCGAATGGTCCCACGACCGCCGGAACTGGACCCGGATCGAGGCGCCACCGGAGGTCTCCGTGCTGCTGCCGCGCTACTATTCCTTCCGCGCCACCGACCGGCTCGGGAACGTCGGGGATGTCGAAACCGTGAACGTCCCCGGGTCCCCCGTCACTCCGTGAGGCTCAGCCCTCCGTCATCATCTGGTCGTAGAACGCCACATAATCATCCGGCGTCTTCCCGTCCCGGAAGGCCATGGCCGAACGGGGATGCATGTTGAGCTGGCCGGTCAGGTTGTAGGGGATCGAAGGCCCCCAGTCGATCTGCTGCTTGATGGGCAGGATGGTGTCGCGGATGAGCTGCAGCACCGGGCGCAGCTTGAACTTCGGGTTGCGCAGGAAACCCAGCAGGATCTCGGTGTGGCAGTTGCCCGCGCCGCGGCCCAGGCCCAGCATCGTCGAGTCAACCCGGTTGCACCCGAGGATGATCGCCTCGATCGTGTTGGCGAAGGCGAGCTGCAGGTTGTTGTGGGCGTGCATGCCCACCTCCTTGCCGGTGCCGTGCAGGGCCCTCATGTACTTGCGCACGAGGTGGTCGACCTGCTCGCGGTACAGGCTGCCGAAGCTGTCCACCACGACCACCGCCTGGGCGGGCGTCTCGCGCGCGATCTCGAGCACCTGGTCGATCTCCGCGTCCTTCACCGTCGAGATCGCCATGATGTTCAGCGACGTCTCGTAGCCGAGCCCGTGGGCGTGGTCGAGCATCTCCGCCGCCTCGGAGATCTGGTGCGCGTAGCACGCCACCCGCACCATGCTGATCACGCTCTGGTCCTTCGGCAGGAGCGCGCTGCGCCATTCGCTCTTCCCGCCCGCGTCCATCATCACCGCCAGCTTCAGGCCGGTCGCCTCCGGGTCGTGGTCGCCCACCACGCGGCGCAACGCATGCTCTTCGCAATGCCGCCACGGGCCGTATTTCTTGGGCGAAAACTCCTCCAGCGAATTCTTGTAGCCGATTTCCATGTAGTCGATCCCCGCCTCGACGCACGTCTGGTAGACCGCCTTCACCTGTTCGTCCGTGAATTGCGAATCATTGATCAAGCCTCCGTCGCGGATGGTGCAGTCCATCACCTTCAATTCGGGCCGGTACGTGATCCAGGGCGCTTTTTCGTTCATGAGGGTCTCGCTTTCGGGGTCGGTTGGAAAGGTTTGGCTTCATGAAGCAAAACCCGTCGAATCGCAAAACCTTTTTGCAGGGGATGGCCGGCCGGGGAGGCTGCGGCTGCACCGCGCATTTCCAGTTGATCCCCCGTGGGAATCCCGCATAGTGTGTTTCCCTAAAGAAAGGTTCCCCTCATGATGCTCCATCGTTTCGCCCTGCTCCCGCTCCTCGTCCTCGGTCTCTCCGCCGCCGCCGCCGCCGAGTCCGAATGGACGCCGCTTTTCAACGGCAAGGATCTCACCGGGTGGAAGGGTTTGGTGGCCAATCCGATCAAGCGCGCCCAGATGAAGCCCGAGGAACTCGCCGCCGCGCAGGTCAAGGCCGATGAGGAGGTGATGAAGCACTGGAGCGTGAAGGACGGGGAGATCGTGACCGACGGCCACGGCAACAATCTGTGCACCGCCGGGACCTACGGTGACTTCGAGATGGAAGTGGAATGGAAAATCCAGCCCAACGGCGACAGCGGCATCTACCTGCGCGGTTCGCCCCAGGTGCAGATCTGGGATCCCACCAACGAAAAGGAGTTCAAGAACGGGGGAGACAAGGGCTCGGGCGCCCTCTGGAACAACCAGAAGGAAGGCCGCTTTCCCTTGGTGAAGGCCGACAAGCCGGCCGGCGAGTGGAATCACTTCTGGATCAGGATGGTCGGCGACAAGGTCACCATCAAGCTCAACGGCCAGCTCACCGTCGACGGCGCGACCATGGAAAACTACTGGGACCGCAAGCAGCCCATCTTCGCCCGCGAACAGCTCGAGCTCCAGGCCCATGGCAACGAGGTCCGTTTCCGCAACATCAAGGTCAAGCGGCTGGATTGATCGCCGGAAGTCCTGGAAACCGCGGTGCGGCCGCAAGCGCCCCGGCCCGGGCTTTCCGGGCCGCGGCCCCGGCGTCGGTGAATCCCCGATTGAACTTCCCCCGGCTTCCCCGGTTTCCATCGCTTGCATTTTTCGGGCGGGGGGCTAGGGGAAAGCCTCCTTTCAGCCCCGAAAACCCACGGAGAACATCATGGCAGCCAGACCCAAGTTCGAAACCCTCAAGGGCAACATGCTCATCGCGCAGAGCGGCGGGCCCACCGTTGTCATCAACCAGAGCCTTGTCGGCGCGGTCCTCGAAGCCCGCAGGCACAAGGGCATCCAGAAGGTGTACGGCGCCCTGCACGGCATCAAGGGCATCCTCAACGAGGACTTCGTGGACCTCGGCAAGGAATCGGTCGCGAACCTGAACCTCGTCGCGCAGACGCCATCGTCCGCCCTCGGATCCGTGCGCAAGAAGCCCACCCCGGAAGATTGCGCGAAGCTCTTCCCCATCCTTCAGAAGTACAACATCCGCTACTTCTTCTACATCGGCGGGAACGATTCGGCCGAGACGACCAACATCGTCTACCAGGAGGCCCTCAAGGCCAGCTTCGCCTTCCGCTGCTTCCACATCTGCAAGACGATCGACAACGACCTGCGCCAGAACGACCACACGCCGGGCTTCGGCAGCGCCGCGAAATTCGTCGCGCAGGCCTTCATGGGGGACAACCTCGACAACCGCTCGCTCCCGGGCGTGAAGATCAACGTGGTGATGGGCCGCCACGCCGGCTTCCTCACCGGCGCGGCCGCGCTGGCGCGCGTGTTCCCGAACGACGGGCCGCACCTGGTCTACCTGCCCGAGCGCCCGTTCTCCATGGACAAGTTCGTGGCCGACGTGAAGGGCGTGTATGAGAAGCTCGGCCGCTGCGTCGTCGCCGTGTCCGAGGGCATCGCCGACGAGACCGGCACCTCCATCATCGCCAAGTACGTCAAGGAAGTGGACTCCCATGGCAACATCCAGCTCAGCGGCTCCGGCGCGCTGGGCGACGTGCTGGCGGACGCGATCCGCGCGACGGGCATCACCCGCGTGCGGGCGGACACCTTCGGCTACCTGCAGCGCAGCTTCCCGGGCGTGACCTCCGCGGTCGACGCGAAGGAAGCCCGCTCGGTGGGCGCCACGGCCGTGAAGTTCGCGGTCAAGACGCACGAGAACGGATCCGTCGCGATCCAGCGCAAGAAGGGCAAGGCCTACGCCGTCGAGTTCGTGCGCGTTCCGCTCGAATCCGTGGCCAAGGAAACCCGTCACATGCCCGACGAGTTCATCGCGCCGGCCGCCAACGACGTGACGAAGGCGTTCCTGGACTACGCCCGCCCCATTGTCGGCAAGCTTCCCGCCGTCGGCCGCCTGAAGGCCGTCGCGGTGAAGAAGAAGGGTTGAGTTGGCCCGCGCCACCTCATTTCCCCTCCGGCAAAGCCGCCGGGTCGCGTTTGCGGCCCTGGCGGCTTTCGCCGCTTTGGTGTCGGACGCCCAGATCCCCGCGGGGGAACTGGACGCTGACGAGTACGTCCTGCGCAGCGCCCCCCTGCCGGAGGGCGACGAGCTGATGGCCCGGGTGCGCGCCCGCCTGCCGGCGGAACCGCTGGATCTGCTGGCGCGCGTGTCGACGCACGATCCCGCCACGGGGAAGAAGATCGACTTCCGGGCCGAGGTGGGGCTTCGCTTCGGCGCGAATCCGCCCACCGCCACCTATGCGCTCATGGACGCGTTCGGCGTCGTGCGCGAGCAGTTGGACCTGACCTGGGCCGCCGGCGGCAAGCCGCAATACCGCATTCGCCGCGGCGCCGATCTTCAGGAGGTGCCCAACGTGGACGCCGCCCGCCCGATCGAGGGGCTGGAGTTCGCCTGGGCCGACCTGAGCCTCGCCTTCCTGTGGTGGGAAGGGGCGGAAACGGTGGACCGCGAGAGCATGAAGCTCCGGGGCTGTTATGTGGTCGAGGTCCCCGCCCCGGCCGGCACCTCGGGGATCTCCAAGGTGCGGCTGTGGGTGGACCGCAAGGAGAGCTTTCTGATGCGCGCCCGGTTGTACGGCGCGAACGACGTGCTGCTGCGCGAGGTCGAGGCGGATTCGATCGAGCAGATCGGCGAGATCTGGATGGTGAAGAACCTCGAGATCAAGACCTACCCCTCGCGCAAGAAGACCCGGATCGTCGTGGACGAGGTGAAGCGCCTCGCGCCGGAGTCCGCGAAACCGCAGGAAGGATTGCCGGATGCAGAAGGTCACTGACTTGAACGTGGCGGCCACGGTGCCGCTGCCCTCCCCGGAATGCATGGCTCGCGAGATCGCGCTGGACGAGGCGACCGCGCTTTCGTGGCGGCGGTCTGGCGAGATCCACCAGATCATCTTCACCGAGGAGCCACGCTTCCCGCTGGTCATCGGGCCGTGCTCGATCCACGATGTGGACGCCGGCTTGCGCGGAGCGCCTTGCCCGGCTGACCGCGAGGTGGCGGACCGCATATTCGTGGTCATGAGCCCGCCTGAAAAGCTCGCACCACCATTGGGTGGAAGGGGCCGATCATGGACCCGCATCTCGACGGCAGCCATGACAGGCTGGCCTGCGCACCGCCCGGCGTTTCGCTCGATGTCGAAGCGCGGCCTGCCCACCGCGACCGAGCTGCTCGACCCCATCACCCCGCAGTACATCGCCGACCTCATCTGCTGGTCGGCCCTCGGCGCGCGCACCTCCGAGTCCCAGACGCACCGGCAGATGGCCTCGGGGCTGTCGATGCCGCTCGGCTTCAAGAACGCCACGCCCGGCACGCTCGAGCCCGCCATTAACGCCATCAAGGCCGCGCGTTCGCCGCAAACCTTCCTGGGGGTTGACGCGCGCGGGGTGGCCGCCGCGGTCACCACCTCCGGCAACCCCAACTGCCACATCATCCTGCGCGGCGGGGACACCGGGCCCAACTACAGCGAAGAACATGTGGAGAAGACGCGCGCCCTGCTGGCGAAGAACGGATTCCTCCAGGCGATCATGATCGACGCCAGCCACGGCAACTGCGGCAAGGATTACCGGCGGCAGCCCGAGGTCTTCGCCGAGATCGTCCGTCAGGCCGCGGGCAATCCCGCCGTCATCGGCGCCATGGTGGAAAGCAATCTGGTGGAGGGCAGACAGGCCTTTCCCCAGCCACTGGACAAACTGGTGCGGGGCCAGTCGATCACCGATCCCTGCATCGGTTGGGAGACCACCGAGCGGATCGTCCGGGAGGCCCATGCCGCCCTCGCTCCGCGTTTCGGCGGGTCTGCCGTCTCTGCGTAACGCGAGTCGGGGTTCGTGATGATGGCCCCCGGGGAGGCTGTGGTGAGCGCCACCCTGGGTGCTCGGGGCGCCGGCTGCCTTCTTTCCATGCGTTTCCCGGCGGTCGGAACCATTTTTCGGACAGCGTTCACCGGAAATCGGAAATGGAATATACTTTTCGGGCACTCCTCACCGCCCTCGCCGCATCTGTATGGTCCGGTCAACGAACCTGAATTCCACCCATGCCATGCCCCTCCACTCCTCAATACCTGACGAATCTGAACGTGCCGGACGATCCAGTCGGGGCAATCCAGACGCGAAGCTCAGCGGTCACTCAAAGTGTGCTCCAACGATCAGGCGGTCTGTCCCCAGTGGCCCCAATGCGGTCTGTCCCCGGTGGACCCGGTCTGTCCCCTGTGGACCACCAATGGACCCAGTGGCTGTGCTACCAGTGGCTGTCGCCTTCTGGAAGCCGCGCCGGAGGTGAAACTCCTGTTGGAGCGCCTGAAACGAATCCGGCCCCCTCACCCCAAACCCCGGATTGTCTCCGCCTAAAAATTTGAGATGTAGTGAAGACCTTTGGCCCTCAACACCCGCGTTTACCCGGGAATCGGGATGGCA